>CAVQZQ010000088.1:0-10240 GCA_963718435.1 uncultured Acidobacteriota bacterium | reverse complement strand
AAAAAAAAAAAAAAAAAAAAAAAAAAAAAAAAAAAAAAAAAAAAAAAAAAAAAAAAAAAAAAAAAAAAAAAAAAAAAAAAAAAAAAAAAAAAAAAAAAAAAAAACGGGATAACGGCGGCCGCGTCGCCTGATCCCAGGCTCCTCTCCCTGTTCCTCTACGCGCGCAGCTTGTCGGGGGTATCAGTGCGCCATCGATTCAAGTAAGCCCGATCACTTCGTTTTGATGACCCCTAACAACACCTGACCTATAGAGGACTTCTTGCGTTGACCGGCGTGACGACGAGCGGACCATCCATAGATTCCTCTTCGTGTCTGCTGACCGACACTGATGGGCAGCTGAATGAGCACAGTCTTTTGGCTAGCGGCCACTTTGACCAGCTGCATGTCTTCAAATCAGCGGCCGAGGGCGGAGCCGGCTGTCACGGACTATCGCAGCGTTCCTATCCTGGTGATCCAACCGCTTGCCCGTGAGCGTGGCACGCTCCACGAGGTCCGCTGGCTCGCCGATTCTCGATTCACGTCTCCTGGTTTTCGGTACCATCTCCAGCACCAGCCTGGAACTCGATCGATATCTCGAGCACAGCCGGACAGACGAAGCCCGCCTTCCGCCGGCCGCGCACCTGCGCAGCAAGGATCAGACCTGGTGTGTGTTATCGGCGCCTGTCAGGAATCTGTCTCTTCCTACCTGGGGGCAGGAAATATATGCCGTGCTGGCCAAGCTGAATCCTGAACTGGCCGATCTTGCGCAGAACGGCAATGATCTTGAGTTTGGGCTCTACTACGGCAGGCGAATTGAGTTCGAGTATGAAGTGCCTTTTGCCTCGACTGCAGCCAGCCGAGTCCGGCCGCATTCGCTCAACCAATCTCCAGTCGAGCCGGCAAAGACCGCGTCGCTACTGCCTGCCTTGGACACAGCAGGGATGCAAACACACGTCATGGAGTGATCGTGGTTTCGATGTCCCGGTACAACACGTGGCTGGCGGAAATCAGAGGCCGGCAGATTCCCGTCGATTAAGTTGCCCGGAATGGTCCGCGTACAAGCGCTTCGAGCAACGGCAGTAGCACAAAAGCACACAACGAACATCATCGACTAGAACTCCGATTACTCCTGAAGTCTCTTTGGGCTGTATCTGGAGCGCCCGCGCGACACACTGATATGCGCAGCCTCGCATTCAGGAAAAGGGCGCTTTGGTACAGCCCAAAGACTTCCTGGTAGCTCTCTGACCTGAATGCACAACTCCTTGCGAATTGCTGCTCAGTGCGCCATCGATGGCCCCGGGGTCCCATCGGACCATTCGCCGGCCAGAACCATGAAAATGGTCGCGCGTGCTTCAGGGTTATCGACCGCTATAATTGGCGAGCCGGGCAGATTCGGCTCCCCAGCTTTTCGCGGCATCACCCCTCGCAACAAGAAACATGACATGTGGATGCCAGTTCCTGGCACCATCGTTTAGATACTGTTGCTTCGACATCATGTAGCACATCGCTCCAGGCGCAAGTGCCGGCAGTTCCTTGTTTCTAGCGCCGATGCGGTCGCCGCGCTGATCTCCGCCTTCGATTTTCCTGCCAGCACCAGCTTCGTCTTCATGAAAAAGATAGGCAAAAAAGTGCTTGCAGCTGCCGCGTTGTAGCAAGTTGGGGCGCGCATTTTGGGATCCCAGAAGTCCGAGGCATCGCTCGGGTTTGCCCATGCTCTCTCCACAATGCAGAGAAAGCCATTCGAACCTTTCACGGCGGTTGCATAGCCATCTCGTCGCAGTACCATCACTTCGGCTGCATCCGAAACCGACGCTGGGGCAGCACTGCGAGCCAGCGCGATCTCTGCATTCTCGTCCGAAATCAAATACTGATCGAGAGGCTCCATGGCCGGATACGGAGCCTTTTCAACTTGTGCTCGTGAACAGATCGGGCAGGATAAAAAGACCAGAACAACCAATGCTAGAGCTGCGATCCTGATATTGTTCTTCCGCATCTGACTCTCCAGTAGAAGCAATTTGTGAGCTTTGACCCAAAATATCGAAGATGGACTACTGCCCATCATTGGTATCGATGGTGTCCGATTCTTCCTGGCAAACGCTGCAGCATCGACGCCATCGTTACGAACACGAATGGGGTCCGATTGGCCATAACCGCACTTCTCAACATCCGTTTCCTTCTCCACCACTTGCGAAGTGCAAGTGCCGTGAAATATACCTTGGACTTCCCGCAAATGCAAGTGGTGACGCCAGTTCGTCTCGCTCACAATCAGTGGCGGCGATAACTCGGGCACCAGGTCCAATTTGGTGCGGAACAAATGCGGTAATCGATGAGAAGTCCGATCAAGATGGCAAGCAGTACGCGAGAATATCCCGGGCTGAGAAGAAACGGCCAAGCAAGAGAATGCCAGGGATGGTCAGGCGAAGGCGTCTAGTGCCGGTGAGTGATGCAGTTTGAAGAACTCGACGGCTGTCGAGAGAGCAGCACTGATCAAGGCAGCTGCATGCAAACGCAACGACCGCAACAGGGCAGAGACGATCCAGTAGATCATCAGCGCCCAAAGCATGGAGCCGCCGTACTTGACGATGAGGGCTGGCAGGCCAAGCGGAATAAATCGAATCGCAAGGCCGGCAATCATGGTGGCAACCATCAGCACAATCGACAGTGCGATTGGGCGGGAACGTTGCAAGGGCTTTGCGCTCTTTGGATTGGCGGTTGTCTTCATCAGATTCCCGCTCGTTCGAGAGCACGGATTGATTGCCTGGAGAACAAGAGTGGGACAGTTCCAAAGAGTCCGAAGCTGCAGTCGATAAGACGCCATGGGAACGGAATGCCACGGATTGCGCCGGCGATGAGGGCAAGCGGGATGACTCCGGCGCAAGCAATAAGTCCGAAACTGATAACCCACTTGTTGCGGAGCGGGTGATGTAGGGACCAATAAATGCAACTGTAATCACTAGAGGGGCGAATGCGAGCCAGTCGGTCCCATATGCAAGAAATGGATAATTCGCGTTTGTAGTGTGGAGAGCGTTATAGACGCGTTCGATCCACGGAAGCAGGCCGGTGAATTCCGAGATCGGTCGCAGCCATCCGGCGTGAAGGATGGACACGAGCAAGCTGAGCTCCGTTTCGAGAGGAAACGCCGTGACGCCACTTAGGACTAGACCGATGATGAAGACAGCGAGCCAGAAGCGAATGCGTCGAAGATGACCGGATTGCGTCATGAACAGAGTAGATAGTTAGGGGCTGGGACGTCGACCCGGTTGCTGGAAGAACAGCGATGAATCCCGCTTTCAGTGAAGGTGATCATGGGACACTGCTGATCGATTCCGATCCTGAGTGCAGAATAGTGCTTGGAACCCCGCCGAAACGGCGTTCCCTGCGGCCGAATTCATCGAGCGCGCTCTCAAGGTCACGCTCGTCAAAGTCGGGCCACATCGTGTCAGTAAAGATGAGTTCAGCGTAGGCGGACTCCCACAGTAAAAAGTCCGATAGGCGCTTTTCACCACCGGTACGAATCAACAGATCGACGTCATCGCTTTCCGCAATCAATGCCTGCGTTAACAAGGGTCCGAGCGAATCGTGCGGAGGCAATCCTTGGTCCAAGCCTCCAACGGCTGCGACAGCGGCTGCACGTGTGATGGCATCACGGGAGGAGTAATCAATGGCCACGCGCAGATGGAGGCGTCGTCCTGTCGCCGTTGCGCTTTCTGCCTTGTTGATCTCGCGGAGAACCAATTTCGTCAGCCGATCACGCCGGCCGATGACCTGGAGCCGCGCGCCGCGCTGCCGCAGCCGTTGAGTCTCCAGACGCAGGAAGGCGCGCAAAAGCCAGAAGATGCCCTCCACTTCGGAAGCTGGTCGACGCCAGTTGTCTGAAGAGAAGGCGTAGACCGTGAGGCAGCTAATGCCTATATCCGGAGCCCGCTCCACGACACGGCGTAAGGCGGCCACTCCGGCACGATGACCGGCGATACGAGGCAGTCCGCGCCGCATCGCCCAGCGGCCATTGCCGTCCATGATGATGGCCACGTGCAGCCCTTGTGCTTTTTCACTTCGCATCATGCTGGGTCCTTCGGCACGAGGAGCGAGGCCTGTTGCTCCTGAGTTCCTGACCCGGCGAGCTGGCTATACCAGTCAATCCCGCGGGTGAAGTACATTGCAGCGGCAACCGCTAGGAAACTGGCAATCGCGCCCACCAGAAGGGCGTTGTCTTCAAGACGCAGCAACATATAGATGAGGGCGTAAAGGAGGCCAAGACAAAGAAGAGCGCGGAGGCCTTGAACGCGACTCTCGAAGATCCATCCAGCATTTGCAGATAGAAGAATGACCGTTGCGCTACCAGCAAGCAGGAAGCCGAAATCGAAGCCTATCCTTTCAGCGAACGATAGCAGAAGAAGATAGAAGATGATTTGCGCGATGCCAACCAGGATGTACTGGGCGGGATGGACCCGCTTGCCGGTGGTGACCTCAAAAACGAAGTAGGAGAGGAAAAACAGTCCCAGGAAGAGCAGTGCGTATTTGAGAGACCGGTTGACGGACTGATAAGGGTCGCCACCTCAATGAATGAGACGCCGAGCGCTGTTGAGTCGAGCCCGGTGACCGAAGTCTGCGGCCCTTCGGCGGGACTCCGCGGGCGATGAAGGGCACCGACCACTCTCGCAGTGAAGCCCTGTTGCGAAACAGTGCGGTCACAGGCAGGAATCCGCCATCAAATCCCGGGCTTGGCCAATCACCTTTGACGTGAGATGTGTGGTCTTGCCGTAGGCAAGCACCGCAATCCGCTGCGCTCCCGAAAACCGCAAGGCGGAGTTACCTCGAATTCCGCGTTGGGCTTGGCGAAGTCTCGGCCCTGGCGCCGAACAGCGTCAGCTGTGTACGGCTGTTCTGGTCTACACCTTCGAATTGAGCTATGGACCGTCAATCTGCTGCCGGAACGAACGTCGAGGTCTTTCCGTCAGCCGTGAACGTGGCATCCGACAACGCTCCCCGTGCGTCGCTGACCCCGACCACGATCTCGGCCCGGCTCCAATCGAGATCGGCGCCTTGCGGGGAAGAGGAGGGCACACCGGTAGGTCGAAGGCTCGCGTCGAGTTTCAAATCGGCCTCGAAATACGGGCACCTTGAAAAGCGAACGGCGCCGTTCCTCTGTTGCGGTCTTGACAATGGCGGCGGCTCGGCCGGAAACACCAGGTACATCCATGCTTCGTCGCGTCACCTGGGACTCTGCGGCGGAATGGTGTAGGGAATGGCGAGAGTTGGTCCCAGGAAGGTTTGCTGCCCACCCACGTGTCCGCTGATCTCTCGAACTACATCGGCTGCTCGTTGGTCCTTGTCCTGAACCAGTCCTCCAACAAACAGTGCGGGGATGGTCATGACGAGTGCCAGCCCGCACACGACGATGAGTTTCATGCCCATCGATCGGGACCTGAATCCGGATCGCAAGCGGAGCAACGACGATCGAAGCGTCGTTCATTGTCTTCTCCCGTTCGAAAGTTACTTTGCAATGCAAAGTAAGCGCGGAAAAAAATCTCAGGCCTCTCGCGGCGTCAGTCCGCGCATCGATGTGGACGCCGATTCTTCCTTCATACCTTTTGCCGCATCCCGGACCACTTGTTCGAGGGTCGACAGATATTCGAGATAGCGTTTGCGGCCCTTAGCTGTGATGCGGCAGATCGTCTGGGGGCGATTGCGATCATGCCCTTTCAGAATCTCTACCATCTTTGCCTTCTCCAGTACGCTCAGATGCCGGCTCAGATTGCCATCCGTTAGAGCGCAAAATTGCTTGAGATCGCCGAAGGTCAGCCCCTTCGGGTTCGTCAGATCAGAGAGGTCAGCACGCTGAGGCGAGCGCGCTCGTGAATCACGCGATCCAGCCCTTCATATGCGAAGCGGCCTTCGGTGGATCTGGAGCCGGGTTTAGTCTTCATCGCTGCCCTCCTGCGCGGTGAAGAAAGAATTGCCGCGACCAGCAATCTGTCCGACCCCGTAGGAAATTCCCATGGTCCAGGGAGAAAGAGCGCTGACCGTCGCCAGCGCGATGCAAGTCAATCCGGTCAGCAGATACCATGCCCCTGCTGCAGCCATCGGCCGGGGCAGGAAACGGCACGATGAAAACACGCCGAGACTGAAAATGATCTGCCAAAGTCCCGGAAGCATCCACAGAGCCGCCGGAACAAAGCCTACGAGGACAATCGTCAACAGCGCGCCCGCACCTGCCGAGGGCAAAAACTGTTCGACGGCCATGCGGATCATCTCGTCGGCCATCCCTGAATGCATGCGCCGGGTGCGCGTAATAGTTTGGACGCGATCAAAGCTGCCGACAGGATAGCGGTTGAAATCCAGATTGCCAGGTATACGCTGGACGTGATTAGCCGGATCAGGCAGCCAAACTGCCTGTAGGCCCGCCGCCAGATATCGCAATGCCGCCGTCGCCGCGAGAGTCGCGGGGCCATAACCGCGAAACTCCGTGCTGCGAGCCACCTGTCGGCGGATGCTGCTGATGTCTCCGAGCGCTTTGTTCAGATCGTTCATTGCCAATTCACTTTACAATGCAAAGTAATCTGCTCAAGTGCGTTGTCAACAGATCGCTCCAGAAGAAAAGGCTGACCAGCTTTTATTCCCAACCGGTTGATTCGTCTTCTCGACTGACCAGGTTACTCGCTCTGCGATAAATGCAGCAAGAGGCCTCGCATCCAGACCAATGCTCGCACGATCCAATGCGCTCACCGTACTCTGCGCCGATCTTCGACCCGCACCACGGTCCACAGATACCCTCCCGACGCCAGAAGCGTCCTATGATACGCAACGCAGTTGATGGCCCGAACGCCATTTGAAGCGGCACGCGCAGTGCGCAGCTTTCGGCAAGAGATATGCTACGACGATTACTTTAGGTTTGATTTCTAAGAACGTGTCAGACGGTGGATTCGCGATCTTCGCATCGAAAATTAAAATATTGCAGAACGCCAACTCCAACCCTGGAAAGTTACTAAATTGCGCAGAAGTAATCTGTTCACAATAGAAATGAGATTTATTTGCGCCAGAGTGTTCCGAGGTGGGGATTACGCTTTTCTTTAAATCACACAATATGATGCTGCACGTGACGTGGCGCACCTATTTATTTCAATTTTGAAGCAATTAGGCAAAGCAAGCGGGTCGTCTCGTCAGTAACCTGCGACTTGGCCTCTAGCGTTTTTCCTGGTTCTTCGGCGCTCTGAGAAGAACGAGGAGTTGGATTTTGGTTTGCAGAACCTTACGCCTCTTCAGTGAAGAGACTCACTTTGAACGGTTGTTGAAAGGGTAGCTCGTCCATTCATTGGGTTTGTGTCCGGTCACAGTCAAACCGGCGGCCCAACGTTGGTAAATTTGCCTCCAAAAGGAAAAAGAGATCAAACATCGTTTGAACATGAGAACATCTTTCTCGCCTGCCTTGCGCATGCGCTCGTGGCTGCCTTGGTTCTCGTTATTTCCGGTTCCATCCCGCTCAAACTTTCACCACGCGGCACGCGTTCGGGGCCATTCCGTCGGATTGAATGCAACCCTAACGAAGGCTACCTCGATGGTGACGAAGTGGTAACCCAACCGGCCGCCTCCGCCACCACCGATATTCACGAGGTTAAGAAGGAGTCCATTTGATGAAATTCGCCAGATTAACTTTTTGCTTGATGCTTTCATTTGCCGCTTGCTCAAGTTTCGCGCAATCCAATCCTGTCCCCTTTGTGAATCAACCCCTCGTTCCAGCGGCAGTAGTGCCGGGGGGGACGGGATTCTCATTAACCGTGAACGGCGCCGGATTTGTGCCGGGATCGATCCTGAATTGGAATGGAGCCCCTCTAGCGACCACTTTTGTGAGTGCGCGGAAGTTGACAGCGGTGGTTCCGGCGGGGAAAGTGTCCACAAACGGTACCGTCAGCGTCACGGTTGTAAGTCCTAGTCCCGGAGGAGGAAGTTCAAATCCTGTTCCTTTCACCATAGTCGAGCCAACGTCCAATCTTCGGTTCTCGGCCTTACCAGTCGCTGGAACCACCTCACCGATCAGCACGGTCACTGCGGACTTCAACCACGATGGCATTGCTGATTTGGCTGTTATCGACCAGGCGCCGACCCCATCATGCAACTACCGGAATTTTGGCGTCGGAAGTATTGCGATCCTTCTCGGAAATGGCGACGGGACATTCACGAAGCATTCCACACTTTGTTTCTTCGATCTCCAGGGAGAAACACCTCAGAGGCTGGCTGTGGCCGGTGACCTTAACCGGGACGGGAATATTGATCTGATTACGGTTGACAACACCACCGAAATAGGGGATCAGCTTGCCGTCTACTATGGGAACGGGGATGGCACCTTTACTGGCCCCTTCACTGCCCCAGTGCAGGCGGCAGCAGCCAGGGCGGCTGTAGCCCATGCATTAACAAGCGACCTTTTTAAAACATCAAGGGGCTCGTGTTGGGAGATTTTTACAGCAATGGGCAACTCAACATCGGTGTATCAGAAATTTACGGGAATGGTGCTGCTCAGGTCTTCCTCCTTCCTGAGAGCGATTCTCTGCTCTTTAACGGTGGCGGGACAGGCGCGGGCCATTGAGTTCCGGAGACTTCAACGGAGACGGGGTTCTTGATCTTGCAGACGGCAGTTTCGCACCTGGCACCGGTTCCGCACTGGAGATATTCATTAACGCCAAGAATGGGGCATTTACGGATTTGCCTGACGCCCCATTTGAATTTGGGGCACAGATTGTGAGCGGCGACTTCAATGGAGACGGGATTCTCGACCTTGCCTCAACAAACGGAAACAGCGTTTCGGTTCTTATAGGCAACGGAGACGGAACCTTTACCCAAAAGGATGATCAGCCCACTTCGCCCAGACCAACGTCGCTTTGATCGCCGCGGATTTCAATGGGGATGGGACACTCGATCTTGCCGTAATAGACTCGACAAACGTCGTTTCTATCTGGCGGGGGAATGGCGATGGCACCTTCCACGCGCCGGTCGACTCCACTGGACGCGGAGATGGCGTAGTGGCTGTAGACTTCAACCGCGATGGACGAATGGACCTGGCAGTCACGAATTCCGACTTGGCTACGGTTACAGTACTCGTGCAGGCGACACCAACCTGCGGCAATCCATCCCAGAACGCGCCCAACTCGGGAACGTACAATGTGCCGCCGACTAAGCTGCCGCTGGTCATCACGTGGACAAACCCGACTTCTGCGTGCGTGCTGCACTACACTACGAATGGAAGCGCCCCAACCGCAAGCAGTCCAACCTATCCTAAGGGCGGTCTTTCAATCTCCAGTACCACGACGATTCGCGTGATTGCAGTAGCACCTGGATTCAACAGTTCCGCTATCATCGGCGGCAAATGGACCTTAAACGGGACCCCGGCGGCTGCGCCGACGTTCTCACCTGCATCGCCTTACAAGGGTCCAGCGACGACAGTCTCCATTTTGGACTCGACGGCGAGCCCCAAGATAACTTACTGCACATCGAACGCGGGAACCTGTACACCGTCAACCACGGGCTCGACCAGAATTAGTTTCGGTTCGTCCGGGCCAACCCATATCTGTGCCTTCTCCAATGCCAGCGGCTACACGCAAAGCGCCACTGCGTGCTGGACAGGAACTTACGTGACACCAACCTGCGGCAATCCATCCCAGAACGCGCCCAACTCGGGCACCTACAATGTGCCGCCGACTAAGCTGCCGCTGGTCATCACGTGGACTAACCCGACTGCCGGGTGCGTGCTTCACTACACAACGAATGGAAGCGCTCCAACCGCAAGCAGTCCTACGTATCCTCCCGACGGTCTCTCCATCTACAGCACCACAGTGATTCGAGCTATTGACGCGTTGCAGACAACTCTAATATCATCGGCGGCAAATGGACAATAAACTGACGGGCTCCCCAGCGGCGATCATTGACCTCCTCAACGAGGACGTGAACGATCGCCGCGAGCCCCGCGCCACTCTCGACGTCAGGCGAAGTCGTCAAAACTCAGGACCGAGGACTTCGGAGCCCTTCCGATGGAATAGTCTTGGCCGCGCTGCTCGGGGCCGTCGCCCGGACGGCCAGTCCCGACGCAGATTTGCGGAGAATTTCCGAGGCTTGTACCTATCCATCCAAGCGCAGCCCGAAGGGTCCGAACGGACAGCCCTGAACCCAAACAGGATTCATCGCGCAGCCGGCCAGGAAAGCTCTCCACAACAGCCTGTGTCCGCCGTAACCCGAACGGTCGGCTGTCCACACCATGCCATTGTGTGTCGAA
>CAVQZQ010000087.1:0-10569 GCA_963718435.1 uncultured Acidobacteriota bacterium | reverse complement strand
CTGTTCTTCGCATCTACTGGTTGGCGTATTGCTGTGGTGATCGTCGGGCGCGTGCGGGGGATGGTCTGTGGGCGTCCGTGACACACCCGCGCCGACCCTGGTACGTGCGTGGCCTGCGAGG
Source organism: uncultured Acidobacteriota bacterium (assembly GCA_963718435.1). GTDB lineage: Bacteria > Acidobacteriota > Terriglobia > Terriglobales > Acidobacteriaceae > Telmatobacter. The sequence goes on along the minus strand of CAVQZQ010000087.1, from coordinate 10,448 downwards.
AGTTCGCCGATACCCGTTCGAAGTGTGGCATGCTGCACCGTCGCGCCGCCGTCCATTGAACATCATGGTGGATGTTCCAGACAAGCAAAGCAAGGTCGCGGACGCGCCGGAGATGGATGCGCTCGAGAACGGCGTACGATCCACGTTGGGGCGTCACGCTTTTTTCGGTCGGCTGCCTGCTGCTGCTGTGGGAAATCTTCAGGCGCCAGATCAATGCGGGTGTTCGGCTCCTCTCCGAGCGCAATCGCGGCGGCGTTCTGGGAGTTGCTGCGCAGCGGCCAATTGGGCTCGGCGCTGTATGAAAGTCTGCAGCCCTTCTTCATCAGCTCCACCGTCGCCATCGTCGTCGGCATTCCGATCGGCCTTGTCCTCGGCCGCTTCCTGCTTGAAGGTCTGCCCGCAGTCTTGTTCAGCTTTGTGATTCTCAGCATGCTGCCCGACACAATCGCTGAAGCGCGTTGGCTGACACCGGGCGAGAAAGCTTGGTTGCAGTGCCGTCTCGACACTGACAGCCGGCCGGCATGCTGGGGCATAGGTTGGAGTGATGCAAGCGCTGTTGTCGGCTAGAGTCTGGATGATTGGCGCGTTTTTCTTTTTTGCCCTGACGTGTTCGTATGCCTTCAACTTTTCGGCCCCAGCCATATTGCAGATCGTTACCGGTTGGACGATCGCCCAGGTTGGTTACATGGTGGCTGCCTTTGGATTGGCGGGAGCAGTCTCGATGCTCGCCAATGGCTCGCACTCCGATCGCACAGGCGAGCGTGCAATGCATTGCATTGTGCCTTGCCTGGTGATGGGAGCAGCTTTTCTGATCGCGGGCTACGCACAGCAACCGTGGCTCGTGGTTGTCTCACTCGCCATCAGTTTTGCCGCATTTACTTCGATGCTGGGTCCCGCTCTCGCAGTGCCTACCCAGTTTCTGGCGGGCCGTGCCTGTGCCGCGGGCATTGCCGCGATGAATACCATTACCATGTTCAGCGGATTCGTAGGCCCTTACTGGATGGGCCTTATGAAGGATGCTACCGGCAGCTATTGGCTCGGACTTCGAGGTCTCGCTGTCCCAGCCCTGGCCGCGGCAGGCATCATGTTTCTGCTGACGCGCAGCTTGAGGCAGCGAGCCACGTTGCCTTTGCGCGATGCGGAAGCGTTTTAATGAACTTTGCGTCTGAAATCCGCGATCATCGCAAGATCGGCAACACGCTGGAATAATTGTCGGTCCAGAGATGAACCTTTGGGTTCTCAGCAGGCTGTCTTACCTTGCCGCAACCCCTGGCAGTTCGAAGACGCAGCATTGTCCGTCAGCAGCATCCAACTCGCAGAGAACTCGCCGCGCTGGTCATTCGGATAGCTCGTTACGCGCATCGCAGTCATGCCTGCGGCTTTCGCAAGCAGGGCAATTTCAGGCTCAAGATCCACATGCTGATTCGAAACATGGAAAGCCAGGATCCCGCCAGGAACAAGATGTCGCCGGTAAACGGCGACCGCCTGGGCCGTCAGCAGATGCAGGGGAATCGCGTCGCCGGAAAATGCGTCGATGATCAGCACATCGAAGTTCTGCGATGCCTCTCGCACAAGAGATGCCCGCGCGTCTCCTTCCACAATGCTGACCTGCGCAGACGAGTCGCGGATATACGTGAAGAGATTGTGGGCGATGGGCGCGACCGCCGGATTGATTTCATAAAAGCGAATTCGGTCACCGGGCTTTCCATAAGCAGCAATGGTCCCCACTCCCAGGCCGACGACGCCGATGTTGCGCGCGCGGTCCTTGCAGCACAACCGCAGCGCAAGGCCGACGCCCGAATCCTCAGCGTAGTACGTGGTAGGCACTTTGCGTAACTCCGGAGAGAAGATTTGCGTGCCGTGCTGGATGGCACCATTGGTCAGAGTGCGCATAGTGGCTCCGGGATACGAGAGCGTTTGCCTGACCCGAAGACTCCCGTAAAAATTGCGGATGGCAAGCGGTGTATCCCGTCGATAGGCTGTGTGCAGCATAATGACCAGCACCAGTAGCAGGGCACTTGCAGTAGACCACAAGAGGCGCTGTCCCCAGCCGCTGTTCCATGTCACTGCGAGCGCCAGCAGGGCGGTCACAAAGAACGTGATGGCCAAGTCGTAATTAAACGAAAAGATCAGCGGAGACAAGATTCCGATCAGAAACGATCCCAGCGCACCACCCGCTGCAAACAGCAGGTAGAAGAGGGTCGATTCTGAAGTTCGCCCTGGACGCAGCGCGTAAGCCTCGGTATGGAAGAACAGGCAGGAGATGAAAACCTCAATCAGAAAAAAGGAGATGCCGATGCGGATCGGCAACGACACGTCAACCTGGGCGAGCATGTATGCGAGTCCTGCGAGCATAACGACGAGAAAACGAGTGACAATCGCCCGCGGGAAAAGCCCGGGAAACTGGAACGCCAGAATCAGGGTGAGCAAGTACACCGCGAGCGGCAGGATCCACAGAAGAGGGATCGCCGCAATGTTCGCCGTTAGATAACTGGTCACGGCCGCCAATTGCATCGCGGCGCCCATCGGCAACAGCACCCAAAGCAACTTTTGGGCCAGTGGCGCTGGAGCAATTTCCCATTCATTTTCCTGTGCCGGCTGCGAAGAGGCGACTGTTGCCGCGCGCGTTCTCCATGTCAGTGTTCCCGAAACGAGCGAAAAGGCAGCGAACCCGCAACACCACACGAGACGCTGCGCCTTGAGCGTGAAGTGCGGTTCGACGGCGGTTGGATAGAGCGCGAGGGCAAGCAGAGAAGCCAGGTTCGACAACGCAAAAAGGCGATACGGAATTCCGCGCGTCTCAAGCCGGGCAAGCCACACCTGCAACAGCGGGCTGGTTGCGCCGAGCATGAGAAAGGGAAGCCCGATGGTGAAGCTGAGCGCCCAGAAAATGGACGCGATGGGATGTGTCGAATTCACGTTGATCGTTTGAATGGTCCAGGCAATTGCAGAAGCGGTGGCCAGTATCAGCAGGGCGAAATGCAGCAGCCAGCGCGAACGTTCCGCGAGCCAATGTGCATAGAGATAAGCGACGAGGAGCGCCGTCTGAAAGAAAACAAGGCAGGTGATCCAAACTGCGGCAGAGCCACCAAATATGGGCAACAGCTGCTTGGCCGCGATGGGCTCGACGAGAAACAGCAGAAAGGATGCGAGAAACACAGTGCTACCAAACAGCAATCGCGAAGCCGACATGCGCAACCTCAAGGGTTCTTGCGGAAGTTCCATTGTGCCTGTCGGATCAACCGCAAGTCTACGGCTCCCTGCGCCAGGATCGTTTTGAGTGGTGCTGAATTGAGAGACTCAACTAGTGCTAATAAGTAGCTGCAGCCGGCAGGATTTCATCCACGTCGATCCACTGCGTCGGATAGTTGCCGGTGTAACAGGCAGTGCAGTAACCCGTGTGCTCCCCACCGCAGCACTTTAGCAGGCCCTCAAGAGACAAGTACGCCAATGAGTCGGCCTCAATATAACGGCGAATCTCTTCAACGGATTTATTGGCGGCGATCAAGTCCCGCTTGCTCGGTGTGTCGACGCCATAAAAACACGGCGAGATGGTGGGCGGGCAACTGATGCGGAGGTGCACTTCTTTTGCGCCAGCGCCGCGCACCATGCGCACGATCTTGCGGCTTGTGGTTCCACGAATGATGGAGTCGTCGATGAGCACGATGCGCTTGCCTTCGAGAAGATTGTGGACTGGATTGAGCTTTAGCCGGACCCCGAAATCACGCACGCGCTGCTCAGGCTCAATGAAAGTGCGGCCCACGTAATGATTGCGGATCAGCCCGAAGCGGAAGGGAAGTCCGGCCTCTTCCGCGTATCCCAGAGCTGCGGTTACGCCTGAGTCAGGAACCGGCACAACCACGTCGGCCGGCACGCCTGATTCGCGCGCAAGCTGGCGGCCCATCGCGTCACGACTCTCCTGCACCCAACGGCCAAAGATGCGGCTATCAGGCCGTGCAAAGTAGACGTGCTCGAAGATGCAACTCGACTGCGGGAATCCCGTGGCGAACTGGCGGCTGGTTACGCCATCCTCGGTGACCATGACCAGTTCGCCGGGCAGCACGTCACGTTCATACTCGGCGCGGAGCAAGTCAAAGGCGCAGGATTCAGACGCGAACACGATGGTGTCGGGACCATCGGGGTTCTTGAGGCGGCCCATCGACAGCGGACGAAAGCCGCGCGGATCGCGGGCGGCAAAGATGCGGTCGCGGGTCATCATCACGATAGAGAATGCCCCTTCAACCTGTGAGAGCGAGTCGGCGATAGCATCCACAAGCGTGCCGGCCTTGGAGTGTGCGATGAGCTGGACGATGATCTCGGAATCAGACGTGGTCTGGAAGTACGCGCCGTCGCGCTCAAGCCGCGTGCGCACGTTGCCCAGGTTCACCAGGTTGCCGTTGTGGGCAATGGCGATGAGGCCCTTGGTGGAATCCACGCGAATGGGCTGCGCGTTCAACAATGCGGAGTCGCCGGTGGTGGAGTAGCGCGTGTGGCCAATGGCCATGTGGCCGGGCAGCTTCGAGAGCACATCGTCTGTAAAGATCTCCGAAACCAGGCCCATGCCCTTGATGTTGGCCAGGTGTTGTCCGTCGGCCGTGGCAATGCCGGCCGACTCCTGCCCGCGATGCTGCAGTGCATAGAGCGCCAGATACGCCTGTCGCGCAGCATCGGGATGGCCGTGAATGGCAACCACGCCGCATTCTTCACGCAGCTTGTCATCATTGAGTCCACAGCGAACGGTGCACTGCCGTGTGCTCTTGCAGACGTAGCTTTCGGAATGGACCGGATTGGTCGTGCTGTCGATATCGCTCTCGACTCCCTGAAAAAGAACCCGGGTCATGCCGATACCTCGCCGTGGAGCGCGGCTTCAGAGCGATCAGCCCAGGGTTTTCGAAGTTCGGCGAGCGGAGCGGAAATGAAACGCATCGCCGTAGACCGAGATATTCAGCCGATCCCCTCCGGTTGTTCCGATGCGAGCCGACTGAAATCCGTAGTGTCCGCCAGTTCCTCGATCGCGCCAATCTGGCTGGGCTCGGCGCTCACGATCACCGTTGAGGCTGGCTCCGCGAACAGGCCGAAGAGCGGGTGAACCATGAGCGCCTGCTCCTGCTCGACAGTGGCGCCGATGCTTTTTGCCGAATGCGGCCTGCGCCAGTGCAACCGCGATCCCGCCGTCGGCCATGTCGCGAGCAGAGTGAATCAGTTCGCGCTCAGCCAGCTCGGCCAGCAGAGTATGAAGGTCGGCCTCAGCGTCAAGATCGAGCGGTGGAGGCTGACCCCAGATGCCACCGAGCACCACCTTGGCGTACTCCGATGAGCCGAACGCAGTAAGTTCGGCGTTGACTGCAGCTGTCTTCTTCCGCATTGCCTTCTGGCGCGATCGGCTCAGGATGCCCCACGATGTTGTGGTTGATTGCTTCTTCGGCTGAAAGGCACCTGCAGCTCAGGGTCTGGCTCTTCACCGGCTGGGATGGGCCACAGCAGCAGAATGGCGTCTCCGCCCTTCTGAAAATCAGCCGGAACTGCCTTGGTCACATCATCGAGAATGCCCACGATGCCCAGCACCGGGGTGGGATAAATTCCCTCGCCGCGAGTTTCGTTGTAGAGCGAAACATTGCCGCCGGTGATGGGCGTCCCCAGGGCAGTGCAGGCCTCAGCAATGCCGTCGATCGCCGCGGAAAGCTGCGCCATGATCTCCGGCTTTTCAGGATTGCCGAAGTTGAGGCAGTTTGTCGCTGCCACAGGGGTCGCGCCGGTGCAGGCCACCTTGCGCGCGGCCTCGGCAACGGCGTGCATCGCACCCAGTTTGGGGTCGAGATAAGCCCAGCGGCCGTTGCCGTCGAGGGCCATGGCCAGCCCGCGCTCGTGGCCGGGCGTGCCCGTGCCCTTGATCCGCATCACGCCGGCTTCGCCACCTGGCCCTTGCACTGTGTTGGTCTGGACCATCGTGTCGTATTGCTCGTGAACCCAGCGCTTGGAGCAGACGTTGGGACTCGCCAGCAGTTTCTTCAGGTCGGCCAGGTAGTCGCGGTCCTTCTCCAGTTCGGCCAGCACATGCCTCGGGAGGATCGAGCGGAACGGGTGCCTTCCATTTGCCGACGGGGCGATGGTAGAGCGGCGCATCGTCAGTCAGCGACTGGTTGGGAATATCGGCGACCAGCACGCCGTGATGGCGGATGCGCAGCCGCGATTCGGGCTCAACTGTACCGACGATCACGGCGTCCAGGCCCCACTTCGCAAAAACCCGCAGCACTTCATCTTCCCGGCCCTTTTCGGCCACGAGCAGCATGCGCTCCTGGCTCTCGGAAAGCATGATTTCGTAGGCGCGTCATGCCGGTTTCGCGCTGCGGCACGAGGTCGAGTTCGACATCCAGCCCCACGCCGCCGCGTGCGCCCATTTCGCAAGTGGAGCAGGTGAGGCCGGCCGCGCCCATGTCCTGAATCCCGACAATGGCGCCGGTCTTCATGGCCTCGAGGCAGGCTTCCAGCAGCAGCTTCTCCATGAAAGGATCGCCCACCTGTACGTTGGGCCGCTTGGCCTCGGTGCCCGCGTGAAACTCTTCGCTGGCCATGGTCGCGCCGTGGATGCCGTCGCGGCCAGTTTTTGCGCCGACATAAATGACCGGATTGCCGGCTCCGGTCGCCTTTCCATAAAAAATCTCATCTTTGCGGACCATGCCGAGGGCAAAGGCGTTCACCAGCGGATTGCCGCTGTAGCAGGCCTCAAACTTGGTCTCGCCGCCCAGGTTCGGAACGCCAAAGCAGTTGCCGTATCCGGCGATGCCGCTGACCACGCCCTCGACGATGGAGTGATTCTTGGCGATCAGCTTCCGCCTCGGTGCCTCGCTCCGGCTCGATGGGCCCGAAGCGCAGCGAATCCATCACCGCCAGCGGCCGAGCGCCCATGGTGAAAATGTCGCGCAGAATGCCGCCCACGCCGGTGGCCGCGCCCTGAAACGGCTCGATGTAGCTGGGATGATTGTGGCTCTCGATCTTGAAAGCGCAGGCCCAGCCGTCGCCTACGTCGATGATGCCGGCATTTTCGCCCGGCCCCTGCACCACGCGATCGCTCTTGGTGGGCAGCCGCTTGAGATGCACACGGCTGGATTTGTAGGAGCAGTGCTCACTCCACATGACACTGTAAATGCCCAATTCAGTGAGCGAAGGAACGCGGCCCAAGGCTGCCAGAATGCGGTCGTACTCGTCCGCGGTGATGCTGTGCTGAGCCAGCAGCTCCGGGGTTACCGCAACCGGCTCGGGAATGACTGCAGAGGAGGCGGTGGTCATCACGATTGCCTCCATTGTCGCACGGGAGTCACACTCGACTCTCCCGGGGTCCATGTGGAAAGCCCGTCAACTGCCCTTCTGAACCAACGAAGAAAGCGATTGCGAGTGGAAGGGGCCAATTCTCGGATCGAGGTGAACAAGAACCGCAGCACGCTCCGTCTCCTGATATGCTCAGCCAACTGTGGCGCCTAAGGTGCGCGTGTGCGATACTTTCCATGCGGAACCCTACCCACGCCGGGATGGCGGAACTGGCAGACGCAGCGGACTCAAAATCCGCCGACCCTTGCGGTCATGGGGGTTCGACCCCCCCTCCCGGCACCATATAATCAACAACTTACGAGATGGATTCGAGAAGCGCTAACGTTCCTTTTAGGCTTGGTGATACTTACATCCAATCGCTACCGCGCGTTATTTAGTCTGGTCTATCGTGAGGCTCTTCGGAACGGGAAGAGTCTGTGATTTCCAAAGTTGCAACGAGAGCCTACGTAATCAGATTTCGAGGATCTCACTCTCTTGTGTCAGGCTCGGATCAGGCGAGGCTGGGTCGCATGTCTCACGTATCTCGAGGCTCAAAACCCGATCAGACCCGGTTGTCACGCGGCTGCTTGCCGTTTAAGGCGGTCGCTCACGAGTGCATGCCAGGTGGCTCATCGATCTCGCCGTGTGCCATGCAGCCTCATTGCCTCACCATGGATGGATCTGGAACGAGAGCCGGAAGAACCAGCCCTGCGCACAAGCTCCCGCGTACTGATCTCACCTGAGCGGCAAAGCTCCCGATCTTCGGCTGAAGCCCGCGCCGCCCGCAGGAGATGTGAAAGCAGAGAGGGAGAACAATTCAGATAGGTTGCAAGCTCACGAAGGCTCACGCCGGTCCGGTGTATGGATTGGACCGCCCGAGCCCGATCGAGATCGCTGAGTGCGTGCCAGCGAGACCGGAGATCAGCGACAGAAGAACCGGTATCTGTCACGGCATGGAGTCCGTGTTCCCGGGGCCCTCGAGATCGGGCCGCATTGAAGCTCGGCCCTGCCGCGTCATAGATCTCGCTCCTCCTGGGATCCCTTTCCGGCTTAGATTAGAGCGTTCTATCGATTTCGCTTCTGAGACGAAACATTCGTCCTCGAACGATTCGATTGGTGTCCTCTTTGTTAAGAGTTCTCCAGCGCGTTTCCTTGCTTTGATTAGCGCGCGCTCTCTGATTGGGCTCTCGGGCGCGATCAGCCATAGTACCTCGGCAAGCCACTCTCCCTGGTGCACCATAGCAGGCGTATTCTTCAGTAATCGAGGGCGCGTCTTCCAAAATAATTCGCGCGGTTCGAATTTCTTTGCTGCCTTAGGCGCCCGGTGATCGGTTTGTTCGAACTTGCGCAAAAACGATCCGACATTATCGAGCAGAGTCGGAAACATCGCTCTAATCATGGGCTGTTTTCTAAGCTGAGAGCCGGTTCGACAGAACTCGAGAATGATCGACGCGATTTCGGAGCTTAACGCGCCCGTTCTTGCATCTTGATCTATTCGCAGTCGTCTTTCCCTTTGAAGCGCGGCGGTTGCCTTCTGCTTAAGGATCTCCTTCGCGGACGCTCCGGAATTGATCGCTTTGCGGTCCGACTCCGGCAGCCCTGCGATTTCCGCATACCTGCGGATGCTCGTTTCTGAGCCCCCCAATTCCCTCCCGAGTCCGCGCTTTGAACAACCGAAGGAAAGCAAATTGTTGATCCGCTGACCTCGCTCTGCGCCGCCCATAACCGTCCAACCAGCCCGAAGAAACTCGATTCGTTTCCGCACCTTCGGGTTCAATGTGGACCGATAATGTCTGTTTTTGTTGCGGCGCTTCTGTTTGGCCGAATTCCAGTCAGGAGTCACGATTTGGACCGCTCCTTCTTTTTCAAACGAGCGAGAACGAAATTGGCAAGATAGAGATTCGGTTCGTCAAAAGGCTTATTCCTCAACATGTAGTGGATGTTGTGAATGCCCTCTCTGCCTCGTCGCCCCGAACTCGCATATAGGCGCATGATTCGCCACAACTCCTTGGCCTCGGGCGGTTCATGGCCTTCATTCCGAATTGCGTTTTCAGCCATCTGCATTAACTCATCAAGCATCTTCTGTTGTTGAACTTTACGGCCTCTAATCCCTCGTGACGGCTTGAAATAAGCGATATGCAGCCGCATCCAGAGCAGATGCATTCTCCACGCAGACATGAGCAAACCGTGTTCGTCTCGAGACATTGACTTGAACAAAGTACGGTCGGCCCGTTTCATATGCCGCTCCAGAGTGTGAATCACGCGCTTGGATTTGACCTTCAATTGGTCGAACGATTCGTCGTCAAGTCGGAATGCAGTTCTTTCCTCGGAGCTCGCGCGGCCATAGAAATGGCGACGAGAGCGAACGTAATCTAAGTTGGCCCTTATGGAAAAGATCGAAGCGCGCAACTCAATTGCGTCCATCTGTACTCGGCCACCAGTCCTGGCTTTCGGCTTGAGCCATTCATAAAGTTCCGATCGAACTTGCCACGCAGAAAGCCGACCGGAGGGGATGAACCTGAAATGGGTACTCGTACCGTATGCCACCTTTAGTTCGGCGGGCGACGTAGGATTCGACGATCCGGTCCAGCCCTTGCCAGATGATCGACCTCTGCGAGGCGGACAGCCGAAAGCGAGCAGCGGTTGTGATGTGGCTCACATCTCTTGAATACAAGATAGTTAGATGTTATCAGAAGGCTTGCAGAAGAGCTGTCATTGATCCGTTTCTCCGACATCGATCCCCTTTGCCATTAGGTCCTGCCTCCTGACGCCGCCTCGCGCCAGATGTGTGTCTGATCCGAACGGTTGGTTTAGAAACCCTGTCGGGCAATGGCCGGACGGGTACGGCGACCTTCCGGCCGCTTTCCGACTGAGTGGTACTCCACTCTCTCGGCACACATTTTGCACGCCCGCCACCTCACGACATAGCGAAACTCGCAATCACGCTGCCGGGGCTGACTGATGCCGGATCAGTATTCTATGTCGGCACTGTGCCAACGTTCAGATTGCTGAGGTCCGATGGCCTATCGCGGAGCCTAGCGCGTTTCCCATTACCTATCCCAACTCTGTCGTACAAATCACTCTGGATGAGCGCTTTGCGTGTTGGCACCCGTTGGACAAGAAGATCAGTTGTCCGACAAGGC
>CAVQZQ010000086.1:0-5662 GCA_963718435.1 uncultured Acidobacteriota bacterium | reverse complement strand
GCCGATCCGTGGGGTCGAGGAGCTGGTACACAGACCCGCACATCCAGGATCCGCGCTTGAGCAATACAACTTGACCGTGGAACGCGAATTGGGATCAAGAACGGCCCTCTCAGTCGGATACGTGGGAAGCCGTGACGACAGGTTGGCTATTACCGGCCAATGGAATACGGCAAAGACTCCGGGCCTTGGCACAATATCGCAGGTTCGGGCCCGCACTCCCTTCCCTTGGTACAACACCTCCTCCTTCTACAGTACGAGCAACGGGACGTCGAACTACAACGGACTCCAGATAAGCTACACTGGCAAATTCTCCAACGGCCTTCAATATCTTGCCTCCTACACCTGGTCCAGGCGATCGGCACTGGAGGGAGCGGGCTGTTCGATGTGGAGAAGGGCCGGGCGGATTTTCTATTTGGCAGAACTATTACGACCTCAAAGCATCCAGGGGATACTGGCTTTCAGCGTTCCGCAAATGCTCACGATGGCCGGTCAGTATGCTCTTCCGGTTGGCATTGGCCAGCGCTATCTGAACCATGGCCCCGCCGCCTACATCTTGGGTAACTGGCAGGCGAATACAGCCGTTCAATTGCGGTCGGGACAACCGTACAACCTGGACGTAAGCGGGGACGTAGCGAACATTGAGGCCCCGGCTTATGACAGCTGGTTTACCTATGAAAGGCCGAATCAGGTTGCAAATCCCAAGGTATCGCACCCGACAAAGGATGAGGCGTTCAACACAGCCGCTTTCCAGGTTCCGGCGACTGGCACCTACGGAAACGCCGGAACATCGCCTCTCTATTCATCGCATTTCGCCAACGCGGATATGTCTCTCTTTAAGAACATCCCAATCAGGGAACAACTGGCTATCAATCTCCGGGCCGAAGTCTTCAATGTGTTCAACATTCAGAATTACGGCGTGCCGGATACCAACGTAATTCAACAAGATCCCAACGCAGGCAGAATCACCAGCACAGTCTCTGACAATCCACGTGAAATTCAGTTGGGAGTCCATTTGAATTTTTGAGCACGAAAAGCGCCAACATCAAGCAGCGGGGATACGTATTTGGAGTCTCCGCTGCTTCGCTCTCATGCTCTCCTGTTTCTGTCTTTTCACAATCGCTCAACCAAGACTGCGGCCGCTCATGCGGCCGTGTATTTGCTCGACTTGAAACTGCCAGACGACCTGAGAATGGAGTCAAGATGAAGAGCGGCATTCTGCCAAAAAACTGGTCCATCTCTCGCCGATCATTTGCAAAGGGATCGCTCATGGGGGTTGCGTCTTTGTTGCTCAGAGGACGCCTGTGGGGAGAACTGTCGACGAAGGCATCGGGTCGCGCATCGCGATTCATCAACCCCATCATTGGAGCCAGCACGAGCGATTTGCTTGGCGCGGGTAAGACCTTCCCCGGATGCACGACGCCATTTGGAATGGTGCAGCTCAGTCCCGATACGATTACCGGAGGCCTTAAAGGTCCGGGCTACCCCTTCGAAGGCGATAACGGTCCTGGCTACTCTTATGAGCAGACTACGATTGAAGGCTTCAGCTTTACACACATGAGCGGAGTGGGATGGTACGGTGATTTTGGCAATTTGCAGGTAATGCCTACCACTGGTCCTATGAAGCTTGACAGTGGGCGGGTCAACCGTCCCGGTGAAGGCTGGCGTTCGGCTTACAGCCATGCAAACGAAAACGCGGAAGCCAACTACTATGCTGTAACGCTGGAGAAATACGGCATCCGAACAGAACTCACGGCTGCTCCTCGCGCGGGCATGCTCCGCTTCACATTTCCAGAAGCTGAGAAAGCCCGTATTCAACTGAATCTCGCGCGCCGCATCGGAGGCACTTCTACGCGCCAATACGTGAGAGTCGTTGGAGATCGAGCGGTCGAAGGCTGGATGCGCTGCCCGTCGGCGGGCGGCGGCTGGGGCAACGGCGAAGGCAAAGTAGCGTATACCCTTTATTTCCACATGGAATTTTCAAGGCCGCTTGAGCATTTCGGCGTATGGAAGGTAAATGTTCCAGATAACGCGTTTCCTGTGAAACAAGGGCTTGCGACTTCATATTTTTACACTGACAAGTACCAGGACCTCGTTTTGCAAGGAGAGGTGCTGGACGGATGCGAAGAGCAGGAGGGGAACCATATCGGTTTCTTCGCCGAGTATCCTTCGCTTGCCGCCGACGAGAAAGTGTTGGTGAAATCGGGCATCAGCTTTGTCAGCATGGACGGCGCTCGCAAGAACCTGGCGCACGATATACCTGGATGGGATTTTGATGACGCGCGCAGGAAGGGACGGGCACTCTGGGATGACGCGCTGAATTCAATCGTGATCGAGGGCGCATCAGACGTTGAGAGCAAGATCTTCTACACCGCCATTTATCACGCCATGATCGATCCGCGCGCAATCTCGGATGTGGATGGCAAATACATCGGTGCCATGGGCAAAGTCCATACCGCCGAGGGGTACACTCCAAGGACGATTTTCAGTGGTTGGGATGTTTTTCGCGGCGAATTTCCGCTAATGACTCTGCTTAATACGACCATAGTCAGCGACGAGATCAACACGCTCGTTACCTTGGCTGATGACAGCGGCAAGGGTTATCTCGAACGCTGGGAGATTATGAACGCGTATAGCGGATGTATGGATGGCGACCCTGCAACGTCGGTGATAGTGGATGCCTACACGAAGGGGATCCGAGGCTTCGATGTGGACAAGGCCTACGCCGCTTGTCGACAAACCGCCGCCGGAAGGAACGGATTGACGAACCGCCCAGAGAATGAATTCTATGTGAAGCATGGATACGTACCAGATCAGCCTTCCTCGCCGGGTGTCTCCTGGACCCTCGACAATGCATACTTCGACTGGTGCGTGGCGCGTCTGGCCAAGGCATTGGACAGGAAGGAGGATGCGAAACTGTTCTTGGCGCGTGCGGCGAACTACAAGAATATCTATGATCCCAGCATTGGCAGTATGCGGGCGAAAAATGCCGCGGGCGAATGGATTCCATGGATGGGAATGACGGCGTTCGGGCAGGGGTGCACCGAGAGCAATCCGCTCCAGCAGACATGGTTCGTTCCGCACGACGTTGCTGGATTAATCGAGCTAATGGGGGGAGCGGAAAAGTTTTCCCAGAGGTTAGAAGCTCTCTTTGAGGAGACGCCCTCATCGTTTGGATGGAACGACTATTACAACCACGCAAATGAACCGGTGCACCACGTTCCTTATTTGTTTGTGTATGCAGGCAAACCCTGGCTCACTCAGAAGTGGGTACGTCGTATCCTGACCAATGCTTACCACAATAATGTGAATGGCATCTGCGGCAATGATGATGCAGGCCAGATGTCGGCATGGTATGTCCTAAGCGCAATGGGATTTTATCCGGTGTGCCCGGGAAATGGAATCTACATCCTTGGTGGCCCGCTGTTCTCTCGGGTCACGCTCCATCTGGATGAAAAGGCGTACAAGGCGGCGACATTAACGATCGTGGCAAAGAACAATGCGGCCGACCATCCTTTTGTCCAGAGTGCGAAACTTAATGGGGTACCTTTGTCACGCGCATGGATTCGGCACAACGAAATTGCTGCGGGTGGCATATTGGAATTCGAAATGGGCACCGAGCCGAACAGAAGATGGGGAGCGCGGAAGGAAGATCTTCCACCCTGGGGGAGTTGAAATAAGTCGCGAAGGATTTGCGCGTCACAGGCATGACCCGTAAACGCGGAACCCATAGAATGGGCCTCATCCTTAGATCGCGATCCGCGGATCTGCCAGAGGGTCGCGCCCCGATCAGAATGCATCTTCGAATCAATGTCTAAAAGGCGCCCGCAAAATGGAACAGATCCTCTTCCCGTTCAATGCTTAGCTCCTGGCGATCGCGCGGTCCCGTTCTGCCGTGTCGGGAATTTCTCTTACGTGACCCTCTTTCTGGAGAGCTTATAGCTCAGTACCCGTGTCAAAACTTGCTCGAGCGTAACGATGACGGTAGCGCTAACAAACTTGAGCCTGAGGTGAGTGAATTCGCGCAAAGTTGTTGTAAAATCGACCCACTATGGCAGTTACGATGAAGGACATTGCTCGTGACCTTGGAATTGCCGTTATCACGGTGTCAAAGGTGATGCGGAACAAGGATGATGTCAGCGAAGAGACTCGTAAGCGAGTTTTGGACCGGGTCAAGGAAGTTAACTACACTCCGAATCTTGCTGCGCGTGCCCTGGTCACGGGACGGTCTAACCTCATCGGTCTCGTCGTGCCCGATTTACTTCACACCTTCTTCGCCGAGATAGCAAAATCTCTTTCCAATGCTCTGCTGAAGAAGGACTATCACCTCATCATCGCGACTTCGGATGAAAATCCGGAACTGGAAGAGCGTACAGTGAATAGGCTTCTTGGTCGCAAACTGGACGCACTGATCGTCGCTTTCAGCGTGCACGACTTCGGAAATGTTCAAAGGCATCCAACACCATGGTCCACCCTTGGTCCTGATTGATCGCAGATTTGACGATCTCGATACAAATTATGTTGGGGCTGATGACGAAATGATCGGGGTATTTGCCGTGGAGCATCTCATTGAAATCGGATGCAAAAGGATTGCCCATCTTCGCGGGCCGGAGACTAGCGCAGGCATAGGGCGGCTCAACGGATATATTAAGACATTGGCAAAATACAGGATGAAACTCCTGCCAGGCTACGTTTTCGCGCCCGGGACCGTGGATGTTCACAGCACCGAGACCGGAGCGGAACTGACGAAGCGGCTACTCGGCCTGAACCCGCGTCCGGACGGCATATTCGCCTACAATGATCCGATGGCAATTGGAGCAATTGAAGTGATTCTCGATGCGGGACTCCGGGTTCCGGAGGATGTCGCTGTAATAGGTTCTGGAAATCTTTACTATCACACGCTAAACTCCGTATTCCACTCTCAGCATCGACCAACAAACCGAGCAAATCAGGGAGCGTGCGGCACGCTTGACCTTATCGCTCCTGGGCTCCAAAGCCCGTCCGCGAAACAAGGCTGTCATAATTCAACCACAGCTCATTGTTCGTGCCTCTACCGACCGGAAGCTTGCCAAGCGGCACGGTGTGCGCGCGCGAAGTTCGAATCGGTCCCGCCAACTTCAGCGAACAGCGCCAACCATCGTAACGACCTTTCGGGAATTTGGGGGACGAGAATGCCTGCCGTGGTCGTGGGCCCATGCTGATCATCCCGACCGTGTCCGCCTACCTCGTCTTGAGCACGAGGACCATTGCTATGCGGTCGAGTGGTTGATCCAGCAAAGCGATGTCGATCCCGCTCTCCGGGATTTTCTTCAGCAGAAGTGCTTTCACGGTATCATTACCGGTAACGCAGATCCAACGGCATGCGGATACGACCAACTCTGCAGTTCATGCACTTTGTCAACTTGAGGCTTTTTTAAGAGGGGGCTTGCGGCCAGAGCGTTCATGCAAGGTCGATAGTAGTGGAGTGGGGGTTGTAATGCCTTGACAGGTAGTGCGGCTCAGCGCAAAATCAAATTCGACAGCAAGAGTAGCGTTACCGGTAACGAAAATACAATGGACAGATGAGTCCCGAAATGGGGCGGTCTACCCCGGCTTCGATCTTGGGTCAACGATTAGCAGTTTTTGGCGCTCCGAGAGGCGAACTGAGAGCGGAAAGGAGAGTGAT
>CAVQZQ010000085.1:0-55444 GCA_963718435.1 uncultured Acidobacteriota bacterium | reverse complement strand
AGGCAATCATAAATTAGAACGTGCCGCCACGGAATTCTTCGGGTGGGCAGCAACCAGTAAATAGAAAAAAAGAAAAGAATCGAGGCAACACCCGTGGATGCGGCCAGCCAAAGATAGCTGACTCCTTCAAACACGAAGTTATCGGTGTGATGAAAGAAGATGAAACCCAGTAGTTGGCGCTGCCAGGTGCTAAGCACGATGCTGATCATCGCCAGCCCGACCATTAGGATTGCCAGTCCAAAAGCTACTAACTGGTTCAGAAGATAGTTACGGCTTTTAGTCACGCCCCAGGCCTGGTTCAAAGCCACTTCCAAAGGCAAAAAGATTCCCGTGCACGAGACCAGGATCATGACCAGCGAAAACACCTGCACGCCTTGCCGTGCCGCCGCGGCCGCCAGGCTTGCCGCAACCCAATCCTGATTCGACGGCAAAAAGTAGTGCACCATTTCGCCCACCACGTGCACCATCATCTGCGAGTGAAATACCGCCCGTGACAACGTGTAGAGCAGCACGATGAAAGGAATAAACGAGATGATCGCATTGGCCGCGACACTGAACGCGTAGGTGTGTACCTGGCTGTCCAGCAAGTAACGCACCAGTGCTATTCCTCCCCTCCGCCAGCGATGCCACCTGGGGGTTGAGCCGGATCGATCGCCTGGGCCATCTCCGCGGTATTCGCTGCCGCCTCGACGTACGTACCGGAATTTGGGACGTCCACCATAACTCCCTTAAGGCCAATCGAATATAGGTTCGGGCACGCGTCGCTGCCGATTCTTTGGGCTTTCTTAAAGAATAGACGCTTCGCGCTCATTACCTGCTGTGACGTCCGTAACGTCCAACCACCTAGATTGCTTTAACCGCTCCCCGCAAATTTTCCCCTTGCATCCTCTTGAATTTCCTGCCATAACAGGAGCACGGCGCGCGGGGGCGCGTCCCTCAAAATTCACAGAAGGCCGTTCGCTTTGGATGTTTTGGTTCTCGCAGACACAACTCCAATCCAGGTAGGTCATTGAGCTGCCACAGCGCGAGGTTGCCGAGCGCCGGGAGAAACTGCGCCCTATTTGGCGGAAGGAACCTATCCCCAGTCGGATCGAGCCAGCCAATACGGCAAGATCTGTATTTGGATGGCCGTTGTTCGAGCGATACAAGAAGGAGAAAGTGCTATGAAAGAACAAGGCGTGGTGAAGTGGTTCAACGGGGCCAAGGGATATGGGTTCATTCAGCGCTCCAGCGGAGAAGATGTGTTTGTGCATTTCTCTGCCATCCAGGAAGACGGCTACAGAACGTTGAACGAGGGCGACGCTGTTGAGTTTGAGTGCCAGCAAGGCCCCAAAGGCCTAAACGCGGCCAATGTAATGCGAGTGGTATAACTTTTGCGTGGCGTTTTTCGCACCGCTGCGGTTGCCTGTGGTTCGGAGTGATAGATATCTGTCGAACCCACTCACTTGGTGAGTTTCTCCAGGGCCCACAGCGCGGCTGAGCGCAAGCTTTCGTCTGCCGCGCTCGCCCACGTGCGCAACTGCGACGCGAATCCCGCCAGCCCGCTGTTGCCCATCGCAACTGCCACATTGCGCCGCAGTCCGAGGAGCCCGGCACGCCGCACCGGTGAGCCATTAAAGGTCCGTTCAAACTCCGCTTCATCCATCTGTGCAAGCCATTCGAGCGCTGGATTCACCAACTCGGGCCGTGTCTCCAACTCGGCGTCCCCGCCGGGTGCCGCTTTTCGATTCCATGGGCACACGTCCTGGCAAATATCGCAGCCGAAGACCTGCCGTCCCATGTCTTCCATCAATTCCGCCTCGATTGCTCCCTTGTGCTCGATCGTCAGGTACGAGATGCACCGCGTCGCATCCATCTGGTAAGGCGCGATCAGCGCACCCGTCGGGCAGGCCTCAAGGCAGCGCCGGCAGCTTCCGCATTGGTCCCGGACCAGCGCAGCGCCTGTTTCATCTCGCGACCGGCAACGAAGTCAGCAGAACCGCCAGAAAACCAAAAGAGCCAAGCTTGGGATGGATCAGGCAGGTATTTTTCCCCGTCCAGCCCAGCCCGGCCGCCGTGGCCAGCGTGCGCTCCACCACCGGTCCCGTGTCCACGTAGGCCCGCGCTTCGAATGCCCCCGCTTGCTCGTGAAGCCGCGACTCCAGTTTGCGCAGCCGCTTCAGTAAAACTTTGTGGTAATCGCTCGGTCGACGCACTGCCGCACCGTCAACGCGGCTTGTCCAGGCATAGCGCGCAATCCAACCGGCACCCAGTGCGGCCGGTTCAGTTGAGAGCGGCTCTGCCGCATGGTAGCTGGCAAAGCACACCACTGCCGACCGCGCCCAAGGAAACGGAATCCCCGCCCGCGAGCGGACAGGCGCATCTGCTCATCCTCGTTCGTCCTCGACAGATAATCCATGGTTCCTGCGCGTCCCGCCCGGATCCACTGCTCGAATCGTGACGCCTCGCGCGTCTCCTCGGCATGCGGTAAGGCCACCAGGCCCGCCTCGGTGAATCCGGCCTCAATGGCCATCGAACGCGCAATTTCGCCGCTCAATGACCAGTCATCGACCGGCCGCGACGCCGAATCTGAATTGCCAACATCCATGGAACTTGTCTACCCGTTTTCTGCGTAGATAGCTATAACCTGTTCGATTGTGGACGCTGAAAATCGAATCCGGACACTGGCAACCGAGGAGCAGTCCGAAATCGGCAATCGCCGCATCCCCTGTGATTTCAGCATATTCCCTTCCGGGCCGGTTTGGCGTCCGGAGTGCAACGTTACCGGCAAAGGTCGCACCCATTTGCGCGGCCCGATCACATAACCGGTCTCCGCTGCAAGGAAAATTTTTCATGGCCACAGAAGTGCCCTAACTGAATGGCGTTCCTTCGATTCATCTGAATCGATGCTCGTAGCCCTCGGAGAAATGCACGAATTCGTCCGAGGCCAGGATCAATCCCTGTGGAACGGCTCGCGCCCGCTGGTGCTCGACCACAGCGTGACGCTCGATCTGGCTCGCGTGGAACGCATTGACGCTGCCGGGCATCACCGCGCTGCTCGCCCTCTACGCAGCGCGAAAGCGCAGGCCATAATTCACGGTGGTCAACGTCAAGCCGAACGGGTGGCTGAGATTCTCGGCCGTGGTGGGTGCTCGACCGCTTTTTCTTTCCCACGATGCGGTTCCCAATGCCCGCACGTTCCCGGCATGCTTGAGCGGTCCGCCGCCTGATTTTTCTTCGCGGCCGCTTCTACCCGCTGATTTGGCGCGGAGTTCGCGCAGCATTTTTCGAAAATTCCCACCCAATCAATAGGGCGTGACGCGCTGGACCGGCGAATGGTCTGTGACGAGGAACACAGGCAAGTGTATACTTGCGGCGCTATTTGTAAATGCGACGGATTGAACGCCGCGAGGCGCCGCCAAATGTCTGGATGACTGCACGCGCTTAGTCTTTTACCGTCTTTCCCATTGCTGAGCTAATCCGTTCGCCACACTTGTCATGGCAGCCGCAGTCGCGGGGTTCGAAGTCCCTCGGCGGCAGTTCCTCGCCGCCTGGGCGAAAATCCTACATACGGAGGCTATATCCCATGACGCAGGGCGTGGTGGATCCGCCCTCTCGCCGGACAGGCGAGACTCAACCTCAACGCCCAATCAATATGTTTATTTCTTCGGCGGCGGAACTGCAGATGGCAATGGCCGCATGAAAGACGTGCTGGGCGGCAAAGGTGCCGGCCTGGCTGAAATGACCAACGCCGGCCTGCCGGTCCCCCCAGGATTCACCATCCAGACCGAGGCATGCCGCGAGTACATGCGCGGCAAGCTCAATCCGCAGATCGACGACGAGATGCTGCCGCGCTGAGCAGCTTGAAAAGATGCAGGGCCAGAAGCTTGGCATGGGCGAGAATCCGCTGCTGGTTTCGGTCCGCTCGGGCGCCAAGTTTTCCATGCCCGGCATGATGGACACCATTCTCAACCTTGGCCTGAATGACAAGGCCGTTGAAGCGCTCGCCAAGCGCAGCAACAATCCCCGTTTCGCGTATGACTCCTATCGCCGCCTGATCCAGATGTTCGGCGACGTCGTGCTCGACATCCCGAAGAAGAAGTTTGAGCACGTTTTCGACTCGGTCAAGGCAGCCAGAAAGTCAAGTTCGATTACGAGCTGACGCCTGACGCGCTCATGAGATCATCACCGAATACAAGAAGCTGGTGAAGAAGGAAACCGGCAAGGAATTCCCGCAGGATCCGCTGGATGCAACTCGTGGCGGCGCGCGATGCCGTCTTCAGAAGCTGGCAGAACGAGCGCGCCAAGACCTATCGCCGCATCAACCGCATCGACGACTGGCTGGGCACTGCCGTCAACGTACAGGCCATGGTCTTCGGCAACCTCGGCGAAAACTCCGGCACAGGCGTTGGCTTCACCCGCAATCCCGCCACCGGCGAGCATATCTTCTTCGGCGAGTACCTGATGAATGCACAGGGCGAGGATGTCGTGTCCGGCGTCCGCACCCCGCTGTCCATCAGCGAGCTCGAACGCGCCATGCCCAAGGTCTACGAGCAGCTGCGCGACATCACCCGCAAGATGGAAAAGCATTATCGCGATATGCAGGATTTCGAGTTCACCATCCAGGATGGCAAGCTCTACATGCTGCAGACCCGCAATGGCAAACGCACCGGCCTCGCCGCCGTACGCGTGGCTATCGACATGGTCCGCGAAGGACTCATCACGCAAGAGGAAGCCATCTTCCGCGTCGAGCCCAACCAGTTGTATGACTTCCTGGTTCCGCGCCTCGTTGAAAAGGGCGAGAAGATCGAAGTCCTCGCCACTGGCTTGCCCGCCTCACCGGGCGCGGCCGTGGGACAGATCGTCTTCACCGCTGAAGACGCGGTCAAACACCACACCAACGGTTCCTTTAAGTCCGTCATCCTTGTCCGCGGCGAAACCACTCCGGAAGATATCGCCGGAATGGAAGTTGCCTCGGGCATTCTCACTTCGCGCGGTGGCATGACCTCACACGCCGCAGTTGTCACCCGCGGCATGGGTAAGTGCTGCGTTGCCGGCGCCGGTGACTGCGTCGTCGATGAAGCCAAAAGGGAACTCCGCGTAAAGGGTCACACCTTCAAGCATGGAGACTGGCTCTCGCTCGATGGCACAACCGGCCGCGTCATTGACGGCAAGCTCAAGACCCTCGATGCGCAACCGGACGATCCCGATCTGGTCAAGTTCATGGCCTGGGTCGATCCGCTGCGCAAGCTGCGCATCCGTGCCAACGCCGATATCCCGCGCGATGCCAAACAGGCGCGCCTCTTCGGCGCCGAAGGCATCGGCCTATGCCGCACCGAGCACATGTTCTTTGCCGAAGATCGCATCGAGCACATGCGCGCCATGATCCTGGCCGACAACGAAAAAGATCGCCGCGCTGCGTTGAAGAAACTTCTTCCCATGCAGCGTGCCGACTTTGTGGGCCTCTTCAAATCAATGGAATCGCTGCCGGTCACCATTCGCCTGCTCGATCCGCCGCTGCACGAGTTTCTGCCCAAGCGCGAAGATCTGCTGGTTCAGATCGCGCGCCTCGAAGAAACCAAGCCGCGCTCACCCAAGCTCAAGGAGCTGCGCACGCTGCTGGCGCGCGTTGAAGAACTCCACGAGATGAACCCCATGCTCGGGTTGCGCGGATGCCGTCTCGGCATCACCTTCCCCGAGATTACCGAGATGCAGGCGCAAGCCATCATCGAGGCTGCGGTTGCGGTTAAGAAAAAGGGCGGCGATCCGCACGTCGAGATCATGATTCCGCTCATCGGCTCGATCGAGGAGATGCGTCACCAGGCGACAATCGTTCGTCGCGTGGCCGATGAAGTCTTCAAGGAGAAGGAACGCCAAAGTCGACTACATGGTCGGCACTATGATCGAACTGCCGCGTGCTGCTCTCACGGCTGACCAGATTGCCGAAGAAGCCGAGTTCTTCAGCTTCGGGACCAACGATCTCACTCAGACCACCTTCGGCATCTCGCGCGATGACATCAACAACTTCCTGCCCGCGTACCTCAAGGCCGGCATCTTCAAACAGGATCCCTTCGCCACTCTTGACATCCCTGGCGTGGGCGCTCTGGTAAAGATGGCCACGGCTAAAGGACGCAACACCCGGCCCAACCTTAAGGTCGGCATCTGCGGCGAACATGGCGGCGATCCGGATTCCGTCAAGTTCTGCCACAAGATCGGGCTCAACTATGTATCCTGCTCACCCTTCCGGTTGTTGACCGCAAGGCTCGCCGCTGCGCAAGCGGCACTCCAGGAGCAACAGACGGGGCCAGACATCCACAACGGCACCTGCTGATCCGTCAACCGTCAAAACACAAGGGCGTCCGCAACGCGGGCGCCCTTGCTGCGTTCAGTGATTCCCCTGTTCGAGCCTCGATCCCGAATCTTCAAGCGCAGTGGATATTCCAGCGCCGCGCATTGAGCCATTGATATACGGAGCCTTAGAGCAGTTCTCCTGGTGGCGTAAAGGTGCATGAAATCTGGGGTTTTGGCCCCTGAGGGAATTGTTCACCCACAACACCATCAGGGGAAATGCTCTAGCTTAGAGTCTCATCTCCGTGCAACTACCCGCTTTCCCCACCACCCAGCGCCGTCAAGCAACAGTAGACGCGCGATTCTCATCCCAAGAGTTGGACCATCCGGCCATAGCCGGCGAAGTTTGCGAGTCACATGCTATCGATTCTCGACACCGCCCAGGCCCGGATACCAGAAAGGCACCAGGAAGCAGGAGATTGCCACCATGCATTTCGATTCTTCGACTCTCACCAGCCCTCCCGTACTCATTGGCTTGATCGCGGTGATCCTCATCGTCGTGATCGCTCTCGCGTTTGCGGTACGACAACACAAGAGAACGACCGTGCAACTGCGGAACCGTTTTGGACCCGAGTACGATCAGGCAGTTCGAGAAGACCGGGACAGCCGCAAGGCCGAAGCAAGACTTCTTGCCCGCGTCAAACGCGTGCGGCATTTCCAGATTCGCGACCTCTCCGATGCCGAACGCGCGCGCTACATCGCTGATTGGGAAGCCGTACAATCCCACTTTGTTGATCGTCCACGAGGTGCTGTCACTGAAGCCGATGAGCTGGTCAACTCCGTTCTGCACGCGCGGGGTTTTCCTGAAGCGGGCTTCGATCAGCGTGTCGCCGACATTTCAGTTGACCACGCTCGCCTCGTCGAACCCTATCGTTCCGCGTATGCTATAAGTCAGCGCGCCGCAAGAAACGAGGCGACCACCGAAGAATTGCGCACCGCCATGATCCACTACCGCGCGCTTTTCGATGACCTCCTCCAGGTAAAGGAGCAAGTTGAGCCCAGGTCCAAGGCACTTGTCTAAGCGGTAATCCGATAGTTTTTCCCCATGCCATCGCTCCGCGATTCCGGGGCGGTGGCCATTTCGGGTCCGTTGAATTCCTCTCCTCGGTCCGGACCCGTGCGCGATCAACTAACGTAGCTTCTCCCGGCGGGAACGCAGCGGAGCGAAGCCATTCACAGATTCCAGCTCATAAGAGCAGTCAGCACCTGAGGCCACCATGTTGATTCGAGTGGGATACGATATCCAATTTCAGATTCCCGCCCCGGTTGCCATGGTTGCGCTGCTCAACGTTCATCCCTCGCGCGTGCCCGACCTTGCGGAGCCTGACGAGATACATACCGAGCCCAACCTGAAGCTTTCCAGCTATATCGATAGTTTCGGCAATCGTTGTACCCGATTCGTTGCGCCACCGGGTCCGCTCCGGCTCGCCAGTTCCGCGCTCATTCGCGACTCCGGCAACCCCGATCCCGTCAACCTGTCTGCGCGCGCACCCGCCGTCGGCGATCTGCCCAATGAAATGCTCAGCTATCTTCTCAGCAGCCGTTATTGCGAGGTGGATCGCTTGTCTCCACTCGCCCTCGAGCTATTCGGCAACACGAGATCTGGATGGAGCCGTGTGCAGGCCATTTGCGATTGGGTCCAGGCCAAAGTCACTTTCAACTACAGCCAGACCCGTCCATCAAAAACCGCTCTCGACGTCCTCACGGAACGGGTGGGCGTATGCCGCGATTTTCAGCATCTTGCCATTACCTTTTGCCGCGCCTTAAATATTCCTGCCCGCTACGCGACAGGTTATCTGGGCGACATTGGCGTCCCGCCGGGCGGCCCCATGGATTTCAGCGCATGGTTTGAAGCTTACCTGGACAACCGCTGGTGGACCTTCGATGCCCGCCACAATACGCCCCGCATCGGCCGGGTTCTGGTTGCAACGGGCCGCGACGCTTCCGACGTAGCCATGACCACTTCATTTGGACAGGCAGACCTGTGCCACTTCTTCGTAGTAACCGAGGAAGAGGTTCCCGCGAGCACGCCGAAAGCGCTCCCCAAAGAGAGGGTTCAGGTCTAATACGCTGCATTACTTGGAGTCGCCGCCCGGTGCGAAATATCCTTCCCGCGTGACCACGGTCAGATCATTCTTCTCCGCCTTCAGCGCGATCTTGTGAAATCCGCCGTCGGTATCAACCTTGTCCGGCGTATAGGTCAGCAGATACTGCCCGCGCAACTCGGTGGCTATCAATCCGTAAATCTCCTCCAGGTCTTCCTTCTTCTTCATATCGAAATACCTGCCGCCGGTGCGTGTGGCAATCTGCTCCATGATTTTCTTGCCGTCTATCTGGGGCTCACCGCCGCCTCGCCGTCCGCCACCGCCCCCCGGATAGCCTCCGCCTCCCCCCGGATAACCTCCGCCGCCGCCTGGCCAGCCGCCACCCATTCCGCCACGCCGCCCACCGCCAGGAAATCCGCTGTTGGTGCGCTCTTGTTCGCCCTTGAAGTAGATGGTGTAGATCGACACGTTGGCGCGCTCAGCCGCATCAATCGCGTCGTTTAGTGTCTCCTTGCTGCCTCGGTCCGCTCCGTCTGAAAAAACGACCAGCGCTTTGTGCCCGTCTTTGGGCTTCATCAGTTCATCGGAGGCCAGGAAGATCGCATCGTAAAGCTGTGTGCCCGCCCGGCGCGAATGATCGCGGTTGTCTCCTGTGGTCTCCGGCCCATCACGGTCGTCCTGTGTTCGTGAAGTGGACCCCATGTCGTCCAGTTCCTTGTGAAGCTTCTCCCGCGAGTTGGTGAAGTCTTGCAGCAGTTCCACTTCACGGTCAAAATGGAGCAGAAAGGCCTGGTCATTCGCAGAAGGCGCGGGGCTCGCAGCGGCCGCGGGCCCGGCAGTGCTTCCCGAAGCCGACGCCGCGGCGGGATCCCCCGGCAGCATCTGGTCCACAAATGTTCCCGCCGCCTTACGTTCATTCTCCATCGCGCCTGATACGCTGCGGCTCGTATCCACCAGCAGTCCGAGTTTGAAAGGCAGGTTCGTCTCGCGCGCAAAACTCTTGATGACCTGCGGACGGCCGTCTTCAGTCAAAGTGAAGTCGCTTTTCTGAAGATCGGTCACGAGCGCGCCGTGCTTGTCGCGCACCGTCACCGGCAGCAGCACTTCGCGCGCCTGCACATGCATGGTCAAAGCAGGCTTGTCCGTCGCAGGTTCCTGCGCAGAACTGGCGGCGGGCAGCCACGCCATAGCCAACGTCGGGGCGGCATATGCCAGAATCGTTCGAATTCGCATCATGATCTGTTTATTCATGGATCGGCGACACACTTCCAGTTCTTTAGACGAAACTGACGCCATAGGGTTGACGATCGAATAATGGCAGCCCGTCTGCGTCGAACCTCTTCAGAATCGAATGCTATAGGAGAAGGGGCGGAGGTGTAATCCCCGACAGCCACGGAATGCGGGCTATGCCCCGTCAGCACGCCAAAGTGAGGCGATCCGCGACGAACGGAGCTGCACGAATACCGAAACGTGTAGGGCCGTTGTAGAAGATAAACCTCGTCCCGCGTCTTCAATTGCGCCATCGTGAGGATGCTATAGCGATGTGATGCGCCCTGAGATGCCGGCGCCCCGAAACACAACCGCGGATCGTCTCATCCGTCAAAGTGAAACACCTCTTCCATCGCAGCCCACCATTCCTCAGCGGCCCGATCCTCAAACGGTAACTGCATCGGTTGCATGCGGCTCCACCATTCCTGCGTAGCCGGGTCTGCGGCCATCTTCGCCATATCTGTTTTGAAGTCCACCCCAACATATTCGAAATAGCTGTACAAGACGTAGTTGCGGATAAAGATCGAATAGTTGCGAATGTTGCATTCCTTGATCATGCTGAGGATCGCGGCGGGAACCTCGCGGTGAGCGACCCGGTATGCGTCCTCGCACTCCGGCTTAAGTCCGATCACCATTCCATATCTTTTCAAGTGGATTCCTTATGAATTCCAAACTGTCGTGTTGAATCTAGAGTTCAACTCCGCAAAGATGAACATGCAGGCCCATCTCGTGGAACATGGTTGCTTTTGCTGCCAATGCCCGGTCAGCCTCTTCGCTTGTCGGCGCATAGGCCACATTGACGTGATTTGAAGGATGACGGGCCATGAACTGATTCTGGTCCACGCCATGCAACAGCACATGCATGATGGGCCATTGCGGAGTCACTTCCTTCCAGCGCCGGGTGGTCTCCGCTTCGGGCAGGGAGATCGCCGTGGCCCGCCCCAGGTCGACATTCAGGCTGCCGCCCTCAACATACACCCGGCTCCAGACCACTTCCCCAGGCTTGCACACGCCCTTCAGCGTGCCGCCGCCCAGGCGAAAATACATCGATGGCTGCCGCTCGCTGACCGCGCCTTTGTAGCCGCCCACCAGGTGCGAGGCCGGCACGGCCCCCGAAATCTGGAACAGCCATACGAACTCGTCGATGCCGTCGGCCGTGTATTGCTCGCCCCAGCGCACATCGTGCAAAGTCGTAGCCGGGTCCAGCCCCATCGCCGTCCAGACGCGGTTGGTCACCACCGCATCCACGCCCACGCATTCATCCACCTCGTTGAAGTGGGGTAGCGGCTTCCCAGCATAGAGTTCACGACCGTCGCGGCTGTAGGCAGGCGGACGGTCAACATTGTTCAGCAGTCCTTCGACCAAATCGGAAGCCGGCACAAGGTCCTTGAGACCCTGCTGATACTGAATGCCGACGGCGTCACAGCCGAACTCGTCGGCAATGCGCAAAGCGGCAATATACATCCTGCACTGATCGAGAATCTGCGCATCGGTCAGGTCCTCGGCCTCGCTGCTGCCGGTGATGAATCGCATGCCGCTCTTGTCAAGCCAGTCCCGCACCGCTTGCGCCTCATCGGACGTCACATCGCGCATCGCGGCATAAAGGGCCGATTGGCTGAGCCGCTCCTTGTAGATGCCGGCGGGGTTCATCAGGGAATCCTCAACGATGGCATTCATCATGCCCATGCAACCCTCATCGAAGACGCCCAGAATGGCCTTCTTGCTCTGCAACTGGTTTGCCAGGGCGCTTCCAAGGGTCCGCTCGGCCTCACCTACTCGCTCGGGAACAAACTCATGCACATGCGATGTATCGTGCACTACGACCTTGTCCTTGATCCACTGCTTGAGGCCGTTCTTGAAAAAGGGGTCCTTGAAATCCTTGCTCCAGAGCGTGCTGAAGGGAATTCCGGCCTTGCGAAGGCACCCATTCAGATTGAGCATGCCCACCAGCCCCGGCCACTGCCCGGACCAATTTGCGACGGTAAGAATCGGGCCGCGATGCGTCACCAGTCCCGCCCAGAGATGACCGCTGTATTGCCACACTGCTTCGGCGACCACCAGAGGAGCTTCGGGATGAATCTGCGCGAAGACATCCATGCCCATGCGCTGGCCCGAGATAAAGCCGTGCTTCAGAGCCGGATTGTAAGCGTGCGCTCGGCGCAGCTTGATCCCTTCTTCAAGAAAGGCTTCGGTCAGCATCTGTTCAAGCCCCGCCTGCGCTGCCCAGCAAACCTGGTTGGCCGATTGACGCAAATCTCCGTTGGCAACCAGAATCGCCTCATCGCCCGCAACAGAAGAAGGCTTCAATACTTCAGGAATTGCATAGGATGACATATTCATTTCCCACTTTCTTTGCTCTTCTTCTAGCCTGGTCTCCCATTGGCACCGTCCCAAAAGATAGCGGCATACCAACCAGCGACTGAACTCATGCTATGCCATCGCTGCCAGCCTGCGCTATGACAATGACTGGGACGCAAACACAGGAATCTGGTGCATCGGAGGCGGCAAAACACCTCCGTCCTGCAGGTCCAATCCGTTTGCACCTTGCATTCCGGGGACTGGCAGCATCGCCGACCTTTCCGTTCCGAGAAAATTGTGAGCATGGCGAAGTATGCTAAAGCCCGCCACCTGGCCCTCAGTTTCAATCTCCTCATGTACGAAGACGGAACTGTCTCGCCGGATTCACTCGAAGCAGTGCGCCTGTTTGGAGAAACAGCGCGGACAGAGTGACCGCCACCGGGGCCAATCCTGACCTCAGCCGCGCTGCCCGCATTCAATCGGCCCTTGCGCAGATCAATCCAACGAAAAGGCTGTGGCCAGTTCCTTGATCACGCTGTCAGACATGGGCGTGACTTGGCCCAGAGGACGGCTGTTGATGAGTGCCTCCGCAGTTGACTCCAGAACCTCCAGGCGATCGAATGCGTCGAGGATGCTGGTGCCCAGAACGAGTACCCCATCGTTCTCGAGAAGCGCAATGGGATTGCGCGGGGACATGCGTTGCGCCAGTTCTTCGCCATCCGCAAATTGAATTCCAAAAGGAATCTTCTGCACCTCGCGCAGGAAGACATAGCTCTCAGGAATAGTTCGAGAATCACACGCGCAGTCCGTCACGCTGAAGGCCGTTCCATTTACCGGGGACGCGTTCACGATGGCGACGATCTGAGGATAGCGACGGTAAATGGCCTGGTGATTGGGAGTCGCGCGACTCGGCGTCTTGCCCCGCTCGCGCTTACCCTCCGAGATCAAAACGAAATCTTCAAGTTCGACAGCGCTGCGATCCAGCCGGTGGGGCGTGATGAGAAACGAATCGTCGTCCAATCGGGCTGAAAAGCTCCCCGCCTTGCTGATCAGCAATCGTTGCTGGTACCCTCGGCGAATGAAGTCGGCTAGTTTACGCCGAGCCTCTTTTTCCCGGCTGTCTGCGGGCGCTCGATCAAACTCGGCAAGAGCCGGCAGTTCTTCTTGCGACAACTTCAGTTGCTCGTCGTCCAGATAGTGAACTTGGCCAAGGATGCTCGCCTTGATGATCGTCTTCGCCGTGAATTCGAACATCTCAAACCGCTGAAAAGCCTCTTGCAAATCTGCGCCTCCCACGGCCACCCCATGGTTTTCAAGAATGACACAGTTGAAACCTTGTCGAAAAATATTGGCAATCTCTTGTCCGAGGGCAGCACTCCCGGGCAACGCGTAGGGAGCAAAGCCTCCCGCCCCGCAGATGTGGCTGGCTTGGTGGAACAGGCGCGTATCCGGAACCTGCCCGATGATGCTGAATGCCACCAGGGCCACCGGATGGGCATGCACGATGGCTCCAAGGTCCGGCCGAACCTGATAAATCGCCTGGTGGAAGGGAAGCTCCGAAGATGGAGGATGAAGGCCTTCCACCGTCCCGTTTGCCTTGACACAAACAATGTCGTCTCGCCGCAGACTGCCCTTATCGACGCGAGCGGGTGTAACCCAGACATCTCCATTTGTGTCGCGAATCGAGAGGTTGCCACCTGAGGTGGTGGTCATCCGATAGCGATAAATGCGATCCATCATCTGCATGAGTTGATCGCGTGGATGGAGGAGGTTCGGTTCTGAACTCATTTGCACCTCTATACACCATTCCCCAGTTCGTGACGATTTGGATTTTCGATCCTGGATCCGCAGTCCTGGACCCATTATCAGTTTCTTCCGCGGTTCTCCCGCAGTTTATTTTCTACTCGACCGGACCACGGTCCAAAACCAATTCCAGGAAGCCGATTTCTAACCGGAAGTGGGCAACGGTTCGCCGATCTAGGCATTCTACGGGATTGATCTGGCTTGAAACCTGGAGGAGACTCTTATGGCGCAGAGGAAGCACCGAACCTGTAGGTGAAATTGATGCTTGCGTAAGACGGAATGCGGACGCCCGCCACTTGGGATGTCGTGGAAGGATAGAAGGTTTCCAGAGTCTGGCCGGTGAAGCCGCTCGCTAAGAACAGATTCGTTCCGATGTTAAAGCGTCCTTCTTGAAATGAACGCGAGACGGCCGCGCGCAATTCCCTCACTCGCACGCCGATGCATTGCGCATTTGGATCAGGTGCACATCCGGTGCCCAGCGGCTTTGCCGCGACGTACTCGAATTCCCCTTTCGCCTGAAGGCGCAGAGGCAACTTCTGCGACGCGCCAAGAAGATCGAAGATCGTTCGGGGGGCCTCTGGTGTCATTTGTCCGGTGTCGATATCGCGGGCATCCGCCTTCGACCAAGTCAGAAGCAATGAGCCGGCGCCGAAATTCTGCTTGACTGCGGTAGTCAGAAATCGCATGCGGCCCGGCCCCTGGTTTTCTTGCAATCCCGTGTCCGGATCAATCTTGGCCAATTGCGCGGCTCCGGTCAGTTGCCCGAGCGTCAACCTAATATCTGTGTGGGAAATCAGCTTGCTCGCCACCATTTGATACGAGTGAGCTCGGCTCACAAGCGTCTCGTGCGTCGTTCCTGCTCCAACCCTTGGGTCTTCAGTGAAGAATGACTCGCCCGCGCTGGCCGACACCAAAGGCGCCCACCGCGCAGAGCCGGGAATAATTGAGACGGTTGTTTTCGGAGAGTTCACGCCAACCCACCCATGAAACGAATCCTTGGGCAGCAAAAGGTCCTGGTTGTCGATCTCGATCTGATCGCGCCGCCAGCCGGCGTAGTAGCGAATGCGGCTTCCCAGTGCGCCCTCAAACGCGGCATAGGGACTAATCGGGGTGATCGTCACATTGCTTCCGTCCACTTTAGAGAATGGGCCCGAATCCATATTCCCAGGTGTGTAGAAGTTGTAGTGATCGAGGTCGTCGCGGCGCGGGGCTTCCCGCTCAAAATCGAGCCCGGCTAAGACTGAGAGGCTGCTGCTGACTTCGTCTGTGTAGTTGGCGCTGGTTCCCGCCACCGTGCGAAACTCGCTTTGCCGAATCATTCCCTCCCCGAAATCCGAATTGAGCGACAGATTGTAAGTACGGAAGAATCCAGAGATTTGGAGATTCTGTTGCCGGTTCAGCGTCCACTCATCGTTAAGCGCGATCAGCGAAGTATGTGTCTGCTCCTTCTGGCGAGGATCGACGGTGTCGCCGACATTCGGATAGTCAGGGTTCGCCCTGCCGATGGGGACTAGCCCCGGAATGTAAGAGAATCCATAGTACCCGATTCCGAGAAGAGTTAATTGGTGCTGGTGTGTCTCAAACACGCGCTGGCCGTTGATCTTGTACTGTTGCCGATGCTCGAGGCGCTTGAGGAAGCCATTGCCGTAGGAGGCCTCGAGAGCCACCCATGACTTTTCCCCTGGGCTCATTCCCATCGCGAGACCGATATCGCGATAGTCCCCCGACAAATTTACAAATGGCGCGACTCTGGATCGCAATCGATAGGAGGCAGCGAGGTTCACCGCATGATTCCCTTCGAGCACATTGAAGGATCCTCCGTCCACCTGGACATCTCCAAGAACTTGCGGGATGAGGATATTAGGATCGGCATATCCATTCCCGTGCGCGTTCGCAGAGAGGTTATTGGGAAGCAGAAAGCCGCCGACCGAAATGAACTGCGCGATTGGCTCACCATGATCCGCCGCAACGCCCGGAGCAAAATATTGCGGAGCCTTAATGCCGCCTGACGCAGTTTCAATGGGAAAGCCGGGAATCGAGACGGGCGCTCCCGCACGACCCGGGTTTGCATCGATCAGGTCCTGCTGAACAAAGACCTTCTCGGCTGGGTCCGGAGAAAATACGTCAACATTACCCACGTCCGATGTAACTGTCACCAATTCGACCGTGCTGATGGTCAGGCTGAAATTGATTTCGTATCGCGCTTCGGATGGGGAGATCACCAGCATTTTTGAAACTGTTTGAAATCCAGCCGCTTTCACAATCAGGCGATACTCCTCCGTCGATTTCGCTGAAAGTTGGAAACAGCCCGTATAACCGGTGATTGTACGGGCCAATGACTCATCATTCCCGCCAACAAGCTCAACGGTAGCGCCTGCGACAGGCCTCGAAGCGGGATCAGAAACGGTACCCCTCACCTCAATGGAGTTCGCGTAGGCTGAAACCTGCGAAAGAAAAAAGAGCAGGATTAGGACCTGCGTCCAGCCGCACAGGAGAGTTTTGAGAAGTCTGCTCAGGCTGCCAAAACAATCGCAGCACGCACCGGCTTCGCACTCCCTAAGTCCGTTCATCGCGAATCGAGAGACCCCCAGCACTGATTATCCTCTTCGTGTTACCTCTGCGTTACACCTATAACAATCCCATCCGTAGTTCGGAGTACTCCTGGACAAAGAATGAGAACCTTTCGCACTCTGGGCGATTCTGTAACCATTCGAATAATCACTATCTGGGAATCCATTGAGGGTGGCTGGTAAACAGCCCTCCCATAAATCCTAGTTGGTAGACAAGGAACGAGCCAAAACAAAGACTGGCCATCCCCGATGCAGCTCCGAAATACTTGCTCAATTTCAAAAAGCGATCTCCAGCAAATGTAAGCGGAAGTGCAATAACTGCGGTCATGCACATCATCCCGATCATGGTTCCGGCACCGAAGATTAGAAGATAAACCGTTGCCCAGACAGGGCTATGAATTGTAGACAGGACGAGTAGCGCGACCGCCGCTGATCCGGCGAGACCATGAACAAGACCGATGGCCAGGGGCCTCGCGCATTGATAGATGCCAAGGCGACCTACCGAGTTCTCCCGAAGTTTCCCCGTTTTGGTCATGGCTGTTTTCTTCGGTTTCAGGTCTGGTGCGTCCTTCGCGATCGTAACTACTGGAGTCATCCGGGTTGTCACCTTTTGCATCACGCCGGTGAGGTTAAGGATGCCAAGGAGTACGAGCATGAGAGCCACACTGAACTCCATCGACAAACCCAGCCGGGGTGGAATCTCCACTCCGAAAAGGATGATCAGCGAGCCGACGATGAAGATTGTTATCGTATGACCCAACCCCCAGACGGATCCGATGACAGCGGCATTGCGGATGCTTCGTTGCTTGCTCACAATGGTTGAAATTGCAACCACATGGTCGGCGTCGGTAGAGTGCCGCATCCCGAGGATCAGGCCCAGGCAAGTAACGAACAGAATCGGCCCCAGCCGCTCTTTTGAAAACAAGTGCGCGTCGAGATGCACCGAAGCCAGGGATTGAATCGCCAGGGTCAGGCCGAGGATTGTAATGAATGAGGAGGACACAACCGGAAGCCAACGCCTGGTCAACGCGCCGTCGATCCGAAGACGGCTCATAAAGCGGCGCGCGTACACCATCAACATTCCAAAGCCAATCAGAACTGCGGCGAGGCCAACGCTAAATGCCACGATCAGGAAGAAGCCCAAACCGATTCTGTGCAGCGCGAATGCGCTCAGGAGCACGATCAGCGCAGCCGGGCATGGGATGATTCCGCCGGTAATACCCAAAACAAAAAGCTGGGTCAGGCTCACGGACTGTTTTGAAGGCGTCATGCTCGCGGCAGGATTGCGATCTGTCTCATCCTCCGCTGGGCGATTCCAGAATTTCCAGTGACCGTGGGAACTGCCCGGAGTATGAGAGTGATCTGTACCCGCGCCGGTCAGGCGGCGCAGAACCATATAGCCGCCAAGCACCGCAATCGTGATGCCGGAGAGCCCGCCAAGCCAGGGATAGAGTTGCTCGGGCACGATGTAGCGTGAAGCGTAAAGTGTAACGGCACCCAGTGCGAAGACGCCGGCCGTGTGCGATGCGGTGACGATGATTCCAAGAAGTATTGCGTGATGCGCTGTCCCTTTGGAGCCGACAAGATATGCGGCGACGATGGTCTTGCCGTGGCCAGGCTCCAGGGCGTGAAGCCCGCCAAGACCGATGGCAATGAGGGCCGCGGTAAACAAGAACCATGCACTGAGATCCTGGGCTTGAATCAACTCAGTAAATCTGCTGCGGGGTGTCTGTTGCCGGTTCGCCTGGAGATGCACGGTAGCCGACAGAGGCCGTGCGGGCTTCGAAGTTTCCTGGGCGACCGAATCAGTTCGGGACGTGGACGGCTTGCGCGTGGGTCCCTTCTTCTCGCCGACTCGATTCAACGCGGGCGCCGCTCTCATTGCTTGACGCGCTGCTAATGACGACAGAGGGGCACTCTGTGCGTCGTGAGCGACCGCCGGCAAGGGCGGCAGCGTCGCGACCAGCGATGCTTCGAGATCCTGGGGAGGGCTGCTCAGCAGATCGGTTGGATAGTTGCTCAACTCGTTGCTACGATCCAACGTGCGGATAGTGCTCCGAAGCAGGGAGCCATCTCCGGGCAGAGCCACGATCTCCTTCCATCCCGCGTGGCCGGGATAATTATTGTCGGCATAATGAAGGCTGATATGTTGGCGGTCCATCGTCGAGGGAGTCGATGAATAGGCTGCCTCATACACAAAGCCCATCTTCATCGTGGGAAGACCACCTGCGCCCGGAGGAAAAATGACCCCACTGGAGATGAGCCGAAGAGGAGTCGGTTTGCCATCCACCTGGAGAATGAGACCGCGTGCCAGCTCCGAACCTCGGGCCGCAACGTAGTTGATGACGGCTGCGGAATCGGGAGCGATTGCGGATGCAGAGATATTGGCTTGCTGCAATTCCTGATAGGTGGGTATCTCCGCCAGATCGATGAAGTAGGTGACGCGAACCCCATCCGTCTCCAAAGAAATCTTGGAGTAATGGTTCACGCTGAAATTTCCCATCGGGTGAGCCCCAGCCAAACGACAGAAGCCGAGCAACAGCACCAGCGTCAAGAATCTGCCTGGCCTCTTAACGAGCGTGGTCATTCGATCCTCCGGTCGACTCTGCTTGCGCTCCCAGCGCGGCGAGTCTCTGCTGTGCCGTATTCGCATAGATGAAATGGAAATGCGGGTTGATCTGAAGCGCTTCCTCCATCTCCCTTTGAGCCTGCTCACGATTTCCAAGTCCTTCGGCAATCATTCCGGCGTGAAACAGGAGCAGGGGGTCGCGCGTTCCGAACTTCAAGGCGTTTTTGCTTGCTTTTGCGGCCTCCGTCAGCTTTCCGTTCTTGTAGAGAGCCCACGCCAGCGCGTCCCATGTGTAGATATCGTGCCTGAGCTCCAGCTCTTTCTGAGCGAGATCGAGAGACTCAGCAAGCTTCACGTCATGGTCGGCATAGAAAAGTGCGAGATCGCGATTGTGAAGCACCTGGTTGATCTTGCCCAGGAGCCCGATGTATTCGACAAGCGCATATTGTTTCTGAGCCTCTGTCCGGTTGCCCACCTTCTCATAGAGATCGCCAAGCTCCGCGATGTAAATGGGCATCGGCACAACCGCAATTGCGCTTTTATAGAGGACGATTGCTTCAGCATATCTGCCATTGTTTGCCCGAACCTTGCCCAAGGCTGCGAGAGCGCGATAATCACCGGGATGTACGTTGAGGGCCTGAAGATATGCCACATTGGCGGAAGCTGCGTCGCCCGCCTGCACTTCGTACTCGCCCAGTTCGTAGTACAACCATGCGAGATTTTCGCTCTGAAGTTGAGCTTCAACACCCTCTGTAACCGCGGTTTTCATAAGAGAGATCGCCGCTGTAGTATCGCCGGCGATGAACTTGAGATAAGAGAGTCGGCTGTCTCGCGCATAGGCCGCGCGCGGAGAAAGCGTCATATCGCGAGGTGTCAATCGACCGTATGCATTGGCCGCCTTGTCGTATTCACCCATGTCTGCATACGCATCGCCAACGATTGCAAAGGGCGATACGTCCCCGGTTCCGAGAGAGAGAGCCTTCTGAGCAAAGTGGAGCGCGTCCGTAAAACGATGCTCTCCCATGCAAACTTCTGCCAGCGTTGCGAGCGCATCGTCGGCCGAAAAATCTGCGGAGCCGAAGTCGAGTGACTTGTTCAGCGACTCTTCAGCGAGTTGATAGTCGCTTATGTCGCCTGTCTCCCTGGCGCGTTGAAGGTATGCTGCGCCCAATCCCGCGTATGCCACTGCGTCCTTTGGATTGCGTGCCACGGTTGCTTGCGCGGTGTGAATTGCGTGAATGGAGCCAGTCGGTTGCGGCGTCAGCAGGGCCTCGGGAACCGAAGCGAAAACGGGGTCCGCCTTTACAACCTCGATCGTTGATGCGATGTGATCTGGAGCTCGAAGGAGCCGGAGAGACTGCATCAATAGCTTTCGCCGCCGCTTCGAGATCAGTCATCTTTGGCTGATCGTCGTGCGCTACAGTGCCCAGGCCGGCAACTCTTCCAGCATCCGCAGCGAAGGATGAGGCAGAATTGGTTTGAACGGAAAGCTGGAAGTACTTCGCTGCCTCTGCGCTCAGGCCAAGCTTCTGCGCGATATGGCCCATATGGTCGAAGATTTGGGAGCTATGAATTCCGACTGCTATTGCCTTCTGCATCTCGGCGCTCGCCTGCTGGTATTGGCCATTTGAATAGAGCGCCCAGGCCAAAGCGTCCAGGGTCCACACATCATGCCGCGCCTGTATTTCCTGTTGAGCAAGTTGCAGCGCTCTTGGAGCAGTGGCAGCGCTTCCTGCATATAGCAGGATGAGGTCGAGTTTCGCGATATCCGTCGCGGTCTCCGGCGTGCCGGCCAGCCTTTTGAACTCCTCAAATGTGGCGCCGGCCTCCCGGGCCTGTCCTGCCGCGTCTTGCGCTCTTGCCAGTTCAAAGAGCACGTGAGGGTCACGATCAACGCGCACCGCACTCAGCCACAACTGAACCGCATCGTTAAAACGATGCTGGCCCATGCGGACGCGCGCCAGATTTTCCGTTGTGTAGAGATAATGAGGGAATACCTGCTCGGCCTGCTCCAGGTCTCGGCCGCCGAGTCAACCTGTCCCGAGTCGATTTGAAGTGACGCAATCTGGTTCGCGATCCAGGCTAGGTCCTCCACTTCGATAGGCGAAGTCTGCGAATAAGCCCCATTGAGAAACTCGATCGCGCCATGCACATCGCCGTATAAGGCGCGCAGCTTGGCCCCCACAAGGAGTGCCGGCGTGTTGTTGGGCCGCATATTCATCATCCACTGTGCATTCGTTTCTGCCTCTGGATAATTGCCGAGCGCGATGTCTGCCTCGGCAATGTATCCATAAGTCATTACATCGTCCGGTGTTCGTCTCTGGAGAGCCATCGCGCGCTCCCTTGCTTCAGCAAACTGGTGTCTGCTCAGCATGAGGGCCACTTGGGTCTTCTGCAGTTGCAAATCTGTCGCATCCAGCTTTAGACCTTGAGCGAGAGCCGCATCGGCGTCTTTTAAATACTTTGGATCGGCAGTTTCACGCGATCTCCGCAGAAACCCGATGGCCAGTTCGTTGTATGCCTGCACCTTCTTCGGATCATCCGCAATCTGTTGGTTGGCCTCTGCAATGCGTTGTTGCGCGGGTGTATCTTCCTGCGCTGTCACATCACCAGCCAAAGGGGACGCAGTCGCTGAAGGCAAGGCCGCTTGCTGGGCAAGGCCACGCCACGAGAAGACGCAAAGACAAAACAGAATTGAATGCAATGATTTCATCTGTACCTCATTCCCCAGAGGTCTGATTCAGTGGTCCTCTGCGCAGAAATCGATTCCGCGCAGAGAACCGGTTACGATTCAGGCAACCTCCCTTGACCAGTCTTGACGCCAAGGTTCGTTGCTGAACATCAGTTGACGGGGCAAGCCGACGACCCACCTTGATTGGCCGGCGGAGCATCCGAGTTCTGAGCACTCGAAGGATTCGGCTGGTCTCCGCAGCCAGTGGAATCGCCGGGACTGATATGACGGCTGTCGCGCCCGCTGTACGCGAAGTGCACATACGGGAACGTCTCTTGCGGTGGAACGTCGGGCGCGTTGACACCGTCGCCTATAAGCGTGTTGGGCGCAACGCCAAAACCGGGACTCAGGATGCCGCCGCCCACAACTCGAGCTGCGATATCGACCACGTCATCGGTCAGACGACGGCCATTTGGGAACCCGGCAGGATCGCCGCCAATCAGTCCGAGACGACTCCGGGTGGCAAGCGGTGTCGGAGGAACGCCCGTATTGAGTCGCAAAAGATCTGCGATCGGTCCTGCGGGAGTGCCCGTTGGGGCAATCGGCGCCGCATACGTCACCAACGGCAACAGATCCAGGCGCGGCGCAGGCGGCACCTTGATCCCATATACCGCATTGAATACTCTCGCGAGTAAAGGATCGAGATCGTACGACGCAAATTGGGAGTCATCGACCGGCGCGGACATGCTCCAATAATCTTTGCTGCCGGTTCCGATAACCAGTTCGTTAACCAGGGGATTTCCAAGGCGTTGAATCTGGGCCAGCCTCCCAAAGTTGTCTGCCGATCTGGGAGAGGGACGAATGGTGATTTCAGGCCTCGACGTTGTCGCCCACGCGCCAATTGTTCCCTTGGGATTAGTTGCGGAGTGAACGGCTCCATCGCTGGTCAGGAGCCGGATGGGAACCTCAATCACGATGGTGTTGACGTTGAACCCGGCCACGGAATTCGGCGCCAGATTCAGATAGTTGTCTTTGTCTTGTGCGGTCGTCAGAACACCGCCACCCGCGCTGGTCCGGAAGTTGAAGCTATCGAATGCCGCGCCCAGATCAATAAAGAAAGGGTCTGCGACCGTGCCGGCAAAAACCCGAATGTCGGAAGCACCCTCATAGCCTTGCAGGTTATAGATGCCCTGTTCGGCTAAGGCATCGTAGTCCGGCATAGTGCGGGGGCCCACGTTACTGGGAACCGCAATCAGCGGGCTGCCGGTTGTGTTCCTCAACTCGATATGGCGATGGTGACCCTTGATCATATTGACGGTGAACGTTTGTTGCAGACTCAGCCCTGCGGCCCCGGCTCCACTTAGAGAAGTGATGGCAGGCGGCACGATCGGCGTTCCCGGAGCCACCGGCGCTGGCGAATTCGCTGGCGCGTTAATCCCGTTGCCTGCGCCCACAAAGCCCGTAAAGACCCCGGGAGCGCGAATCGCGGTCTGAAATCTGAACTGGAAGGTAACGTCTTCTCGTGCATCGTGATCGTTGTCGATCTTGATCTCATACACGACCGATGGATCGAATGGGAAATAGTTCGGTCCGTTGCTCGGCTGCAGAAACGGATCGACGTTCATGATGAAGGTGACTCGATCTGGATGATCGTAGCTGACAAACGCGTAGAAATCCGTGATGTCAGCTGTGTGATCCAGGGCGGTAATCGGCGCTTCTCGATGGCTCGACGCAAACGCGCCGGGCGGAAAGGCAATCACGAGACTCAACGCGAGTCCGATTGCAGACCTCAGTCTTGACATATGGCTCTCCTGGTTAACTTCGTTGCATTGGGGAATGGGACGACCTGAACCCCGGGGGAGAAAACGGCTGAGAGGCTCAGGAATTCGCCACTCGGTTGAATGAGGTACGACTCATTCATGGCCTTGGATTGCACTTGCGACACAAAATTAAATGACCTTGGAATTCGGGATTGAAGCGGCCCGTTCGACCCAACTCAGCGCAGAAAGGTGCAACCATAAGTCCCTTGCAACTCCTTAGATCGAATTGAATTAGAGACGCAAGTCTGAATCGATCACGAGCAGTCGGCATCACGGCTGGAATCTTGGGCTTGTATCGAAAACCGCTGCGTCGAAAATCTGACTTCTCACTAGATCTCTGACCGCTTGTTGTTGTACCAACTATGGGTGCCCCAGGTCCTGATTTTGGGACCCGGGAAAGCATGAACTCAAAGCAGGAAATCACGCGGTCAGAAACCTACGACGCTAATCCGGGCGCCACTACTCTGGACCGGTCGGCATCTTTCCCAATCGTCAGCCAAGCCACTGCAGCGCTGGCCAGAGACAGCCCCGTGCAAGCCAGCATGACAATTCGAAATCCGAAGACAAACGATTGTTTGACGGATTCCTCGATTGCGGCAGCGGCACTGGGGCTGAGGCCAGGGGGGAGCTGCAAACCCGCGAGTTTGATCTCCTCCGCATGAAGCTGCTCCACGGTGGCAGATGACAGCGAAAGATGAACCAGGCTGTGATTCAGGTCGGACGCAAAGACCTTCACCATCACAATCCCGAATATTGCAATTGCAAGTACCCCGGCTACGCGTGCCACGGCGTTATTGATTCCCGAAGCTGTACCGACTTGATCTTCACTTACCGAGTCCATAACAACAGTTGTGAGAGGTGCTACGGTAACCGCTAATCCAAACCCGAGAATCACGATTGCCGGAAAGAATGTTCTCCAATAGCTCTCTCCAACGGACGGCACCGCGAACATTGCATACCCGAGAGAGACAACGATCGGACCAGCGATCAACGGAACTCTTGGGCCGTAGCGGGCGACAAGTCCGCCAGACCAGCGAGAGAGCAAGAACATGAGCAAAATCAATGGAAGCACAGCGGCACCGGCGGCTGTGGCGGAATAGCCTTGAATTTGAATCAGGTTCAACGGAAATAAGAAAAAGAATATGCCGTTCGCCGCGTATTGGAACAGCGTAAGTACGTTTGCACCAGTGAAACTGCGGGACTGGAACAGCGTCGGCGGGAGCATCGGCGAGGTGACCTTACCTTCGACAACCACCAAGGCAATAAGACTAGCGACGCCTAGGATCAAACTCTCATAGACTAGAGGATTTCGCCAACCGAGGTTGACCGATTCCATGAAGCCGGTAACCAGACCACCCAATCCGGCTGTGGCAAGAATCGCTCCTGACCAATCTACCCGGCCTGCGCGCGCGACTCGGCTCTCTGGAACATGTCGAAACGAAATGGCTATCACCGCCGCCGCGAGCGGGAGATTGATGAAGAATACCCACCGCCAGGAGCCATGCTCAACCAGCCAACCCCCGAGAACGGGCCCGATGGCTGTAGTGATCGCGGTAAACCCCGACCAGGTACCGATCGCGCGGCCACGACTCTTCTCGTCAAATGCCGCACTGATAATCGCCAGGCTGCCGGGCACCAGCAGCGCGGCGCCGATACCTTGAATACTCCTCGCGATGATTAATTGATGAATGTTCAAAGCGCCGCCGCAAACCGCGGAAGCCACGGTGAATATCGAGGTGCCGATGACGAAGATCAGACGGCGTCCGAAC
Organism: uncultured Acidobacteriota bacterium; assembly: GCA_963718435.1. Taxonomy (GTDB): domain Bacteria; phylum Acidobacteriota; class Terriglobia; order Terriglobales; family Acidobacteriaceae; genus Telmatobacter. The sequence continues at coordinate 30,303 of CAVQZQ010000085.1, read as the reverse complement.
AAGTCCCCGAGCGAACCGCCGACAAGAATCAGTGCGCCTAGAAACAAGCCGTAAGACTCGACCACCCACTGCACATCGACTACGGTTGCATGAAAGTTGGCTTGAACTGCGGGTAGAGCGATGTTGACGACCGTGCTATCGATGAACGCCATGCTGGAGCCAAGAATAGTCGTGACAAGAATCCAGATTCGTGTCCCTGGTTTACATGGAACTTCGGCAACAGTTGATCGCAATACGGCTTCATCACAGGGCGTTCTCATGAGGCTATAGATGCCAAACCGCGCGCATCCGGTTCTGCAGATCGTCGGCAGTGGATATCCAGAGATTCAGTTCCCAGTCGCCCGTCATCCCGGAGCGATTGCACGCGCCACTCCGCGCCGTGCCTCTGCCCCGTCGTCGCTCGGTTCAATCGCAGCGAATGGCAACCATTGGGTTGATGCGGGATGAGCGTAATGCAGGCAGCAGGGACGCTGCACTTGGAATCAGCCCCAGCACTGTGCGCAGGAAAATGCAAAGAGCTGCGGCTGAGCTCAACTCTGGGAGCCATTGGCTGCGGAAGCTCATTTTGGGTTCATATTCCCGCCTACCGAAAGAGATTGATCTTTGCGAGGTCGACGATCTCATCTCCATGCCCGCTGAGAACTGCCCTGAGAGCGAAAAGCCCAAAGCCTTTTGCCTGTTCGAAGGTGATCGTCGGAGGCATCGAAAGCTCCTGGCGGCTTACCGGAATCTCAACCAGGGCGGGTCCGTCGTGCGCCAGCGCTTGCGCAATCATCGGTCGCACTTGGTTCGGCGATTCAGCCGTCAGGCCAAGCAGACCCGCCGCCTCGGCCAGCTTCGCGAAATTCGGGTTTTGAAGGTCGGTTCCGAAATCAATAATTCCTGCCGCCTTCATTTCCAGTTCAACAAACGCCAATGATTCATTCTTGAAGACGATGATCTTGACGGGCGCGTGTAATTGGCGCAGCGAGAGCAGGTCTCCCAGCAGCATTGCGAGACCGCCATCTCCCGACAAGGCCACGACCTGGCGCCCCGGATGACTCACCTGAATCCCGATCGCTTGAGGCAATGCATTTGCCATCGAGCCATGATTGAAAGAGCCAAGCAGGCGGCGTTTGCCATTCATGGTCAAGTAGCGGGCTGCCCAAATCGTTGGCGTGCCCACATCGCAGGAAAAAGCTGCATCATCGGCTGCCAGTTCATCGAGCACTCGAACAACATATTGCGGATGGATTGGTTGGTTCCCGGATTGCTCCTGTCGCAAGCTCATCGAGCCCCTTTCTGGCCTTCCGGTAATGCTCGAGCGAATCCTTCAGATGCTGGTCGTCTCCGCTTTTCTTGAGTTTTGGCAGCAGCGCCCAGAGAGTCGCCTTTGTATCCCCTACCAAGCCAAGTCGACTTTGGTACGCCGGCCCAGTTGCTCGCCACGAATGTCGATCTGCACGATCGTCGCATCCTTCGGAAAGAACTGCTGATAAGGAAAGTCTGTTCCGATCATGAGCAGCAGGTCGCAGGTCATCATTGCACGATATCCTGACGAAAACCCCAGAAGGCCCGTCATCCCCACGTCGTATGGGTTGTCGTACTCAATGAATTCCTTTCCGCGCATCGCGTGTACGACCGGGGCATTCAGTTTCGCCGCGAGTTCGACTAATTCAGAGTGAGCTCCCGCGCAGCCGGCACCGGCCAGGATCGTTATGTTTCTGGACTCATTGAGAAGGTTTGCCAACGTCTCGATTTCATTGTCTGAGGGACATACAGTTGGATTCGGCGGAGGAAAATGTAGCCGTGGGCCCTCTTCCGAGGCCTCACGTAAGGCCACATCTCCGGGGATCGCAACCACCGAGACACCACCCCGCGAGATCGCGGTCTGTATCGCGATCTCCAGAATTCGGGGCATCTGTTCGGGAAGTGAGATCTGTTGGCAGTAATGACTGCATTGTGCGAAGAGATGTTCCGGATCTGTTTCCTGAAAATAGCCGCTTCCGATTTCGCTACTGGGAATCTGCGCGGCGATCGCGAGCACCGGAACACGGCTGCGATGGCAATCATAGAGACCGTTGATCAAATGCAGATTCCCCGGACCGCAGCTCCCCGCGCACACTGCCAATCTTCCAGTGAGATGTGCCTCCGCGCCGGCCGCAAACGCAGCTGCTTCTTCGTGGCGCATGTGGACCCATTCAACTTTCTTCTCTCTTCGAATCGAGTCGGTGATTCCGTTGAGCGAATCGCCGGAGACCCCATAGACCCTTTCGACGCCCGCCGCCACTAGAGTTTGCACCAGCAAGTCGGACACTGTTCGAGTCGCCATGCTGCGATCTCCTCTCTTAGTTTGCTTTCGAAGTGGATTCGGCAAACTTACCTTACACCGCGATCCGCTTTACGGCTTCTTCCATGTCAATCCCTTGCAGAGCCACTCAATGCAGCATTTGAACTCCCAAGCGGCTTAACGGGTTGCCGTCCTGGCGCAGCTGCCGCGAGCGATCTTTGGTGTGGAAGAACGCGAACCATGTGAAACTTGTTCTGACCGTGTCGCATCATCTGAGTCGGATGCAGGACGAAGCCTTCTTCGCGAAAGGGCACGGGCAGCTCGCATCCGGGGACCTCCCCGTCACTCCACCAAACGAGAGCCGTGCCAATCAGGAAACGGACTGCAACTCTTTGCCTTTGGACTCGATCGCACTGAGCAGGTTTTTCCACGATTCATCGAAGGACTCGGCGCCCTGCGATTGCAGGTCGGCCGCCAGCTGTTCGAGATCGATTCCAGCCTTTCGAAAGTCGCCTAGTACAGTCTCGCAGTCTCCTCCGTCTCGCGGAAGAGTTCCCGCCAGCTTGCCATGATCGCCAAAAGCCAGAAGAGTTTTCTCAGGCATTGTGTTGATCGTGTTGGGCGCAGCCAGTGCGCTGATATAAAGAACATCGGAAGCCTTGGGGTCTTTTGTGCCTGTACTGGCGAACAGCAGTCTCTGAGGCCGGGCGCCAAAGTTGGCCAAACGCTGCCAGCGGTCCGAGGCGAGAATATCGCGGTAGGCTTTGTACGTCTGCTGGCCGATGGCAATGCCGAGTTTGTCCCGCAGTTGGTCGGGCACTTTGTCCATCGTTGCGCCATCCCAGCGGCTCAGGAAGACCGAAGCAACGGATCGAACGTCGGGGCTCAGGCCCGCGTCAATACGCCGTTCCAGTCCCCGCATGTACGCCTCTGCCGACGCCAGATAGTGCTCCCGGGAGAAAAGAAGCGTTACGTTGATGGCCACACCAGCTGCGATGGCCTCCTCGATCGCCGGATTCCCTTCCTTCGTTCCTGGAATCTTGATGAAGAGGTTTGGACGATTCGCTTTGTTGTGCAACGTGGTCGCTGCGGCCACGGATCCCTTGGCATCATAGGCAAGAAGTGGCGACACCTCAAGCGAAACAAAACCGTCATTGCCCGCCGTGCGTTCGTGAACCGGGGCGAAGAGGTCGGCGGCTCGAGTCAGATCTTGCAGGGCCAGTTCAAAGAACAACTCCTCGCCTGAGATGCCCGCCGACACGAGACGCCCAATTTCCGCATCATAGGCTTTGCTCTTTGAGATCGCATGTTCAAAGATGGTTGGGTTCGAAGTCAGTCCCGTGACTGAAAGATCATCGATATAGCGCTTGAGGGTTCCTTGGTCCAGCAAGTCGCGCGTAATGTTATCGAGCCACAAGCTTTGCCCGAGATCATGGAGTTCCTGTGTCGCCTTCATCGCTCCTCCTGCTCGCTCTTTTGCACGCTGTGCTTAGCGCGCCCTCTGCCCCAGGACTTTGCATCAGCTAGTCGGACAATCTTTTCGATGCCACTGTACTCCCTCTTTGTTCATCCCGCCAAGCGGCCCCGCGCTGGAATCGCGATTGTCGGCACCACACAACGAATAGATGCATAGTCCGTTCGTCCAGCCGCTTAAGATCTGCACAGTCTCAGTCCCGGCGCGATCCGGCTCAAACGAATCCCCGCCCTTTCCGTCATGAGAATTTGATCGCTAACGACCCTGATTTTTGCTTACGAAGAACGCCAAGTTGCTAAAATCCCTTGAGGTGGAGTCGCAGTTGTGTATTCAGGAACCACACCGATGGATTCCGATCCGATGAGCGCGGCCGAAACGACAGGTAGATTCCCTGCAATCGCGCAGCCAGTATCCGCGCCGCTTAGCCGCGCCGTGATCTTCCTGGTCGCGACGCTCAATGCGGGCTCGGAGCATCGCGCCACGCTCCGCTCGTTCTGCGGTGACCTCGCCGCGCTGGTGCGTGCGGTGAATTTTCGCGACCTGGAAGCAGGACTTTCCTGCGTCGTCGGGTTTGGATCCGACGCATGGGACCGCCTCTTCGGGCCTCCGCGGCCGGCAGAACTGCATCCGTTTCGAGAGATTCGTGCCGGAGCCCGCCACGCGGTGTCCACGCCAGGCGACCTGCTTTTCCACATCCGCGCCAAGCGTATGGATCTGTGCTTCGAGCTGGCCACCCAGTTTATGGCGCGGATCAAGATGCCGTGTCGCCGGTTGACGAAGTGCAAGGCTTCCGGTACTTCGACGATCGTGATCTCCTGGGCTTCGTCGACGGGACGGAGAACCCCATGGGTCAGCCGTTACCGACGCCGTGCTCATCGGTGAGGAGGATGCTGCCTTCGTCGCCGGTAGCTACGTCATTGTGCAGAAATATCTCCACGACCTTGACGCGTGGAATGCGCTCTCCACTGAGGCGCAGGAACGTATCATCGGCCGCAGCAAGCTGTCCGATATCGAATTGGACGATTCCGTCAAGCCAACCTCAGCGCACAACGCGCTCACGACGATCGTTGAGAACGGAAAAGAGATCAAGATCCTGCGCGATAACATGCCATTCGGCCGGCCCGGACAGAATGAATTTGGTACCTACTTCATCGGATACAGCCGTTCGCCCCACACCATCGAGCAGATGCTCGACAACATGTTCATCGGCCGCCCGCCCGGCAACTACGACCGACTGCTCGATTTCAGCCGCGCTGTCACTGGGAACCTGTTCTTTGTACCGTCGGCTACATTTCTGGAGAACGTAACCGACGACCAAACTAGCCCGGCCCTGCGCCGGCTGCCCCGGCCGCACCCTCTCCATCCATCCCGTCGGTGCGCAACGGTTCGCTGGGCATCGGCTCCCTTAAAGGAGACATACGACATGAATAATCTCCATCGCGAGCTTGCCCCCATTTCCGATTTGGCATGGGCTCAGATCGAAGAGGAAACATCGCGCACCCTCAAGCGCTACCTTGCCGGCCGGCGCGTCGTCGACGTGAAGGGACCGGCAGGAACCGGCCTTTCTGCCGTCGGCACCGGCCACCTTCGGACGATCGCCGCGCCGGCCAAAGGTATCGTCGCCAGGCAGCGCGAGGTAAAGGCGCTGGTCGAACTTCGGGTCCCGTTCGACCTCGATCGCCAGACGATCGACGACGTCGAGCGTGGTGCGAACGACGCGGACTGGCAACCGGCGAAGGATGCCGCGCGACAGATCGCCTTTGCCGAGGACGCCGCCATCTTCGAGGGCTATGCCGCCGCCGGAATTGGGGGCGTCCGTGAAGGGACAAGTAACCCGATCATGACGCTCCCCGCCGACGTGCGCGAGTATCCCGATGCCATTGCACATAGTTTGAGCCAGTTGCGTCTGGTCGGTGTCAACGGCCCCTACTCGGTGCTCCTGGGCGCCGACGCCTACACCGCACTTGCCGAGACCAGCGACCATGGATACCCGGTGCTGGAGCACGTCAAGCGGCTGGTGAAGGATCAAATCATTTGGGCGCCCGCCATTTCCGGCGCCTTCGTACTGACCACGCGTGGCGGCGATTTCGACCTTCACATCGGCCAGGACGTCTCCATCGGTTATCTCAGCCATACCGATGCCGCTGTCCGGTTGTATCTGCAGGAGACCTTCACCTTCCTGCTTCTCACCAGCGAAGCCGCCGTGGCGCTGGCTGCTCCGGCCAAGGAGAAGCAGGCCTGACGCGACATTTAGATTCTTCTTGGGCGACGGGAGGGATATTGCCAAAAGAGATTACACTTCCTGGTGTCCTGTCTCTAAAATCCGCATCACAATTGATCTGTCATCCTGAGCGTAGGTCGCCGCGGCGACCGGAGTCGAAGGATCTGCGGTTGCTCGTTGCGACTTATGTCGCGAACTTCTGAGACATCACACAGTGTCCCGAGTTTGAAGTTCGCATGACAGATGCGTCGTCATCCTGATCGAAAGTCTTTTGGGCCAAACGGAGTCGAAAGCCTGCCCTCGAAGGTGCAAAGCGACCGTAGTCGAATGGGGACCTGCATTGAGGACGCCCGACTTCTGCAATGAACTTCTGACTCACGCCACTAAGATCCGTTCCCACACTCTCGCTGATGGTTTCGGTCGGTTGCGCGTCGGCCTCCGCCGTTGATCCGCCGCTCGGTCGAGTTGCTCATGTCCGCGTACAGAATGATGGGTGTATTGCCATTGTTGGAGGACTTCTGCGCAGCGAACTGATCTGCCGCGGAAGCCATTTTGCCATTGGTCAACAACTTGTTCAGCACCGGGAGGTTCGTTCGCTGCGTCTCGACGAAATCAACTCCGTCCGCCGTCAGGGTAAAGTCCGAGTTGTCCGCACGTGTAATGTAGCCCTTCTTCACCAGATACCAGGTGGTGAAATCCAGATAGTCGCGTGGAAATCCCATGCGCTTCTCAATTTCGCCCAGTGAAACCTCAGGTGTGCGCGGATTTGCCCGGCGGCGAAAGTAAAGCACCGCAAGTACGGCGAGCCGCCGATTCAATTCACCGTCTAGGGTGTCCATGAAATCGATGGACGTCGAGAGAGAGGCGCCTCACCGGTTTCCCGACGGCGGGCCGCATCGTATTCGGCGCGTCGAGTCGGGTTCGACAACACGTCAATGGCTGACTTCAAGACTCGGAACGCTTCAGCATCGCCGGATTCTGGGTTGTCAGGGTGAAGACGCGCCGCTAGAAATCGATACACGCGGTGCACAGTCTCCGAATCAGCGTGGGGGCTGATTTGCAGGAACTCGTAGTAGTCGATCATCCCGATGGGTCCCTTCGGTGCAGGCTCTTGTGGGGAGTGGAGGATGGTCGATTGTACCAGCGTCCTGGCATTTAAACCAGAATCTCCTTTTGGATGAGGCTGGATCGAATCCAGGGCTGCATTTGGGCAAGCAAAAGCCCGCTGAATGAGCGGGCTTTAGCGGATGCTGACTTGGTAGCGCTACCGGGAATCGAACCCGGGTTTTAAGATTGAGAATCTCACGTCCTAACCCCTAGACGATAGCGCCACACACTTTAAGAGGAGCGGTCTGCCACGGCAAATCACTCGTTTACTCTAACAAAAATATGGAACCCTGCCAAAAGCCGAGCCCGTGCCAAGCCGCCTCAAATCCCCAGCTTGCGCACTTCGTCGTTGTAGTACTTGCGATACAGAATCTCCCACTCCTGGGAGCCTTCAAGGATGATCTTGCGCTGCGAAGCGATCTTGAGCCGCGCTGCGGTATCGATGCCCGGCCTCCTGGGTTAGCAGCCCTTCCAGTGCCTTGCGCGCTTCCTGGCGAATGGTGTTGCGATCCTCGAGGAATCCAACCTCATCGATCTCAGCTAGGGTGTCCGCCACGGTGTGGGCCAGCTTGTTGAGTTTGTCGCGGCTGATCCTCATAGCACCGCCTTGTATTTCTTGGCCAGTTCGGTCTTCACCTTCTTGAACATCTCGGCGTATTGCGCGCCCGATTTGCGCATCTCTTCGGAGTAGGCGTCGAGAATTACGCGCACCTCTTCGTTGATGCGATCCTCAAGCGACAGCTCCTCAATCAGGCCGCTCGTCGACCTGCGACTCAGTTGCCTTCAAGTCGCTCGTGGTGATCAATTTGGCGTCGATGAGGTGCTTGACCGTGCGGCGGCCCAGATACCCAATGTACTCACGTGAAAAAATCATGGGTTTAAAGCTCAGGATACCCCATCACCCCGCCCCCTGTACACCGACCGCCCAAACATCCTAAGCCAATGCCCCTCAAGCTTGTCCCCGCGTTGCATTCTAGGCCGAATCGCAATCAGCCTCGCCATGACGGCGAGGTTCAAGACAGTGCTTCATGACGGTGCGAAAGCCGTAAACAAACTCAGCCCTGCCGGTGCGGGCAGCTCTTCGTATTCACGCATTCGTCGGCCAGGCGCAGCCGCTCCACCGGACGTCCGCCTATCAGGTGCTCCTGCACAATCGCCACGGCATCCTCGGGCCGCACATGGCCGTACCACACCGCCTCTGGATAGACCACCACCGTCGGCCCGTGTTCGCACTGGTCCAGGCAGCCGGATTTGTTGATGCGTACCTTGCCTCCTAGACCGGCCGCTTTCGCCAATTGCTGCAGTTCCGCGTGCAGCTCGCTCTTTCCATCCGATGTGCAAGACGGCCGTGGAGCGCCTTCGGGGCGCACGTTATGGCAAACAAAGACATGGTGTTCAAATGGGGGCAAGCGGCGATCCTCTCGATTCCTCAATAACTCCAGACTAAAGCCTCGACCCTCTTTACAGTCCCGCCTGTGAACTTTCCACAATTCCCCCTTGCCAGCCGCCCGCATCTGCGAAAATGATTCCTTGACCATGAGTTCGGAAAATCTGCTTTCGCTGAAAGACGATATGGTGGCCTTCATTGAGGGGCACGGCTTGCGCCGCCTCCCCGGCTACGTCACCGAAGACATTCCTTCCATACTTTGGGAAGACCAGGACAACCCCGACGCTTGGAAAGATTTTGTTGAGATGGCCAAGCACGTCGGCGCTCCTTTCATCACCTTCAGCGAGATGGCACTTGAGCGCGAGGAACTCGACACGCTCATCGAAGAAGCCGGAGAGATGAACTTCCCCGACGAAGAATCCACCGAACTCGTCGAGGCCCAGTGGCTGCGCAAATACACCGGCATGGTCGGTTACATTCAACTCGGCTTCGTCTATCAGGGCATGGCCTTCCTGCATGAAACAACCACCGAATGGTATGAGCGCTTCCAGTCCCTCCTTGAAGACATCGAAAGTTTTCAGGACATCGTGATCGACGACCACGAGCACGAACACGACGACGAGGACGAGTAGACCGGGTGGGCACCTCGGGCACGGCGAATCCAGTTCTCACGCGCGACACTTCCCCGCGACCAACTCTTCCTCAGCGTTGGATCATCGCAGACCCGCATCCTGAGGAATCCGAGGCCCTGGCCAAAGCCGCTCATCTGCCCCAGGTGCTCGCTGAATTGTTGTTAGCGCGCGGTATCACCCAGCCCGAGCTGGCCTCGGCCTTCCTCAATCCTGAAGTCTCGCACCTCCACGATCCATTTCTCATGTTGGGCATGGCCGCGGCCGTCGACCGCCTCGAGCGTGCCATCGCCGCGCGCGAGCCGGTTCTGCTTTACGGGGATTATGACGTCGATGGCACCACCGCCGTCGTGTTGCTCAAGACCGCCATCGAAATGCTCGGCGGCGTGGTCTGCTTTCATGTGCCTCACCGCATCCGCGAAGGCTACGGCCTGCAATCGAGCGTGCTCGAGACCGCCTATGCCGAGGGCGTCCGTTTGGTCATCACCGTCGATACCGGCATGAGGGCCTTCGCCGAAGCCGAGACAGCGCGCAACCTCGGGCTCGACCTGATCATTACCGACCATCACTTGCCCGATGCCAATCAGGCGGTCCCGCACGCCCTTGCCATACTGAATCCCAATCAGCCCGCTTGCCCTTACCCCGAAAAATCGCTCTGCGGCGCCGCCATCGCGTTCAAGCTGGCACAGGCCGTGCTCGAGCGCCGCGATCCTGTCCGCACTCGCGAAAAGACCTTGCCTAGTTTTCTCAAAATGGCGGCGATCGCTACCATTGCGGATGCCGTACCGCTGCGCGGCGAGAACCGCGTCATCGCCGCCCTCGGTCTGCGAGAATTGCGCAGACCCGTCGGCGTGGGCCTCCGCGCCCTCTTCGCCGCTGCCGCACTGGATCCCGTGGCAAAGCAACTCACCGGCTTCGATGTCGCATTTCGCCTCGCGCCGCGCATCAACGCCGCGGGCCGCATGGACGTGGCTTCCGATGTCATCGAGCTCTTTACCACCCGCGACCTCGGCCGCGCTCAGCAACTCGCCGCCAAATTGGAACGCCTCAATCGCGAGCGCCGCGATACCGAAGCTTTTGCGCTTACCTCCATTGAAAGCCGACTGGCCGTCGACACCGTGCTCGCTGCCGAGAGGCTGCTCGTAGTCGATGGCGACGGATGGCATCGCGGCGTCATCGGCATCCTTGCCTCGCGTGTGGTCGAACGCACCGCCAAGCCGGCCATCGTAATCAGTGTGGAAGACGGAGTCGCTCACGGATCTGGCCGCTCGGTCGACGGCTTTCAGTTGCTCAACGCCATCGAAAGCTGCTCCGATCTCTTCACCCGTTTCGGTGGACACGCCTTCGCCGTGGGCTTTGCATTGCCTGCCTCCACTCTGCCTGAGCTCAAGCGCCGTCTAAGCATATATGCCGAGGAACGCCTGGCTGCCCGCGAGCCCGAACGCCTCCTCTACATCCATGCCGAGCTCCCTCTTGATCGCATTACCCCCGTGTTGGCTGGCTGGCTGCGCAAGCTGGAGCCGCTGGGTCACGGCAACGCCGAACCCATTTTCGTCGCCCGCGACGTTCGCTTGCTGGCCCCGCTTCGCCTCATGAAAGAGCGCCACATCCGCTTGGAACTGGCGCAGGCGTCGGCTCAAAGCCCCGTAGCATCGGGCACAACTGGAGCCATTCGCGCCGTGGGCTGGGATATGGCCTTTCGCGCCACTGAACTCGGACTCACCGTCGGCAGTCGCATCGACCTCGCCTACCGGATCCGCGAAAACAACCATCCTGAATACGGCGGCCTCGAAGTCGAGATCGCCGGAATCCAGCCCGCCACACGGTGAGTTCCTGATTCCATCAGGGCGCGGGAATTACTCGCACTCCGACTTCCCGTGCCCCCTCCTTGAATGGTCATCGGATTCAAGGGTGGGAAACCAAAAATCCCAATTCGCTTCGGCCCCTCACCGGCTCCCGGAGGGAGCATAGAAAATTAGCCCAGGACAAAGTCCTGGGAGACCGGCAACTCTGCCTCAGAAGCCCCGTAGGGGCGATGGACACCCCTCTGAACCGCCATCTGATACAAGGGTGGGAAACCACAATCCAATTCGCTTCGGCCCCTCACCGGCTCCCGGAGGGAGCATAGGAAATTAGCCCAGGACGAAGTCCTGGGAGACCGTCTCTGCCTCAGAAGCCCCGTAGGGGCGATGGACGCCCCTCTGAACCGCCATCTGATTCAAGGGTAGGGGACCACAAATCCAAATTCGCTTCGGCCCCTCACCGGCTCCCGGAGGGAGCATAGGAAATTAAGCCCAGGACGAAGTCCTGGGAGACCGTCAACTCTGCCTCAGAAGCCCCGTAGGGGCGATGGACGCCCCTCTGAACCGCCATCTGATCCGAGGGCCCCTGACGCAGCGAGGCCCGCAGCAAACCGCGGGCCTCGCTCGCTGCAACTCAAATCAACTCCTCACTGGTTCTTGTGATCCTTCGATTCCGGCCTGGACTGATGCTCTTCGTGCGGAGCGGGCCTCGAATCCTGATGGGGCGCAGGACGCGCCTCGTGCTTGGGTTGCCCCGCTGCTGGTCTGCGGTGCTGGGCCGATTCTGCGGCTGATACTGCGGAGCGGGATGATTCTGCTGCATCTGCCGTTCCTGGTACTGCTGACGCGAGTCAGGCGTGTTCCGATTCTGAATCCCTGATTCGGCTGCTGGTTGTTGCGCGGCTGCGGCGGGTTTGAGCCGCCCCGGTTGTTGAACGAATTCGGTCTGCCCCTGCCTCATGTCATTCTGCATCCCGTGTGACTGAGGAGCCAGCGGCCTGGCCACCGCCACATTCGCCGGACGTCGTGATTGCTGTTAGTAGAGCTTGGTCAGTCCTTGCCGCTTCCAGGTGCTGTGTCTGGAACGAAGTCCTGCCCACGTGCTGCTCGTGCATGGCCGCCGCTGCTTCGGGGCCCGGGTCGTGGCGAATTCCGCCTGGACCGCCGCTAAAGGCCACATGACTGCCTCTGTCCACGGTGTAGCGGCCCTCGTCCCGACGGTCCTCGTAGATGTGGTGGAAGCGTCTGTCATCCACGTGCATATAGGCCCTGTTGTATTCAAAGTCGTGGCCGTGCCACCTCGCCGCCGACGAAGCCGATTCCCATGTACCCGAAGCCGTAGTTCACGCCGCCGTAGTAGCCAACGTGCTGACCCCAGTAGCCGGGATGGAACACATAAGCCCGCTCGACCAGCCCCAATAGGGCGGCGTCCAAAGGCACCCTCATAAGGAGCAGGCACCCAAGTGCCGGGAACCCAGTAGTAGCCGTCATCGCCATAGGCCCAGTAGCCGGGGGTCCACATCCAGCCGCTCGGGGCACGGTGGCTGTGCATATACCGGCAGCACCGGCGGCGCAAACCCGACGCTGACGAAAACGCCCGCATAAGACGATGCAGGGACGAGGCAGAGAAAGAAACGCCATCAAAAGCCAACGGAAAGAACGAAGAATTGTCATGTGACACCTCCTTGAATCGTTGAACTTCAATCACCGCATTTAACAGCGGTTAAACTACTCCCCGTTGGAACACGACGGCCGGAGAAGTTGCAGAGGGAGCTTGACGAACTGGGTTCCCGTATCGAGGCTCGTCACCAAGAGTCCTCAAATAAAACGGGATGGTACGGCGCTGGGTCGGGTTACGCCGGTGCGAGAGTCGCTGCAACTCCGCTCTTTGATCGCTAATAGCGCAGGCTCAATCCCATGCCTACGATATGGCGGGCGTGGAGGTCTACCGCCAAGGTACATACGGGGCCGCAGGGTTGCCGGGTAGAATGTGCGTCGTGCCGATGATGCCCGCCACCTGCCCGATGCCGATGTCGAACGCAAAATGAGGATTCTCCTTTTGTGTCACACGCACCGCGTAGTCCAGCGTAGTGGGCATATGCGCCCTGCCTCCCGACAAAGAATTGCGCGCAGGTTTTTCATGTGGCGGCTCCTGCGTAAAGCCCGGCAGCCGGCACGATAGCGGTCTGGAAGAGCCCCGGCAGCGGGATCCCCAGTCCGCCGAACAGGCGGCCCACAGAATCGCGTGGACTGCCCGCCGAGCCCGTAGATCGATGCGTTGGTGGCCTTCCAGCCGAAGTTGACCAGGAACGGCACGGGCGGATGCAGCCACGTCTTGGTGACGGCCACATACACGTCCTCATTTGTATAAGACTTTAGCGTCCCTGTAAACGACTGGTCCAGCGCCCCTGTCACAAAGCGGTCATTGGTCCGCACCACGAATCCTGCGCCGACACCCGGCATCCACGGGCCACCCTGCCCGTCTTTGATCGCAACGACCTTGCCGCTGAAGATGTTCATCCCCGGAAAATGCCACAAGCTGCTGAACAGCGCGCTTCGCCCTCTTTGTGAACACTGCGCGTGTAGCCCACCTCAGCCCGGTTGGCGAATCCCTCCGCAATGCTGAAGGTATGCACGTTGCCAATCACCTTCGAGGCGTCGACAAAGTGGTAACCCACCGCAGGATGAGAAAAGAAATGGTCCTTCGCGGTGTACACCACGTAGGCGGTAGGCGTAATAAACCCGCCGGTTTGTCCCTCCAACGTCAGGTTTTGGGCATTCAGCCGACCCGATGTAAAAAGCGCGGCAGCAATGCAGCCGCAAAGCACAAATGTTTTGATAGTGGAAAAATTCACGGTCATTCAACTCCATTGGAGCGCAGGCCCTGCGTCCGTTCAGGTTCCAGCGAAATCGGGCGACGCATGGCGGAACCGATGCCGACCGAAATTCTCCACAGAACGTTACCCAGGAGAATCTTACGTCACGCTCGCGGCTCCACTTTGGTAATCCCCGCCTCGCTTTTGAAATTACCTGTTTCTAACACACCCAAACCACCCTCGTCTCCCCCCAGCATCACAGTGGTAGACTCACGCCATGCCGCCCGGTTTGTTCATCACCCTTGAAGGTCTCGACGGCTCCGGCAAGACCACCCAAATCAAGCGCTTGGCGGCCTGGATCCAGAAACGGGGCCTGCAGCCCGTGGTCACCCGTCAGCCCGGTGGAACCGCGACCGGCGACCGCATCCGCGCCTTGCTGCTCGATTCAAAGGCCACCGCCCTGGCTCCCATGACCGAGATGGCGCTCATGTTCGCCGATCGCGCCCAGGCCCTCGCTGAAGTCATCGAGCCCGCACTCGCTGCCGGCAAAATCGTTCTCTGCGATCGCTTTACCGACTCCACCGAGGCATACCAGGGCGGAGGCCGCGAACTGGGCTCCGCCACCGTCCTCGAACTTCACCGGCTCATCTGCGGCGATCTCCAGCCTGACCTCACCCTGCTCCTCCTGCCCGCCCTCGAGCCAAGTCTCGCCCGCGCCCGCCATCGCAACCAACGCATCAACGAGCAGTCCGGCCACGACGAAAACCGCTTCGAGCAGGAACAGGAAGCCTTCTACCGCCGCGCATGGCAGAAATACCGCGAAATCGCCGCCCGCGAACCCGACCGCATCGTCCTCATCGAGGGCAATCTCACCATCGATGAAGTCCACGAGCAAATCGTCGAAGCCGTCTCCGAACGCCTCGTCACCGCCGGCCACCGCCCCTGAACCCAAAACCAACGCACCAGTCCGTCCCGAAGACGCGGTGGAAAATAGCCCCGGATAAAGCGCTGCGGGGCGTCTAGTAGGTAGTGGGGATTGCAGGAAGATAGCCCCAAGATGAAGCGCAACGGGCGTCCCGTAGGAACTGCAGGAAAATAGCCCCAAGATGGAGCTCAACGGGCGTCCCGTAGGACTGCAGGAAAATAGCCCCAAGATGAAGCGCAACGGGCGTCCCGTAGGAACTGCAGGAAAATAGCCCAGGACAAGTCCGCCGTCGCGGACGCAGTCCTGGGAACACGCGCCATAAAGGTCGACGAGCCCCGTAGGGGCGGAGCCCAAATCGTTGGCTGACGCCGCTGTTCATACGTCGTCCTGCAGGCGCGGCCCATCCGTCTCCTGCCGTGCTCATTTATCGCGCAATATGAGGCGTAGGCTCTCTACGACCGGAACCCTAAACAGAAGCCGCATTTTGCCGCTGCTATACTCCGATTGAGAGCAACTCAGCAATGTTTCAGAACCCACATAGGCGCGCGTGGTTCCTGATTGCGGCAATCGCCATCGGTGTAGCCCTCGTCCTGCTGCTTGTCCCGCACGCCCACAGCGCAGACAACGGAGCGTGGCTGGCAATCCTGCCGCTTCTGTTCCTCGGCGTCATTTCACCGCTGTCTCTACTCTCTCCGCTGGCCTTCGAGTACGCCGGCCGCGCGTCCGACGCCCCCACCCTTCCCGCATCCTTCCAACGCCCGCCGCCCTTCCGCCGCGTTTAGTTTTCCCAACAAAACTCCGGCGCCCAGCCCCCTACCGCGCGCCGCTTTTCCATTCCCTTGACTGAAATTTCGCCCGAGTTCCGAAGGACTCCGATGAGTGTCCATCTTCTCTATCTCTTTGGCAATCTTGCCCTTGCGTCTCCGTTTTTCGTCATTATCGCCATCCTCATTCACTATCATCTGCGCCGTGCTGTCTTCAGACGGAACCAGCGGCTTGGCAGGAAAAATAGGGGGTTCTGCCCCTCCTCCATCGCCCTCGGAACTGCGCTCCAATTGATCCCCACGTTCTATCGCCCGAGCGTCGATTTTGCGATCAAGGCAAGGCTGGTTGAAGTCGTCGAGGAAGACGATGAAGGCGATCCAGAGACACCTGCGAAGCATCTTCACCCCCAGCTCCGGCGAATTCGACGCGGCGAACCCGTCGATACCTTGATCGTGAGGCTTTGACAGGGGATTCTCCTCGCCGCGCACGTGTTCGCCTTTCACAATATTGACCCTAGGGTCCGGCGGCCAATCGTTTCCAGCTTTCCGCAGTTGTGAAACAATATGAGATGGAAGCTCTTCATGACCGGAACCCGAAACAGAAGCGCGTGGATATGGGTGGCAATCGCCGCCATCACACTCGCGTCTGCTTCCCGCGCTGAGGCGGGCCTGCAAAACGGCAAAGTCCTCGCCCACCCGGTTCTGGCGTTTCTCGCCCGGAGTCAGTCTCCCATCGCAAATCCCGCGATCCCACGCTTCGTGCACCGTGGGTCCGGCCGACCGATCAGTTCAATGTTCCGCGATTCCGGCTCCGGTACATGGACGGCGATTCTTCCCGTCTTCTTCATCGGGCTGGTTTCGCCTCTGAATCTGCTCTCCGCCGCATCCATTCGATGCCTCGGTCGCGCACCCGCCTCACCACTGCTTCCAGTCTCTTTTCAGCGTCCTCCGCCCCGCCTGGTGTAGTTCTTTGCGCTTGCTGCGCGATGTGTGCGAACCCGCACGCAGGCCGGTCCGCCCGGCCCTTCGCTGCAACTCACAGCCATTTACACTTGCATACGGAGATTCACGTGTTTTTCGATAAAGCTCTTACTAAGGTATTCGGCACCGCAAATGAGCGCGCCATCAAGCGCCTGCTCCCTGTGGTGACCACCATCAGTGCCCTGGAACAGGAAACGGAAAAGCTCTCAGACGAGGAACTGCGCGCCAAGACGGCCGGGTTCAAATCCCGCATAGCCGCTCGCCTCCAAGGCATCACCGACCCCGATGAAATCAAGACCGCCGAGCGTGCTGCTCTCGACGAAATCCTTCCCGAAGCCTTTGCCGTCGTCCGCGAAGCCGGCTGGCGCGCTGTGCAGATGCGCCATTTCGACGTGCAGCTCATCGGCGGCATGGTCCTGCATCATGGCAAAATCGCCGAAATGAAAACCGGCGAAGGCAAAACCCTCGTCGCTACGCTCGCCTGCTACCTCAACGCACTCGCCGGACACGGCGTCCACGTCGTCACCGTCAATGACTACCTCGCCAAACGCGACGCCGAGTGGATGGGCAAGATCTACGAGTTCCTCGGCCTCACCGTCGGTGTCATCGTCCACGACCTCGACGACAATGAGCGCCGCGCCGCCTATGCCGCCGACATCACCTACGGCACCAACAACGAATTCGGCTTCGACTACCTGCGCGACAACATGAAGTTCGATATCAAGGACTGCGTGCAGCGCGGCCACTACTACGCCATCGTCGACGAAGTGGACTCCATCCTCATCGACGAAGCCCGCACCCCGCTCATCATCTCCGGCCCCACCGACCAGACCACCGACAAGTACGCGCGCGTCCGCAAAATCATTCCCCAACTCAATTAGGCGAAGAGGTCGAATCGCTCGATCACAAGCGGCAGGCCGAATTGGGCATCCAGCTCGGCGAAGGCGAAAAGTCCTTTCCGGCGACTACGTGGTCGATGAAAAACACCGCACCATCGGCGTCACCGACGAAGGCTGGATAACCATCGAAAAGCTCCTGGGCATCGACAACATCGCCGACGCCGAAAACTGGGACCTGAAGCACTACGTCGAAACCGCGATCAAAGCCCACTCCCTCTACAAGCGCGATGTGGACTACGTGGTCAAGGACGGCGAGGTCATCATCGTCGACACTTTCACCGGCCGCCTCATGCCCGGGCGCCGCTGGTCCGACGGCCTCCACCAGTCCATCGAAGCCAAGGAAGGCGTCAGCATCCGCAAGGAAGACCAGACCCTCGCCACCATCACCTTCCAGAACTATTTCCGCCTCTATAAGAAGCTCAGCGGAATGACCGGCACCGCCGAAACCGAAGCCGCCGAATTCGAAAAGATCTACAAGCTCGAAATCGTCGTCATCCCCACCAACAAGCCCCATGCTCCGCGTCGAAAATCCCGATGTCGTCTTCCGCACCGTGAAGGAAAAATACAAGGCCGTCGCAGACGATATCGCGGCGCTGCACGAGAAGAAGCAGCCCGTGCTGGTCGGCACCACCTCCATCGAGAAAGTCCGAGCTGCTCTCCGACATCCTGCAGCGCAAGGGCGTGCGCCACGTGGTCCTCAACGCCAAATTTCACGAGCGCGAAGCCGAAATCGTCGCCCAGGCCGGCCGCCTCGGCATGGTCACCATCGCCACCAACATGGCCGGCCGCGGCACCGACATCCTGCTCGGCGGCAACGCCGAGTTCATGACCCGCCAGGACTGGTCAAGAAGGCCCAGCGCGCGCGCCGTCTCAGCGTCGCCGAAGGAGCCATCAATCCCATCGCCGCCCCCGGCTTCATGCGCTTCTACTACCAGGGCCAGGAGTTCGAAACCTCGCGGAGCCGAATGGGACGAAATCATCGCCGTCCACGCCGAGGCCGCCAACAAGCGAGCACGAAGCAGTCATCGACGCCGGCGGTCTCTTCATCCTCGGCACCGAGCGCCACGAGTCCCGCCGCATCGACAACCAGCTCCGCGGCCGCGCCGGACGCCAGGGCGACCCCGGCGCCTCGCGCTTCTATCCTCTCCCTCGAAGACGACCTCATGCGCATCTTCGCCGCAGTGGGTCAGCACCCTGCTCGAGCGGCTCGGCATGGAAGAAGGCGTGCCCATCGAGTCGCAGCATGATCTCCAAGCGCATCGAGGGCGCGCAGAAGGCCGTCGAAGCCCAGAACTTCGAGTCCCGCAAGCACGTCCTCGAGTACGACGACGTCATGAACAAGCAGCGCGAGGCCGTCTACGGCCTGCGCCGCCAGCTCATGGAAGGCGTCGAGCAGAGCGAGCTCATCACTCGAAGACTACGTCTCCGGCATCCTCTGCAACCTCCTCGACGAGTTCGCGCCCGAGAAAGCGCACGCCGACCAGTGGAACATCAAGGGCCTCGACGCAGATCTCATCGACCACTTCGGGTTCAAGCTCATCGAAGGACCCGCCGGCATCGAGCCGCACGCAACTCACCCGCCACGAACTCGGCGACGCCATCTTCGACAAGCTCAACGAGCACTACGAGGCCAAGGAAAAGATCCTCGGCGCCGCGGCCATGCGCTATCACGAGCGCATGGTGATGCTCAGCGTCATCGACGGCCTTTGGAAGGAACACCTGCTCTCGATGGATCACCTCAAGGAGGGCATCGGCCTGCGCGGCTATGCCCAGCAGGATCCCTTGGTGGCCTACAAGAGAGAATCCTTCGACATGTTCGAAGCCATGATGGCCAAATTCCAGGAAGACACGGCCCGCTTCCTCTTCCGCATGCAGATCCTCGGACCAGACGGCGAGCCCCTCGGAAGCCCCGCGCCTCAACGCCGCCACCGTGCCCGCCGCACCTCCCGTCGCCAGCGCTGCCGCTGCCCTTCTCGGGCGACGGGCGCTGCGATCTCTGGCAACGGAGCACCGCGCGAAATTGCGATTCCCGTCCGCCAGGCATCCACCACCATCGACGCCCTGGAGAAAGAGTTTCACCGCAAGAAGCAGCGCGAACTCGAAGTAGCCACCCGTGCGGGAGGGGCGCGAATCCGCGCAACCAACGCAGCGCCGCAACGGTGACAAAGTCGGCCGCAACGATCCCTGCCCCTGCGGCTCCGGCAAGAAATACAAGAAGTGCCACGGCGCCGAAAAGTAGCCTGTCCAAACGGCGGAGAACCCCCTCCGCCGTCAACTTCATGACAACGACCAACCTTGGGAAAGTAACGAACTTCGTTATCCGAGAAGGGCGGGATTCACGACCCTCCGCGCCACCGGCCCTCACAAAAATTCCCACCCGGACGTTGCAGATTATTTCTCCGAAAAGCGCACAATCAACTTATTGGCCCGTGGCGTGTACCCTGACCCCTGGTCTCTGACCTCTGATCACTGTTCAAATGTCCACCAAATGCGGTCAAAACGCTCTAAATGGTCGCTAAAAGCCAGGCAAATCAGAGCAAATTTGAGCAAATTTCCACTCGTGAATGAGCTAAGTTGCACTCTTTAAAGCAAATGCGTAAGCCGCCTCAACCGGATTTTTTCAGACTGTGAAGCTGTGAAACTGTAAACTGCAAAGCTCCAGTGATTCGCTCAGACCTCCAAACACACAAAAGCCATCCGCGCAGGATGGCCTTTGTGCGTTTGCCGGGATCAGCTCAAAAATCGAGCCGCAACGACATTTGTATCTGTCGCGGACTGCCAATGGTGTGGGTCACAATACCTAACCCGGAAGGACAGGCATAGAACCCCGTGCTGGAGGAATCGCAGGACGTCGGAAGAGCCTGTGTGGGAGCCGACGGGCTGGTCCCAAGTACCTGCGGGGAACGGGTTGTAGCCGGCGTTTTGTGACACCTCGGCTCCCGGAATATCGAGGCTCGTGGTGTTCGTCAGGTTGTACAAGTCGAAGGTGTACTTCAGTTGTACCTCTCGCGGAGCGGCAGAACCTTCACCAGCGACGCATCTGCACGCTTCTGGAAAGCCTGGCGGAAGATGTTGCGCTGGCCGTTCGTGAACCCGGTTTCGTAAGGATCGGAAGTAGGGATGGCGCCGTTCAGGCCGCCTGGCGGCAGCAGCGGGAGAGTGAAGCAGGAGGTCTTCAGGGCCGGTAGGCCGCCGGAGGGTGTCCATGCGCCGGAAGCGCCCGTCAAGGCGTTCTTGGCGGTGCAGCCCTTCGCCAGTGGCACGATGGGGTTGGTGATGCCGTCGGCCGTGAGTAATAAATGCTGCCGACAGCGCCGGAGAAGTCGATGATGCTGTAGGGCTGGCCGCTCTGCAGCACGGTGTCGCCGATCAGCGACCATCCGTCGACGACCTTGCCGGCGAGGGAGTGCTCGCCGGGCAATCCCCGGAATCTGGTAAGACGTAGTTGAAGTTGATGACATGCGTGCGGTCGATAATCCGATGAGCCATACCCGCTGCGCAGGTTCAGAGGATTGTTGCCGCTGTAGAACAGGCCCAGGCCGCTCTGCTCGTCCAGTGCATGCGACTAGGTATAGGACAACCCGACCTGGAGGCCGTGGCTCATGCGCTTGTCAACGTGTGCCTGCAGCGCGTTGTATGCGTCGATACCGGCGGCCACGTAAGTGATGGATTCAGCCGCATAACCGATGTAAGGAACGCGCAGATCGACGTTGCCGCCCTCATAATTCGCCTGGTAGAAGTTTCCGTCGGGCAGAGCCTCTCCACCGACGTTGTACCCATAGCTGTAGTTCTGCTGATAGGCACTGCCCGCGAGCGCTGGGCTCGAAGGAGAGGCGATCGTCGGCTGGTTGAATGGCACCGGAATCACCTGGTGGCGGCCCACGTTCCCTACATAGCCCACTTCAATCGCCACATCGTTGCGCGGCTGCCATTGAAAGTCGAGCGTGTAGTTGAAGGTGTACGGCAGCTTGTTCTTGCGGTCGTAGACGCCCAGCGAAATCGGCTGGCCGTTGTTGATCACGCCCGGCGCCCCATCGCCAAAGTTCGTGATGCTGTAAGCGTTGGGCAGGTAGTTGCTCAAGTCAGATGCCTTCGGACTGTTGGGCGCCGCGTATTGGAGAGCAGTCCCATAGGGGTTTGAGAGATCGCCTTCCGCATCGGTCGGCGGCCCCGTCGGAGGGCCAAAACCGCCGTTCCCGCCGCAGGTCGGAATGTAGTACTCATACAGCGACTGCGACGCAGTCGGGCAGCTTGAAACATTCACGAAAGGAAGCTGCTGGTTTACGCCGAAAGGGCCGCCGGTGACCGTGCCGATGGCATACCCGGGCGAGAAGTAGCTGAAAAGCTCTCCGCGGTCGTAGTACATCCCGGCGCCCGCGCGCACCACTACCTTGTTGTGGAACATGCCCGGCTGCCACGCCGCGCCCACGCGCGGGGCGATGCCCCATTGACGGCCGGTCAGGGTCGTCGGGCTCACGCCGGAAGTGCCATTCGCGTTGTTGCCGGCAATGATCAGTCCGGTATTTTCAATCACGTCCGAGGCTGAATTGTAGTTGTACCGGCTCGCGTCGAAGTTGAAGATGCGCCCATACTTCTCCGTCAGGCCTCCGTCCCAGTCATAGCGCACGCCCGCCGTGAGCGAGAGATTCGGCTTCACCTGCCATTTGTCCTGCAGATACGTCCCAAGCTGATTGGCGCGGTAGTATCGGTTCGCGTTGCCCTGCAGGAAAGAGCTGACATAGAAGCCGGTAGCAGAGCTGCCGGGCGTCACGAAGCCCTGCACCATCTGGCTCAAGTCGTCCGTCGCAATGGTGCCAGTACCGGTGCGCTTGTCGATCGTATTGAGCTGCGTGTAGGTATAGCTGGCGCCGAAGCTCAAGGTGTGTTTCCCGATGATCCAGATCGCGTTGGCCGAAGGAGCCAGGCGATTCTGGAACATCCCTGTATTGGAAGATTGCCCTTCCGCGTTGGGTCCGATATTCAGGATGGCCGTTGGGAATCCGGAGGGCTGATAGTCACCCAGCACGTTGTACACGGAAATGCCGGGGAAATATTTCGATCCGAACATGTTGATGGCCCCATTGCCTGCCGTCCCGCCGGGAATCGAATCGGGGCCAAAGGGCTGTTCGTTGTCCCCGTAGTTCTTCTCGCGAATCGCTCCGAGTGTCTGCGTCGTGCTCAGGTTCGACTTCACGATCAAGGTGTTGATGATCGAGAACACCTGCGCGCCCGAGTCCAGGTGCTCCGTAAATCCGGGCACACTTGAGTAGGAGTAGGGCGAAAGCGTCGGATCATGCTGGTAAAAGTACTTCAAACTGAGCGTGTCTTTCTTGCTGGCGTTGTAATCCAGATCGCCCACGATTAGATCTGCCTTGAACCGTCCTGTTCCGGGGATGAATGCGTTGTCGATATGGGCCGCGCTCGGCGGCGGCAGGTTGGCGGCAGCCAGCGCGTCATTGGGAATCAGCCACTTACCCGGTTCACCCGGAAGAGCAGGCGAGTTGAACAGGGCCAGCGCAGTGCGGTCGATATTGGCCGCCGTAATGGGAGTGCAGCCAAAATTGGCCTCGTCGTACGCGGTGCAAAACGAGTTATTGGACACGTTCGCCAGGCCATCGGCAGAGCGGTCGTCGCTCAGGCCCACAGGCACATCCAGCACCGAGTCGCCGATCTCCTGATCCGACTCCTGCAAGTGCTGGTACGAGACGAAGCCGAACAGTTTGTCCTTGATCAGCGGGCCGCCCGCAGCGCCGCCTGCAGTGTAGCGGTGCATCTCCGGAACCTTGTTGTAGGCCGGAATGTCCGGGTCCTGGTTGAAGAAGAACGGCGCCGCGTTGAGCCAGCTCGTGCCGCGGTGAACGTACGCCGTGCCGTGCAGATTGTTTGTGCCCGAAGCTGTGCTCAGATCGATGTGCGCGCCCGATGTCGATCCCTGCTGCGCGTCGTACATCGAGGCGTTCACGCGAACTTCTGCGATCGTTTCAGGTGCTGGAGTGGGAATAGCGTTGCCGATCGAGAGATAAATGGAAGCGGAAGAAGGAATCACGCCCCCGGCCCCTGTGCTCGAAGACACGCCCGTGCTATTGATTACGCGGGCCGAAGCCACCTGGCTTGTGCTTTTGCCGTTGAAGAGGTTGCTGGCGTCCACTCCGTTCAGCACGAAGGAATTCGAAGTGTCCCTCTGCCCGTTGGCCCAGATCGGAGCATTGCCAAGACCCGAATTCGCGCCCGTTCCGCCGCCAAACTCCGCGCTCACCCCGGTCGATTGCGTAGCCAGGCCCGTGAAGCTGCCTGTAGCCAGCGGCACCGCATCGATCTGCGTCTTGTCCAGCACATAGCCCACTGTCGTGTCCACGGCATTCATCAGCGGTGAGCCTTCCACCACGACGGTGTCGCCCTTGGCCGCCGCGACCTTCAGTTCGGCATTCAGCGTGACCGTGCGATCGGCCTGCACCGTGATGTGCGGGGTCTTTTGGATTTGGAATCCTTCAGCCGTGTACGTCAGCGTGTAGGTGCCGATGGGAAGATTCACAAACGAATACCCCCCCGAGCCGTTCGTCGATGCAGTGCGCGTCAACGCCGTCTGCTCGCCCACAGCCGTCACCCCGGCATTCGGAATCACGCCCCCATTCGGGTCTGTCACCGTGCCGCTGATGCCGCCGAGCGTCTGCTGTGCCAACACTGGAAAGCTACACAGCGCAACGGCTGCCGCGATTGCCGGCAGCCGGGAATGCAGAGAGGAGAAAATATGCATGGAATACCTCAAGTCGAATGGCCTCTGAAATGAAAATTCCCAAGGTCTCTTGGAGGGACCAACAGCCTTGGAGTGAGTTTGAAATCTGGAGTGCTGAACGTTCAAAAAAAAGCGGAAAAATTGAGGGTCCGATCGCGTTTTGCCCGTTGCCGGGATTTGGCTTAAGTTTGGGCTAAAGGGCAACTATAGAATAGCCGCTCCGGTATAAGGATCGTCTAAAAAATTACTGCCCTCCGGGCCCACGCTGCGCGCGGCAACGCGCCTCTGCCCGGTCGTGCCCAAACCAAGTTCAGGCGTCCGCAAATGAGAAGAAAAGCTGCTGAAATCGTTCAATTTCGCCTGAATTTTCCCTAACCTGCAGCGAATACGTGCCCACACAAGCCGCTGGGACTTTGGATTTCGGCCGGCTGCCAGTTAGCATGAGCCATGCCGAAAGCCAAGGTGGCGCTGGAGTCAGCGGCCCCGCCATTCGCCGATTCGGAAAGCCGCTCCTTGAGGTCGCCTTCGTGATTACCCGCACCGCCAAGATGCTCTTGCTGGCAGCCATTGCCCTGTACTACACGCTGGTCGTCTTCAACAACCTCACCGACTTCGACTCGAACTACCAGTTTGTCCATCATGTTCTCGCGATGGACGGCACCATTCCCGGCAATCACGGCATGTGGCGAGCTCTGCCGTCTCCGGCAATCCAGTTAGCCTTTTACCTGTCCATCATCGCCTGGGAGATCGCCGACACAATCCTGCTATGGTGGGGCGCGCTGAACTTGCTCCGGGCTCTCAAGAAACCCGCGCCCGCCTTCAACGCAGCCAAACGCGTGCCGGTCATGGCGCTCGCCCTCTCGATGCTGATGTGGCTCGTGGCGTTTCTATCCATCGGTGGAGAATGGTTCCTCATGTGGCAATCGCACACATGGGATGGCCGCGAAGCCGCATTCCGCATGTTCGTTGTCGTGGGGCTTGTGTTGTTGCTCATTTTGCAGCCCGACACAGAGTCCCAACCATGACGCCTCAGGCGGCTGGAACGGAGGCTCGCTTGCGTCGCAACGCGTACCACGCAATTCCCGCGCCGATATATCCGAGATAAATGTAAGGGATCCGCGCATGAATCGCATCGGACGTCGACCGCAGATCGAAAACAGTGATCAGGAGAAGCACCACCACGGTAAGAATGCTGATCGCGGCAACCGCGTGCGAATGCTGTCCCAGCGCCCGCCGCGCAAAAGGCAGCGCGAGCGCCACAAGCGCGTACGCGGTGAGGAAGCCAAACACCGAAAGCGACCCCAGCAGGTCGTACATCTCGGAGCCCGTAAAACCGCGCAGTTGCATCATGGCAGTGGCCCCGAACATGATCCCGATACTCAAGGCAATCGCCGCCCCAGGCGTGCCGTGCTTCGGGCTGGTGCGCTCAAATGCGGTTGGAATCAGCCTGCCATGCGCCATCCGCATCAGCACGCGAGCAGCCGCCGTAGCACAGGCCAGAACACACGCCACCATGCTGACCAGCGCGCCAAAGTCGATGGCCATACCCAACGTAGGCACGCCCGCCCTCGTGGCCAGCAGGTGCAGCGGGCTGGTGGATTCGCTCAGCTTCCCCGATTCGCCGCGGAACCCCAGCACCTCGGAGTACGAACAGAGCATGAAGAACACACCGGCAATGACCGCCGATTGCAGCACCGCGCGGGGAATGGTGCGCAGCGGGTTGCGCGCCTCGCTGCCCAGTGTCGTCGCGCTCTCAAAACCAACGAAACTGAACATCGACAGCACCAGCGCCGGTCCCAGCGCGGAAAAAGACACACCCCTCAGGCGGAACTGATCCATATCGATGTGCAACCCGAAACGGATCGGCATCACCGCCAACACCACGACAATCAGGCTGACGGAGCACACTTCGATCCAAAGCATTAGTTCGGCGGAGAGCTTCACGTCGCGATAAGCCACCAATCCAGCGGCCACGCAGACAACCGCAAGAACGGGCAATGCGGGCGGCGTCCAGTGAAGAAACTGCAGTGAAAGCAGGTTGATGTAATAGAGCGCTCCGCCGGCCACCGACGCGCCCGTGGCCAGGTAGGCCAGCAGCAATCCCCATGCGGCGGTGACGCCAAAAACAGGCGGCAGCGTATTCGCGGTATACGTGTAGAGCGATCCCGGCGAGGCCGACATCCGCGCAAACCGGCTCACGCAGAACCCCACCAGCAGAATCGCCCCCGTGGCCATCAGGTACACAAACCATGTCGCGTTGCCGGCCAGCGCGAAAACCAGCGGAATGGTCAAAGATGGCGACGTAGAGGGCGCCACCGCAGAGATCGATTGCGCCAGCGTTTCGATTGGACCAAGCACACCGCCATGCAGGCCATAATTTTCAGGCGCGGCTTGCTGCGCATACACTTCGCCCACAGCGCTCGTCTGGTCGGTCACCGATCCGCCCTTCAATGCTTGTCAACAGGTTGCTCTAGTCTTGCCCGTGATGAACCGCGAAGTCAAGATGTGCGCGATACACTGGTGCCGATGACTGTCCCCGCCCTCATCCTTGCTGCCGGTGCGAGCCGCCGACTCGGCCAACCCAAGCAACTGATCAAATATTGCGGAGAAACCCTGCTTGAACGCGCGCTTCGCGTCGCCAAAGAGGCAGGAGCGACGCCCGTGGTGGTCCTGCTCGGTGCTCACTTCAAGCGCATCCGCGCGATGATCCCGTTCAATGACGCCATCCCCGTACTCAACGACAAGTGGGAAAAGGGCTTATCGAGTTCCATCCACGCCGGTTTGCATGAACTCGATATCCGGGCGCCCGATGCTCCTGGAGCGCTCCTCATGAGTTGCGATCAGCCGCGCCTCACTGCCATCCATCTGCACGCATTGCTCACATCGTTTGCAGCGCAGCCGACGCCCTCGATCGTTGCCTCTTCCTATTCGGGCGCCCAGGGCGTTCCGGCCGTTTTTCCCGGTCGGTCTTTCCCGATTTGCACGCACTTCGCGGCGACAAAGGTGCGCGTTCGCTGATGATTCAGCCGCCCTGCCCCGTGATTGCGCTTCCATTTGAAGGTGGCGAATTGGACATCGACATTCCCGACGATCTCGCCCAACTCGATTAGCTCTCAGCGTTCGACCGTGGCTTCGATGTACCCATGCGGCTCGTCAATCGGCACAAAAATGTGATTCGGATTGTCCTGACCAAACGGGCTCAGGTCTGCAAGCAGATGGTGCAGGTTGGGCATCGTCAGCGTGATACGCGCAATCTCCGGAGCCGCGTCGAGCGCCGCCTTGCCCATATCAAACAGCGTGTGCTGCACGCTCATGCTGTCGTGCGCGGCAAACTCCTTCAGCAGCGTTGCCACCACAGTCGATCGCACTTTTGCATATCCGGGATCCGCCGCTGCGTAATCCCACGTCACAGTTGCACGCGTTCCGAAGATGCGATCTGTGGCGGGCTTCAGCGTAGTCAGCCTGTCTTTAATGTATCCGGTAAATGCCGATTTTGTGGTCTTCAGAATGACCAGTCCGTCAACGCCCGAAGTGACAGACCACTCGCGACCCTGATCTCGAACAGCGCGCACCGTTTTCACCTCCGGCCCATTTAACTTGAATGTCGTCGCATCCGGCACTCCATCCACGACCATGTGCTCCCAGCTTTTCTCTTCAATCTCGACGAGGACTCCGGACACCTGCGCATTGTTCTCGAGCAAATAATCGCCAAGTTCCATTGCGAACTCCTCAATCGTCTCCGCCTTTGAATTGCGCGCAATGAAGTAGACGGTGTTCTTCATCGTGTCGGTGGGCAGAATCTTGCTGTTGTCGGCGGCGGTAAAGCTGGCTTCGAAATCCCCTTCCAGCAGCACCCTCACGGTCCACTCGTTAAATTCGTGATGGTCCGCGTGCCGCGTAATCCGCGACAGGCGCACGCGGGACTTTCCATAGCGATTCTCGCCCAGTCTTGCCATTCTCAGCTTCCTCGATAGGTCGTGTAGCTGTTATCGCTCAACAAGAGCGGCAGATGATTATGCGCCTCGCCTCCGCACATAAACGTAATTGCAATCTCTGGAAAAATGCCGGTCCGCCCATTCCGCGCCAGGTAAGCACCCGTGGCGAAGGTCAGTCGATATTCGCCGGCGTCCGCATCCAGCGCAAGATTGTTGCAGCGTCCATCCACATCGGTCTCGCCCGCCGAAATCGCGGTCCAAGCAGCGCCATGCTTCATCTCAAGGCGCACGGCAACCCCGCCAGCCGGCTTGCCCAGAACTGTATCCAGAACGTGCGTCGTAATTCTGCTCATGAAGCTAGCCACTTTCCCAGTCGGATTTGCATGATTTGCCTTTGTTGTTCCACCGCTTCACCCAACTCGGTCGTGCGGTCGCGTGTCAGCCGTCGGTTCAGAATCGCCAGCATCTCTTCGGCGCTCTTGCCCGTGGCGCACACGATGTATGTAAAGCCGAATCGCTCCTCATAGAGTTTGTTGCCCTCGGCCAACTCAGCCATCACCTGTTCAGCCGCATCCGCAGCCGACGCTTGTTCCTGTCGCGACCACGCCATCGACTTCGCAGTGGCATGCGCCGCCTTCCGTTCGCCAATCCGCGGATGGCACGCGAATGCTTCCATCCAATCGGCTTCTTCCATCCTGCTCCACACGCGGTCCGCCTCCGTGCTCAAATCCACAATGTTGTTCAACGGTCGCAGAGCCACCATCGCCTCTGCCCATCGCCGCGCGCCGCAACACGCAATCATCCTATCCATTGCCGCCGCCTGGGGCTCTTCATTCCACTCTGCGAGATTCGCATTCATTGCGACAACTCTTTCGGCCGCAACTCGAGCAGGAACTCTTCCAGCAGGTTCGCGCTGACGCGCCGACGATACTCCGCAGTCGAGCGAATATCGTCGATGGGTTTCGCCTCGGCAAGCATCGCCTGGCGCGCCACTTGAATCCGATCAGGCGTAATCGCGCGTTCCAGCAGCACGCCTTCGGTTTGCATTAGCCTTATCGGAAATGGCGCAAGGCTGGCGGCCGCCAGTCGGATTTCGCTGACCACACCATCCCTCAACAGCGCTGTACCGGCCAGTGCAACCTTTGCAATCGCCATCGCGCGCCGCGTGCCCACCTTGCGAATATATTGTCGATGTTGTGCAAACCGTCGCGGCAAATGAATCGCCAAAAGCAGTTCATCCGCAGCCAGTGCGCAACGACTTGTAGCCCGTGTGAAACTCCGGGTAAGGGATTCGCCGCTTTCCGCGCGTCGAAACCAATTCCAGTTCCGCATCATAGACCAGCAGCGCGGGTGATGAATCCGCTGCCGGCGATCCGTTCACAAGGTTGCCGCCAATGGTCGCACGGTTTGGTTCGCGATCGCCCCGATCCAACTAGCCGCCTTGTCCAGCAGCGGGAGACTCTCGTCGCAATCGCCGCCATCGCCGCGCAAGTCGGAAAATGTCGTGCCTGCCGCCAATGGCATTACAGTCTCGCGTCACCTCGACAATGCGCAACTCGGGAACGCCCCACAGGCTGATCAGTTTGCTCGCGTTCAGCTTCCCCGCAGCATGGGCCACCATCAATTCGGTGCCGCCCGCAATTGGTGTCCACTTTCCCGGCGCGGCAGCCAGCAATTCCAGCACGCCCGACAGGCTGCCGGGCGCGATAAGTTCATGCGCCTGCGTTACCGCGCACCTGCCGGCTCTGGCGTTTGAACTCGGCATGTGCGCGGCCGCCGCAACGACCGATTCGAAGATCGCGGATGAATCCTGTGCAACGGCAAAGATTCCCCTGCCAGCCCTTCCCAATTTCGACTCCGTCTTCAAGTCGATCGCGCCCGGTGAGGGCAGCGTCGAGCCGACGCCGGGGCGCCCCCCCGGGGTCCCAGGCGTCCCAGGGGTACCTGCACTGCGGGCCGTCCGGCGCCGGGCACTTCGTCAAGATGGTGCACAACGGCATCGAGGACGGCTGATGGCCGCGATCGCCGAGGGGCTGTCGGTATCAAGGGGGCCGACATCGGCCTGCAGAAGAACGCCACGCACGACGCGGAGAACACGCCGCTGCGCGACCCCGAGGCCTACCAGTACGAGATGAACCTCGCCGACGTCGCCGAGGTGTGGCGGCGCGGGTCGGTGATCTCCTCCTGGTCATCGACCTGACCGCCGCGGCGCTCGCCAAGTCGCCGAACCTGGACGACTTCGGCGGCCGGGTGTTCCGACTCCGGCGAGGGCCGGTGGACGGTGGAGGCCGCGATTGACGAGGGCGTGCCCGCCCCCGTCATCACCGCGTCGCTGTTCCAGCGGTTCGAGTCGCGCGACCT
>CAVQZQ010000084.1:0-25290 GCA_963718435.1 uncultured Acidobacteriota bacterium | reverse complement strand
GTGACCGATGACGTCTGGAAGCGGTAGGACCGTCATCAATTTTTGCTCGCCTCAAAGATTCCGTATTCGATCATCATTCCTACGACCTCAATTCGACCCATTGCAATGTCGATTGGTCGAGTCAGCGGACCGTTTCGCCATGTGAATGACTCCGCTCTTGAGAGATCTGCGCGATCAGTCAGGCAGCCTCTTTGGTTCGGAGGACGCTTGGAATTCAAGGCCATCGATCTCGGGAAGCGAACGCCCGGCTATCCCCTGGAGATCGCCGTACATGCCGCTCGAGGCTTCGACAATTCCCATGATCTGTTCCTCGCGCTTGGACCATAGCCTCGTCATTACTATGCGTTCACGGTTCAGGTCATTCTGCATTGCGGTGAACCATTCAGCGATGGCGCCCACGCGTTGACGGAATCTCTGTCCGGTGAGATACCTGTACACCATCTCGGCTTTCGTCTGTTCACATTCTTCGGCTTTGCGCGCGGCCCAGACTTCGATCAGGGCCTGGCGGACGGCCGTTACCACGGCGGCCGCGCAGCGAAATTCTGCCACCCACACACCATTGATCAGGTCGAAGGTTTCGAGGCCTTTCGGCAGGACCTCGGACACGAGGATGGTTGCGTGCGCGTTCGAACTCCGCTGATCGTTGCGGAGCTTATTTAGCCAGGATTCGCTCCATCTTTTGGTGCGTTTGGATTCCAGCAGGATGGTTCCCCAGGTTTGACCTTGCGGCCCCAGGACGCTTTGCAGTATGTCGCCGCCGGAAGTGCCCTTTGGGATCCGCTTGATGATGTCTCCGGGAAACTTGGCCCGGAGCAGCTTCTCTAATTCAATTTCCTGCGCCTCGCCCTGAAGCTGTTGTGAACCTTGTTCCGCCTTGCGCTTCAGATCCTCGATCTGCCGTTTCATCCCAGCAATCGTCTCTTCTTTTTCGATGATCCTCAGCTTGAGCCTTCCTTCGGCCTCTTTGAGCGCCTTGGCACGAATTTCCGCGAGGGATTCATTGATGCGCGACTCGACCGTGCATTCCATCTCGAGCCTTGCCTCTTCCAATTGGCGTTCCTTCCGTCGAATTTCGGCCTCGACCTTGCGCGCCTCCGCCAGTTTCTTGTCGCGCTCCGCCAGCACTCTCCGGAGTTCTGCGTTCTCCTCATTGCCCGATTGCAGTTGGTTATGGAATGCAACCTTCGCCTTCTGCGCTTCCTCCTGCGCGATCTGCTCCCGTTCTGATCTCAGTCGGTCTTTGATCTCGTCATCCAGGGCCGCCTTTCTTCGGCTGATCTCCCTCTCCTGATCCACAAGACATTTCTCATGCTCCTCGAACAATCGCTGTTGATCGACGAGTTTACTTTCATATTCTTTCCTCGTTGCGGCAAGGATTGGTTCCGTGAGGGAGTCTGTGAGTCGTATCTTGGTGGCGCATTTCGGACACAGGATCATTGGGTGGTTTGTCGACATGCCGGTCATCCTCTGTACATGGCCTGTAAAGGCCGTATTGGGTTCCTGATTTCGGTTACAACGCGCCCATCATTTGAATACCGTTTCCCATGCCCGCTTCGCCATGCCGTACCGAACTCCGGCGTTGGGTATCCGGGTTCGTTTCCGCTGGCCCCGACCCGCTTAGGCGACGCTGATGAGGCGAGAGGTCCAATTGAGCGTTGGCGGTTGTCGCCCTTCGCAGGGAAGGATTCTGCGTCCGGTGCACAGATGGCTCCGGCGTCAGGATCAGTGACGTCGAACTCCAGCTTGACCTTCAAGCTAAGAAAAGGGTGCAAGCTGGTCATCCTCCCTCTCGAACTTTGTTCGAGTCACCAGTCGGGTCACCAGAGCATCATTGAGCGGATTGAAAAAGGAAATGAAGTCTTTCGTACTGTCCCCCGACGTGTGGCCATTGCGAAAGTAGTATCCAGGCTCATCTGCCGCGATCGATAAAGGATCGAAGAGCAGCATCAGACCGTCTGTCTGGCCTGGGAGCACCTCATTCAGTGTTGGGATCCGAAAATAGAGCCTGTTCAAACGGTCCCAGCAGCGCGGATCAAAATGGCCGACCGTGATCGTCCCGCTTTCGAGGGAGTCGCCGGGGTCACTGGCGATCCACCATCGCATGCCATCTACACTCAGTTCTTTGAGGACGCTGCGAAGCTCTTCCAAGCTGACAATGATGCCGAGCCCCACGGTGCCGATTTCTGTCTTCAAATGGAACCTTCTTTCAGCCGCCCGAATCGTGGGCGGTGGTGCTCTGTTCTCCCGCCGGGGACGAGCCGGTTACCCGTCTCTTTCCTCATTGGTTCTCGTTCCTGGGTCTTGATCCCAGGTCGGACGGATGGTTAATCAGTCAGACTTCTTCAGGCCGCTTCCCCATCCTCGTCAGTAGCGGACATAAAGCCCGCACGGGTGCTGAACGCTGAGCCGCGGACCATGGTCTCGCGCAGTACGTCGACGCCACGCAGAAGATCCGCACTTTCAACGTCGGCAATGCGCTCATCGGCGAACTGGGCCGCCAGAATCACGGCCTCGCGGAGTTGTGCAAAAGAAAAACCTTTCGAGTTGACGATCGCTCGGTTGAGAGCCGCCCGATCGAGGTTCAGCTTCATCTTGTGAAAGAACTGCTCTCTGAGATGCCGATCGGGATTCGGCAAATGGACCACGCGGTCAAAGCGGCCAGGCCGCCGCAGAATTGCCGGATCCAGCGTCGCCGGCTCATTGGCTGTTGCCACGACGATCAGTCCTTCCCCAGTTGCGACGCCGTCGAGAGAATTCAACAAGGCCTGCAGGCTGACTTGCGTCTGGGATTTGCCATTGCGAGGAAAGGCTCGATCGAGGTCCTCGAAGATGACCATCGCCGGGCGTTCACTCAGCGCCGTCTCGAAAACGTCCTCGAGATCGGAATCGCTGGTCTGGGGCTCGAACAGGCGAATCGTGAACGCGCTTAATCCGCGCGAAGTCATCATGGCGCGTATGGATGTTGACTTGCCATTACCAGGTGGGCCATGGAGGAGATATCCCCTGCGAAATGGCAGGTTGCGTTCTCGGAAGAACGACTCTCTGCTCCAGAAGCTTTCGAAATCATTTTTCAGCAACGAGCGAACGGTTGGGTCGAGCACGAGATGGTCCCATTCGCAAGGGATGATTTTTCGAGGCTGACCACGGTGGACGGTGAGCGTCGGGGCCGTGTCACGAGCGTCCAGGGTTTCGAGCAGCCGAATCACCTGCTCGACCGATCGCCTGCTCACTACCAGAAATCTGGCTTCGGTCTCGGAATCAGCGTCGGGGCCTGCCTGGTAGTAGAGATTCAGAGCCACAACGGGATTGGAGATCGTGTGAAACTCTAACGCAACCGGGCAGTCTTGCCACTCAAGACGCGATCGCCTCGGCTTCGTGTCCGGTTCGAAGATTCCAGAAAAACGCAATTGTGAGGGGGACTTACTGTAGCCAAGCAGCGGAGGCAGAGCCGGAGGAACCTCAGCAGACGCGATTAACGTCTTGAGTCGACGCGTGACCCTGGACGACCCGGCCCGGTTATGGTCGACACCGAGTACGGCTTCAACACCGATCTGCGCCACGTTGTGCCGGGACTCGATGATCACCGCATCGTCAAGACGCACGCCGAGTTTTGCTTCGATCCATGGTCGCCACACCTCGATGGCGCTACGGATCAGTATTGGTCGCGTGGCGAAATTATGCAGTTGACAGGACATGCGAATCTCAATCTCTCCTAAGCCGGGAACCAGATCCCCGACTTCGCGAGGTGCTTTATTTGCTGAACAGAAGGCCCATATCATCCTTGTTTCGGCCCACCAAATTGCCGTTGCCGTCACGCCTGTTATGGAAGGTTTCGCTCGCACGCCCAACGATTCGGCCGTTCTGATCTCGAACGACAGCATCGCCGTTTTCGAAGTGGGTTTCGTTACCAATGATCCGGTTGTCCCCGTCGCGTACTAGTTCTTGTTGCAGAGATGCTTTCCATACATGAATCTACCGATCCCGTTAGCGAAAAATGGAGTAATGGGGTATTTTCTACCCTCGGCGAAGGCTGAATCGGTGCGAGGTGAAAATTCTGAGTTGCCGTTCGTGTGTTTGCGAGTTAAGCCATTTGCGCCAATTGGATCTGACTGCGCTAAAGTGATTCGACTTCGGCGTCACAGTCTGAAGTCGATTTCGGGCGCCGTTCATCGTAATTAGCGCGTCCCTCTGACACCTCATCGTATTCTTCATCTTTTGGTAGGAGATGTTGCGCTTCCCAGTAAATCCGAACGGACCTTTTCGTGGCTTTACCCGGATTGAGGAATTCATTCATGACGAAAACTTCCAGCTCATTCCCTGGCGGGTGCCCTCGTGATTGGTTTCATCAACACCTGGAACGAGGAGCACGAAGGCCCAACGAAGAAGGCCGCGGCGCCAACAAACAGAAGTACGATGAACACTCCGATAATCCCAGCGAAATTCCCCTGCCCACTCCAACAACCATTCAATCAAACTCATTTCAAGCCTCATTACCTGCTCTTGAAGGGCCGGGAGTCTCCTACTCCAACCGATCAGCGTGGCCACGGTCCTCGAAAACTTGGTGCCGGTTTGAATTCTGCCTGTGTCGTCTACCCCCCCTCGGCCACCCAATGGGCCAGGATGGCTTCGGCCGCGGCCTCGCGCTCTGGAGAGTCCACGGGGTACTTGTCCCGCTCCGCGAAAAGGGCAGTCATCTTGCTGTTGTAGGCTGCCCACTTCTGTTCTGGAGTGAGTTCGATCTGATCGGAGTTGTTCTCGTCCGGCAAGTTGACCCCCTAACGATCTACTACACGGTCCCAGACATTTTGGGGACTGCCTGCGGAAGACGGAATTGGGTTGCGTATTCTCGCGAACGGAGATATTCAGCAGTTTGCCGCCGCGGCCGTGGGTCGAGGAGGATTCAGCATCCTGGTTCCCATTGATTCCGAAGGCGTGGCCTAGAATCGGGAAAGGCTTAAACTACACCGCAATAAGCCTCGTTCTGGTGCTATAATTGGTGCCTGGGAGGGTATGTGAGAGCCACGGTTGCGCTCGATGATGATCTCTTGAGAACGGCACATGAATACACTGGCGTGACAGAAAGGGCGGAGCTGATTCGCGAAGCCTTGAAGTCACTCATCGCCAGAGAAGCGGGGCGGAGGCTACTCGCGCTCGCCGGGACCGCACCGAATATGGAAAAGGTGCGCAGAACTCGAGTGGATCAACAATGATTCTCGCCGATACTTCGGTTTGGATCGAGATGTTCCGCAAGGGCAGATTTAAGGCAGAGATGGGAAATCTGGTAACCGATGACCAGCTCTGCATTCACCCCTTCGTTGTCGCTGAACTGGCCTGCGGTACTCTCCCGGATCGGCAAAAGACACTTGCCTACCTCGACCAACTTGCCGCTCTGCCCATCGTGCGTTTGGCTGACGTGCGATTCATGATCGAAGCTCGCGGCCTGTGGTCCAAGGGGATCGGCCTCACCGATGTCCAGTTGATCGCTTCTTGTCTGGCAACACCAGGCACGCAAATCTGGACCATCGACCGGCCTTTCGGCAGGGTGACGGAGTCCCTCGGCATTCGCGCAAAACTCCCCTAACCTCCTCGGTACCCGAACAGTGATACCAACAAACAATCCCCCAATGTGCCTATGGCTTGGAAGCCGAGACCGCCAGGATCGGTGCCAGAGGCAATGTGGAAGATGTGTGCCACTAGCATGATCAAGCCGCCGACCAAGCCCTTGCCCCCGATGCGGGTGATCCGGGCGCTCGACCGGGAGATCGCCGCAGAGAAGGCCGCAGCACTGGACAAGGGTTGATGCACCTATCTCTTGTAATACAGCAGACGGGCCAGTTGGGGTCGCGATTCACGCGGGTGAGAGAGCTGAAGGGCCCCGAGTCCAGGCAGCAGACACGGTCACCGATATCCTCGACCAATTGGTAACGTTCAAGTTGCTTCCAGTGTTCACCTTCATGTGTGACGCAGGATACTGGCAGACCTGGAACGAATAGTGAAAGCTAGTCTAATAGATTATCTCCATGCCATCCGAAGGATCAATTCTCTTGATTCGGATCGCGAGGTGACGCGATAGCCCTTCCTGATATGTCGCTTAAGGAAACCCTCCAAGATACTTCATCCAACCATGGGTCAAGTAAGACCGCAGAATCGACGCCGGCAGCCTCAGCCGGTGCTGCGTCCGTCGGCAATGCAGTCAAATCAGAGGAAAGAGAAACAACCGCAAGCGGCGCCGCATTGGATGCTGACGCCGATGCCGGAAGCCGAGCTGCGTCACATAGAACCCGCAAGACTTCAGCAGTCAAGAAGTTCATCCAACTACCAGGAATTTACGAAGCGCTTGCCAACAAATCCGCTTACTCGACAATCATGTATTCGGTTGAGGAAGGAAGCGAGAACGATTTCAAAAAGATCGTCAATCGGTCCCAATGGAACCCGTGGACATCGATTCTGTATCCTGAGGTTCGAAAGCCGTACGGTACTACGCTTGAGCTCTTTACCCGAATCAAGTTGGTCTTTGCCGAGCAGGCCGGCCTATCTGACAAGGTCAGCGCTCTGCTTACATTTTGGGTTTTCTCGACCTGGCTCAAAGAGTCTGTTTCTATCGCGCCCTGTCTTGCCATTACCGGGTGGGCTCCTGAAGGGGAACTGATTCTCCGCACTCTGAGAATATTCTGCTACCATCCCCTGCTGATGGCAGGATTAACTGCCACTAGTCTCAGAGAGGTCCCGCGGGATCAGCGCTCAACTCTGCTGATCTTCGAACCAAACCTGGACAAACAGATGGCTCTACTCCTTGGCTGCTCCACGTGCCGCGGTTACCAATCGATCCGTGAAGGTCAACCACACGATTATTTCGGCGCCAAGGCCATCTATCTGGGTGCTGACCTGCCCGCGATGCCCATTACGCATAGCGTGCATATCAACGCATCCGACACGGTAAAGGGTGAATCACAACGAGCATCGCACTTATCGGATGAGATGATCCAGCATTTCCAAAATCAACTCTTTGATTATCGAGTGACAAATCTGCAAAGAGTGTTTCAATCAGACTTCAACGCGTCAGGTCTGTCATCCGAGGCCCATGCGATTGCCAATGCCCTTGGAGCTTGTATCGTCGATGCACCGACACTCCAGGCGGAGCTTGTTTCGGTTTTGATGCCGCAATCCCAACAGCAGATCGCAGAACGCTTAGACGACTTGGGAACGCTTGTCGTCGGTACCGCTTTTTCTCTCTGTCACCAGGGGAAGGACACCATTCTCGTCGGAGATATAGCCGCTGAGGTGAATCGGATTCTGCTGAGCCGCGGTGAAACGTTGCGGTTCAGTGCCGAAAAAGTCGGTCACAAGCTGAAGAAGATTGGCTTGCTCACCCGTCGCCTGGGCGGAGCCGGCAACGGATTCCTGCTGGATCGTTCGACTCAGTTGCTTCTCCACGAGGTCGGAGCAGCCTACGGATGTGAAGGTTTCGTGGAAGAAGAGAAAAGCCTACACTGTCCATTATGCCAACAGCCGAAATGACTTGCGGAGGTTATGTAGGATTTGTAGGTTTTCGCGCTTAATAGACTTGGCGTATTCAGATCGCACGGGCCTTCTTCGCGGTTCCGCCGTTCGGCGGTTGGCTTTTCCATTTATAAATATCATTTAAATCACTTACAACGATTGATGGCACCGCTGTGGCCCATGGATTACAGGGCCGCCGCGCAAACACCTGAGGGCGCTCCCCGGAGGGTTCGCGCTCAAAGATCAGTTCAATGCCGCTCGATGATTTCAAGAAGGGATGTTCGAATGAGGGATTTCAATTCCATGCGTCGGGATTTTCTGCGCACTGGCGGGATTGGCGTCACGGTTGCCGCCATTCCCATGGTTTCATTTCCGGACCCAGTTCCGCCTCTGCACCCTCCCAGAGCCTATTCGACGTGCGATATGGTGCGACGGGCGACGGCAAGACGCTCGACACCGGTGCCTGAACCAGGCAATTGAAGCGGCCGTTTCCGCAAGCGGCGGGATTGTCTTTCGGGCTGGCAATTATGTTTGCTTTTCAATTCGCCTGAAGAGCCGGGTACACCTTTTCCTGCATCAGGCAGTACGATTCTGGCTGCCGATTCGCCATTGCCTGGCCAGCAGACCGGTTACAAGGGCGGCACCTACGGCGCGGCCGAGCCGGAAACACCTTGGAACGCCTATCAGGGCTGCGGCCATAATCACTGGCATAACTCGCTGCTTTGGGGCGAAGATATCGACGACGTAAGCATTACCGGTCCGGGCCCCAAGCGCCCTCCAAATGCCGCGGCCGGGTGCAAATGACCACCGCCGGTGAGCGTTCCTTCCTTGCGCAAATGAATGGGAGGGGAGTGTTCCGTACCACTCGTTGCGGTTTGCAATCAGATCACCTCAACTTCGAATGGAGAAACACCGAAAGGGACCCGGAAACTGAAGATGCGGCCCGCGAATTTGGAGCGCAATACATGGTTGAGCCCGTCCGGGGTCTGAGCCGGGCACGAAACCGTGCATTGAGAGAAACTACCTCTGCGATCGTTGCATACCTCGACGACGACGCGGTCCCCGACAAGCGCTGGTTGCAACGCATTCTTGAACCATTCGCGGATCCCCATGTTGCGATCGTGACGGGCGAGACAGTCTCTTTTGAGCTCTGTGCAGACAAATGCCTTGATTCAGTTCGGACACTGAGCAACAAAGACTCTCTCTGGTTTGAAACTGCCACTTTTGGCGGCTTGGGAATAGGCGCCAATATGGCTTTGCGCAAAGGGATATCCGAAGCGTGGGAAGGCTTCGATGAGCGCCTGGGCAGAGGCGCCCCCTTCCTTAGCGGTGGTGAAGAGCACTACGCAATTGCCCGTCTGGTTTCGCTCGGTTTCACCGCCGTTCATACCCCCGGTGCGATCGTCTTCCATCCATTGAAAGCCATGAATATTCAGGAGGAAGCATCAAACGCCATCGCATATTGGTGGCTACTCTTGTTCGAATCTCCCGGCCACCGGATGGAGTTGATCAACTTCCTTCTCACTCGCCTGCGACATAAACCTGTAAAGTGGCGCGCGAAGCCTATCCTTGGACCGGTCATCACAAGCGGATGGAGGGTGCGAATTAAGGCGGCTCTGACCGGAACCATGCTTTACCTGCGTCTAAGAAGAGCCTCCCGCCACTAGGTCCCCAGTCACAGAGTAGAGAATGTGCCGGCGCAAGATGCCGGACTTGCGCGCTTTATCTCCCTTCCTGGAATCCAACGTGTCTGTGACGATCACCCGCGGTCCCGAGAAACCTCATGACACTTAAAAAGACTCAGCGATGCAGGGGCATCCCCGCATTGACGTTGGACATATGCAGGCCGCGGCGCGCTCTGCTTTTTGGCCTAATAACTGAGGAGCCTCCTCGCTATCTCACAGCGAATCAATGGATTGTCGAAAAACCGCCTCGCTGCTGTTTTTCTACTCAAACGCGTGAAGCAAAGGACCCATCACGCCCGCGAACCCTCTTTCGGGAACTCGATGGGCCGTGGGATGATGAATTGTCCCCACTGCGCGGCGAGGAGCGGGCCATGCAGACCTTGATTCAGGATCTTCATTACTCAATACGGCAACTGATCAGGACACCGCGATTCACGCTGACGGCGGTGATCTCGCTGGCGCTTGGCATCGGCGCGACGACGGCGGTATTCAGCGTGATCTACGCGGCCCTGGTGAATCCTTATCCCTATCCGGGAGCCGACCGGATTGTTCGCCTGAGTGCGACGACAAAGACAGAAGCCAATGCTGAAGTGGATTTGAGCGGCGCGCAGGTGTTGCGGCTGGAGCAGGTTCCGGTGGTCAAGAGCGTGTTGGCGATGGACTACCATCCCATGACGCTTACGGGGCATGAGTTTCCAGAGAACGTCGACGAGATCGGCCTGATCGCGAGCGGCTTCGATGACCTGGGATTGCCGCCGCTCCTGGGTCGCGGCCTTGTGCCTTCGGACGCTCCGGCGGGACAGGACCCGCAGCCGGTTGTGGTGCTCTCTTACAAATTCTGGCAGAAACACTTCTTCGGTAGTCCCACGGTGCTGGGGAAGACGTTGCAACTGGACCATAAGAGCTACACCATTGTGGGCGTGGCTGCGCCGCGTTTCAACTGGTACGTGGGAGACGTCTATCTTCCGCTGAAGCTGACGCAGGATACGGCGACGAGGTTGATGGTGGACATGCGCCTGAAGCCTGGTGTCAGTCTCGATGGCGCAGACGCGGCCCTGCAGCCTCTGCTTGAACAATTCGCGAAGGAACAGCCGAAGCAGTTTCCTGAGCACTTCAAAGTGCAGGTGGAAGGCCTGAATGCCTGGGTTGTGCGGCGGATGGGCAAGACACTGTACCTGCTGTTTGGGGCGGTGGCGTTGTTGCTGGCTATCGGCTGCGGGAACGTCTCGATCCTCTTGCTGGCGCGCGGGGCTACGCGGCAGCACGAACTTGCGGTGCGATCGGCGCTGGGAGCGAAGCGACGCCGGATTGTGCGCCAATTGCTCACGGAATCCTTGCTGCTGGCGGGTATTGGGGCGGGGCTTGGCGTGGGAATGGCGTACGGCATTCTCGCGGGCATTCGACTGCTGTTGCCTCGGTATGCATTTGCGCCGGAGGTTGTAATCCGCATCAACCTGCCGGTTCTTTTGTTCAGTGTTGCGGTGGCAATGGTGACTGGAATTGTCTTTGGGCTGTGGCCGGCGCTGCAACTCTCAAAGCCGGAGATCAGTCAGATGGCGCAGTCGGGAACGCGGCGCGTGCTGGGAAGCGCAGGCGGACGAAGAACGCAGGACGCACTGATCTCCGCACAGATTGCGCTGACGCTGCTGCTGCTGAGCGCGGCGGGTTCGGCCATCGAGGGTTTCACCCGGCTGCTGCACGAACCGCTCGGCTATGACCCGCACAATGTGATGTCGGTGGGCGTGCCCATCCAGGAGAATACGTATACGACGTGGGCCGCCCGCGGAGCCTACTTTGAACAACTGCGCAGCAAGGTTGCGGAGACGCCTGGGGTGACGATGGCGGCGATCTCGAGTAACGCGACTCCGCCGCGGAATGGATGGACTACCAAATTCGAGATCAAGGGCAAGACGGCGATGGAAGAACAAACGGGTTCAGTGAACATGGTAAGCCCCGGATACTTTGCCATACTGCGCATTCCCTTGCTGCAGGGAAGGGTGTGGGACGAGACGGAGAATCACAACGGCGCGCTGGTGGCGGTGATCAATCGGACCATGGCGCAACGCTATTTCCCCAAGGGCGATGCGCTCGGGCATTCGGTTAAAGCGCCGATGATTGAAGAACGGCCGCCGGAGGAGTTGTCTGTGCCTCACTTCGCGGACTCCTGGGTGCCGATTGTGGGCGTCGTGGAGGACGCACGCAATGATGGGTTGGGCAAACCTGTGAAGCCGGCGATTTACGTGCCGTACACGCTGCACATGTCGAGAGGAACGCAGATTCTGGTGAGGTCGCAGACGTCGCCGCTCACCCTGGTGCGGGCGATTCGACAGCAATTGGCCGCGGTCAATCCGAACCAGCAAGTCTACGGCGAGACGAGCGATCTCGAGACATGGATCGCGGATGAAACGGAGTGGCAGCAGGAGCGCCTGGTGTCGTGGATCTTTGGCGCGTTTGCGGTGCTGGCGCTGGCGCTGGCGGCGATTGGGCTGTACAGCGTGGTGTCGTACACGGTGGCGCAAAGGACAAACGAGTTTGGGATCCGCATTGCGTTGGGCGCGCAGCGTGGGCATGTGTTGCGGATCGTCTTCGCTTCGACGCTGACCAGTGTTGGAGGCGGGATCTTGACGGGACTCGTGCTGACACTGGCGTTGAACACGGTGATTGCGAAATGGGTTGAGGGGAATTCGAACGATCCTGTCATTCTGCTGGAGGGGATCGCGCTGCTTGTGGTGGTGTCAGGGATTGCCTCCGCGCTGCCGGCGATTCGGGCAGCGCATGTGAATCCGATGACCGCGCTGCGCTGGGAGTAAGTGATTTCGCGCGGGGCCGAGATTTGATGTTATGGATGCCGGGATTATTCGGACCGCAACGCTTCAACAGGCTCGAGGCGTGCGGCGCGACGAGCGGGAATCCATAACGCGAGAAGCGCGACCAGGGCGAGAAGAATCGGGACGGCGATGAAGACCATTGCGATCCCGAGTCTGGACGCCATAGAGAAAGCCGGCCAGGAAACGCACCATGAAGGCTGCTGCGGCGAGGCCGATGAGGACGCCGAAGGCCGCCGTCAACATGCCTTTGCCGACGACAAGATTGCGGATGCGCTCGCGATCGGCTCCGAGAGCCATGCGGATGCCGATTTCATGCGTGCGCTGGGCCACTGAATACGCCATTACGCCGTAGATGCCCACGGCAGTGAGTGCCAGTGCGGCCATGGCGAAGACGCCAAGCAGGAGCATGTTGAAGTTTTGCCGGGCGATGGATTGGGAGAGGACGTCATTCATGCTGCGAATGTGGCCTGCTGGCAAACCTCCGCTCGCCTGCCGCAATTGTTCCGAAACATTCGCGGCCACTTGATGCGGTTCGAGGTGCGTGCGGATGAGCCAGAAGATCGGGCCGAACTGGAGGCCGAGAAGCGTCATGCCATCGGGCTCCTGCGCCAGGGGGATCATCATGGTTGGCTCCGGCGGTTGACTTAAATCGTCATCGCGCGTGTCGGCAACGATGCCGATGATGCGGCGGGATCGGTCATCGAATTTTGGCCCGATGCCTTTGCCGATTTCGATGGATTGACCGACTGGATCCTGGCCCGGCCAATAACGTTTTGCCATCGTCTCATTGATGAGCGCGACACCGGGCGCGCCGTTTCCATCCCGCTGAGTGAAATCGCGGCCACGGAGGATGGGGATTTTGAGGACTGCGAAATAGCCCGGCGAGACGGACATCCATTCTGCATCGCCGGTGTTGCCGGAATCGCTGGACGGAGATCCGACTGCGGCGAAGGGCAAGCCCATCCTGCTGGCGTATGGCGGGCTGCAGGTGGCTGCTGCCACTTCGACACCAGCAATGCCGGCGAGTCGCTGCCGGGCGTCGTCAACGAGGCGTGTGACATTCGCCGTGGTTTCGAATTGCGATCCGTGCAACGACATTTCCATGAGGAGAATGTTGTGCCGATCGAAGCCGGGATTGACGGCGCGCAATGCAACGAAGGTACGCAGGAGCAGGGCCGCGCCGATGAGCAGGACTACAGACAGAGAAATCTCGCTGAGGACAATCAGCGAGCGCATTCTGCCTTGCGCGCCAGACCCGAGGCGATGATTGCCTTCGTTGAGGGAATGGTTCAACGATGGACCGCATACGCGCAGCGCGGGAACGATTCCGAAGACCAGGCCGACCACGAGCGAGATGGCGAGAGTGAAGATCAGGACGCGCCAATCGAGTCCCACAGCAGCGCCTGAGGCGCCGATGCGCGGAATGTTGCCGGGGCTGATGGAAAGCAGCGCGTGCACGCCGAGTAACCCGATGGCAAGACCGGCGACGCCACCGGACGT
The DNA here is from genome assembly GCA_963718435.1 of uncultured Acidobacteriota bacterium. Taxonomy (GTDB): domain Bacteria; phylum Acidobacteriota; class Terriglobia; order Terriglobales; family Acidobacteriaceae; genus Telmatobacter. Next base: position 11,777 of record CAVQZQ010000084.1, on the reverse strand, counting down.
GGAGAGCAGAATGCTTTCGGTTGCGAACTCGCGAAGGAGGCGTCCGCGACCTGCGCCGATGGCAGCTCGAATGGCGAATTCGCGCTGTCGCACTGTGGCGCGGGCGAGCAGCAGATTGGCCGCGTTGGCACAGGCGATGAGCAGCACCAGGGCGACGGCAGCCTGCATCAACAGCAGCGATGAGCGCGCATCCCGGACGATGGTATCGCGGAGCGGTTGAAGCACGAAGGCATAGGTGGGGTCGGGCAACTGGCCCTGGCGCTGCGCTGCCTGCGATGCCAATTTCAACTGCGCATTTGCCTGTGAGAGTGAGACGCCGGACTTCAGCCGCGCGACCACTCCGAAATAATGCAACTCGTCATTGCTGTTGAGATTGAACTGAAAGGGAATCCACAAATCGGATTCGGGATCGGTGCGAAAGCTGTCGCCGGTGACGCCGACAACGGTGTAGGGGTCTTTGTCGAGGGAGATTGCCTTGCCGATGATCTCGGAATCGGCGTTGAATCTTCGTTTCCAGAGGCTGTAGCTGAGGACAACAACTTTGCTTGTGCCGGGTCGGTCTTCCTCCGCGTTGAACGGGCGGCCCATGACAAGCGGCGCGCCGAACAGGCGAAAGTAGTTTGAAGTGACGTGGGCTCCGTGAACCTGCTCTGGAATGCCGCTGGTGAGGCCGAGCACCGCTTCGCCGAGATCGAAGGCGGAGATGTCGTCGACGGCGTTAGCATTCTTCGTCCAAAAACGAAGATCGGGGATTGATACGCCGGGTACTGATCCTGCGGTTGATTGCAATCGGAATTGGACGATGCGATCGGGTTCGGGGTAGCTGAGAGGTTTCAAGAGCACGGTGTTGATGACGGAGAAGACGGCGGTATTGGCGCCGATTCCGAGGGCGAGGGTCAGAATTGCGGCGATGGTAAAGCCGGGCGAACGGAGAAGGGAGCGGCAGGCGTGGCGAATGTCCTGGAAGGTTTGAAGCAGCCAGCGGAAAGAGCGCTCTTCGCGATGGGCTTGCCTGACCTGCTCCACGCCGCCGCAGGCAAGGCGCGCCTGCCGACGCGCTTCAGTTGGGGAGAGACCCTGACGACGAAACTCGTCTTCGAGAAATTGCAGGTGCGTGGCGATTTCCCTGGTCAGATCTTCGTCGGCGCGGGCGTTTGTGAAGAGGGCCCGAAGCCTGGCAATCGCTCGTGCGAGGCTCCTGATCACGCCTGGGTACCTTCGACGAGAAGACGTTCAATCACGTCTGAAGTGCGTCGCCAATGCTCGGTTTCCTCATGAAGGGCTTTGCGGCCGGCGGCGGTGATTGCGTAGTATTTCGCTTCGCGACCGGTGTCGGTCTTGCTCCAACTGCCCTTGATCCAGCCGTATTGCTCGAGCCTGACGAGGGCGGGATAGAGCGTGCCCTGGTTGAGGTTGAGGAGGCCTTCGGAGATTTGCTGCAGGCGGGTCGCGATCTGGTAAGCGTGCTGCGGCCCCATCGTCGCCAAGTTGCGCAGGACGATCAGGTCCAATGTCCCTTGCAGAACTTGCGGGTTCTTCTTATCTTTACTTGGCATCCAAGTGGACTCTCAAGGGATGAGTGTCTGCGTTTTACCTTCGGATGTCAAGTGAATGCGGGCGGTTGTTACCTGGGCGAGCGGGGGCGGCGAATGGAACTGGGAGAGGGAAGGGGCCAGACACGCGTCTGCACCGTGGGTCTTTGTGGACCGGAAGATTGAAACACATTATATGTTCGAGCCGAAGGCCAGCAGACGGCCGTCGCAATCTTTGACTACAAACTCTCGCGAGTGCCATGGCATGTCGGCAAGTTCCCGAGTGAACTCCACCCCGTTGGTTGCATACTCGGCGTGAAGCGCGTCTGCATCTTCGACACGGAGGTATGCATCCAGCAGCTCGTCCGCATATTTGTCTGGATTGGCTGTGGGCGGCTCAGCGCAGCGGAAATGAATCGCGTGCTGGTCGCGCGCCACGATAGCGTAGGCCGGCGGATCATGCCACGTCCCCGTGCACTCGAATCCAAGCTTGTCTTTGTAATAGGCGAGAGTGCCGGGAATGTCGGTGGTGAAGAACTGAGGTGCAATCTGACGAATCATGGACGTAGTTTACGGCAGCGCCTGCTCGACCATCGCTGGGGCGCAGTCCTCTCAATGGACCCGGTGGTGGGGCGGCGGCGGGAACTTTGGGGCGGGAGAGTGCGTACAATTAAGTGCGATGAAAGCTTTTCAGCGCGTAAAGGTTGTTGGACTCCAGCTGCTCCTGGTAGGACTGCTTTTCTATTCCGGCTCTGCCGCCCTGGCCGAACAGGTCAAGGACCTTCCCAAACCCACCGATTACGTCAGCGATTATGCCCATGTGCTTTCGCCGCAGGCGGTTGCGCAGCTGGACAGCATTTGCAGCCAGCTCGACCACTCCAAGGCCAACTCGCAGGTCGCCATTGTCACGGTCCGGAACCTGGACGGGGACGATGCGGCCGATTTTGCGAACGAGCTGGAAGATGCGTGGAAGATCGGGCGCAAGGGGTCGGATCGCGGCGTTCTTTATCTGCTGGCCGTCGATGACCACAAATACAGAATCGATGTGGGCTACGGGCTCGAAGGAATTCTAAACGACGCCAAGATCGGCGATATCGGGCGGGCGATGGTTCCGTATCTGCGAAGCGCGGATTATGACAGCGCGGTGCTGCTGGCGGTGGGGCAACTGGCGCAGGTAATTGCGACGGACGCCGGGGTGACGCTGGAGAATCAGCCAGAAGAGGCTGTGCGGCCTCAGACTGCCCATCACGGGGGTGGCTTCCCAATCTTTTTCTTCCTTCTCATTTTTCTGTTTTTCGGTGGTTTCTCGCTTTTGCGTTTTCTGTTGTTTGCGGGTTTGTTCGGAGGCAGGTTCCGCGGCGGCCCTTGGATGGGCAGCGGTTTCGGGGGCGGTGGGTTTGGCGGGGGTGGCGGTGGAGGAGGCGGAGGCGGATTTGGGGGCTTCGGCGGTGGCAGTTTTGGCGGCGGCGGGGCGGGGGGAAGTTGGTAGGGGTCAGTGATCAGGGGTCAGTGAACAGTGAACAGTGGTCAGTTGTCAGGGATCAGTAAACAGCACTCTTGTTGAAAGGGTCTGCTGCGGCGGGCCGGAGGAGAAAAGGAACTGTATGCATCGTGGACTTTGGATTGGTCTTGGCGTGGTAGGCGTTCTGATTCTGGCGGTTCTCATGGTGTTTGGCAGCTATGTGAGCGCGAAGAATCAGATGGTAGCGAGCGATCAGAATGTGAAGGCCGCGTGGTCAGAGGTGGATGTGCAGATGCAACGGCGGGCCGACCTGATTCCCAACCTGGTAGAGACCGTGAAGGGTTTTACCAAGGAAGAGAGCACGGTGTTCGGCGATATCGCCAATGCGCGGGCAGGGATGTTGAATGCGCAGGGACCGGCGGCGAAGATTGCAGCCAATGGCCAGCTGGATTCGGCATTGGGACGCCTGCTGCTGCTGACGGAGAACTATCCGCAATTGCGATCGAGCGATCAGTTCATGCGCCTGCAGGACGAACTGGCGGGCACGGAAAACCGGATCGGCGTGGCGCGGAAGCGCTACAACGACGCGCTGCAAACCTACAACACGTTTGTGCTTCAGTTCCCCAACAGCATCTGGGCGGGGATCGCCGGATTCAAGCAGAACACGGCTTATTTCACGGCCAGTCCGGCGGCACAACAGGTACCGAATGTGAAGTTTTGAGGGCTTCCTCCACAAAAAGGCCATCCGGCAGGAGATGGCCTTTTCACGTTCGCTGGTTGGTTGGCAGCTTCAGCTTTGGCAACACTTCGCCGAGGATGTTAATCAACTGGTTCTTTCCGGATTGGCGGCAATACTCTCGCAACGTCGGCGCATAGCCAAAATTCAGAAGCATTCAAAGGATTCCGAGCTTTGCCATCGGAGGGGCTTGCGGCACAGAAGTCGCATTCCAAACCATCAGATCAGTTGAAACCCGTGTAGTCGTTTTGCGGCATCTTCATCAAACGTCAAGGTAGCCGAACAACCCCTCCAGGTGCCCAGAGAGCCTATCAAAGCATCTTCGAATGTTTCGATCCCATTTCGGATCGAAACAACGGCGTAATAGACCTCTTGCTCATTCTGAATCTCAAGCGTATCAGCGGCTAATAACATTTCGATATCGTTCGCGATTTCCTGCCGCGAACGCTTGAAAAGGCTTTTGAGAACCCAGACAAGTTCAAGGATACTCACAAGGCTGATGAACCCGGGATCCTGTTCAGTCAAGCGCTGTTCGATGATCTCCGTTGCACGCAGGGAGTGCGTTGGGCGGTGACTCGACCGGAATGCGCCAATGCGCCCCGCAAGCTCCATTTTCAAAAGGACCAATTGGAGTCTTCGAATCCGGGTAGGCCGCGTCATGGCTCTCGCGGAGGATATGGCAGGCACCTGTCACGCTGGATACCGGTGTTCGATTTGGGACAGTGTTTCTCGATTGTGGACGAAGGACACGCGGAGTTGAGATGGTGGACGGCGCGCAGTGTTCTCTGCCGAGACGCCGACAATCGCATGACAGAACGATGGAATGCCCCAATGCGCCAGGTTGGGCGGGTGCCGGTGCGCAAGACGGCCATCGGCGTGCTTCCGGGAAGAACTATGGAGGTGTCTGTGTTCAACCGAATTTTCGAAATCCTTCCGGCAGTTTGCTTGGCGACGAGCATGGCATGGGCGGCGGAAAGCCCGTTTATCGGCGAGTGGAAGCTCGACCCTTTGAAGACCAGAATGCCCGACGAGATGAAGGTTCAAAACAAGGGTGGCAACAAGTACGCATTCGATTTTGGCGGGGGCGCCGAAACGATCGTGGTGGATGGGAGCGACCAACCAGGCCAGGGCGGGACCCTGCTGTCGGTGAAAGCAGAAGCGCCGGACACCTGGATCGTCGAGCGCAAACAAGGCGGCCGGTTGCTGCTCAAGGCGACGTGGAAGCTCTCGAACGACGCCAGCACGCTCACCGACTATTACCGCGAGTTCGAGTCCGACGGTTCGACGTTCAGCATGGATTACGTCTACCAGCGCACTGGTGGAGGATCAGGGTTCGCGGCAGACTGGCGGAGCATCAAGGAGACAATGAACTCACCCCTTTTGATGCAGGTGAAGGAGTTTCAGGGCGACGGCCTCTCCTTCGTTACTCCCTCGAGACACGAGACGAAGAACGTAAAGTTCGATGGCAAAGACTATCCCAATGAGGGACCGAACGCGGACAAAGGTACATCCTCGATCCGGCGGGTGGACGATCGCACTCTGGTGATCACCGACAAGTACGACGGGAAGGTGGTGGAAACCCAGGAGATTGGGCTCTCGACCGATCTGAAGACCTTGACTATGACGGCGCACTTTGCCATCCGCGACAAAAAGCCGAATGTGATGGTGTTCGAGCGAAAGTAGCGGGGAAAAGGCCGCGACGCTCTGAGCCGGCCGCAGCCCGCCAAGACCGCCTCTGCCTGAAAGTCTGGCATCGGCGGTTGACCCCCCAAAGAAACTTCCGTATAGGCGGTGATTCACTGCGGACCTCGGTACCATGGGACGCCCAACTTCACTGCGCCATCCACGCAAAAAGGCCATCCCGCGGAGGGGATGGCCTTTTTCAACATTGGTTGCAGAGGCGCTGGTTATTTGAAGGAGGCGATGGCGCTGGCCTCGTCATCGTATATGTCGAAGACGGTGTACAGCTTGGTCAGTTGCAGCACGTCCTTGACCTTCTTGGTCAGGCTCAGGAGTTTCAGAGCAGCACCCTGATTTCTGGAGGTGGTATAGGCGCTGACCAGCTCGCCCAGACCGGAGCTATCGATGTAGTTCACGTCTCCCAGGTTGAGCAGGATGTTTTTTTGACCTTTGCCGATGAGGTCGCGAATCGCTTCGCGCAACTGCACGCTGCCCTCGCCCAGAGTGATGCGCCCGCTGCAGTCCAGAACGGTAACGCCGTCCACGTCACGGGAAGCAATAGTAAGAGCCACGGAAATTCCTCCTTATTGGGTAATACGGTTATAGCACCTTTGCCTGCGTTAGAGGTGGGGAAGTAAAAACCTTCCCGAGCAACGGGCTGCGATGGTTGATAGCGCCCGTCCCCTGACGGTGCCTGCCCAAGTACCTACGTTTTTTCAGTTGCCGGCTCCAGATGCTTGACGAGCGTCAATTCCGTTCCGGGATGCAGTTGACGAAAGTGTACCTCATCCATGAAAGAGCGAATGAGGAAGATGCCGCGGCCGGTGCCGCGCAAAAGGTTCTCCGGAGCCAGTGGATCAGGAAGCGTATCGGGGTCCAGTCCCTTGCCCTGGTCAGCGATGGAAATGACCAGCGATTTGCCGGTGTTTTCAAAACTGGCCGTGATCTGCTTTGAGGGGTCATAGTCATTACCATGGAGCACCGCGTTTACCGCAGCTTCGCGCACAGCCATCGTAAGTCGAAATCGTTCATCCTCATCAAGCCCCGCGTCTGCAGCGAGCTTCTCGGCGGCGGCTTCCACCTCGCTGACGCTCTCCATCGTTGAACTGAGCGAGAACCTCAGCGGTCCTGTCCTGGATTTGTCCAAAGAATTCTTCTCCGCCTCTGCCGGAACAGGAATGGAACGTTCTAGCGCTAGAGGAACCTTGCAGGAAGTTTCATGGCTGGAGCGGTTTGTGTCAAGCGGAACGGTTTTGTTGCGTGGGTGAGAGCGTATTGCCGGCGTTCGATCTTGGGTTCGCGCTCATTCATTGAGATGACCAAGCGAAAGTGGCGACGCAAAGAGCCTGCGTCCATTCAGCCGGTGCTTTTGGTCGTGGGCTGAGCGGGCACGAGGGCTGGGCCGTCTTCTTGTTTGTCCTGAAACCAGCCGATCAGTCCTGTTTTGGGATCCCGAATCTGAACCCATCTTTCCTCGTTCGCGCCCAGGAGGGTAAGTGGATTGGAGTCGCCGGGCGGAGCATTGGTCGAATCCCACTCTACGACGCCGCAGTGCCACCAGACGCGAAATGCTCCTTCACCTCCGGAGTCGAGTACCCAGAACACATCCCCTTTTTGCATGGTAACGGCTTCGGTTTTCCGACGGTTGGAGCTTTTGACCACTTGATAGTCCCGAGCCGCGACGAAGCGCATCGGGGCAACGACGATTGTCTCTCCGAGGACGGCTTGAACGACGACCCCCACGTTGATCGTTCCTACTCGGTGGTGGCTGCGCGGCGCGGCATAGAGCGGAATGTCGCGGCTAGCCCTCCACGGTCCGTGATAGAGCTCGTCGAATGTCCGCTCAGAACCAGCCTGAATAGGGTAGGGGCTTTTGACCGTCCAGATGGCCGGTGGCGCGGCGTCGGCGCAGTGGTGCAGGGGTGCAGCCATGCTGCGACGGAAGCAACGATCAGCAGAGTTCCCACGACAGAGCGTAGCGCAGTGGTCTTCATTTGATGGTCCAAGATTAGACCCAACAAAGGGCGCCCGGAAATCTTATGAAAGAATCAGAGTCGGATTTGCCTTGAGCACAACCTCACCATCAAGGGAATAGACTCAATTTGATGCAGCCTCGCACCACCGCCCGTGTCAGTCTGACTGCGCTGCTCGGCACTCCGGTGACCGACTCGCAAGGGCACCTGCGCGGCCGGCTCAAGGACATCGCTGTCGCCACAGGCCCCGATGCGGGCAAGGTGGTGGGCCTGGTGCTGAAGACGCGCGACGGGCTCGCCATCGTGCCCTCGCAGGACGTGATGGAGACTCCCGCCGGCACGCTGGAACTGCGATCGGCAGGCGCGCTGGTACCACTGCAGGACCAAGGCAATTATCTCTACCTGCAGCAGGACCTGGTAGATCGCCAGATCATCGATATTCATGGCCGCAAGGTGGTGCGCGTAAACGACGTGGACCTGGAGTGGATGGGCCAGGGCGCGGCACACCTGCTGCGTGTCGCCGAGGTTGAGGTCGGGCTGCGCGGAGCGTTTCGCCGGGTGTTCAAGGGGATGCTTCCGCGAGCGAAGCTTGAGACCCTCTCGCGCAAGTTCAAAGACCGCGGCATTCCGTGGCACTTTGTCGATGTGATTGAGGTGGACCCGGCACGACGGGTGAAGCTGCGCATCGAACACGAGCGGCTGGCGCAGATGCATCCTTCGGACCTGGCGGAGATTCTGGAAGACCTGGCGCCGGCCGAGCGCGAAGCGGTGTTCACATCGCTGGATGAAGAAGTAGCCGCCGAGACGCTGGAAGAAGTGGAGCCCAAGTTGCAGAAGGCTCTGCTGGAAAAGCTCGGCGAAGAGCGTATCGCCGACATCGTCGAGGAGATGGATCCGGGCGCTGCCGCCGACTTGCTCGCCGAACTGCCGGAAGAGCAATCGGACGCCATTCTCGAAGAGATGGAGCCGGAAGAGCGGCAGGAAGTTTCAGAGCTGCTCGAGTTTGACGAGCACTCCGCAGCAGGTTCCATGACCACTGACTTTGTTTACCTGGGCATGAATGCCACGGTGGCGCAAGCGGTGCAGGCGCTGCGCAGTTTCGACGGCGACCCGGAAAGCGTGACGGAGATCTACCTGCTCGACGAAAAGCGCGTGCTGCGCGGGATGGTTCCGCTGGCTCGGCTGGTGATGGCGCAGCCGGATGCGCGGCTGCAGGTGCTGACCGATCCGCGTGTGCTTTCTTGTCCGGCTGACATGCACCAGAATGACCTGGCTGAGATGTTCGATAAATATAACCTGCACGCCCTGCCGGTGGTCGACACACAGAACCGGATGGTCGGCGTGGTCCAGGCCGATCATGTCATCAGTTTCCTGCGCGAAAAGTTATAAGCTCGCGGCCCGGTCCTGTTAGTCTTCTTTGCAAAACAAGTGGACCGTTCGACTTTGTGCCAGGGGCAGGCCCTGGTGGCATGATGTTTAGTTTTCCCAGGTCTTCCGCCGCGGCGGACGAGACCTGGGGCACCCCGGCACAAGTCTGGACTGGAGGAAATATGCCGCAGGAGATGAAGGGCATTGTGCCCCCGCCGTATCAGATCCCGGAGAGGAACGCGAAGCCGCGCAATGTCCGCCCGCAGATCAAGACGCCGCTGCTGATCACGTTGTTTGCGTGGTTCTGCTTTTTCCGTGGTGGCCTGTTTCTCGTGTTTGGGTTGATTGTGGGCCTTGCGCCCGATTCGAGCATCACAGCGTATCTTGCGACGCACTTCGATTCCGCGCCCAAGCTGATCTCTCCCGAATTTGTGTTCTACTTCAAGGCCCTCGTGTACTGCGTTGTTGGGTGGAGATGGTACTGCCGGGACTGGCGTGCCCGTTGGGTGGCGATGTTCATGGCGGGCGCTACCGTGGCGCTGAACGTGGTAAATCTGCTGGCTGATCAAGCGTCGGGCATGAATGAACTCGCAGGGCATGAAGCAGGGCTGATGGTCGGTTCGTTATTTAACCTGCTGATTTGCCTTTATTTGGCTTTCTATCCTGGCATGCAACAGACATTCCGGGAGACGCCGTGGGATTGAAGGAGGCTTCAAACGGCGGTATTTGATTGGAAAGAGATTTTAATAAAATCAATTTTTGTGCTTGCAATTCTAAATAAACTTAATTACAGTTCCCTCAGTGGTTGAGAAACGCTGAGGTTCTCAAATAATGGACCAAGAAAACAAACCCTCATCTGACTGGCAAGATCTGCTACGGATCGCACAGGGTTCGGCGTTGGTTGTCGAGCGAGTGAGGATCCCGGAAAAGCAGATTGCCATCGAAGGCGAATTCGTATTGCCGGAACTGGCGCGGCTCAGCCTGGAAGACCAGGTCTTTATTACCGCGTTTCTGCGCTCGCACGGCTCGATCAAGGAGATGGAGCAGGTTTTCGGGGTGAGCTACCCGACGATCAAGGCGCGCCTGAACCGGATTGCCGGACAACTGGAATTTGTCGACACCAACCCGTCTCCATCCCGTGCCGAGGTGCTGGAGCGGCTGAAGAGCGGTGAGATCGACGCCGCTGAGGCGATCCGCGCACTGGAGGCTCTGCAATGACTCCGAACATTGCCATCGTTCACGTGCAGAATCCGCACTGGTGGGGAATTCGGTTGTGGGTTCCGCTGTTTCTGTTGTGGATTCCGCTCGCGCTGTTATCACCGCTGATCTTTCTGGTTGTGCTGGGCCTGTGCCTGGCCGGCCGGATCAACCCCTGGCGCGCCATCGCGACCTTCTGGGCCATCGCGTGCAGCCTGCCGGGGACCGATGTCCGCGTTTGCGCGGACGGGAACCGGGTTACGGTTCGGATCCTGTGAGGTTGACCATGAACAACGAGCGCCGCGCGATTTTATCTCTCATCGCCATGGGCCGCATTACGCCGCGCGAGGCAGAGCGACTGCTGGCCTGCTGGCCCGACAACAGCGAAACCGCCTGGGTGCTGGGCGCCTGCGCGGTGATTGTAGCCGGCATGGGGTTGGCCCATCCATACCAATTGGCCCACGCGTACGAACTCCTGGGGAGGTTTGCGGACCTCTTCAAAACAATATTACCGATGGCTGGCGCGACTACCAGTCATACCTTGTCATTTCTGACACGCATTGCGGGAGGAACTTTATGAACGAGAATCGACGTCAAATTCTGGAAATGCTGGCCGCGGGAAGAATTACCACGGATGAAGCCGAGCGGCTGCTGGCCGCTCTTGAACCGGAGACTCGCACCACGATGGGCGAGTCTTCAAGCAAGGGCAACGGGACAAACGGATTTGGACCCGCGTCCGCGAAGAACCTTGCCAAATATCTGCGCGTGCTGGTGGAAGCCGACGAAGAGATGACCGGTTTGAAAGGTCCCACGACCGTGAACGTGCGGGTGCCGCTGCAGTTGCTGCGGGCGGGCGTGCGGCTGGCGAGTTTGATTCCAGCGCAGGCTCACGACCAATTGGATCAGGCGCTCAACCGGCATGGGGTGCCGCTGACGCTATCGCAGATCAAGCCGGAAAACCTGGAAGAGCTGATTGACCACCTGAAAGACCTGATGGTGGATGTGGATGGCAAAGGCGGGAACACGACCAAGGTGCGCGTGTTTTGCGAGTAAGACAGGGGTCAGGGGTCAGGGAACAGGGAACAGGGAACAGGGATCAGGGATCAGGGGTCAGAGCTCAGGGATCAGGGAAAACGGAGGATACACGATGACTACGATTGCAATGCGCAAACCGCACCCGGACCGCGGTATGGAAGGCATGGTCGCAAAATGGTATGCGTCGAACACGGCCGAGATGTTGAAGGAATATGTCGATCTTGCGCGCAGAGTAGCAGAGACCCCCCGGAACCCCCCCCTAGAGTAAGGGGGGGACATCCCGGCGCATTTCCATCCCCCCTTACGAAGGGGGGGCCGGGCCACGCACATGTGCTGATCCGATCGTGAGAATCGCTCTAGAAAATCTGACCTACGATCTGGATCGCGGCCCGCCGCGATACGCAAGAAGGAGATCCATTCGATGCACGGCTTTCGTCGGAATGATCCGAGGCTCGTCCTGGCGCTGGTCCTCGGCGTGATGGCCCGGGATGCACGGGCGGAGAACCTGAGAGATGCCTGGTCGATCGCGCTGGGGACGAACCGCAGATCCAGGCCAGCCGGCAGACGTCCGCGGCCGCCGGCCAGGAGCTGGCCTCCTCGCGTCGCGCGCTCCCGCAGATCCAGACGCTCAACGCCCAGGCATTCCTCACCAACCCGATCTCCGTGCCCAGCAGCAGCGGCCAGCCCAAGGCGGCGAGCGGCGGTCAGGATCAGTTCACGATCTCGGCGGTCGCGGCGATCGTGCCGATCTATACCGGCGGGCGGATCCGGAACACGATCGCCAGCGGGAGCGA
>CAVQZQ010000083.1:0-127823 GCA_963718435.1 uncultured Acidobacteriota bacterium | reverse complement strand
GCGACGGGGAGAAGACATGCTGCTCCTGTACGCTGGCCACCTGCTCGCGAAGGCTCTCGTCGACGAGGCTCAGAGGATTCTGCGAAGGGGTGTTGGCGCTGCTGTCGTCGACAGTGAAGACGCCGAAGAGAAGATCCTTGCTGGAGAGATTGTCATCGAAGCGCGTGGTACCAAAATCTTCGCGGATTTTCTGTTTCGGATGACTGAAGGCTTCGGCGATGCCGCTGCCGAGTTCAGGGCCGTTGGCAACCGGCCAAAGGGCGAGCAGAGGCTGGACGGCGGGGTTGACGCCCACATATTGCTCCGTACCCGCGGAGTTGGGTACATAGCCCTGGCGTGCCTGGTCATCGGGCACCAGGGTAACGGCGCTCAAGCCCCAGTTTTGCCGGAAGCCCTCATAGTTGCCGAAGAGGAAGAGCTTGTTCTGCCGGATCGGGCCGCCCAGCGAGCCGCCGAACTGATTGCGCTGGAACTCGGGAATCGATCCGGCGTCGAAGTAGTTGCGGGCGTCGAGAGCGCTGTTGCGGATGAACTCGAATGACGTCCCGTGGAGTTGATTAGTTCCGGAGGTGGTGACGATGCTGACCTGCGCGCCATCGCGCTTGCCGTAGCTGGCACCGTAGGTGTCAGTGGATACGTTGAACTCGCGCACTGCATCCACACCGAGCAACTGGCCGCTGGTGCCGCCGGGCGTGACGTTGATCAGCGATGCGCCGGTGTATTCGATCCGTTCAGCAGAAACAGATTGTCCTGCGGACGGCGTCCGCTGACGGCGAACATGCTGCCGACGGATGAATTGGATGTGCCGACGCTGCCGGAGCGCTCGCCGGTGTAGTTCACGGTGGCGGGATTGAGCGTGAGCAGTTCATCGTAGCTGCGGCCGTTGAGGGGAAGTTCTTTCACCTGGCGCTCGTCAATCAAACCTGCCGTTTGCTGCGTGGTTACATTAACGGTTTCGCCGGTGGCGTCCACCTCGACCTGTTGCTGCACAGCTTCGACGCCAAGCACGAAATCCACCTGCAGGCTCTGCCCGACGGTGAGGGAGAAGCCGCTTCGCTCCTGGGTCGCAAAACCATCATGGGCGACCGACACCGAATACCTGCCGACAGGGACAGATGGGGCGAAGAAACGGCCGTCCGACCCGGTAACGAGCTTGCGCGTAGCTCCCGTTTCGGTTTGAACCACGGTCACGGACGCGCCGGCCAGAGATGCTCCGGTAGCTTCGCGGACGGTGCCGCTGATAGAGCCGCCCACGATCTGGGCGTACACGGGAGGACCACTGACCGCAGCGAGAGTACCGAAGAGGAGAAGTGCGATAAGAAGGTGGTGCAGTTTTGATGCGAGCTTCACAAGGCCTCCTGGAATTTGATTGGCCGTTCACCGGGAACGCCAGGCTTGGGGAATACGGGGTACAGGCCGGGAGGGCAATTTGGGGCATCACCGGCATAGGTCAAGATTTAAGGACGGGGATGAATCAGCGACTACAACAACAGCTTGTCCGCCGGGAGGCAGAGAGAGTGAGCCGCGAAGGGGAAGAAAGGCAGTTCATTGGGTCCGGTGCAACGTTGAAGAATAAAGCTTTACCAGAAAACACAAAAGCCGCGTCAGCAAATCGCTGAAGCGGCCTTATGAGGAACGGTTGAGTCTAAACCAACTCACCCACAAGACCGGCGCAGCGTGCAAGGACACGCACAACAGGGGGCCGGGGTGGGACGAAGACTCATACGACCACTATAACGGGATGCTGATTTTCGGTCAATCGATGAAAACGCGCAATGAAGCGCGGGCTGACCGAACCGGAAAGGTGCCAGAAATGGAAAATGCCGCGCGATGGCGGCATTTGCCTGGAGGCGTAAGCGTAGATCTAGATGCCCATCCCGAATTCGCCGGCCTGCTGTTTTCCAGCGTTGGCGTAGAAGTCGTAGGGGGTGCGCCGCTTGAATTTGTAGCGGTTGCGAATCTCGACGCCCAGATAAATTCCCAGCGCGGCGACGGCCATTCCTGCGGAAAACCAGCCGATGACCCGGAGAGCCATACTCTCTTTCGGTTCTTCTACAGGCGTGACGGGGTCGAGCTCAGTGGACATCGGTGCAAACTCTCCTGTTAGCATGTTACCTCAATTTGCATTAGACTCTCTCACCCATCCGGGGGTTGGCTCCTACAACTTTTGTTTAATTTGCCGCAACAATTCGGGCGAGCCAAGCCGCTTTTTCCGATTCTGGGAGAAAGCTGGCGCGGATAGAGTTGGCTGCAAGTTGGCGAAGCTCTTCGCGGGTGAAGCCCTGCTCGGTATGCGCGAGCAGGTATTCGTTGGCTATATCCGAGCCGAAGAAGGCTGGGTCGTCGGAGTTGAGCGTCACCAGCAGTCCGGCGTCGAAATAGGGTCGCAGTGGGTGCGCGGCAAACGACGCGCAGACTCCGGTGCGGACGTTGGACGTGGGATTCAGTTCGAGCGGCACTTCCCTCGCCTTTAACTCCTGGAGCAGATCCGCATCCTGAATGGCCGAGAGCGCGTGGCCGAGCCGTTCGGAGCCGATGGCGAGCGCCTCCCGGATGGCTTCGGGACCGGTGGTTTCACCGGCGTGGTTGGTAAGGCGCAGACCTGCTTCGCGCGCCTCGGCATAGAGTGCGCGAAAGGGCTCGGAACCGGCGCGGCGCTCGTCCCCGCCGAGGCCGATGCCGATGATGGAGGGGTACTCGGAGCGCATTTCCGCAGCTTTGCGGAAGACACGCACGGCTTCTTCGACGGTGAAGTGGCGCACCGCGTCGAAAATCCAGTAGAGCGAGAGACCCAGCTCGCGTTCGCCGCGCTCGCGGGCGCGCTCCAATCCTTCGAAGACCGGTTCGAAGCATGTGGGGTCAAAGTTGCGCCACATATAAATGACGCCGACGGAGATGTAGACCTCGGCATGAACGACGCCTTGCTCGGCGAGCCGTTGCATCATGTGCCAGGCGGCCAGTTCGTAGTCGTCCGCGTGGATGAGCTGGCGAGTCACGGCCTTGAAAGCTTCGATGAAGCCGGTGAAGTCAGTGAACTGATAAAGCGCTTCGGCTTCCGGCAGGGGGATGGGACGGGCGTCGTGGCGCGCGCTCAACTCGACCAGCGTTGCGGGCGTGATGGTGCCTTCGAGATGCAGATGCAACTCGGCCTTGGGGAGGCGGCGGATGAACGCGCCGATATCGTCCATTTGACCAGTTTACGAGGTAAGGGTCAGGCGGCGGGAAGCGGGGTAGTTGCAATGCCAGCTGAAGCGACCCACGCCCTCGACTATCGGGCTCGGCGAGCGACTCGTTCAGAACGGCCAAGCACTACTCGTAGCGCAATGCGACCATCGGATTGATCTTTGAGGCCCGGCGTGCCGGCAAATAGGAGCCAGCCAGCATGCACACGCTCACCACCAGCACGGTAGAAATCAAAGTCAGCGGGTCTGCAGGGCCGACGCCGAACAGGCTGGCTTTGATCGCTCGGCTTGCGGCAAGGCTGATCGGAACGCCCAATGCAACCCCGATCGACAGAAGCGCGAAAGACTCTCTCAGTATCATCCAGAGGAGTTCGGGTCTGCGTGCTCCAAGCGCCATCCGAACCCCCAGTTCGTTCGTGCGCCGCACCACGGTGTAGGTCATTACGCCGTAGAGTCCGATTCAAGCCAAGGTGAGGGCCAGCAACGCAAAGCAGCCGGCCAGTTTCGACACAAAGCTCTGATCGTGGATTAAACCATCGAATTGGTCTTCGATAGTCTGCGTTTCAAGAATAGGGAGGTTTGGATCGATCTCCGCAAGTGCGGCGCGGACTTCTCCCGTGATTTTCGACGGGTCGCCGATGCTTCTGATTTCGAGCCAATAGGCATACTGATCATCGCCCGGGAGCTGGGTTACGGCGAGGTAAGCGAACGGCTGGGGTTTTTCATCGGGGCTGCTGTGCATCGAATCACGCACGATCCCTACGACGCGCCAGACACCCGGTGCGGCAGGATCGGCAATGGTGAAGCTGTGACCGATCGCGTCGCCGTTGCGAAAATAGCGGTCGGCAAAAGTCTTATTCACCACGGCGGATTTCATGGCATCGGCACTATCGACCGGTTGAATCGTTCGACCGCGGAGCAGCGGAATTCCAAGGGTTTCAAAGTAGCCGCTCGACACGCGATTGAGGAGTGTGCTGATGTCCTCGTTGGGCGGCGTGGGGCGGCCGTCGATATCGATAGGCGATCCCCAGTTTCCACGGTGCAAGGGCGGTCCTCCGGAGAGCGCTGCGGAACGCACGCCGGGGAGCGCGTCGACGCGGCTGAGGATGCGGTCATAGAGCGCATTCAGCCGCTCGGGTTGGTATCCGGCAAATTTTGGATTGGTGCTGACCAGCAGAACATTGGTGCGACTCATTCCAGTGTCCTGCGCTCGCAGGTTTTTGAGGGTCCGCAGCAACAGGCCGGCGCCGGAGAGCAGCACGAGCGAAAGTGTCACCTGGGTGACAATGAGCGCCTTCGGCAACAAACGGCTGGACCGGCCGGCCGTGCCGCCTGCGCTGCGCGCGCTGGCGTTCAACGCTCCAGACACGTCGGTGCGCGAGCCACGCATCGCCGGGGCGATGCCAAACAGAGCGGCCGTCACGACGCAGATGGCGAAGGTAAATAATAAGACGCGCAAGTCGGGCGTCGCGGAAAGGGCGGTACGAGCGGCTCCTCTGTCGATGAAGTGGATGATGAAGTGCGTGGCCCAGAAAGCCAGACCCAGTCCGAGGCTGCCGCCCATCAGCGCAAGCAAAAGAGACTCTGTCAAAATCTGGCGCGCGATTCGTCCTCGACTGGAGCCCAGCGCAAGGCGTGCGCAGAATTCACGCTCGCGGGATGCTGCTTTCGCCAAAAGCAGATTGGCAAGATTCGCGCAGGCAACCAAGAGAACAACGCCAACCATAATCATCAGCGCGGTCAATGGGGTCTGATAGGCTGCGCGGATGTGCGACAGTCCCGCCCCGCCCGGTAATAACGGAATAAACGTGCCACTGATCTGCTGCCGTCGTCGTGCCGTAATTTCGGCTCCCTCCCGCTGCGTGAGAAATCGCTGGAACGCGAGCGTCGCCCATGATTGGGTCTGCGCTGCCGAAATCTCCGGTCTACGCCGGGCCATGATATGAGTCCAGAACAAACCATTCGGTTTCAGAAGGGAGGGCCGCAACATTACTTGCGGCTGCATCGTGATGGGCAGCCAAAGATCGGGCGACTGCTCGTTCAGGTTTGCTCCGTAGAAAGTAGCGGGCATCACTCCGATCACTACGAACGACGTACCGTTGATCGCGATCGAGCGGCCCACCACACCAGGATCCGCGGCCAGGTTCTCCTGCCAGTAGCGATGGCTGATGACGGCAACAGCGTTGCGCCCCTCGGTCGCCGTATCGTTCGGATTGAACACGCGGCCCATGAGTGGCTGCGCTCCGAGAACGTTGAAAAACGTCCCCGAAACAAGGTGGCTGATGGCCTGGGTTGCCGGGCCTTCGGAGCCTGATCCGGTGCGCAAGCTCACCATGGTGGGAAAGCTGGCAAATGCACAGATTCCCTCTAACTCACTCCGATCTCCTGCGATACGGCGATAGAAATCGTAGGGGAAGATGTCATAAGCTTCCGGACTGGTCGAGGCCACGATTCCACTGTCGCTTCCGTCGCCAAACGAAACCAGCATTCGAGGGTCGTGAACCGGTAATTGCTTGAGCAACAGGTCATCGATCACGGTGAAAATCGCAGTGTTCGCGCCAATTCCGAGAGCGAGCGAGAGAATCGCCACCACGGAAAGCCCCGGGGAACGCAAGATCTGGCGGAAGCCGTAGCGCACATCCATCCACAGGGCTTCCGCATGCGATTCCCACCCCGCAGCCCAGATCTTGTGCCTCACCATCTCAGCGCTTCGGATCTCGGCGCGGGCGACGCGCTGCGCATCTTCGCGGCTCATTCCGTGCCGCATCTTGTGCTCTACCGACGACTCGAAGAAATCCCGCACCTCGGTCTCGATCTCGGCATTGCGCTCGTCTGGCCGAAACAGCGACTTGATTCCGCTGAAAATGCTTGGGAACAGCATCAGGGTTCTCCTTATGCTTCGAGAATTCGACCGATTGCCGCGATTTGACGGCTCCATTGCTGCCGCTCTTGCTCAAGCGCTTTACGACCGCGCGCCGTCAGGAGGTAGTACTTGGCACGCCGATTGGTGTCCGAAGTTTTCCACTCGGCTTTCACCCGGCCCGCGCGCTCCATACGACTCAATGCCGGCAAAAGCGATCCGGGATTGACCCGGAAGACTCCGGCGCTGATCTGCTCAATCCGCAGGGCGATCCCGTAACCATGCATCGGTTCGAGAGCCAAGGTCTTGAGAACAAGCATTTCAAGAGTTCCCTGTACGAGGTCGCGCGATTCGCCGGTCACCGTTTCACTCCACTAGGTAATCTAGATGTATAAGCCTGCACCACTGGATTGTCAAGACGAAGAACTTGAACTCACGAGCCTTTGCAGACGAAGATCGAAACCGCGTCTCGATATTTTCACTTCGGCTGAGACTTGGCCGGTCATATGCTTATGCAATGTATAGCCGAGCCGTCTCCGTCGTTCTATGCCTCTTGTTCTGTCCCTTACTCCTGGCGCAGACGAAACCTGACCGGTCGCAGTCGGAGGTTCGAGCTGCCCTGGCAAAGTTCGTCCGTGCGTTCGACGATCTCGACTGGGAGACGTTTCGTCTCACATTTTCTGACGATGCCACCGTCTTCTATCCGCGCGGCTTCCCGGAGCGCGCCAGTGGGCGGGATGGGTTCGAGAAGACATTCAAACTGGTCTTCGATCAGATTCGCAGCGGCAAGACGAAAGCGCCGTACATGGACATTCAACCCAAAGATTTGGAGCTTCAGATCTTTGGAGATGTTGCAATCGCGACATTTCATCTGGATGACAGGGCCGGATTTCTCAATCGACGAACGATTGTGCTCGATCGAACCAACGAAGGCTGGAAGATTGTGCATTTGCACGCTTCCGAGGTTCCCGTCCCAATGACCAAGCCATGAATTGACCACAACCCTGATGATCGGAAATCGAAGAAGTCGCTAGAGAGAGCGCCCGACCGCTGGGCTTGCGTGCCCGCAGGTTCCGGGCGGGCACACGCGCCCGCCACGCGAAGCTGTCAGGCCGGCTCCTTCGATTCACTCGGTGGTGCTCCGAAGCCGCCGCAGCGCGAGCGCCAGCTCTGCCGGAACTTCTCCCGCTCCTCTGGCGTCAGCTTCTCCCACTCCTCTGCCCTGCGCCGCCGGGATCTGGAGCGGTCGCCACCGCCTCCGCCCCAGCCTCCGAACAGGATCCGGCAAAGAACCAGCAGTCCGAGGCCCTGCCAGAACGTAATCTGGTGCCATCCGAACAGCGGGGGCAGCAGCCAGTTCCACAAATGCATCACTACTTCGCCGAAGAGCCACCCGAAGAGCACCATCGCCGGCGGGGCAAGCAGAAACATCCACCATTTCCTTCTCATATTCGTTCCTCATTTCCTCATGAACTCATCGTGAATGCGCCGCAACCGCTCCCGCAGGTGAAGCACCGCGTAGCGCTTGCGCGAGAGCAGCGTGTTGACGCTGACGCCGCTCTCTGCCGACAATTCCTTAAAACTGCGCCCCTCGAGTTCGTGGGCGACGAAGACTTCGCGCTGCTCGCCAGGCAATTCGGCGAGTGCCAATTCCATCTCCTCAAGAAGCAGGTTGCGCATGTAGAGCGCTTCCGGGCCGGCGTCGGGTGACGGCAACACCTCACCGAGGTCCAGTGACACGCCGTCTTCGTCCTCGATCGCCGCATCGGTAAAGTTGACCGGCTTCTTTTTTCTGAACAGGTCGGTGATGCGGTTGCGCGCCACTCGGAACAGCCAGCCGGTCACAAAATCAATGGGCAACAGCAGGCGATGGGCTTCAACCAATTCGAGGAAGACTTCCTGCAAAAGCTCTTCCACGTCGGCGTCGTTGGGCACCCGCTTGCGAATGAAGCTCCGCAACCGGGGTCGTTCTTCCGCGATGACTTCGGCGATATGACGGTCTTGCTCGGTCATCGAAATCACGCTCATGGCTCATCCGTCTATCCCCAAGACGGGCAAGCGCCGCAAATATTGTAAAGATTTCAAATCGGCGAAGCCGGCGATGCCCCCCGGACCCATGGCCTTGCCCGGGCCGCCGTCCATATACAATGTCTAAGGCTTATGTCCTGGTTTAAACGCGAGAACGGCGACTACGAATCGAACCCCGGGTCCGATAACGATGGAGACGGCGCGGAGAAGCGTGTCCGCACGGAGGGCCTCTGGATCAAGTGTCCCGGCTGTCGGCAGGCCATCTTCAAGGCCGACCTGGAAGCCAACCTCAATGTCTGCCCCAAGTGCCAATACCACTTCAAAATCGGCGCGCGCCAGCGTCTGGAGTTGTTGCTCGAGCCCGGCTATGAACTGGTCGATGGGGGCCTGCGCTCGACCGACCCGTTGAAATTCGTCGACGTGAAGCCTTATAAGCAGCGCCTGCGCAAGGCACAGGAAGAGACCGGTATGGACGACGCCATCCTCAACGCCGTCGGCCGGATGGGTCCGCACGACGTGGTGGTCAGCGCCATGGAATACAGCTTCATCGGCGGCTCAATGGGCGCCGTGGTGGGCGAGACCATCGCGCGGGCTGTCGACCGTGCTCGCCTTTGCCGCAAGCCGCTGATTGTCGTCGCCGCGTCGGGTGGCGCGCGCATGATGGAGGGCGTGGTCAGCCTGATGCAGATGGCCAAGATCTCTACCGCCCTGGCGCAACTGGACGACGCGAAAGTCCCTTACATCTGTGTTCTCACCGATCCGACCACCGGCGGCGTCACCGCCAGTTTTGCCATGCTGGGCGACCTCAACGTCGCTGAGCCCGGCGCCCTGATCGGTTTCGCCGGCCCCCGTGTCATCGAGCAAACCATCCGCCAGAAACTTCCGGAAGGCTTCCAGCGCTCCGAATTTCTTCTTGAAAAAGGCTTCCTCGACGCCGTTGTCCATCGCCGCGATCTGAAGGGCTACCTAGTCCGCGCGCTCCAATTCCTCCAAGCGCCCGCCGTCGCGTCATAGATTTGGACTAAAACCAAGTCGCGTCTCTGACGTGTCTCGAAAAACAGGCCATGGATCGTGCGCCCTTTTTGAGGCACACTACCTGCCACCGACTCAATGTGCGGGAGTCATCGAGTAGGGCGCTTCGAGTTTCTGCATCGACCAGGTCGCTTCAGCCTTGGTGCTCATCACAAAGTGCAATTCGCCCCCGCCCATCAATTCCTTGTGCCGGATGAAAAGACGTCCGAGCGGCTTTCCGTTCAACGTGACCGATTTGACGTATGCATTCGAAGGGCTCAAATGGTCCGCAACGATCCTGAAAGTATTTCCGTTCGGAAGGTGTAGCGTGGCTTCGTCGACAAATGGACGGCCAATCACATATTCGCTGGACCCTGGTGCGACGGGATAGAACCCGAGCGACGTAAAGATCAGCCACGCAGACATCTGCCCCAGATCATCGTTGCCGACAAGACCATCGGGTGCGGCCCGGTACTGTGACTCCACAATCTGGCGAAGCCTCTCCTGCGTGCGGGCGGGAGCACCCGCGTAGTCGTAAAGGTAGGCAAGGTGATGGCTCGGCTCATTGCCGTGGATGTATTGCCCGATCATGCCGCTGATGTCTTCGACATCGGCGTATTGATGCGGGTCTACTTTGGCATCAAACATCGCGTCGAGCTTATCGATCAGTTGCTGCTTGCCCCCAAGCATGTCGATGAGCCCCTGTTCATCCTGTGGCTGATACCAGGAGTATTGCCAGGCGTTACCCTCCGTGAAACCGCTCCCATTTCCTGCTCGCGCAGGATCGAACGCGGTACGGTAATCGCCATTCGCCAGGCGGGGCTCGACAAAACCATCTTTCGTGTTGAAGTTATTCCGCCAGTTTGCCGCTCGCTTGTTGAATGAGTCGGCCACATCGGCGTGATTCATCGCTTTAGCCATTCTTGAAATCGTCCAGTCGTCGAAGGCATACTCCATCGTCTTCGAGGCCGCTTCATCATCGTGGTCGACGGGGACATAGCCGAGGCGCATGTAGTCTTCCAGGCTGCCATAGGGGCCATACGTGGCGCTGGCCACGACTGCGCGAAGAGCTTCGTCGGCATCGAATCCGCGAATACCCTTCATGTAGGCATCAACGATTTCGGGCACGGCGTGATAGCCGATCATGCACCAGGTTTCGATTCCCTGTTCCTGCCAGATGGGGAGAATGCCAAACGGGCTCTGCCGTCGGGAAGCGAGCATGGAGTTCACCAAGTCGCTGGTGCGCGCCTCCGGCTCAAGCAGCGTCATCAGCGGCTGTTCCGCGCGATATGTATCCCACAGGCTCAGGTTCGAAACGAAGTGGAAGCCGGTGGCATGGTGGACCTGGTTATCCGGACCGCGGTAGCTTCCGTCAACGTCCATAGTCAGGTTGGGCGACATCAGCGCATGGTAGAGCGCTGTGTAGAGGCTCTTCTGAATGTCAGGGGGCGCGGCGATGTCGATTCGCTGGAGTTCCTTCGTCCACGCAGCCGTCGCGGCGGCATGCACCGCGTCGAAGTCGAACGCGGGCGCCTCGGCGTCCATATTCGCGATCGCGTTGTCTTCGCTGACCGGCGAGAGCGCCACTTTTACTACCAGCGGCTGTGATGGCGATTTGAATCCGAAGACCGCGACGATGCCGCGACCTTCGATCGCCTGCGTGTTCTCCGGAGTCGTGCCCGGAGTCTTGAAGCCGTGATACTCCACCGGCAGCGGCTCCCGGTCATATAGGCTGTGTTGTTCAACTGGCTGCGAGAACCTCATCGCAAAATAAAGTTGGCGGCCCGGGGCCCAGCCGCGCGTTTCCCGCATGCCTGTCACGGTGCCGTCGTCGCGAATACGCAGACGCGACCAGAGCACTTTGCCGGGATAGTTGTAGATCGACGAACGAAGGTCGACCAGAACATGAGCTGGCTTGTCCGAAGGGAACGTATATCGGTGCACGCCAACGCGGGCGCTTGCCGTCAACTCGACGTGAACGCCGTAGTCGAGCAGATCAACCGCATAATAGCCAGGCTCGGCCAGTTCCTGCTTGTGACTGAAGCGGGACCGATACCCCGACCCCGGTTTCTCACTGTCACCCGGGTCAAGGCGCACATCGCCGGAGATCGGCTGCAGCAGAACATCGCCGAGATCGGAGTGTCCACTTCCCGAAAAGTGTGTGTGCGAGAATCCGAGGATTGAAGTATCCTCATAGCGGTAGCCGGATGCCCACTTGTAGCTCTGCTTGAACGGTCGAATCTGTGTATCGGGAGAAAGTTGCACCATTCCGAACGGCACCGTCGCTCCCGGAAACGTATGGCCGTCCGGTCCCGTCCCGATGAATGGATCGACCAGGGCGAGCCTGTCTTGGGCCGGGGGAATCGCTTGCGCATTCATGCTGCCTGGCACGATGAGGAGCACGGCGCCGAGCGCCATCGGTGCGACCTTCGCGAAAATTCTGATCATTGCTTCCATTGACTTCAGATGATACCGGGTAGGTATGCGAATACCGGTGATCCGAGTTCAGGCCAAGGCGTCCGCGGGCGCTTGCGCTGTCTGCCGGACGATCTGCATGCGCAACGCATCGATCGCCGCGCGCAGCCGTTCGGTCAGTTCATTGGCCTGGCGCAGGTGCATGCCGGTGGTCAGGATAGGCTCGCCCACGACCAGCGTCAGCTCTCCCGGATAGAAATGCCGGGTGTGAATCGGCAGCAGGTCGTAGACCCCGCTCAGTGCGATGGGCACCAGCGGCACCTGGGCACGAATGGCCAGGTAGGCCGCGCCGGAAAGAAAAGCCTGCAGTTCGCCGTTCGGCGTGCGCGCGCCCTCGGGAAACACAAACAACGGCATCCCGGCCCGCAAAGCCTTCACACCGGCTCCCAGGCTCGAGAGCGTCGCATGCGGATTCTCGGTGTTGATGGAAATTTGGCCGGACCGGTTCAAATACCACCCGATAAACGGCAGCGACCATAACTCTCTCTTGGCCAGGATGCGAAACTGCAGCGGCATCAAGGCAAAGATCACCGGCGTGTCCATATACGAGGTGTGATTCGACGCGTAGACCGCCACCGGGTGCTTATGGAAGTTTTCTGCACCGCGCATCGTCAGCCTGCAACCCGAGATCCACACGCAGCCGCGCGCCCACAACTTTGCGATTCGATGCTGCGCCCGTCCCGTCTTGTCGAATACCGAAACCAGCAGCGAAACGGTTCCAAACAGCGCTGTCGATAAAAAGAAGGCCGGCGCCTGAATCACGTTGGTCCGCCAGCGGTAGAGCCGGGGCAAGGGACTGGGCGGCCGGCTCATGGCTCTGCACCTACAGGCTGCCGGGTTTGCGCAAGAAGGAGGCTGCGCGCCTCGCCCACCAGGTATACAGAACCGGACACCACTATGATGTCACCGCCGCGGCTTCGAGCCGATTTGAGGGCATCGCCGACAGAATCTGCCGCTTCAGCCGGCGTTCCGGTAGCCTCGGCCGCCGCCAGCAGGCCGCTGACTGGCGTTGCGCGGGGGCTATGAATCGGTGCAAAGATCACCCGGTCGAACAGCGGAAAGAGAATCTGCGCCATCTCCGCGACCGGCTTGTCGCGCAGGCAACTGAAGATCAGCGTGCGCGGTCCCGCCTCGTCGAGCACATCCCGCAATCCGGCGCGCAGCGCCCATGCCCCCGCAGGGTTGTGCGCCACATCGAGAATCCAATCCACGCCGCCACTCGTTACCCGCTCCAGTCGCCCCGGCCAATGGGTCTGGCGGATTCCCTCCGCAATCGATCCGGCGGTAATGGGAAGGCCGTAGCTCGATCCAAGCTCGACCGCTGCGGCAATCGCCAAGGCCACGTTGCGATGCTGGTGCGCGCCACGAAGTGGAGAGGCAATCTCGATCGGATGCCCAAGCACCTCCAGGGCATACGGTCCCACTGTTCCTGTATCCATCGGGGGCATGTAAGGCACAGCGCTGACGCCACGCACGCCCAACTCCACCGCAACTTCGCCCAGCACACGGTTGGCCTCAGGATGTTGCGGCAAGGTAATCAAAGTGCCCCCGGCGCGCAGGATGCCGGCTTTCTCGTGAGTGATGGCCGCGATGGTCGATCCCAGCCACTCCGTGTGGTCGAGCGAGATATCCGTGACGATCGAAAGCAGCGGATCGACAATGTTGGTCGCGTCCAAACGTCCGCCCATGCCGACCTCCAGCACCGCCATCTGCACATTCTCTGCAGCGAAATGGAGAAACGCCATCGCCGTCAGCGTTTCAAAAAAGCTAGGCATCTGAGCCAGCTTGTCTTCCTGCACCAGTTTCCGGGCCGCATCCCCCACGTGATAGAACAGGCGCGCGAAATCGTCGTCGCCGATCTCCCGCCCGGTCGCTTCTCCGCCGCCGGCGACCGGCCCGCCCACATGAATGCGCTCATTGGGCCGATTCAAGTGTGGTGAGGTGTACAGTCCTGTGCGCAGCCCTGAAGCCGTCAGGATCGAGGCCAGCGTGGCCGCGGTCGACCCCTTTCCATTGGTCCCGGCGATGAGCACCGAGGGGAAGCGCCGGTGTGGATTGTCCAGCGCATCCAGCAGAACCCCAATCTCGTCCAGCGAAAACTTACGCTGGGGCTGGCCCGGCAGGCTGTGCAGCTCCGGCACCATGGAGTTCAGTTCATCGATTGCCGACTGGTAAGACATGGAAAGACAAGTATAGAAGGTTGGCGGTGAGGGATCACCAACGAAGGCGGAAACCGGGTTATGCTCTCGCCAGGCGACAGAACTGCAACGCCTGAGGACAGCGCTGCTTAATTCCTCCGGGCATTCCTTGCGCAATACAGGCTGGCGACCACCTGCCTCATAGGTTGAGCCGATTGGAGGCAGCAACTCGACCGTACCAGAGGCCCGAATCCTTGATGGTGCGCTTCTGGTTGCGAAAGTCCGTATAGATCAGCCCATAGCGTTCGGTATAACCCTCGGCCCATTGGAAGTTGTCGAGAAGAGTCCAGGCATGAAAGGCGCGAACCCGAGCCCCGTCGTCGATCGCGCGAGCCAGTTCCGCGAGCACTTCGCGGTACCACTGGATGCGGCGGGTGTCGGGGATGCGGCCGTTTTGTTCTTCATCGGGTCCGTCGAGATAACCGCATCCGCTCTCGGTGATTTCGATGATCGGGTGGTTGTACTCCCTTGAAATCTGCGAGACCAGGTCGTACATGCCGCGCGGCCACACCTCCAAACCTGCGTCGGTAAGCGGACCCTCTGTGGGCATCGCGGCGCGGAAGCGTGTGTAAGGATCGCGCCCTCCCGGTGAATTGCTCTCAATCTCAGTGCCACTGAAATTGCCTCCGTCAGAAATCGCTCCTTGCTCGCATCCGAGACGATGCGACGCGTGTAGTAGTGAAAGCCCACCCAATCCAGCGGCGCATAGAGGAGTTTTTCATCGCCGGCCTTAAAGCCCATCAGCTCGTAGGGAGGTTCTCCAACGAAAGCCTTCGGGTAACGGCCATGCATGGCCGCCTCAAGAAAGAAGACATTGTTCATGGCATGGTAGCGAGCGGCGGCGGCGCGATCATCGTCCGAATCCGTCTTGGGGTATGCGGGAGCCATCTCATACGCGCTGCCCACCGTTGCCTTGGCAGAAGCTGCTTTCACCGCGCGGTGCGCCTCCGCCTGAGCAAGCGCCAGGGTGTGCGCTGCTTTCAGGAAATCGCTGAAACTGGTCCGGCAAGGAGGAAAAGCGCCTGCAGCATAACCCATGAAGGCGATCGCCCAAGGCATATTGAAGGGCGCCCAGACCGTGATTCGATCTCCGAGATGCTTGGCGAGAATTCCGGCATAGTCTGCGAAGTAGTTGGCCAGATCCCGGTTTGGCCAGCCGCCCCGATCTTCGAGCGCCTGCGGAAGATCCCAGTGATACATCGTGCACCAGGGCCGGATGCCGGCCTCAAGCAAAGCATCGACGAAGCGGCTGTAGTGATCCAGCCCCTTCATGTTCGGGGCACCGGTCCCGACGGGCTGAATGCGCGGCCAGGAGATGGAAAAACGCTGGCTCGTCTGGTTGAGTCGCTTGGCCAATGCGATGTCCTGCGGATACCGGTGGTATTGATCGCAGGTAACGTCGCCTGTCACCCCGCCCCTTACCTTCCCGAGTGTATGAGTGAATTTGTCCCAGATCGATTCGCCCTTGCCGTCCTCGTTCCATGCGCCTTCAACCTGGTAAGAGGCCGTGGCGGTGCCCCAAAGAAAGCCTTCGGGGAAACGCGCCTTTTGTATGAACGAGTCGGGTACTGCCCCGGGAGCCGGTCTGCCGAGAGGGGCGCAGCGGAGTAGCTATAGCGGCGATGAAGCACAGCGCCTGCGGCTGCGGCCAGTGAACGAGTTGCAAATTGGCGACGGTCCATAGTCTTTCCTTTCAAACGCCTGTTCAGAATGCTTTCAGCCGTGGAAGGTAACAGCTTGCGAACGCCTCGAGTTCCGCCACCGCATAGTCATCGGACCCGCCCTCAAAATCTCCTCTCCCCAATCGTAACTTGTGGAAGTCTGGCCCGCTCAAACCCCTTGCCCACAGCGGCCCTGGACCGGCTCTCCACAAAACCCACCCACTTTGCACAGGCCTTTTCCCCTCCCCTGTGGGAGTCGTGGGAAAAACGCCGCACACGGCCTGTCCACCAGCCTCTTTTCCTATTCTCCTGAATTGCACTGCGAAGATTTAGAAAACAGGCACCCCAGCCAAACCCGCTTCACTAGAGAAGATGGCCCATCTTTCCACTTTTCCTGCGTGAACTACGGGTACTACTGTCTTTTCTTATTACTTCTTATTCATTTTCCTCCTCTCCGTCGCGCATTCCTGACGGGAAGGAATACCGTCTCGTGAAGGGCTGGGCCTCTAGCGTCGTTGCTGGATTCCATCAGCCGATAAAGGCACCACAGAATCCAGAGATGCGCACTGTTTTTCCACGTCCAAGGAAACGGCAAGGTGAATACAATCAGGTGAGATAGAAATTCGGCTGTTTCCGCGAGCCAGCTTTGTTGATGTAGAGTGAGGCCAGCGCAGAACAGGCTCGAGTTCCGGTTTTTGATTTGCCGCGATCTACCGTGGCAAACGAGGGGTGGGTTGATGTCGATCGTGGAAACTGAAGTCGAAAAGCCGGCCGCGCAGGGGGCAGCGATGGAGATTACCGTAAGCCGCCAGGAACTGGTGAAGGAACTCACCGCTACGCAGAGCGTGGTGGAACGCAAGACGACCATTCCCATTCTCTCCAACTTTCTCATCGAGGCCGAGGGCGACCGGCTCAACATCACGGCCACCGATCTCGACCAGGCGATCCGCACCAGCGCTGCCGTCAAGGTCAAAAAGCCCGGCTCATGCACCATCCCCGCGCGCAAACTCTACGACTACATCAAGCTGTTGCCCGACGGCGACATCTCCATCAAGCTTCTCGAGAACCACTGGGTGCAGATTCGCAGCGGCCGCTCCAACACGAAGATGGTCGGCATGGCACGCGCCAATTATCCCCAGGTGCCGGAGTTCCCCACGGTCGCAGTAACCAGCATTTCGGCCGTCGCACTCAAGACCCTCATCGCCCGCACGATTTTTGCCATTTCGAATGAGGAATCCCGCTACACCCTGAACGGCGCGCTGCTGGTGATCAAGGCCGAGTCGCTGGCCATGGTCGCCACCGACGGCCATCGGCTCTCGTTTGTCGAGAAGCTGGGCGAAACCCTGGAAGGCATCAGTGGCGAAAAACGCGTTCTGATTCCGCGCAAGGCGCTGCAGGAGCTGCAGCAGTTGCTGGCCAACTCCGATGCTGAGAAAGTGGAGTTTGCCGACGACGAGCACACGTTGTTCTTCCGCGTTGGCCATCGCACGCTGAGCACGCGGCGGCTCTCAGGCCAGTTCCCCAACTACGAAGCGGTTATGCCGAGGGACAACACCAATTCGCCGTGGTGCGGTCGAGCGAGCTGTCTGCGGCCATCCAGCGCGTTGCGCAGTTCGCCGACGAGCGTTCGGGAGCCATCCGCCTGCGTCTTGAGGGCAACGAGCTCAAGATCAGCAGCAGTTCCACCGAATCAGGCGAGAGCGAAGACACCATCGACACCCCCTACGCCGGCGATCCCATCGTGGTGGGCTTCAATTCGTCCTACATCATCGACTTCCTCAAGGCCCTCGGCAACGAAGGCGAAGTCCGCCTGGAGTTCAAGGACTCGCAGTCCGCCGGCCAGATGCGTCCCGAGGACCCCGACGCCGAGTACAAGTCGCGCTATGTGCTGATGCCCATGCGCATCTGAAAAAATCTGACGGAGGCAAATGCAAAAACAGGCAAACACTGGCCAAACGGCCACGGTTTGCCTGTTTCCATTCAGTAGTACATTTGCCGCGATGAAAACGAAGCTTTTGGCGCCCCAAACTCAGGGCATGTTCGCGGACATTGCTGCTGCATGCGTGCTAACATCCACTCATTCGGCTCGCCCACCGGCTTGAGCCGCGGAGGTCGACATGAGTCAAACCACACGACGTAGTTTCCTTAAAACAGGTCTGGCCGCGGGAGCCATAGCGACCGTAGGGACCCTTCCGCTGAGTGCAGCCACGCGCACCGCGACCGATACGGTGGTGCTGGGCCGTTCAAAGATGGAAGTGACGCGGCTGGCCTTCGGAACCGGGACGGACGGCGGCGCGGTGCAGGCCGCGCTGGGGCAGCAGGAGTTCACGCGGCTGGTGCGCTACGCGTACGACCGCGGCATCCGCTTCTTTGAGACGGCCGAGGCCTACCAGACACCGGGAATGCTTGGCGAGGCGTTGAAAGGCCTGCCTCGCGACAGCTATCAATTGATGAGCAAAGTGACCACGTTCCACGAGGGCATTGACCCACAGGCCAAGTTCGACGAACTACGGCGCACCTCGCAGACCGAATACTTTGACATCATGCTGCTGCACTGGCAGCACACGCCCGACTGGCCGGAGACCACGAAGCGCTGGCAGGCCGGAATCCTTGAGGCGCAGCAGAGGAAGATCATCCGCACGCATGGCGCCTCGGTGCACGGACTGCCGGCTCTGCGACAGATGCCGGGCACGAAGTGGCTCGACGTGGGACTGATCCGCATCAATCACAACGGCGCGCGCATGGACGGGCCGACCTATGAGGACACCAACCACCCCGACAACGTGAGCGAAGTGGTCGATCACATCCACCAGTTAAAGAACGAAGGGCTGGGTGTGATCGGCATGAAGTTGTGTGGCGGCGGCCAATTCGAGAATAGTCACGACGACCGCGTAAAGGCGATGAGGTTTGCTTTCCAGAACGCAGGGGTGGAATGCGCGACGATTGGCTTTAAGAGCACGCAGGAGATCGATGAGGCCATCAGCAACATGAATCTGGCGCTGGCGTAAGCCTTCGAACGGAACATCGGAGTATGAACCCGCTGACCGTAGCGCCGAAGCCAGATGTTTACCAAACATAACTTCCGGGAAGGCCACCACCAACCAACCCGAGCCGGTAAAACGGAACTTTCGAATTCACCGACGAGTGTCGTGGCCTCATAGATCTGCGGCTCTCGTCGTCAATCACCAAGTCAGCGTGACCGTCATCGTCTTCCATCCTTCGCCGCCAGGAAAGTGGATTACGAGCAAAGCCGGCGCGGTGGGGTCGTCGGTGAATTCTCGCATCGAAATCTTTACGTCACCGGCATCCGGACCGGGTGTTTCGTTTTGAACCTTCGGGATTAAATGGCCATGACGGACAAGGCTGGCGACCCCTTCGCTGCCGCCACGACCTTCGACAGTGAGCAGCAGCTTGTGATCGGTATATTCGGAATGAAGGATGCGGAAGCGTGAAGTTCGTGCACCGGGAAGAGGAGGCCGGTCGGGCAGCGCAGCACTGACGCTTTCAATTACATTCGTAAGATTCGCCAGCGTTGGATCGACCTCAAGTGCGGGGAATGGAATGCGCAGCCCTTCGACCGGAGTAGCCCGGAGCTTTTTCGAGATCCGCAGATTGCCGATGGGTCCGATACTCGCTCCAGATTGATCGCTTCGAATATGCCACGCCTCTCCGGGATTGGACCCCAAAGAAACCTGTAAGGTCGTCCCTTCGCGATCAAAGTTGACGGAGGGAGGCCCGCCCGGAATCTGCAAATTCATCACCTCCGCATGATTCCACCCTGCCGGCAGTTGCGGATTCACCGTAATCGTCTTCGTCTGCGCGTCAATCGAAATCCCAAACATCCCGCGCAGTATCGGCGTAATCACCATCGCCGACGACCAAAGCTGGTGACTCGTGCTGCGCCCAAGCGGAACAAAGAAATCTCCCGATAGCAGTTCCGTCACAGAACCGAGATCCTGCGCACGTGTCAGGTTCGGCGTTCTCCATCAGCATCTCGTAACCGGCCAGCGGCTGACCTCCGCGATATTCAGCCAGCGCCGCCCATCCCGTAAACAGCGGCCACACCGACCCCTGGTGATAACTCATTCCGTCGTAGAACTTCTCATTGTTGGCGACGTCGCGCAGGCCCCAGTCTGTGTTCAAGGTCGCATCAGCAAATTGCGATAGGCAACCGGAAGGTTGCGCAAAGATACTGTTGCCCTTCGGCGGATCCCACCACGCCAATGCCGGATACACAGTTGTCGTCCGGTCAAGCGTGCCATCCCTGTTTCGGCTGAAGGCGTAACAGCCCTTCTCCGCGATCGGGATACTCGGCGTTGATGGTTTTTGCAATCGCCTCCGCGCGCCGCTCCGCGGTTTCTGCTTTGGACGAGTCCTTCAGCAGCTTTTCGATTTGCCCCATCGCCGCCGATGCCTGCTGATCGAGCAGCGCAAGATAGATCTCCTGGTGCGGCATGCCCGTGGGCCAACTCTCCACCCAGCCTGTGCCCTGCGAGTTGTCGTAAATGCCGTCGTGGTCCGTATCGTGCGCGGGATCGGTCTCAAACGCCCACGCCTTCTCGATGGCATCGCGATGCGTCGTCAGGAACTCCACGTCGCCGCTCGCACGCACGTAGTCGGCCACCGCCATCAGAAACAGCGGCGTCGAATCGGCCGCGGCATACATATAAGGAAAGGCTTGCCAGTCGAGCTGCTGGGCCGTCTGCGAATATTCGTGCATGATTTTGCCGTCGCCGCGCTGCCGCTGGATCAAGAACTCCAGCTCCGCCTTCGAGAGCGCGAAATCACCGAAGCCATTCACGGCGTAGAGCGTATAGAGCGCGTCGCGCCCAAAGAACCATCCAAAGCCAGGCCGCGCCGAGTCGCCCGATTCGTAGTAGCCCGCTACCAGCGCCGTTTCGCCGCTCGGCTGGGCGATGGCCCGCAACTGCTCAATCGAAACCTCGGCCCACTTGAATGCCTCATTGAGCTCTTTGTCCGGTGTCTCAATCGAAACTGAGTTGGCCAGCAGCTTCTTGTAGCTTTCGGCATGCGCCTGGTAGCTCGCCGCAATTCCAGCATTGAGCTGGGTGAGCGTCTCTTCGAGGGCGCGTGTGTTGGCTGCAGCCGTGGTGGTGCCCACCGCCATCAGCAGCGGAAAAAGCCGGCCCTTGTCGCGTACCGGGTCAATGTGCAGCTTCAGCTCGGTGGGGTAGAACTTTGGACGCTCCTGGTAGGGCGCCAGAATGCCGGACTGCGCTCCGGGGATAGTGACCGCAGCAGCCAGGTCGGGATAGTCAGTGTGCAGGACGTAGAACCCGCCCCTTGCGATCCACTCGGCATCGGGAACTCCGTCGTTGCGTTCTGGCCACATCCAGCGCAGCTCCGGGGTAAATCGAAAGGTAAAGTCGGTGGGGTGCAGGCAATCAAACTCGTAGAGAACGACCGGGCCCGTCCCGGCCGGAGCGCCGTTAGGCGAAAACATGATCTGTCGCACGGTGAATCCGACGTGGCTGTAGGTGATGACCGTGCGATCGGCCCGAGCCTCGATCTCCGCTGCCATCTGGTTCACATTGATGGGGACCGTGTAGCCTTCGATGTCGGCCTCGATCGTCAGGTGCGACAGCACCTTCACAGGCAGCAGCCACGCCTCGAAGCCACCGTCCTGCTGGCCTACCAGCACACCGTGCTCCCCGGCTACCGTGAAGGGCTTTTGCGGCTCCACTCGGGCGCGGATGACGGGGCCGCTATCGTCGAATTGGATTGGCGGAACGGAACTGAAAGCTGAAACGGCCTGCTGCGCCTGGCTGACCAGGGGGACCGCGGAAGTTACAACAAGCAGCAGGTCCGCGGCCATGCTGAGAGCAGAGGTACGACAGCGCATCGTAATGTCCTTTGTGCGGCTCAAAGCCAACAGTCTAGAGCATTTCCTCAACCACCGCATTCAGAACGTCTTTCCGCCTGCGATCGGTCTCTGAATTTTCACAACAGAGGAAGCGAGTCGACGAGGTCGCCCGCCTCGCCCCCTGGCCGCGACGAAACCCGTTCCAATCCCACCTTACTCTGTGAGAGAATCCCTCCACACTGGCTTTTTCCCCGCTTGCCAAAAGGAAATTCCGCATGCCTGAAGCCGCAGCCGCAACCATCTTCTCACTCGACGTGGAACGCAAGGGCACCCTGGCTATCGTGCGCTGCCACGGCAAACTCGTCGCGGGCGTCGCCGATTTGCTCTACACCCGCATCAGCCAGCTCATCCCCGACAGCAAACGCATCGTGCTCGACCTCACCGACCTCACTCACATGGACAGCATGGGCCTCGGCACCCTGGTGCGTCTCTACGTCTCGGCCAAGTCAACCGACTGCTGTCTCGAGCTCGTCAACCTCGGCAAGGGAGTTCGCCACCTGCTCGGCGTCACCAATCTCCTGTCCGTGCTCACGACAATGTGCGAAAACGGCATCTCTATCCGATTCTGACCGCTCCAGTCGCCCGCGCATCCGATCTACAGCCTGGCATCCGAGTGAGAGCGCATAGGAGAAGCTGCATGTCCGAATCCAAACTCGAATCCGCGCCCATTCCCGCCGACGATCTCAACCGCACCTTGGCCTTCGCCCAGCTTGACAGTGCGAAGCAGACCCACATCGGATTGGTCGGCGACACCTACACCGTCACCGTCGCTGGTAAAGACACCAACGACCGGTTCTGCGTGATCGACATGTACATCCCGACGGGAGGGGGGCCCGGCCCGCATCGTCACGACTTCGAAGAGACGTTCATTCTGCTCGACGGCGAGATCGAAGCTACCTTCCGCGGCAGCAAATCCACTGTGCGCGCAGGAGAAACCATCAACATTCCGGCCAACGCCCCGCATCGGTTCCACAACGCATCCCCAACGCCGGCCCGCATGATCTGCATCTGCGCGCCCGCCGGAATTGAGCTTTTTTTTGCTGAAGTCGGAGTGCCCGTCGCCACCCGCACAACGCCACCCCCCAAATTGAACGAACAGCAGATGGCCGAATTCCTCGAAAAGGCGAGGGCTCTCGCCCCCAGATACCGCACCGAACTTCTAAAGGAAGCCTAGACAGGTCCGTTTCAAAGCTGACCATCGCCGCGATTTCGGCTTTGCCATCCGTGCCCTCTTACATGAGGGGATCAGGCTTCTCTCGCAGGGGGTCAACGATGATTCAGCTCAAGCGGGTTTACGAATCGCCTTCCGCCGCCGATGGCACCCGTTTTCTAGTCGAGCGCTTATGGCCTCGAGGGGTGAAAAAATCCTCGCTGGAAATCAATGCGTGGCTCAAGGAGACAGGCCCCAGCAACGAATTGCGGAAATGGTTTCACCACGATCCGGCGCGGTGGACCGAGTTCCGCCGCCGCTACTTCGCCGAACTCAAAGAGAATCCAGACTCCTGGCAGCCCATCCTTGCAGCGGCTCGTAGCGGCAAGATCACGCTGATCTACAGCTCTCACGATCCTGCGCACAACAACGCGGTGGCATTGAGGGACTTCCTCATCCGCAAGCTCGATACAGGAAATCAGAGCTAGCCCTAGCTAGGGCCTTTTACGCAGACTTACGCAGATCCTCTCGCGGTCCTGGCATCTGGAACGAAATGCTTCGTTCCGACTCCCGTACCACCGCGCGCCGCCGTCCAGCCAGCAACTCTGCCGCGCCGATTTGCCCGCAGATAGCCCCTGTTTGGCGGTTCACGACCGGCATGCTCATCACCCCTGTGGTCGCCATTTCCTCCGCGACTGCCCTGCAGGTTTCATCGGAGTAGGCAAAGATATCCGGCAAGTCCTCCGACATATCGCCCGCACTCTCGTCCTCGCCCGAGGCCAAGGGCTGCGTCATCACGTCCGCGACGCTCACCAATTCCAGCGGGTCGACACCGTATTCGCGCGACAAATGATACCCACGGCGACTCAGCTTCTCCGTCAGAATCGAGCGCGGCATCACCAATGAGGTCACCAGATAGGACGCAGTACAGGCCAGCGCGAGCGGAAGCACGGCCGGCAAAGCATGAGTCAGCTCCAGCGAAAAGAGAATCGCTGTAAGTGGTACGCCCAGCGCGCCCGAGAGCATTGCGCCCATGGCCATCAGCGCCCAAAGCGCTTGCGTTTCTGCCGGCATGTGGGCCAACTGTGCCGCAGCTTCGCCCAGCGCCGCGCCAATCATCAGGATGGGAGCCAGCACGCCGCCTGACGTCCCCGAACTGAGTGAGAATGACCACATCAGCGATTTGACCAGGATGAGCCCAAGCAGCAGGGCCACCGGAGCATTTCCGCGCAGCACCTCTGCGATGTTGTCGTAGCCAACGCCCAATCCCCTCGGGAAAAAGAATCCGCCCACGCCAATCCCGATCCCCCCGATCGCCGGCCACCACATCCAGTGCACGCGAAGGCGCCCGCAAAAGTGCTCAAATCCATCCTCGAAGCCATACATCAACCGGCTGAGGCCTGCCGACGCAAATCCGATAAAAATCCCGAGCGGTACCGCCACCAGCAGCGACTGCTCGAGGTGAATGGTTGATTGGAATGCGACAGGGAACAGGGGACCCGGTCCAAGCCAGAAGATGCGCAATGCACCCGCGAAAACACTCGCCACCGCCACCGGCACCAGCGAGCGCGGCCGCCATTCAAAGAGGAGTAGTTCCACGGCCAGCAGGATTGCTGCAATCGGCGCCGCAAAGGTTGCCGACATGCCCGCAGCCGCGCCTGCCACCAGCAGCGTGGTCCTCTCGGCGTCTGTCAGTTTGAGCCACTGCGCAACCAGCGAGCCGAATGCCCCGCCGGTCATGATGATCGGTCCTTCCGCTCCAAACGGTCCGCCCGACCCAATTGCGATGGCCGCCGACAACGGCTTGAGCACCGCGACTTTGGGATCGACCCGTGCGCCATTCAGCAGAATCGCCTCAATTGCCTCCGGAATCCCATGTCCGCGAATCTTGTCTGACCCGAATGGGCGATGAAACCCACCAACAGCCCGCCGACGACAGGCGTCAGCATCATGAGCCATGGGGAGAGCGGCGAGCCGGCCGGCCCAACCATCGCCATGCTCAGCCGGTGGTAGTAGAAAATGTTCGTGGCCAGCGCAATGGCCTGCAAGAGAATCACCGCCAGCACAGCCGCACCTGCGCCGATTACGAGCGCCACGCCTGTCAGCAGCCATACCCGTCGATCGACAGTAAAATCTCGCAGTGCAGAGGGTCGCGATCTCATCGGTCCCCCGCAGCGCCAACTTGCGCGTGCAATCTCACACGATCCAGCGCGAGTATCATCCGCGGCGCCAGCTCATTCAACTCCCGAGCATGATCGCCCGCCAACTTGCCAAGAAGCTTTGTGCCTTTACGGGTTACTTGCAAAATCGCCCGCCTTCCGTCGTGGGGGTCAGGAGTTCGCGCAAGCAGGCCTTCGCGCTCCGATCGATCCACAAGTTCTACCGTGCTGTTGTGTTTCAGCCCCAGCCGCTCGGCCGCATAGGCGATGGTCACGGCCATGGGATCAGGTGCGCCCGCGACTTGCAACAGAAGCTGATGCTGCTTCGGCTGTAACCCCGCTTCCAGCGCCGCGCGTTCACTGAACTGAAGAAAACAGCGCAACTCATAACGAAAGTCCGCCAGCGTCCTGACCAATTCGTCGGAACCGGTCTCCAAAAACCTACCCCTCATGGATATATCGTATCACGACATATGTAGATCAGTAAATAGCCTTCGACTCCCTTGGACATCGATACTCCATGAGATTGTCCATGTCTATTTCCTTTGAGGGACTTTCGTCCAACCGCCTGCCCCTCAATGCGATCCATTCGCAGTGCCCGCAGAGCGCGCCTGCCCTCCTCTTATTTTTCAGAAGCCGTCCTTGACAACCGATAGTCGAATGCCTACTATCAACCAGATCGAGGGTCGAATGTCTTCCATGGCGAAACAGACTCAACAGCGGACCGGCCTTCTCCAAGGCACCCTGGACATGCTTATCTTGCGGACGCTTCTTTATGGACCCGCGCACGGTCACCAGATCGGCAAGCACATTCAGCGGACGACGAACGACTTCCTGCAGATGCAGCACGGTTCGCTCTATCCCGCGTTGCATCGGCTGGAAGAAAGAGGATGGGTGACCTCCAAATGGGAGACGGCACCGATCGAAACCGGGAATTCAAGTATTACCGGCTGACGGAAAAAGGCCGGAAGCAGCTCGTGGTCGAAGAATCGCAGTGGAAGCAGATGGCCGAGGCTGTGGCGCGCGTGATGTGGCCCGCCGCCGAGGAGAGCTGAAATGAGATGGTGGCAAATCAAGAAGCGCGACGCGGACCTGGAGCGCGAGCTGCGCTCCGATCTGGAACTGGAAGAAGAAGAGCAGACGGGAGAATGGCCATGTCGGCGGAAGAGGCCCGCTACGCCGCTCGGCGCGCTTTCGGCAACACGACCCTGATCAAGGAACAGACTCACGAAGCCTGGGGCTGGGCGCCTTTCGAACGATTTCTCCAAGACCTCGCTATGCGTTCCGGCAACTGCGCAGGTCGCCAGGATTCACCCTGGTCGCCCTGCTCATCATGGCATGCGGTATCGGCGCCAGCACGGCCGTCTTCAGCATCCTCGATTCAGTCCTGCTGCGTCCATATACCTTCCGCGATCCTGGGCGGATCGTGGTCTGGCGCGAGGTGCTTCAGGAGGTAGCCAAACGAGTATCCGTCCGTCCCGGACAATTACCGCCACTTCGTCTATCTTCGGTCGCACGCCAGCACCATCCAAGACGCAGCGCTTCTTCAAAACGCGTCGTTCGCTGTCAGCGCCCGGCGGCGATCATCCCCGCATCGAGAAGGGACTCAACGTCTCGCCCAATTTCTTTTCCGTGCTCGGCGTGACGCCCTCTGCTCGGTCGCACCTTCAGGCCTGAAGAAGCTCAACCCGGCAGGAATGACGTGGTTGTCATCAGTTGGGATGTGTGGCAGGCCTCTGTTTCACGGTGACCCCAACGTCGTAGGACAGTCCGGTCAAGATCAGGGCGAACCAGTCACGGTCGTTGGAGTTCTTCCCCATGACTTCGAATTTCCTGTAGTGAATGAAATGCGGGGCGGCGCGACCCCCGACAAAAGTCCCCCTATGCAGTATTCCAGCCATTTGTCCCACAGGGAGACGCGCTGACCTCAGACGATGCCGAGTTCGCATTCCTTGTCGTGGCACGACTAAAACGCGGCATAGCAGTTGGCCAAGCGACCACCGAGCTGGCATCTACGCTGCGCGCTTATTCGGCAACCAATCGGTTGCCCATTCACCTGAGCGCAATCGTCGAACCGCTTTCACAGGAGGTGGCAGGCAATATCGGCAAGGCGCTCTGGCTGCTTTTCACCGCGGTCCTCGGCCTCCTGCTGATTGCCTGTGTGAATCTTGCCAGCTTGCAATTGGCGCGCGCCACCGCGCGCGAGCGGGACAACGCCGTTCGAGCCGCACTCGGCGCGGGACGAATGCGCCTCTTTCAGGCGGCATTGATGGAAAGCGTCGTTCTCAGTCTCACTGGCGGAGGCCTCGGCATTCTGCTGGCACTCGGTGGAATTCGGCTTTTTGCAGCGATTGCCCCTGAAAACCTTCCGCGCCTGCACGAAATCCATATCACCTGGCCGGTTCTGCTCTTCGCGTGTGGAATTTCAGGAATGGCCGCCTTGTTGTCGGGCACCCTTCCGGCCCTGCGGTCGATCCGCTCCAACCCGCAGCGTGCTTTGCAGTCCAGGTCAACGCGCATAGCAGATGCCGGCCAAACTTCTTCCTCCGGCGGTTGCTCATCACCTTTGAAATCGCATGCACAGTCGTGCTTCTCATCGTGACGGGCCTTGTGGTTCGCAGTTTTGCGCGGGTTCTCAATCAGCCGCATGATTTTAATGCGAGCCACGTTGTCCTCGCCGAGGTCGATCTGTTCAACCCGAAATACGATCTGCCAAACGGTTCCGGCGACTCTGCCCGTTCCGAATTCATCGACCGCATGCTCGACAAGATTCGCTCGACTCCCGGGATTGAATTTGCCGCGATCACCAGCACAATGCCCTTGAGCGGCGACAACTTTGTGCATAGCATGTACCGTCCCGATCATCCACTGCCAGAGAGCGAAGTTCCCACAGCGAATCTCCGCAATGTCAGTCCTGGCTATTTCTCAACGATGCAGACGAAGCTCATCGCCGGCCGCGATTTTACGGCCAGCGAGCGCTCCAACCCGCAGAGCGCGATCGTTTCGCAAAGAGCGGCGCAAGCAGCGTGGCCTGATGGCCGCGCGC
Organism: uncultured Acidobacteriota bacterium; assembly: GCA_963718435.1. Taxonomy (GTDB): domain Bacteria; phylum Acidobacteriota; class Terriglobia; order Terriglobales; family Acidobacteriaceae; genus Telmatobacter. The sequence goes on along the minus strand of CAVQZQ010000083.1, from coordinate 100,169 downwards.
TCGGTCGCAAGCTCAAGTTCGATGGGCGCATTTACGCGGTTACTGGAATCGCCGCCGACGCGCGCATCGCGAATCTCAAGGAGGACGTCCCCGTCGTCTACCTACCCTTCTGGCACGATCCGCCGGGGGCCGTATTCTTCCTTGTTCGCACGTCTCGTAGCCTCGACGAGTTCGCGCCGCTTATTCGCCGCCAAGTCTGGGATATCGATTCGGAAGCCGCCCTCCCTGTCATCGAAATGCTCGACACGCAGTTGGTGCAGTCCCTTGCGCCGGAGCGTTTGCAGTCCGTCGTTCTAACTTTATTCGGCATCGCGGCGCTGGTCCTGGCGATTCTCGGGGTTTATGGCGTTCTGGCGTATTCTGTCTCCTCAGAACACCGGAATTCGGCATCCGCGTCGCACTCGGATCGAGTAAGGTTTCGCTTATCCGCCTCGTTCTGCTGGAAGCCGCAACGCCTGTCGGAGGAGGGATTCTGCTGGGTCTGCTCGCATCCCTTGCAGCTACACGCGCCATTCGGAGCCTGCTCTACGAGACTAGCCCCGCTGACCCCGCATCGATCCTCGCAAGCGTGGGTATTCTGCTGGCGGCCACGTTCGTAGCAGCTTTTTTGCCCGCATACCGTGCCTCCCGGATTGACCCCATCAAGGTCCTCCGCTCGGAGTAAGACGCCGGGCGCTCACCTTCAATCAATCAAGCAATAACGTGAGGGCGGGAGAGCACGAAACTGGGGATCGACGTTCTCAACCACTCGACAGAAAACAAGCAATCTGATCGATGTTCGGCGATGATGCGCACTCGCTCAGCCAGGGCTCCCTTGCCACGACCAGCGTGCAAGGCCCAAGCGTGCACACCCGGATGTCTCGGCTCACGCTTTCCCTCTGCAGCCTGTCGAGGACACTCCGCAACAGAGCCCCGGTGAAAGGCGTGTACAGATAGAACACGGTCCCGGTGGAGAGATCTGCATCCCGCGCGTCTTGCTGCACAAATGTGACGGCGCTCAGGCCGAGGCGGTTCGCGCACTCCGCGGCACTGGCGACATAGGCCGCCTCCGCTTCGATGCCTATGCTCGGCACGCCGGTCAGAATCGACGCGAGCAGCGGGACATGCCCTAGTCCCGATCCGAGATCGATCAGAACATCGCCTCCCTTGAGCCCGCTGACCTCAAGCAGATGAAGGATGTGACGCACAGGCGTGGGCTGATAGAACACCCCCTCAGGTTCAGGTTGAGCCGGTGCACTCTCCGGCTCCCGCAATTGAAGAACGCCGCTGATCAACTCGTCGAGGTCGTCATAGCCCAAGCCGGTGGGAGGCATTTCTTCTTGGTTCCTGCAGATTTCAATCCACCGAAGCAATGCTTTAGGTCGCGCGCCCCGCTGCACCTCGCTACGGATGCCCACGTAAATCGCAGCATTCACGCCTTCGAGCCGGGTCCGCATTGCCCTCGCGCGTTGATAAAGATCCGCCCTGGCCGTAGCCCCCTCTGAACCAGCGTCTCCGAAATAGGCGTCTAGTTCGTCGAGGACCTCGATCCGCTTACGCAACCGGCCGGGTTCGAAAAGGGACAAGTCGGCCTCCAACTCCGCAATCAGACGGTTCAAATCCCTCATCCCCATTCCACCCAACCCGCAGCGCACCCGCAGCTGAACTATCCAATTCTGCCGCACTCGCCCGTCTGGGCTTACACTATCTTTCGATGACTGTCCGCATTGCCATTCCCGAACCCACCAGCAGCGACACGGAATACAACCAGCGCTCGCTGCCCTCTTACATCGCTGCCCTCCACGCCGCGGGAGCTACGCCTGTCATCGTACCCCTCCACGAGCGCCAGGACCGCGTCGCCCGCCTGCTCGCCGGAGTGCACGGCATTCTACTGCCAGGCAGCGGCTATGACGTTGATCCGCAAAGGTTTGGTCAAGACAGGATACCGGAGTGCGGCCCCGCCGACCCCGGCCGCACCGCCGTCGATGAGCTCCTGCTGCAGGATGCCTTCAACCTGCACAAGCCCATCCTCGCCATCTGCCACGGCGCGCAATCGCTGAACGTCTGGCGCAACGGCTCCCTCATTCAGGACCTCGAAACCGTCGTCAAGACAACCGTGAATCACCGCCCCGGTCGTGCCGTGGCCGAGGCCCATCCGGTCCACATCGCCCCCGAGTCCCGCCTGGCCAAACTCCTCCCGCCCGACGCGGAACCGCCCCAGGTCAACTCCAGCCACCACCAGGCCATCGACAAAGTGGGCGACAACCTCCGCGTCAGTGCGGTCTCTGCGGCCGACGGCGTCGTCGAGGCGGTCGAACTTGATTCAACCGAGCAGTTCGTCGTCGCCGTTCAATGGCACCCCGAGCGTACCTATGCCGTCAGCGCCTTCTCCCGCGCCATCTTCGCCGCCTTTGTCCAGGCAGCTGGTGCCTGGCAGCCAAGGCGCGTCGAAGAGTCGGTCACCGCCGAGTGAGTCCCGACCAGGAACCGGAGTCTCCCGCGGTTCGCCTCAATCGGCTCCTGCTCGCGGTCGGTATGGCTCCGCTACAAGTTGCTGAATCTAAATCGTTTAATGTCTATATTTCGCTTATTATTCGCTGGAATCAGCAAGTCAACTTGACCGCAATTCGGGACGAAGACGGCATCCTCGAGCGCCATTTCGTCGAGTCCATTGCCTGCGCGCGTGCCCTTCCGGCCGGAATTGACAATCTCCTCGACTTTGGTTCCGGCGCCGGCTTCCCTGGCATTCCCATCGCCATTTGCCGGCCCGAGATCGCAGTCACTCTTTCCGAATCGCAAGGCAAGAAGGCTGCCTTCCAGCAGGAGGTTGTTCGCGTTCTCCAGCTGCCGATCACCGTCCACTCCGGCCGCGCTGAGGCACTCCACGGCACCTTCGATTGCGTGACCCTTCGTGCCGTGGACCGGATGGCCGTCGCCGTTCAGGCGGCCAGCCGTCTTGTTGGCTCCCGCGGTTGGCTCGCGCTTATGGTGACGGGCGCGACGCTGGCAAATCTTCAGACCGCCGCCGGATTGGACTTCACTTGGCGCAACCCGGTTTCACTGCCGGGAGGGAATGACCGCATCCTGGCGCTGGGTTTGCGGATCAGTTAAGCGAGGTTGAACGGATACCAGGGTCTTGACCATGGCCAGATCGTTCTTTCGGTTCACGAGAAATACAATTACAATCCCTGTTCCTTCTGTATAGTGCGGCCGCGTTATCGATCAGGGGCCAGCGTTTCTGGAGCGAGATCAATCTTCCGAATTTGTCTCGACAGCTTTATTGCCCCAGCACGCAAGTCATGCGAATATGCCCATCGCACCGGGCTCCGACCAGAGTCGTCCGGTTCCTTCGCTTCAGGCGCAAAGGCTAATCCATATTTTGGGTGAAATCGACTTCCATTCTGTTTCGCGATACCATGTTCAGCGCCGAGCCGAGCGAGTGTCCTTCCACAGGCCCGGCGTTCCCGCCCCAATGGGTAGCGGCCTCAGTGGCAGTCGGCATTACAGGACAAATGCGTTTGCAGATCCAGTAAGATTTTTTCCCTCGATAAGTCGACGCCGGGACAAATTCCCGACTGAAAGGGCTCCGGCGAGAAAGTGGAATTCTACGCCGGAAATGCCAGCTTCCGCGCCGATGAAAAGCAGGCAAGGCCAGCCCCTATGGAGTTCTTTAACAGATCACTGGGAGCGCAGTGTTCCACGTGGAACATGTGAAGCTCCGTTTGCTGCAACAACGCAATGGTTCCACGTGGAACATCGTGTCCTTCCCATACCTCAAAGTTAACTTGCGGGATTCCTTGGTGGGCTCAATCCGTCAGTTCGCAGGTTTGCGAAGCAGCAGTTTTCCACCGATACGCCTTTTGCATCGCGCCTCTTTGCAAATCTCCTGGCGTCTCGCAAACCTTTTATCTTGAGCTGCTTATCTTTGTTGGCTAAGCTCCACCGGGAGCACTTTCCACAACTTTGCTAAGTTCTCCACAGCAGATCCGGCTGCGCATACCAACCCCTTCCCTTTAGTCTGAAATGCCATGGGGAAGATTCTTGGCGTGGTCAATCAAAAGGGTGGAGTCGGCAAAACTACCACTGCGATCAATCTATCCGCCTGCCTGGCGCTCGAGGGCCTGAAAGTGCTCCTGGTGGATTGCGATCCCCAGGCCAATGCCTCTTCCGGCATGGGTTTGCAGCGGGATGACAACCGCCACTCGATCTATGACGTCCTGGTTGGCAACGCTTCGGCCGAGCAGGTCATTCTGGCCACGGAAATCGACCACCTCTGGGTTTTGCCGGGCTCGAAGAACCTGACAGGCGCCAATGTCGAACTTACCGGTGCCGAAGACCGCGCCGTCCGCCTGCGCAATGCCCTTGCCACCATCAAGGACAACTACGATCTGGTGATTCTTGACTGCCCCCCGGCTCTCGATCTGCTCACGTTGAATGTTCTGGTCGCCGCGAATTCCCTCGTTGTGCCTATGCAGGCGGAATATTTCGCCCTGGAAGGCATTTCCGAGCTGATTTCCACGCTGGAACGCGTCCGCGCCTCATTCAATCCCGAAATCACGATCGAGGGCGTCCTGCTCACCATGTATGACGACCGCACCAACCTGGCCCAGCAGGTCACGGAGAGTTTGCGTGAATACTTCCGCGAACGGCTCTTCAGCACCGTGATTCCGCGCAATGTCCGCCTCGCCGAAGCGCCCAGCTATGGCAAGCCGATCGCCCTTTATGATGGACGCTCTCGCGGGAGCGAGGCCTATTTCGAGCTGGCGGGCGAGTATTTGGCGCGCAATCACATTGAAAGTCCCCGCGCCGCCGCCCGCAAGGCAGCAGAATCGAACCGACCAAAGCGTGAGGTTCGGTTCTGGCCGTACTCCTGATCGGCCCCAGGGCACAACGCTCGCAAGGCAGTTTCGAGATCGTTCCAGTTTTAGAGTCTCGGCCCGTGGCCGCGCTAGAAGGGATCCTGATGAATAGCACCCCCGCTCCTTCCGATACGAAACGCCGCGCACTGGGTAAGGGCCTTGATTCATTGCTGCCACGGGCACATGCGCCGGCTGCGCCCGTTCCGGTTGCGATGGAGACCGAGGGTGGGAAGCCCCGTGAGATCCCCATTGACCAGATCGATCGCAACCCATTTCAGACACGGTCGCAGATGAATGAAGAGCAGCTTGCTGAACTCGCCGCGTCCATCACAGCCAACGGGGTGGTGCAACCCGTGCTGGTGCGCCCGTTGGCCAATGGGCGATTCCAACTGATTGCGGGCGAGCGGCGCTGGCGTGCCTCCCAGCTGGCGGGCAAGCCGACCATTCCCGCCATCCTGCGCCAAGTCTCTGATGAGCAGGCGATGGAGATCACCATCGTCGAAAACCTGCAGCGGGCCGACCTGAACGCGATGGAGCAGGCACGTGCCTTCGAGCGCCTGTCGCGTGACTTCCATATGACCCAGGAGCAAATGGCGCTGCGCACCGGTAAAGATCGCACAACTGTAACTAACTTCTTAAGATTGTTGAAGTTGCCGGAAAGAGTACAGGTCCTCGTAGAGACGGGCGAATTGAGTTTCGGCCATGCGCGCGCTCTGCTGGGCCTCAACCATCATCCGGAAATTGAGAAGGCAGCTCAGAGGATCGCCGCACTTTCGCTTTCTGTTCGCCAAACTGAGACGCTGGTTCAGAGCATGCTCTTTCCAGAGCGTGGCAAGAAAGAGCCCAAGCCCGAGCCCCCTGTAGACGCCAACGTGCGCGAAGTGGAGGAGCGGCTGCAGCGTGCCCTCGGCCTCAAGGTCCATATTGAAGATCATAGCGGCCGCGGCAAAGTCATCATCGAATACGCGACCCTGGCCGACTTCGACACGCTGTTGGAACAGCTTGCGGGAGAATAGCCTCGGGAACTCGCACCGAAGAGCCTGATTCAAGCCCATCAATGCGGCAGTGCGGATTGACGCTCCTGCAGGAAGCGGCGGACGGCGGGGTCGCGTTCAAGGCCGATGGCGATTGCGTACGCGTGGCGCGCCTCGGCGTGGGTGCCGGATCGAGCCAGCAGGTCTGCACGGGCCGCCCAATAAGGCTGATACTCCGCGACGCGCGCATCTGCGGCTACCTCTTCCAGCGCTTCGAGAGCGATCAGGGGGCCGTGCAGTTCTGCGAGTGCTACTGCCCGGTTGATGGCGACCACCGGCGATCCGGTCAGCGCAAAGTAAGCGTCGTAGAGCCCGACGATGTCATCCCAGTTGGCTTGCCCTGTGCGGCAGCGATAGACGTGCGCAGACTGCAAAGCGGCTTCGAGTTGATAGCGGCCAAGAGAGCCGAGCGCACTGGCGCGACGAAGCAGATTTTCTGCCTCCTGGATCAACTCAGCTTCCCACATGGCCGTGTCCTGCTCGGCGAGCGGAACGAACTCACCGAGCGAATTGCGGCGTGCGCGGCGGCGGGCCTCGGCATGCAGCAGCAACGCAAGAAGACCGAGCGCCTCCGGCTCGTCTGGCAGCAGGCCCGCGATCAACCTAGCCAGATACATCGCTTCTTCGGCCAGATCGCGGCGGGCCGCATCGGTTCCCCCCGGATCGGTCCAGCCCTCGGTGAAGGCTGCGTAGATGGCGTCGAGAACCGTCTCGAGCCGGTCGGCGAGTTCACCGCGCTCGGGAACACGGAAAGGAATCCGGGCCTGCCGAATCTTCTCCTTGGCGCGGACAAGCCGCTTGCCCATGGCCGCCGGTGAAGTGAGGAAGGCCGACGCGATGGCCTTGGCGTCGAGGCCGAGCACCACCTGGAGAATCAAGGGCGCGCGCACGCCGGCATCAATGGCAGGATGGGCGCAGGCAAACATCATGGCGAGCCGCTCATCGGGGATCTCGGCTTCAGCGGGCGCGGCTTCAATGATTTCATCCATAATATGCAACTGATCGGTTGCGCTTTGAATTTTGTCCCGATGTTCCCCGCGAATGCTGTCGATCAGCTTGCGGCGCGCGACGGTGAGCAGCCAGGCTTCGGGATTTGCGGGACAGCCCTTTTGCGGCCAGCTAGTCAGCGCAGCAGCAAATGCCTCTGAGAGAGCATCCTCGGCCGAAGCAACGTCCTGTGTGCGCGCCGCGAGAAACGCGATCAGTTTTCCGTAACTGCGGCGCGCGACCTCTTCAGTCGTATTGCGCGCCTGCTCGTCACTGTCGCGATTGGTCATCAAGTGTGCACCTACATTGCCCAAATCGGCCGCACTTCCACCGAGCCGTGACTAGCACCCGGGCAGCGCGCGGCCCAGGCTATGGCAGCATCCAAATCTGGCACGTCGATCAGGAAGTAGCCGCCGAGCTGCTCCTTCGTGTCCGCGAATGGGCCGTCCAGCGTCTGGGGTTTGCCGTCTACCAGGCGCACGGTCGTGGCTGTCGAAGTGGGCCGCAAGCGTCCTGACGCCTTCATCGCTCCGGACTTTGCGAGCGCGTCTGCGTAGGCCATGTAGGCCGCCAAACCCTGCTCCTGCTGGGCGGGGGTCATCTGGGCGAAGCCGGCTTCTTGCGTATAAATCATCAACATATACTGCATGGGAAAAACCTCCTTGGTGTGTTGGCGGCATGATGTCCGCTACCAGGATGACGGCCGAGCGACAGCAATTTGGACATGCGATGCAATCTTTCGCATGATTTCTTATTGCGGGCGATAGACGCAAGCATGCGGCCTCCGCGGCCCACTAAAATCGATTGATGGCATTGCATATTGGAATCGTGGGCTGTTCTGCCGAGGGTGCCGCTCTCTGCTATCGAACAATCTGCATCGAAGGCGCGCAGTTGCTTGGTCCTCACGCGCATCCTGAGGTTACGTTGCACACATACTCCCTGGGCGCATACATGGAGCGCGTTTATCGCGGCGACTGGGAAGGTGTGGGCGAACTCATGCTCGCATCGGCCAACAAGCTCGCGCAATGCGGCGCGGACTTCCTCATCTGTCCCGACAACACGATCCACCAGGGCCTTTCCTACGTTGCCGGCCGCTCGCCGCTGCCCTGGCTGCACATCGCCGAGGTGGTGGCCAATGAGGCGGCGGGACGCGGGTTCCATCGCATCGGACTGCTTGGAACACGTTGGCTGGTGGAGAGCGAAGTCTATCCGGAAAAACTCACGGAAGCTGGGCTCGAGTATGTACGCCCCAACGCCACTGACCGCGAAGAAATCAATCGCATCATCATGGATGAACTGGTCTATGGCGTCTTCAGGCCGGAGGCGGTCGCATACCACCAGCAGGTGATGGGACGATTGAAGGAACAAGGCTGCGACGCGGTAGTGTTGGGCTGCACAGAGATTCCGCTGATTATGAACGACGGCAACTCGCCCCTGCCGACACTGGACTCCACCCGTCTGCTGGCGCGCGCAGCTCTGCGTCGAGCGACGGATCCGCCCAAAAGTCAAACCGATCGTGTGTAAGCTGCCCGCCGTGGGGAATTATGCGGGATCAATGCAAGGGAAGCTAATCGGCTGAATGGCTGTTAACCGGCACCGCGGCCGAATCGGGGTGCCGTTCCGTGCCGTCGGCAAGCTGACGGTCGTCTGGAACGACGCGCCGATCGCTGGCGCTGCCGCGGCGCTCTCGCGGATTGCGCCGCCGATCCTCAATCACGGTCATGTCAGGAAGCACAACCATGCGCCTGCCGGAAGCGCCAGCCACAGTAACCGCCGGAGAATTCTCGGCGGCAGCCTGCGAGCCGTTGGTCAGCAGCTTGTTCAGGATGGGAATGTTCATGCGCTGCGTTTCAACGAAATCCACACCCGCTGCCGTGAGGGTGAAATCCGAGTTATCAGCCCGCGTGATGTATCCCTTCTTTTGCAGATACCAGGTAGTGAAATCGAGATAATCGCGAGGGAAACCCATCCGTCTCTCAATTTCGGCAAGCGTAACTTCAGGGGCAAAAGGGTTCGCGCGCCGGCGAAAATAGAGAACTGCCAGCACCGCTAATCGCCGGTTCAATTCGCCCTCGATCGTGTCCATGAAATCAATTGAATTCGAAAGAGGTGGCGCGCCAATCGGAGTCCCATCAGCCCGAGTCACATCGTATTCGGCGCGACGGTCTTCATCTGACAACACGTCATAGGCATTCTTCAGCTGATTGAAGGTTTCCACATTGCCCGAGTCGGGATTGTCGGGGTGAAAGCGCGCTGCAAGGAAACGATAAACGCGGTGGATCGTGTCTTGATCGGCGTTGGGGCTAATCTGGAGGAACTCATAGTAGTCTATTTTTTTATTCTCCATTTGTACGTCCTTTCAAGATAGATGGGTCGAATTGTAGCAAACAGGAAGATTAATGAAAGGCTAAACCCGCATAAGCACATTACTTTAGAGGGAGCGTCGATGGGTGCAGTTCTGGTTACGGGCGGGTCGGGATTCATCGGAAGTCATTGCATCATAGGGCTTCTGAAAACCGGCCGCGAGGTACGCACCACGGTACGAAGCCTGAATCGGGAAGCCGGTGTGCGCGCCCTGTTGCGGGAGGGCGGTGTCGAGGCGGGCGACCGCTTGCAGATCTTCGCCGCCGATCTTGAAAAGGATGCAGGCTGGTCCGAAGCCGTGGCCGGCTGTGAATACGTGCTCCACGTGGCCTCGCCCTTTCCAGCGAGTCTGCCCAGGCACGAGGACGAGCTGATCATCCCTGCGCGCGAAGGAGCGCTTCGCGTGCTGCGCGCCGCTCGGGATGCAGGCGTCAAGCGCGTCGTGCTCACCTCCTCGTTTGCGGCGATCGGGTATGGCCACGAGCTGCCGCATGCGCCCTTTGACGAGACGAGCTGGACCAATCCCGACGCAGACGGCATCAGCGCCTACGTCAAATCGAAGACGCTGGCCGAGCGCGCAGCATGGGACTTCATTGCCAGGGAAGGCGGCGGGCTGGAGCTATCCGTCGTCAATCCTGCGGCCGTTTTCGGGCCAGTGCTAGGGCCGGATTATGCGACCTCGATTCTGCTGGTCCAGCGCCTGTTGCAGGGAGCCATGCCCGGTTGTCCGCGCCTCTGGTTCGGCGTGGTCGATGTGCGCGACGTTGTGGACATGCACATCCTGGCCATGACTCATCCGGCAGCCCGGGGCCAGCGCTTTCTGGCGGTGGCAGGCGACTCCATTTCGATTGTGCAAGTGGCCAAACTGCTGAAGAGCCGCATGGGAGAGTCAGCTCGAAAGGTGCCGACGCGGCAACTGCCCGACTGGGTTGTGCGCCTCGCCGCGTTGCGCATGCACGACGTGAAATTGATTTTGCCCGAACTCGGCAAGGTCAGAAACGCGAGCAACGAAAAGGCAAAGCGCGTGTTGGGCTGGTCGCCACGTTCCAACGAAGAGGCCATCCTTGCGACAGCCGAAAGCCTGGTAAGGCTTGGCCTGTTGAAGGATGGCCCCCAAAAACACTGAACTCGGCGGAGATCCTGCACCGTTCGAGGCGGGAACTCCATGCGATCTTCTCAGGCATGTACGCCAACGTGAGAAGGCGACGGCGTCTCGGCCATGTGAGAGCCATCCGATCCATGCTGCTTCACCAATTTGTTGTAGATTCCGATCACAAGAAAAGGCGCTGCCCATTGCCCTACGTACAGGGCCTCGTGCTTTCTGTTTGCCAGATGCAGGCCCAGCGATACGGCCATGGAAGCGAGCGCGAGACCGAGGAATACACTCGATGGCGCCTGCGAGGTCACTTTTTCGATTGCCGCTGTCAGTTGGTCTTCCCGTGCTTCACCCTTGCCTACGCGATAGTCCGTCATGATCCAATTCTCCTCAGCGATAAATCACTGCTTGTCGTGAGATGCAGAAAAGCTCATAGGAGAAGGCAAGTCGCGGAGGCGGTCGCCACACGTGAATCGAAGGAGTGCCGCAGTATCGGGGCACTGTTCCAGAGGATCAAAAATATGCGACAAGAGATTCAGCCTATGAATAGATGAATGACCTGTGATCGCGAGCGTGCGCTGTGTCCCAGCCCAGACATTGTCGAGATTCGCTGGCCCTCGGGCGCGGTCGATACGCTGAATGATCTGGACGTAGACCGCCTCTACGTCATCCTGGCCACCCGGATCCAAATGATCTACTCGTCAGGATGCGGGCTCTCCGGTAAAGATCGACCGCAAGACTTACGGAAGCTTACACCTGCATGACTTCGGCTTCTTTCCTGTGAGAGAGCTCTTCCATGCGGCGGATTTCCTCGTCGGTCATCTTCTGCACTTCTTCCAGGGCGCGCTTTTCCTCGTCTTCGCTGATCTTCTTTTCCTTGGCCAGTTTCTTGAGGGCGTCATTGCCGTCGCGGCGCACATTTCTGACTGCAGTCCGGTGCTCTTCGAGGACCTTGTTCAAATGCTTGCAGACGTCGCGGCGGCGCTCCTCTGTCATGGGCGGCACGGGTACGCGAATGATCTTGCCGTCGGTCTGGGGGTTAAACCCAAGATCGGATGCTTGGATGGCTTTGTCGATCTCCCTCACGATGGAGGGGTCGTAGGGCGAGATGAGGATCAGTTGCGCTTCTGGCGTGGAAACCTGTGCGAGCTGGGTGATGGGCATGTGCGTGCCGTAGCACTCCACCTTGATCTGGTCGAGCATGTGCACGCTGGCGCGGCCGGTGCGTGTAGAGGCCAGGTTCGCCTGGAAACCGGTGACGGCCTGGTCCATGCGCCGCTTGAGGTCGGCTGAAAGTTCTTTGAGTGCCGGAATTCCGGCCATTGCTGAGACTGCCATAAGGTTCGTCCTCACTGTGCCAGTTGCCAACGGCTATTTTACAACCATCTACCGAGGCATCTGACCTTTGCAAAGGAGTTATGCAACCACTGAAAGCCCGGTCGAGGCCGCCTGTTCGTGCGCATGATAGCTGGAGCGGACCAGCGGCCCAGATTCGACATGGCGGAAGCCCATTTTCAGAGCTTCGCTCTTTAACTCGCTGAAACTCGCGAGGCGTATATAGACGCGCCATGGGCAGGTGATCGCGCGAGGGACGCAAGTATTGGCCGATGGTGAGAATGTCGCAGTGACCGCTGCGAGGTCGCGGAAGACTTGCGAGCAGTTCGGAGGTTTCCTCTCCCAGACCGACCATCACGCCCGACTTCGTAACCCCTTCGGGCCGCAACTCTTTGGAGTAGCGCAACAGCTCGAGGGTCCGCTCGTAGCGCGCGCCGGAGCGGACCACGCGATAGAGGCGCGGCACAGACTCGGTGTTGTGGTTCAAGACTTCGGGGCGGCATCGACTACGGTGCGGATAGCCTCCGGGTTTCCCTGGAAGTCCGGGATAAGAACTTCGACGCGGCAGCCGGGGGCCTGTCGGCGAATCTCGTCAATCACCATGGCGAAAATGCGTGCTCCGCCGATGAGGTCGTCATCGCGGTTGACGCTGGTAATGACGGCGTGCTGCAGGCCTAGCGTGGCGACGGCCTCTGCCACGCGGCGCGGCTCGTCGAAGTCGATCGGTTCGGGGCGGCCCTTGGGCACGGCGCAAAAGCCGCAGCGGCGCGTGCACAGGTTGCCCAGCATCATGAAAGTAGCGGTTTTGTGGTGCCAGCACTCGCCAATGTTGGGGCAATGGGCGCTCTCGCACACGGTGTGCAGGCCGAGCGACCGAGCCAGCCGTTTGAGGTCGTGGTAGTTCTCGCCCACGGGCGCGCGAGCCTTGAGCCACTCCGGCTTGGGCGCGGGGGCTTTGCGCACCGGCGAGATTTGCACCAGTTCCATCTCGTTTATTGTACGGGCAGCCCGCCGGAAGCTTTGCGGCACCGTGAGATTTGGGCAAACCCTAAAGAATTCTGGTTCGTGCGGACAACCTCTTGCTTCGTGTGCCGACTCTGATCGTTCAATGGGTAAAAAAACATTGCAAAGCAGAAGGGAGGTCGCGATGCGATCTGAACGCGTGCTGATCGGCTCCGTATTGTTTCTGGCGGTGGGGCTGGGATTGATCTTCGGGTTCTGCAACGGCACTACGGGATTTTCATTCGGGTATCCGTTCTCCGCTACGTCGCTTCATATCGACATAACGACCACCGGAGTTCCTGCACTTGCCGGTATGGCGCTAACCGGGTTCGGGTGCCGCTCCTCTTGCTGAGCTTGTTCCTGGCGTGTGCAGGGCAGGTCCAGACCTTCGATGCACCCGTCAGGCGGGGGGAGCCCTCCAAGAATAGGTTCCTGCGATTCCCCGCTCAGTTCGCTTCCCTCGTCTCGGCAGGAGTCGCCGCGGCCGGCTTGAAGTACTTATCCCACCAGGCCAGCCAGCGCTCATAACGGTCCTTGATATAACTCGGCCGCGTGAAGCCGTGAAACTGGTTGGGATAGACGACTAACTCGGTTGGCCTTCCCAGCGAACGCAGTGCCTCATACATCTGTTCGCCGCCCAGCAGCGGCACGTTCATATCCGAGGTTCCTCCCATGAAAAGCATCGGGGTGTGAACGCGCTTGTCGACTTCGAGAAACGGGTAACTCATCTTGATATAGAGCTGAAGATTCTTCCATGGCGGTCCCAGCTCGTTGTCGTACTGAAGAATGTATTGGTCGAAGCCATAGAACGACATGGGCGCGGCCACACCGGCGCCGCTGATGCCGGCCTTGAAGCGATCCGTGCTGGCAACCGTGTAATCGGTAAGAATCCCTCCATAACTCCAGCCGGTAATGCCAGGCGATCCGGGATCGGCCACGCCCATGGCGACGGCCTTGTCCACGCCCGCGAGCAGATCCTGCACCTCCAGGTCGCCCCAGTCCGCGGCAATGGCCTTCGAGTAGTCCTGGCCGCGCCCGGAACTGCCGCGATAGTTGACGTTCAGCTCGGCGTAACCTTTGGTTGCCACCCATTGGCGGAGAAAATCGAAGCTGTGCTCGTCCTCGCCATTGGGTCCGCCATGGATGAAGAGAATCATCGGGCCGCTGTTCCGCCCGCCTTAAAGTCTCGCGGGCCTGGTCAGCAGGCCGTGCACGTCGTTCCCATCCTTGCTCTTTGAACTCGATGTTCTCGGTGGACACCAGGCTCAATTCGGCCATCAGTGCATCGTTGGCGCGCTGAGTTTGCGCAACCCGCCCTTCTCGAGCGCGTAAATCTCTGCCGGTCGCTGTCATCGGTGAACAGAACGGCAGTATGCCCGCCGCTCCATCCCATGCAGCACCGCGCCTTGTTGCTCAAGCAGCCGCTTATCGCCCGTCGCCAGCTAACTCCATCTCGAGTCGGGTATTGGTTGCGGTCGTCGGCAACCAGATAACTCAGATGCCCGTCCGATGAGTAAATCGGCTCGCTTACACTTCGATCCAGAGTAGCGGCTGGATAACTCACCTTGCCGTCGAGAGTGACTACGGCAGGCTGCCCTGCGAGTATTCAAGTAACTCCAGTTTCGCGCCCTGTGTGTACGCGATCGATTTGGAGTCGGGCGACCAGGCGATCCTCCCATCGTCGGCACCTTCCCAGGTCGTGAGTTTGCGCGCGGCCGAGCCGGGCTTAGGCGCAACGACAAGATGTCGGTGTTGTCAGAACGGTCGGGGTCATGAGTCGTGATTGCTGACGATAGCGATCCATGCGCCATCAGGTGACCAGCGCGCTTCCTCTTCGTTGGCGTTTTTGTCGGTGGTCAGCTTTTCGGTCTTTTTGGGCGATGTCATACAGGTAGAGAGCGTCCCAGTCGTCGTCGCGCAGGTAGCCTTGCATGTCCTGCTTGAAGTGATAGCGGTCAATCACGATTGGTTTGGCGCGCCGGCCGGTTTGCCTTCTTCGGGATCCGGCTCTGTCTTAGGGTGCAGCGTGAGCAGCAGCTTCTTCGAATCGCGCGACCACTCGTACCCCTTGATCTCCTGATCGGTGATGGCTGTCAATTGATCAGCTTCTCCGCCGCGGCGGTCCATCACCCAGACCTGATCGCCCTTGGCAGCGCCAGGGCGTGAAGAAAGGAAGCTGATGTAGCGGCCGTCGGGGCTGAATTGCGGCGACGAAGCGCTCTCCTTACCGAATGTGAGTTGCAAACGGGCCGAGCCGTCCCACTTCACCATCCACAAGTGTGTCTGTCCCTTGTCTTCCTTGGTGTCGATCTGGCTGACGGTGTAGACCACCCATTCGCCGTCGGGAGAAACTACTGGAGGGCCCACGCGCTGAATCCGCGCAAGGTCATCCAGCGTGATGGCGCGTTTTTGGGCGCGTCGGCGGCTTGAGCCGGAGCGAGAAGAAGAGTCAAAAATCCAAGGCAGAGCAGGGTCTTCAGCACGTTGCGCGGCATGGGCAGAAGATTATCATCTCGCCGTAGAAAACTGGATGCGGTGTCTTCTGCTCGGCGTTACCGCAACTTGGCGCGGACCTCGGGCCTGATCATGTAGAGAAAGAAGACGAGGTTCAGCAGCCCCTGCACCAACGCAGGCGCTTCGTGCTGCTTGGAGAAGATCCACAGGTTGTAAGTCGCCAGCAGGAAGACGGCCGCCAGCGTAAGTGCCCAGGCCCAGCGGAGTAACAAAACGAGGCCCGCACTCGCAGTGATGAAGGCGGCTGCGAGAATCAGGAACAAGGGCGGATAGTGGCTTCCGCTGACAACTCCCAGAATGATGACGCCGGCGAGCAGCAGCAGGTAAAGGCCGATGGCTGCAAGCCCTGGGAGCGGCAGCAGTTCACTCCGCGGCGGCGGGGGGACACGCTTTTGGCCGTCTCCCTCTGTCTTGTCGGGGCCGTTGCCGGGTTCGTCTGTCATAACGTGCGCAGATAGGCCAGCAGGACGCGAAGTTGCTCATCCGTGAGTTGCGTCCCCGGCATCATGCCCCGGCCGTGGAGAATGACATCAGACAACCGCTCGTCAGTAGGCGGCGCGCCCGAGGGCATTGCCTTCACCTTGGTGATGGCTTGCAATCCCGGCCCGTGCAGCCCTGCGGTCGTGGTCGGATAGTGGCACCGGGCGCATTTTTCCTGATAGACCTGCGCTCCCTGCGCTTCTTCCGGAGTCCACTCGGATGCCGGTTTGGATGGCGGCAACGATCGGCAGCCCGAAATTGCAAGGGCCGCCGCGCATGTGAAGACCGCAAGAGATGAAGACAAAGAACAGGTATGCATTTTCTACTTGATGATACTCGGTCGGGAGCGCCTCATTGTCGTCAAGCAGCCCCCGACGTGATCGGGCGCACGTCACTTCCGGTTGGGTGGAATTCGCCCAGAACCAAGCCGAAACTTCACCATCGGCGATGATTCACCAACAAGGTCAAAAAGCAGGCGGGTGGCCCCGATGTCGAGGCGCTATCCAGTTGAGGGTGCCCCCGGTCCCTCGCTTTTGGGGACCGGGGAAGAAGAGGCTGCCTGCCGGTAGCGCATCCACTCCGGCAACCGCCCCCCCCTGTGCTGGGCAGTCCATGCCGACTCAATCTCTACGGACCCGCGGATGCCGGTCTGGTAGTGGCGATAGCTCGACCAGCGCCAGTCTTCCGGCTTCGCGACCAGCCCTCGGCGGACCGGCTTCCACCCCAGCGCACAAAGTTCGCGCGCCGGGGACCCCGGGTTGCGATGGATGTAGCGCAGTTTCTCGACGAACTTGGCGTGCGAGGACACATTGAAGTCATAGTAATGAGCCTGCCAGAACGGCCTTTCCCGGCCTCGCACCGAAACCGACAACTTGAGCGCCTGGATGGCCCTGGATAAAAGCGCACGCTGGGGCTCGTTTACAAGCAAATGCACGTGCTCGGGCATGACCACGTAACCGGCGACAACAAAGCGATAGCGCAGGCGGACCCGCTCCAACGCATCTTCAAAGAGTTCCATGGCGGCGACCGCGGCCAGGCAAGGACGGCGCCGATAGCAACTGAAGGTGAGGAAGTGGAACTCGCCCGTTTGCTGATAACGGATGCGCTGGCCTTTCATGCACCGCGAGAATACTCCAACCGTGAATCCGGCTGCAGTGATCAGTGAACCTACCTCCCCGGTCCCCAAAAGCGAGGGACCGGGGGCACCCTCGGCGTGGCTAAAACGATCTTCGGGACCGGGGCCACCCGCCGGTGACTCGGGACATTAAGCGTTATGATGGCGGCTAGAGAACAAGAATGAGAACATGCACCGTAGTGCTGGCCTTGGCCTTGGTTGGCTCGACTGTTCCGGTCTCTCCTGTGACGGCGAAGACGAGAGATTCTCACGTCTCACAAAATCTGGAGATTCGTATCAGTGCAGAGAATGTACAGAGCGGGACTCCGGGCAAGTTCGCTCTCACAATCGTCAACAAGAGCAATCACGACGTGGTAATACCGAAGCCAACCGTCGATTGCGGCGATCTTTTTCGGGGCAGTGTCTCGGTTCAGTTGGATTTCACTCCATTACATCCCAGCACCGAATCATTAGGACATGGACACGGATGCGGGAATGGCGTCTCGGATTGGCCACTGATACTGGACCGAATCAAAGAGTGGAAAACATTGCGCCCTAGCGAGTCCATCGTCGTCGAAGCGGATTCAAGTGACTGGCTTTTCGATTTCGATCAAGCAGGTCGCTATAAGGTTTGGGGCGAGTACGATCCTCCCGAGATTTCCCAACACGACCAAGAAGTATTACGACAATCTGGGATTGACTTTCCGCATGTGAGACTGATCAGTCGTAGCCTCGTATTTAACAAAGTCCATTGATACATCCTGAATAAATCGCGGTCACCCCTGAATTGTGGGCGATCCGGAAGTAACTCCGAAAAGCGGCCGCAGATCTTTCGACTTCGGTCGCTGCGGCGACCTGCGCTCAACATGACAGCCTTTTGTTCTGGTGGGGTTGTGGGCAGTTCGTCAATTGCTTTTAGCCAACACGGGGCACCCACAAATCACACAACTCGGCCCGTACTCAATCTGCCGCCGCGATGACTTCGCAGATGCGTTCGATGGCCTGGCTTTCGGCGTCGCTGCCGGGGCGGTGGCCATTCACCATGATCGAGAAAGCGATGGTCTTTCCGCTGGCCGAGGTCAGATAGCCTGAGAGGGCGTTCGCCTCGTTGAGCGTGCCCGTCTTGGCCCACAGACGTCCCTTGAGCGGCGAGTTGCGAAAGCGCCCGAAAAGCGTACCGTCCACTCCCGCCACAGGGAAGGTGTCTCGCCAGGCCGTGCCCCATGCCTGGCGCGCGGCGTAGACCAGCAACTGCGTATAGGCCCGCGGAGCAATGCGGTCGTCCATGCTCATGCCCGATCCGTCATAAAAGAAAAAGTCGTTGTCGCTGATCCCCGCATTGATGAGGAACTGGCGCACTACGCGCGTGCCCTGTTCAAGGCTGCCGTCTTTGGCGCAGAGTTTGCCGAGGAGGCGCAGCAGCAGCTCGGCATGCAGGTTCTGGCTTACCTTGTTCGTCACCGTGATGTCCTGGGCCAGGGGCACGGACAAATGTCCGGCGAGAACCCTTTGCCCATTCGCAGGCGCGACAGCAACCGTGGACACCTGTATGGGGGCCAGCCGGAGCGTCTCGCCGCGTTCAGTAACGAAGTCGCCCGTGTCATCCGAATAACGATGGGCGGCGACCGCCGAGCCGGAGACCCCGATGCCGCGGGCGAGCAGCGCCTGCTTGAAGGCTGCCGCGGTAAACTCGGCGGGATCTTCGACGGCGAGGTCGGCGCGCAGGCCTTGCGCTGGCGAAGTACCCCATGAGCGCACCAGCAGGCTGCCCGGCAAGCGCTGCAGTCCCGGATGCGCCGCCTGGCCGGGAGGCGCCATGGTCATCGAATTTTCAACCGTGTAGTAGTCCACGTTGGGAAGCCACGTGGTATCGACGCCGCCCGGAGCGGACGGATTGGCCATCACATTCAGCTCAATCGTGTTTTCGTTGAAGCTGAGCGCGGAGACAGGAGCGCCATAGCCCCACTGCAGGTCATCCCACGTCCACGAGATGCCATAGGGCTCGTCGAGAAAGTAGCTGTCGTCGCCCACGATGTTGCCGGTGATGCTGCGGACGCCCGATTGCTCCACCTGCTCTGCGAGCAGTTGAAGCACGGTCATGGCATCCGGCTTCGCTTCAGGTTCTGGAACCGCGGTGACTGGGGGCGTTTCAGGGGGTGGCGGCTTGGTGGGCGCTTGCGGCGTGGTTGCTTCAGGCGGAGGTGTGGGAGGCGGTGGGGTTGCCGGCGGGGGCTGATAAGGATACTGCCGGGCGCTGAGGGTAGGATCGCCCACGCCCATCAGCAGCAGATCGCCATGCAGAACTCCGCCCGCGTCCACGTCACCATTCGCGACAATATTGGTGGTCCAGGTGAGGGTCTCGACGGGTAGCAGGCCGTAGGCGGCGGCGGTGGTGGCAAGTTTAGCATTTGAAGCCGGCGTAAACAGGCGGCCCTCGTTAAGGTTATAAAGCGGGTGACCGTCGAGGCCGATGACGCTGATGCCAAATACCGCGTGGCTCAGGGCCGGGTCGGCCAGGATGGCGTTGATGCGGTCGGCGAGTGATCCTGTCGTGCGCGGCGCGGGGTGAGCGGCAGCGCGTGAAGCGGGTCGGGTCTGCGCCCTGGTCCCGTGTGAACAAAGAAGAAGGCTTGAGAGCGCCAGCCCGACAACCTGCCGATTCATCGCCATGGCCGGAGTGTAGCAGGCGAGAATCCCGCCCTAGAAGCTTTCGGAGCCGGGCTGCGGCATAGAATCAAAGCTGACTTCGATTGCAAACCATGCGACAACAGGTACGCCTCCAATGCCGGAAATAGCTCGCCCAGTTTGCACCTGGCGCCTGCGCACCCGCGGATTGGAACTCGGCCGGCGGACGCTGGTGATGGGAGTCGTCAACATTACGCCGGACTCGTTCAGCGACGGTGGCGCTTTCCTCGATCCCGATGCGGCCGTTGCGCAGGGTCTGCTGCTGTTGGACGAGGGGGCCGATCTGCTTGACCTGGGCGCGGAAAGTACGCGTCCGGGATCGCGGTCCGGAAGTGCGGAGGAGGGGGAGCCAGGCCCGGCTGTCAGCGCCGAAGAGGAGCAGGCGCGGCTGTTGCCTGTTTTGGAAGGAATTTTGGCGGTCCGGCCCCGCGCCGTAATCTCCGTGGATACCTATAAGGCGTCAACCGCGCGGGCGGCCCTCGCTGCGGGAGCGGAAATCATCAACGACGTCAGCGGCCTGCAGTGGGATGGAGAGATGGCGGGCGTTTGCGCCAGCGCCGGATGTGGAGTAGTGCTGATGCACACGCGGGGACGGCCCGACAAGTGGCGCACCCAGCCGCAGCTTCAAGCCGACGAGTTGGTCGCGGCGGTGCGGGCTGGGCTTGGCGCAATTCTCGAATCCGCGACCCGGGCCGGGATTGCGCTCGAAGCAATTGTGCTGGACCCCGGATACGGTTTCGGCAAGCGATTCGGCGAGAATTACGCCCTGCTCGCGCGGCAGGCGGAACTACTCGCCCTTGGCCGGCCACTGCTGGCAGGCGTCTCACGCAAATCGTTCCTGGGACACACGCTGGCGCCGCTCAATGGCGGACAAAGCGCGCCGGCAAATGCGCGGGAGACAGCCAGTATCGCGTCGATGGTGGCGGCGATTTTGCACGGCGCGTCGGTGGTGCGGGTGCATGCGGCGCGCCCCGCAGTGGAAGCTGCACGGATTGCAGATGCGGTCCTGGCAGGTTGATCCTGCCGGTACACAAAAAACCGCCAAGATGAGTCTCGACAAAACGGGATTGCATTCGGCTGAAGCTGAAGATCGATACGGCCATTAACCACAGGCCATGATGCTGCTATGCGGACATCCAGCCTGGTGCTTGATGCGAGAGCGCTCATTCAAGATCGCGAGATGGCAATCGCCTCTCAGGGGCACCCGCAAACTGCTCTCGATATGGGCGATCTCTGGATAACCCACGTTCTGCCGCATCGTCCAGTAGAGTCGCACGGCCAACTTCCTGGCCGCCGCCACCGGCTGGATGAAGGATTTCGCAGGCAACTAGCCAACCCAATGAAAATAAGTAACTTGTTCACAGAATCCGGGTGGGTGGGGGTTTATTCGGTCAAACGACTCAGCTCCGCCAGTGCAGCTCGACCGGCCCATCCATCGGATGCTTGGGCGCCTTTGTTCCGGTGGGTGCCCCAGGTCCGGGGTCCCCAGCGACTGGTCTTTGCCGCTGGGGTGGAGGTCCCGCATCTGAGACCTGGGAATTTGTGGCCGCATCCAGCCGCGCCTGCTTCAGCGCGAAGTACCACTTGGCCGGCTTGTCCGCGTCGTCGATCAGCATCAGACTGGGGTTGTACCTCAGCCCCTCCGCCTGCTGAATCATCGTCACCTGGTCCTGGCGCACAAACCGCGCGCCGAAGAACTTCGCAATCGGCGTCACCAGCGGCACGTAGTAAAACACGTTCCACGCTGCCACCACATCGATGCGGCACGTCGACGCGGTCACCGGCGTCACCGTCGTCAGGCTCGAAAACCACTTGTCGCCGCAGCGAATCACTTCAGTCCGCCGATTCGGCAGCACGAAGTCGATCGTCGTCTCGATCGGCTGCCCATACACGCCCAGCAGCTTATACGGAGCAGAGTTCCTGCTGGGCGCATGCGCGCTCATGCGAAAGCCTTCGGGAATCGGTTCGAATCGCTTCGTCTTTTCGCGGATACTCGCCCGCGAACGCCACCACCACGCCTGGTGCACAAACGGCCCGTGCGCCGGGTCCATCAACCCGATAATGCCGTGGTCCACATTGCATGGCAGATCGGCGGTCAGGAACGCCGTGTGATACCGCGGCCCGAACTTCTTGAGCTCCGGGACCGCGGGCTTCGCGCCCGGCGAGCGTTTTCCAGCGCCGAGCCCGGGAACATACACCCACGCATGCCCGTCCCGCTCCTCGCAGGGGAACGCCGTCGCAAAAATCCGCGTCGCATCCAGGTGATCCTTGCCGGTCAGCGATGGAATCAGTTCGCAACGACCGCTGCACGGCTCAAACTCCCAACCGTGGTAACGGCAGGTCACGCGCTGCCCGTCAAACCAGCCCTCGCTCAGCGGAATCCCGCGGTGCGGGCAGTTGTCGCGCATCGCAAACACGCGCCCATCATTGCGACGACCCAGCACCAGCGGAATACCAAGCAGCATCGCTTTGGCCAGCTTGTTCTTGCGCAGAGTATCGGTCCGCAGCGCCGGATACCAGTCGTCGTAAATCAGTGTGGCGGTGGGTCCCTGAATGGGAACGCCTGCCTCCGTTGTAGTCAGGAACGGCATGTGGCCTCACCATAGCATTCCCGCCGCGCCCAGTGCCATCCGCGTCAGGTGAACAGTGGCGTTGCCATGATCTGCACCAGCCGATCCTCATTCACGGCGGTGGACACCCCTTCGGGGTCCCAGTGCTTCTTGCAGCCCGGATAATCGAGCGGCACGCATTGCGCAGCGATCCTTCGCTCCCGCATCTCCAACCCGCCCGGCATGATGTTCAGCAGGCAGGCCACCGCGGTGACGCCCACCCCCGGTTCCTGCTCCCAGCGATCCAGCCAGCGGCTGAAACCGCTGGTATGCGGCACCAGGTAAACCGTCGCGCCAATTTTGCGCATCCGGCGGGTAATGTAATTCACCGAGCACTCCGGGTCGCAGGCCGCGCAGGTCATGTCGACGCCGCGCACCTTCGCCTTGCATGTGTCGGCGCGCTCGCCTCGCATGCACGCGGGCACCAGCACCACCTTGCGCGCCGTTCGCTCGAATGCCTTGCGCAAACCCTGGTTCATCACTTCGACAGCCACCATGTTCAGGTGATATTCCACGGGCGTCTTGCCGCAAAAGAGTTCGTCTTCGCGGCAACCGCGCTGCGCATATTCGTTAGCCAGGAACCCATTCACGCCCTGGGTATAACTCCCCAATGCTTCGGCGGCCTCGCGCTCGAAGCCAGAGAAGAGATCGCCAGCCACGTCAATCCAGCGGGCAGCATCGCTCACTTGGAGCGTTCCCAGGTAGCTCCTCCAGTGATCGACCCGCAGCGCCTCCTGCTCCAGTTCGCCCGTCGCGCGCATCCACGCGATGAGTGCCGGCAGCCGGCGTAGCAGGTCAAAGCCTGTCCCCTTCGCTTCATCCCCGCTTCCCGCCGCGGAAGTCCCGCTCAGGAATGCCTTGAAGAGTACTCCGCGAGCCTGATCCACCAATGGCTTCATCCATGGCGCCTGATGCCGGAGCCGCCCAAGTTCCCGCGCCACCGCAACGGCCCACCGCGGAGCTCTCTCCGCCCTCCACGCGTAGATGTTCAGCGCCATCCCCAGCGTCAACAGGTCCAGCGCATACTCGCCGCGGCCGCGCGGAGCCTCGCAAAGATTCAACTGCACATGACGCCTGTACGTATCGAGTGCGGACGAAGCTCTCCGCTCGACTTCCGCCATCAGGCCGACGCAAAAGCCCGCAACATCCTTGAAGAAGCGATCAGAGCAGCCCTCTTTCAGCCTCAAGTCGTAGACGTGCTCGGAATGGGAAGGACAAGACGACGAGCCTGCGGGACCGACGACGCCGACTGTTTCCCGCACCGGGCCAGATTCAGTGGGGTCTTGCATCCCACGGCTCTTTCTGCCATGCAACACGCAGGCTCGCACCCGCGCGGATGACCACAGAGCATCATACGCTCGCTTTTGCTAAACGGTTCCGTGTATTTGGCGTGGCCTTGGTGTTCTTATTTCTCCGCACCTCCGCCCACGGCGCACCCGATGTGCCGCGGTGTGCGAATCCGAACATTCTGTGCGACCGTGAACACCGCCGGCACAATCGTCCATTCACTTGATGGCGCTGAACTTGCATCGCTTGAGTGACTTGACTCTCGCTCTCTCTTTGGCGCGCCAAGTGCAGTATTGAAGGCAACTACTCTTTCACACGAAAGAAAATCTGGGAGGCGACCGTATGGCTGGACTGCTTCAGGATGTCCGCTACGCGTTGCGGCAGCTTCGCAAGAGTCCCGGTTTCGCAATCACTGCCGTAATCATGCTGGCGCTCGGAATCTGCGCCAACAGCACCGTTTTCAGTTGGATCGACGGGACCATGCTCCACCCGGTTCCGGACGCGCGCAACACCGGCGAACTCGTCACCATCATGCGCGGTACCTGGAGCACTTCGCCCTCGCCGCCGCTTTCCTATCCCGACTACAGGGATCTGCGGGACACAAACAGCAGCCTTACCGGCATGCTGGCCTATCACCACGACTGGCTGGCACTCACGGGAGGAAACGCGATTCCCGAGCGCATCTACGTGTCCAACGTGTCGGCGAATTACTTTGACGTGCTGGGCGTCCAGCCGTTCATGGGCCGCTTCTTGCGGCGGGATGAAGAAGCGACGCAGAGCAGCATCCCGTACGCGATTCTGAGCTATTCGCTCTGGCAGACGCGTTTCAATGCGGACCCGGAGATTGTGGGCAAGTCCATTGAGATGGCACAGCACCCGGTGACGGTGGTCGGCGTGGCGCCGAAGGGGTTTATCGGCTGCATGCCGGGGATTCGCGAGGAGGCGTGGCTGACGCTGGACCCCATGGGAAATTCGTCGCGGATGCGGCAGCGCGACAATGCGTGGCTGAACGTGATGGGCCGTCTGCGTCCCGGCGTGAGCCGCGCAAGCGCTACGCAGGATCTGGAAGGGCGGATGCGGCGACTGGTGGCTGCGTATCCCAATGACCACCTGGGCGTGAACACAATCACACTCGATCCCCTGTGGCGTGCGCCTTTTGGCGCCAATGCGTACCTCGCGGCTTCGCTGCCGATTCTGCTTGCGATTGCCAGCGTGGTACTGCTGCTGACCTGCGCCAACGTCGCCACACTGGCCCTGGTGCGATTCGTTGCACGGCGGCGCGAGATTGCCATTCGCCAGTCGCTGGGCGCAAACCGCATCCAGTTTATGCGGCAGATGATTCTGGAAGGCCTTTTGGTTGCGCTTGGCGGAGGCGCGGTAGCCTTCGTTCTAACGTCATGGACGGCAAAGATGTTTGCCCGCTTCATACCGCCCAATGCCAACCCCATCGAACTGAACGGTGTCGTTGACAACAATGTCATCCTGGCGATTCTGCTGATGGTCGTTGTCGCCAGCGTGATTTGCGGGGCGCTACCCGCCTGGAGATCGTCACACGTATCTCCGGCCGAAGTGCTCAAGGACGAAGCGGCCAGCGTTTCGGGCGGTGCGCATAACCGCAATCTGCTCAGCGGCCTTGTCGTCGCCCAGATCGCTCTCTCCCTCGCGCTGCTGGTTACCGCGGGGCTGTTCCTGCGCACGTTCCGGAACGCCAGCGAGGCCGATCCGGGCTTTGACCGGACTCATGTGTTCCTAACCACCGTCGAGCCGCAGGCCACGGGATACTCGTGGGACGACGCCAACCTCTTCAAGCGCAAGCTGCTGGCCAGGTTGGAAGTCATTCCAGGCGCAACTTCTGTCGCCTTGTCTGACTGGGTTCCCCTTACCTTCACCCGCGGATCCGGTGATGCCTTCCCGGAGGGTTATGTGCCCAAACCTCATGAGTCGGTGGAAGTGCGGCGGGCATCGGTAACCGCCGGATACTTTGACACGATGCGAATTCCGCTGCTCGAGGGTCGCGCTTTTACGGCTGACGATGGGGAAAAATCTCCGCGTGTGGCGATCGTGGACCAGACGATGGCCCATCATTTCTGGCCGGCACAAGATCCCGTGGGCAAACGGTTCAAGATGTATGGCGAGTTGTTTACCGTCGTCGGTGTGGCAAAGAACAGCAAGCACCAACAGATGAATGAGCCGCCTGAGCCGCTGGTCTATCTGTCCTTATTCCAGTTCGGCGGTCCGCAGACAATCGTCCATGTGCGCACCGCTGGCGACCCTGAACTGTTGGCTTCGCCTGTGGAACAGACCATCCACCAGCTCAACTCAAAACTACCCGTCTTCGATGTGCTCACTCTTGCGCAAACCATCCGGATGGGGAGCACGTTCGAGGTGATTGAAACCACCTTCGCCTCGGCCTTCGCGCTACTTGCCCTGGTGCTCGCGGCCTCGGGCATCTATGGAGTGGTGGCTTACCGCACGCAGTTGCGCACCCATGAAATCGGCATCCGTGTCGCCCTGGGTGCCTCGCGGTCCGACGTTCTGCGCCTGGTCCTCATTCAGGGTCTTCGCCTCACCGCCTTTGGACTCGGTCTCGGCCTTGCCTTCGCCTTTGTGCTCACCCGATTCCTCGGCGGGCTGCTTTACGGCGTCAGCGTCAACGATCCTCTGACGGTTGTCTGCGTGACTGCTTTGTTGGCCGTTATCGCCGTTCTGGCATGCTACCTGCCCGCGCTTCGGGCCATGCGTGTGGACCCCGTAGCCGCCATGCGTGTTCAGTAGTGATTTGAGGCGGGCTTATAGCAAAGCCCGCCATTTCCTGGATAGTCTTATTTGTTTGGCCGGCTGGCAGGAGGAACAATCCCGTTCATCCGCAGATATACAACCATCTGCCCGTAGTGATCCATCATGTGGGCAATGCCAAAGGTCGCCATGCCGCCGCGGGTACCATTGGCCGTCATCACAAAAGCGTTCTCCGGAGTAGTGGCATCGCAATAGGCATGAGCCTGCGTCAATGAGTCCTTCAGCGCATTGAGGATGTCCGCCTTGGTGGTCAGCTTTTCAATCGCATCCTGCTTGGCCTTCAGATCGGTTTCGGAGACTTTGCCTCCGCCGAAGAAGTAGTAGTTTGATTCGGCCACGTGCTTCACCTGCGAGCCGAATGAACGCACCCCTTTGAACTCGCCTTCCGTCGGGGCAAAATCGAACTTGTCGTCCGGCATCGCTTCGGCGGCAGAGACAAACTCCTGCTCCACAAGGCTCAGCAGTTTTCCATACACTTGTGCCGGGGGAATCGGCGTGCCGACGGCAGGCTTAGCGGGCGCTGCGGCTTGGCAAAACGCGAACGTGGATGTCGCTGCCAGTAGACAGCAGCCCAGAAAAGGTCCCGTAAATCGGGTGCGTGTAGCCATCAACTTTCTCCTCCAGCGGCCCTGAGCCGCGTGAACGCAATCTACCAGAACGGCATCGATTCCCGATAGCACCGCCGCGTGAATCTGCTTTGGATTGTTCTGCGCATCGCTAGGGCTCGGGCGGTTTTGTGACGAATCGACGCGCGAGCGTGATGAATTGAGCCGTCGGCAATCAGGAATTCAACGATCGGCCGTCCTCTTTGAAGAGTTTGCCATCTTTGAGAGTGAAACGTTCCCCGCGCCACACGATCGTGTTGCCGGCGAGCCCCGCCACCCAAATTCCCATTGCCACGACATCGCGCAACGGCAGCAGCCACAGACCGGCAGTACATGGTGATCGCCCAGCACCTCGGCGCCCACCGTCATTGCCAGCGTAAGCGCAGAAAAAAACTGAGGCCCAGCAGCCACAGGCTCGCCGGGCTCAGCCCGCTCGCCAGCACATTCAGCAGCGCCCACGCCCAGCCCATAGGTGAAGATGAGCCCGGCATAGCCGCCCGGCCGCGCGTCACGCACCGTCCTGTACCCAGCGCAGCTGATGGTCGAAGAACCCTCTTCCACGCCTAGGCGGGGACGCTGTCTCCACCGTCTTCGCCGCTTAAGGCCACCGCGGTAACCCGCGCCGTGAGACGCGTGCGCCCGATTCGTAATCATCGGCCAGGTAGTCCACGAGCGAGTCGAGGCCGCCGATCCTGTCCAGCGCCTCGCGACGCACTGCCAGCGTCGAACCGAGGCCGTAACGCAACCCGCCTTCAACATCCACGACAGCAGCACCTCGGCTGAAAATCGGTCGCGATCCCCAGCGCCTCCAGTTGCGACGCACCGTTCGTTGGCGCGGCCGCGATAGAGCGCCGTCACCAGTCCCACCGGTTGCGGGTTCTGCGGTGCGCGCCTGGATCCTGGGTGAATGAGCCATCACCCGCTCCAGGTACCGCGGCCACACTGTAATGTCCGAATCATTGATCAGTAGGAAGTCGTAGCCGCGCATGGGACGCAACCTGCATCAGAACGTGCTGATCTTGCCATTGGTCCCCAGCCGGAGCGGGCACTCGAACAGTCGGATCACCCGATCGGGAAACTCGGCCTGCAACTGTTACACCGCAGTTGCAGCACGATCGGCAAGGGACGAGACGCCGAAAAGCAGTTCGTACTCGCCCCCGTAGGTCTTGCCGGCAATGGCTGCGAAAGCGTCCATCATGCCGGGATCAAGGCCTTTGAGCGATTTAAGAATGCTCACGCCTGGAGAAAAGGCCGCCAGCCGGGCCCGACGAGATGCCACGAACCCGCGCGCCGCAATCATCGCGGCCACAAAGTAGACCATCCCCGCCACGGCCAGCGCCGTGGTCGCCACTTCCACGGCCAGGGCCAAAGCGTGCGGCATCACAGCCGCTAGTGTAGCGGATCAGGGAACAGGGGACAGGGGTCAGAAATCAGGAACTGTGATCAGTCGTGTCATGGCAAGGCGACAAACCCGCGATTTCAAACCTGAATTTCAGAAAAAACTCTGCCCAGGTCGGGGAATTTGTCGAAAGATTAATCTGAGCGAATCAAATGCTTGTCCACACCGTGAGCAGTTGGCGGTTTTGAGTTCGGGTCTTCAGATCCCTGACCACTGATCCCTGATCTCTGCTTTACTCGTACCGCAGCGCCTCGATCGGATCCATCGAGGCCGCTTTCCACGCCGGGTAAATACCAAACAGCAGTCCGATTGCGCACGAGACGCCAAAGGCAATCGCAACCCAGGTGAACGAAAGCGCAGCATGAAGGAACGACACCGCGTAATGCAGAATCAGCGTAAACACGGATCCGGCGAAAATGCCCAGTAGCCCCCCGATAGCGCAGAGGGTCACCGCTTCCAGCGTGAATTGCAGAAGGATATTCTTCCTCGTCGCGCCAATGGCCTTGCGAATCCCAATCTCCCGGGTGCGCTCCGTAACCGAAACCAGCATGATGTTCATCACGCCCACTCCGCCCACCATCAAACCAACAGAGGAGACGGCGACCATAAACAGAAAAAGCCCACCGGTGAGCGAATTCCAGAGCCGCGTCAACGTATCAGGCCCAAAGATCGCGAAGTTATCGTCCTGCTCGTTGCGAACCCGCCTGCGAACGCGGAGAAGTTCGCGAACCTCTTCGATCACGGCTGCCTTGTGCGAGGGATCGTCGAATTTCAACGTGATCCAGAAATCCTTCAGCTCCGGATGGATCTTGAGGAAGGTTCCGAGCGGAAAGTAAGCAGAATTATCCTGGGTGTTGCGCCCGCTTCCAAAGGGCTGCGGCTGTTTGTCGAGTACACCGATTACCGTGAAGATGTCTCCATCGCATTCGACGTCTTTTCCAAGAGGAGACTCATCGGGGAAGAGATCTTCCGCGGCGTCATGTCCCAGTACGACGACACTGGCGCTGCGCTCCTCCTCGGGCTCCGTATACATTCGGCCTTCCAGCAGCTCGATGTCATTGGTCTCTTTCACGGCGGATGTATCGCCGTACAGAATTGTGTTTTGAATCTTGCGAGTACCATGCTTGAGCGACACATTGCCAATGCCCAGTTGAAAGTTCTGGTAGGTGAGGCCCGGATCGACAGCAACCACATACGGCAGGCTGCGCATCGCAATGCCGTCCTCATACGTAAGCTGTTTCCGGTTGAGCTCCTCCGTTGTTGGCCGCTTGCCGAACGGTTCAAAGCGAAAAATCCATAGATCGTTGGTGCCCAGGGATCGAACAAACTGATCGATGTTCGTATTCAACCCGTTGATGGCCGACGAAATCAGGATCACGGTTGAAAT
Organism: uncultured Acidobacteriota bacterium; assembly: GCA_963718435.1. GTDB lineage: Bacteria > Acidobacteriota > Terriglobia > Terriglobales > Acidobacteriaceae > Telmatobacter. The sequence goes on along the minus strand of CAVQZQ010000083.1, from coordinate 70,637 downwards.
GCCGATCGAAATGCCCAGAATCGTAAGGATCGAGCGCAGCTTGTTCTTGCGCAGAGTTTCCAGCGCCAGCTTCACAGATTCTTTTGAGTCGGCGAAACGCATGGTCTATAGCTCCGCTCTGAGCGCGGCAATCGGATCAAGTTGCGCTGCCTTGTGCGCAGGGTAGACCCCGAAGAACAAACCAACGGCCGTTGCCACAAATAGGCTGACCAAAATCGACCACACCTGCACCGACGAGGGGAAGGCGATGATGAGAGTAATGCCTTTTGCCACGCATATACCGGCGACGACGCCGATCAAACCGCCCACCATCGACATCACGGCAGACTCGATCAGGAATTGCATCAGGATATCTTTGCGACGCGCGCCCAGCGCCTTGCGCACGCCGATCTCACGGGTGCGCTCCGTAACCGACACCAGCATGATGTTCATAATCACAATGCCGCCCACTACCAGCGAAATGCTGGCAATGGCTGCCACTACGGCTCCGAAGCTGTTCAGAATCTTTCCGAGCAGGTTTTGGAAGGTTGCGCTCGTGTCAACTGTGAAGGAATCCGGCGCATCGGGCGCCAGGTGGCGACGAGCGCGCATAATCGTCCGCAGTTCATCGGATACCACATCGGTCACCTCTCCGCCTCCGCCCGCATCGACAAAGATATCCATGCTGACATTGGAGCCGTGCGACTGAAGAAAAGCCGTGAGCGGAACCGCAACCCAATTATCCATGCTCATGCCCAGCATCTTGCCTTGGGCTTCTCCCACACCAATCACTGTGTAAGGAGCGCCATCCACGCGGATCTCCTTGCCCAGCGGATCGCCCACTCCCAGCAAATTATCCACAACATCGGTGCCCACAATGGCGACGTGCGCACTGTGTGTGTCCTCCACTTCGGTAAACCCGCGTCCCAGCGCAATGTTGAGATTCGAGAGTGCCGGCATGGTCCAGGTCCAGCCTCGGATGTTCGTGTCGGTGGTGGAGTTTTTCCCGTACACAACACTTCCCGTGGAGCTGCGGCGCGCCCCGACCGATGCGCAGGATTTGCATTCGGAAAGGATTGCCCTGTAGTCGTCGAATGTGACGTCTTTTCGCTTTTGGAAAGCCAGATATTCCTCGAGCGTGATGAATGTGTCCGGCATCTTGCTGACCGTAACCACGCCCGCCCCGTATGTGTTGATCTTGGTCGTCACAAATGCTTTGGCACCGTTGGTCAGCGTCACGACCATAATTACGGAGGCTACTCCGATCATCACGCCCAGCAACGTGAGGATGCTGCGCATCTTGTTGGCCCAAAGCGACTGCAACGCGAGCCTGATTGCCTCGATCAGCTTCATGGTTAAACTTTCCCGTGCTCCGTACCCGGCGCCGCTTCAAAACGACCGTCCTCGGCGAAATCGATCTCACCAAGCTTACCCCAACGGAGCTTCAGGTGTTGATTTCTCCCGAGATCCGTGTTTTGGAACAAGACCATAGCGACTACGATGACACCAGCCATAAGCGCCACGCCTACGATACCCAGGAGGTCAATCCCGAGCCAAGCTTGTTTGTCTTGAGCGTATCGAGCGCCACTTGACCGATTCGCGGGTCTGCCCTCTTGCCATAGGGGCTAGCCTCTGGTTCTCTTAGCTTCCAGTTTCCAGCCGCTCTCGTCTGTGATGCCGCCAACACTACAAAGGCCGGGAACTGGGACCAGGGACTAGGAAAAAGAGAATAACCAACCGGATCACCGCGATTTCGTAAAGCTGATCGCGGGCACGGTTACAAAGCGGCGCCTAACGCAAAGTAGCGTTGTCGAATTCCCTGACCCCTGGCCCCTGGCCCCTGACCCCTGATCCCTACTCGTACCGCAGCGCTCGATGGGGTCAAGATTGGCCGCCTTCCAGGCCGGATAAATCCCAAATACCAGGCCGATGACGCAGGAGACTCCAGAAGCCGTCAGAACCCATCCCGTAGACAGCTGGCCGGCAGGCCGATCGGCAAGAAATACACGATCCAGTGAGCACGGCGCCCACAGAATGCCAATGATGCCGCCCACAGCGCACAGCGTCACCGCCTCCGTGGTGAACTGCGTGAGAATGGCCGCTTGGTCGCTCCGATGGCTTTGCGCACGCCGATCTCGCGGGTGCGCTCCGTCACCGAGACCAGCATGATGTTCATCACTCCCACGCCCCCCACCATCAGGCCCACGCTCGAGAGCAATCATGAACAGCACCAGGCCGCCGGTAAGCTGTCCCCACAGTTCGGAGCGAGTCCGGCCCGAAATCTCGAAGTCATCGGCCGCTTCCACGCGACCTTGCGCCGGACGCGCAGCAGTTCGCGAATCTCCTCCTGCACCAGCGCTTTGTTTTTTGGGGTCATCGTATTTCACGCTGACCCACATGTCTGCTTGATCTTCGGGGTGCAGGTTATGGAACGTGCCCAAGGGGAAGATAGCCATGTTGTCGTTCGGGTTCTTGCCGCCGCCAAATGGCTGCTTGCGCTTTTCGAGCACACCAATCACCGTGTAGAGTCGCCGGTCTCTACCTCGACTTCTTTGCCGACGGCAGGCTGATCCCGAAAGCTTTCCCACGTTCGTGGCCAAGCACGCAAACGTGCGCAGCGCGTTTGTCTTCATCGTCGGTGTACATCCGCCCCTGCAGAAGGTGCATGTCCGGTACCTGCGCGCACTGCGCGGTGGAGCCCTGCAGAATCGTGCCGGCCGCTTTCTTGGCCCCGTACTTCACGCTCACCTGGCCAACCGGAAACTGCGCTACATGCTGGTATCCGCCGTCGGCGGCCACCACATGGGGCAGCGTGCGCAGCGCGTTCACGTCGTCGAGCGTGAGTTTCTTGCGGGCCAGCATCTCCGTGGTGGGCGCACGCCGATCACCGGCATATGAAAGACCCAGATGACATTGGTGCCCAGCGAGCTACCCAGTCGGAGACACGATTATTCAGTCCGTTGATGACCGAGGAGATCGTGATGACGGTGGTCACGCCGATGACGATGCCGAGGACGGTCAAGCCCGACGCAGCTTGTTCGTCCGCAGCGTGTCGAGCGCCATCTTCACCGATTCCCGGGTTTGTCCCTGCGCCATGATTGCTCCGTAATAGCTGTCTGAAACAGCGAAACAGAGAAGCAAAAAGCTAGAGAACAGTGTCCAGGAACCAAATACCACGAGGGGTTGCATCCATCACAGAACCTCGACCAGATTCTCACTGCGAGCTCAGCTCACAACAGTCAATTTGAATTGGCCTTCGCGAGACTAACAGCAACTGTGAGCAAGTCGAACTGCTTCTCTGTTTCATTTTTCACTATTTCTCTTCTACTGTTCCCTGCTTTCCCTACATTTCCGCCCTGAGCGCCACCACCGGGTCCAGCTTGGCCGCCTTGCTGGCCGGATAGACGCCGAAGAAGATGCCGACTGCGCCGCGGCCAGGAACAGCCCGAGGAAGACGGCCCATAGCGGCACGGCCGTCGGGAAGCCGACGACAACGTGATGATTTTGCCGACCAGCACGCCGCCCATCACGCCGATGGCCCCGCCGATCAACGCCATGGTGGCGCTCTCGATCAGGAACTGCAGCAGCACGTCGCGCTGCTTGGCGCCGAGTGCCTTGCGCACGCCGATCTCGCGGGTTCGCTCTGTGACGCTCACCAGCATGATGTTCATGATGACCATGCCGCCCACCACCAGCGAAATCGAGGCCATGCCCAGCACCACCCAGGCGAACAGCGAGCTGATCTGCTTCCAGATGTCGAGGAATGTGTCGTTGGTTTCGAGCTCAAAATCGTCGGGCGTGCCCGGCGCATCGTGGCGGCGCGTGCGCATCAGCACGCGCACCTCATCCTTGGCGCGTTCCATCACTTCAGCGTTGCCGTTGGCACGGGCGTAGATGTCGACCGAATCGTTGTAGCCATAGATCTGCTGGTAGGTCGTGATGGGAATCGGCCACCCAGTTGTCCTGCGACTGGCCCAGCGTCTTGCCCTGGCGGTCGCCCACGCCGATGATGGTGTACGGAATGCCGTCGACGCGGATTTCCTTGCCGATCGGGTCGCCGTCGCCCAGCAGGTTGTCCACGATGTCGTAGCCCACGATCACATTCTTGGTGGCGTTGTCTTCGTCGGCAGGCGTAAATCCCCGGCCCAGTGCGATATCGATATTGTTCAGCCACAGCATCGTCCAGGTGTAGCCGCGAACCTCGGTGTTGTTGCTGGAGTGGCCGTTGGCGACCACGTTGGTCGACTTGCTCAGCAGCGCGCCCACCTCGCTGCAGTCGGTACACGTCGCTCACCGCCTGGTAGTCTTCGATGCGGACGATCTTGCGCTTCTGGTACCGGAAATACTCCTCGGCAGAGAAGATCACGCTGGACATGCGCGTAACCGTGAATACGTCGGCGCCGTAGCCCGAAAGCTTGGTGCTGACATACTTGTTGGCGCCGTTCACCAGGGTGATGACCATGATCACCGAGGCCACGCCCATCACCACCCCGATCAGCGTCAGGATGGAGCGCAGCTTGTTGCCCCACAGAGATTGCAGCGCGAGTTTGAAGGCCTCAATCAGCTTCATAGATTCGCTTTTCCTCGAAACGCAACCTACGCCAGGAACGAAATTGGTTCTCGCCCTCTCAGGAATTACATGCCGATGCGGTTTTCATGGGCGACTACTCATGTCTGACGGATGAAGCCTCAAAGCGGACCCATTTCGCTTTCCGTCGCCATCGGCGCAAACCCGCCCATTGTCAGGATACGCGAACACCTCGCCGCCGGTTCCGAGCACGGTTCATTTGACCGGGACCGCACCATTTCTGTTGCATCCCAGGAATTAGTCCAGGTAAAGGGCCTTCACCTCTCCGCTCAAATCCAAGCCAATCACTCGCGCTCGCGCCATCTCGACTGGGCCATCCCCAATGACGGCGCAATTTTCGAGAACCGCCGCTACCAGACCGGCGTACCATACGGTTGCAGACTTTTCACGCACCGCCGGCTGCACAATGCCGATTCAACCTATCCCATTTGTTTTTTTGGAGGCCCGATGATCCGCGTCCACTCCCGGTTTGCGCGCTTGGCGCTTTGCCTTACCATTCTCTCCCCTGTCTTCGTATCCGCCCAAACCCCAGCCGATCATCCACTCCTGTTGCGCAACCCTTCGCTCTCGCAGGATAGGATCGCCTTCCTCTACGCTGGCGATATCTGGACCGTCAGCCGGCAGGGTGGCGACGCCGAGCGACTCACCTCCGATGGGCACGTCACGGCCGGTCCATTTTTTTCTCCGGACGGCTCCCAGATCGCCTACTCCGCCCACCTCATCGGCAATACCGACGTCTACATCGCCCCCGCGGAAGGTGGTGTCCCGCGGCGCGTCACATGGCATCCAGCCGGAAGTACGGTGGTTGGCTGGTCGCCGGACGGCAAAAACGTCCTCATCGCAGCGGCGCGCTCAGCTATCGACACTTCCTCAAGCTCTACCTCGTCCATGCTGACGGCTCCGGTATGCCTGAGTCGCTGCCTTTGCCCGCGGGCGCCCAGGCTTCCTACTCGCCCGACGGCCAATCGCTGGCTTATGAGCCCATCACCAAGTGGGAGCCGGCCTGGAAACGCTACGTCGGCGGACAAACCACCCCGATCTGGATCGTGAACCTCAAGACTCTCGACCTGGTCAAGGTTCCGCGCGACAATTCCAACGACTCCGATCCCGTATGGGCTGGCAATTCCGTCTACTTCCTATCCGATCGCAGCGGCCCCGTTTCGCTGTTCCGCTACGACACCGGCACCAGGGAAGTCAGCCCCGTGGCGCCCAACAGAGCTACGACCTCAAATCCTTTCAGGCCGGTCCCGGCGGCCTGGTCTATGAGCAATTCGGCTCCCTTCATCTCTATCGACACCGCGACAACGCCGACAAAGCCCTTACCATCCAGATTCACGGCGAACTGCCCAACCTCGAGCCGCATCTGGCCACCGTTCGGCCCGATGAAATCAGGAATGCAACCTCTCGCCCGCCGGCGCTCGCGCCGTCTTTGAGGCCCATGGCGAAATCTTCACCGTCCCTGCCGAGAAGGGCGATACCCGCAACCTGACCAACACCTCCGGCGCGGCCGAGCGCAATCCGTCCTGGAGCCCCGACGGCAAGACCATCGCCTACTTCTCCGACGCTTCCGGCGAATACCAGCTCTTCCTTCACGATCAAACCGGTTTCAAGCCGCCCGTGGTCATCGACCTTGGCCCAGATCCCAGTTACTTCTACCACCCCACCTGGTCGCCAGACTCCAAGCACATCGCCTACGCCGACAAGCACCAGCACCTTTGGTTCGTCGACGTGCCCTCCGGCCAAGCCCGTGCTCGTCGACAACGGCATCTACGGCAGCTTCGGCGCCGACTTTGGCCGGTCTGGTCGCCCGACTCGAAGTGGATCGCCTATCATCGCGACCTCGACAACCAGTTGCACGCCATCTTCCTTTACTCGATGGATACGCACAAATTCACGCAGGTCACCGATGGCATGAGTGACGCCTCCAGCCCGGCTTTTGACCCCAACGGCAAGTATCTTTACTTCCTCGCGTCCACTGACGACGGCCCCTCGCACGCCGGCATCGATCTGTCCTCCCTTGATCGCGCTCAAACCACTGCCGCCTATGTCGTGGTGCTGGCCAAAGACGGCGCCTCGCCCATCCCGCCTGAGAGCGACGACGAGAAAATCAAGGACGAGAAAAAAGACGACAAGACGACGACAAGAAAGACAGCGGCAAAAGAAGATACGGACAAAAAAGACGACGCGATAAGAGACGAAGTCGGCAAGACAAAGATAAGGACAAGGACGCCGAAAGACGACAAGGACAAGCCTGTCAAAGTCACCGTCGACCTCGACAACATTGGCAACCGCATCCTGTCGCTGCCCATTCCCGCCGCGCAACTACGGCGGCATCGCCAACGGCAAAGCGGGAGTCGTTCTACCTTTTTGAAGGTTCACCCTTTGGCCGTGCCTCGGGCGAAGGCGGGCGGCATTCACGCCATCTGGCGGTTCACGCTGGAAAAGCGCCAGCCCGAAACCGTGCTCAACGACGTGGACTCCTTCACCGTCTCCGCCGACGGCTCCAAGATGCTTTATGCCCGCAAAAACACCTGGACCATCGGCCCCGCCGACGACCTGAAGCCCGGCGACGGCAGCCCCGGCAAGCCCATGAACATCGGCGAGCATGCAGACCATGATCGATCCGCGCGCCGAGTGGCGGCAGATCTACCACGAAACCTGGCGCATCGAGCGCGATTTTCTCTACGACCCCAATACTCACGGCCTCTCGCATTCCTAAAATCGAAGCCAGATACAAGCCCTACCTCGACAGCCTCGCCTCCCGCTCCGAATTCACCTATCTCTACATCGAGATGCTCGGCGAAATCACCATTGGCCACATGTTCGTCGGCGGTCCCGCCCGCATGACAACGGCCCCAAAACCGGCCTGCTCGGCGCTGACTACAAGATTGAAAACGGCCGCTATCGCATCGCGAAAATCCTCGGCGGGCAGAACTGGACCCCGGGTCTCGCCTCGCCGCTCACTTTGCCCGGCGTCTACGTCAAGGAAGGCGACTACCTGCTCGCCGTCAATGGCCGCGAACTCCATGCCAGCGACAACCTCTACCAGTTCTTCGACGGACACCGCCGGCAAGCAGACCGTGCTCCATGTCGGCCCCAATCCCGACGGCAAAGACGCCCGCGACGTCACCGTGATCCCCATCGACGACGAAGACGGCCTCCGCAACCTTGACTGGGTCGAAGCCAACCGCCGCAAGGTAGACGAGCTTTCCGGCGGCAAAGTAGCTTACGTCTACATGCCCAACACCGGCGGCTCCGGCTATACCAGCTTCAACCGCTACTTCTACTCGCAGCTCGACAAGCAGGCCCTGGTCCTCGACGAACGCTGGAACGAGGGCGGCCTCATCGCCGACTATGTTGTCGATGTGCTCAAGCGTTTCCCGCTCTCCGGAGCCAAGGAGCGTGACGGCAAGCCGATCCACGATCCGGTCGGCGCCATCTTCGGTCCCAAGGTCATGCTCATCAACCAGAACTCCGGCTCCGGCGGCGACGCCATGCCCGTGGTATTTCAAGCAAAGCCGAAATCGGCAAGCTCATCGGCACCCGCACCTGGGGCGGCCTGGTCGGCATCGGCGGCTATCCTCCGCTGCTCGACAACGGCTACGTCATGGCCCCGCGCTACGCCATCTATGGACTCAAGGGCGAGTGGGAAGTCGAGAACCACGGCATCCCTCCCGACGTCGAGTGGAACTCTTGCCCCGAGACTACGCCGATGGCCACGACAAGCAGCTGGAAACCGGCGTGCAGATGGTGCTCGACGAACTGAAGGCCAACCCCATTCCCGAGTTCAAGATCCCGTCGTACCCCAACTACCACAAGGCCGACGGCCTGGGAAAGAACTAGCGGAGGACCAATTCACTCGTGCCCCATCCTCGCACGCTTTTCTGTTTCTGTCGCAAGAGTGGGAAATCTCAGAACCCGAGTACCTCAGGGCCGGCACTGAGCGTGTCGAGGGCTCCCTCGTTGGTTTTTCGCGCCGTCATCATGGGCAACGAACAATGATGCCCCATGTCTCGTCTGCCGCATCGGACGAAGTCGAAGGGCCGCATTTCGGGCCCCGTCTGAAGAATCGCAGAAAAGTTTGAACAATGAATTCTTAAGAAGATTGAAGCGGCTGGTTCGGAGTACACTACACGAATCCCGGATGGCATCATAGAAATCCCGGCCTTGGTGACCTGTCCCAACTCCCGCTGTAAAGCAAGGATACGCTTGACGCAGTCGAAAGCGATCACTCCAAAAAACCACTCCCCGGTCAAATTGAAGAGAAAGGAAAGCAAGCAATATGGCAACCTACGCGACCGCCTACTTGAATTCCGACCCCGAGGAATTTGTTAAGTACTCGACCCCTACAGCGAACCTGGAACTGACGATGACGACAGCAATGAAGATGACATGGAGGAGGGGCTCGAAGAGCTCGAAGACGCGCCCGCGCATGGCTCTCCGGAGTGGAAACAGCTTATCGCCAGCATGGCCAAACCGACGCCGCTCGCACTAGGGGGAGGATACAAACGCGAAGTCTCAAGATCCGAAGCATCGCATGGGTGACCTTCTGGAGCACTGCTTTAAGGTTTACGAGCAAAAGAATCCGGGGGATAAAGACGGTATTCATTTCTATCAGTGGCTGGATGGGATGAGCGATCTGGATCGCGTGATGATGATTGCAAACAATCCGCTGGTAAGAAATGCCGCGAAACAGGAGAACATCAAGCCGTCGATGGTCAAGGCCTTCATGAGAGGGGTTGCATACTTGGACAAAGCCGGCCGAAAAAAGCACAGGGTGGCTTTCAAAGGCGGCACGGCAATTGCTTCAAAGGGTGGGGCTGAGGTTCCGCTCGACACGTCTGAGATGTCGACAGTGTTCTCCGGCAAGGGGTTCGGAATCTGGGTGATGAGCGAGAAGGGGAAGCTATATGTGGGCAACCACATAAAGGGTATGGTTCACCACTCCTCCTTCCTTGCGGGGGCCAACGTCATGTGTGGCGGCGAAATGAGAGCGCGCATGGGAAAGATTGATCTCCTGAGCGCGAAGAGCGGCCACTACCAGCCGGGCACAGAGCACCTGATTTGGGCGCTAAATGTGTTGGAGACATGCGTCGCCACCTTTGACGACATCAAGGTGATGGCCTGGGTCAAGAGTCAGACACAGCTGAATCTCATCTCCCCCAGGACGCTCATGTTCAATACGTACAAATACGATACGTGGGGGAAAATAAGTGCGGATGAGATGACTCGCCTTAGGGCAGGCAACTTCGCAGGTTTCCCGGTTGATATTGGATCAAGCCCCAAAGCGAGTGGGCGGCCTAACTCGGCAATTCAGAGAACTGATGCCGCAGGTCTCGATCCTGTGACGTGGGGCACCTAACATGTACCCTCGAAGAGTGTCGGTTTGAAACTGAACGATTAGTTAGGATAATTCTCCAACGAGCGTAGGGCAGTTTTGAAAGGGCCCGACTTCTGAAGCGGTGCCCTTTCAAAATCGAAACTTTTTCTGCGGCGAAAAGGGGATGCGGCGGGGGAATGATGCTGGATTCGCCATCATCCGCTCGATATCGGCTTCTCCAACGTTCCGTAGCCCACAACTCGCGCGATCCTCATACTGGGATTGGGGCCAGGGCGCTTTCGGAATACACATAGACTATTTGAGCGCCGTGAAGGGCAGCTTTTTCTTGCGAAAAAAACCACTTGAGTGTGTGGTCTCGGACTACACCAATTCCTAAAGTGCTATAGGCGGTTTGAGCTGAGTTCCCGTGCGGCGAGAATTCCGATCGGGCAATTGGGCGCCACACCCGTTTGTCCGGCAACGGAAGGCGCTATGGTCCCACAGGGGACGGTAGAAAGCCAGAGGAGCGCGCGGGAAGTCACGCCTGCTTTCTAAGAATTTTCATTATGTGACGGATTGCGATTGAAGGGTGACGGACGGCTCTCGGGTAGGTTTGGGATGACCTGGCACAGGTACCGAGACGCGTCGCAACCCATTCAAAGCAAATAACCTTCCTCACGTCCATAGGTCTACATTGTATCCGTTGCCCCTTGCTTGGAAGCGCGGAAATCCCTCCCATCGCACCGAGGAGTGAACTCATGATGCGCATGCGAATCAGCGATCACCAGCAATTTGCCATTCCGGCATTTGCGTTCCTGGGCTTTCTCGCCCTCGCATCCAACGTACTTGCCAGTTCATACGGCGAACCGGACATACGGACGATGAGGTCGGTGCGGAACCACGTTCCATTGAACAAGAGATCAAACTCGCCAATGACTACTTCGCAGGCCGCGGGGTGGAACAGGATTTCAAGCAGTCGGCCTACTGGTTCGAAAAAGCGGCCGAGCGAGGGGATCCTCATGCGCAAATGCAGATCGGCTACTTTTACGACGCCGGCTTTGGTGTGCCAAAAGACCCGGAGCGTGCCGCACATTGGTATCAACTCGCGGCTTCGGCGGACTGGCTACAGCCAATGTGAATCTCGGAGTCCTGGTATTTCTGGGGAATCGGCGTAAAGAAGAATGGAGCAACTAGCCATCCAACTCTTCCACGAGGCTGCAAAGCACGGGAGTGGGCTCGCCGATTGCTATCTTGGCGACGTGTACTATCTTGGCGCAGTCGTTCCGCGTGATGCGGCCGCAGCCGAGCACTGGTATGTAAAGGGTGCCGAGCAGCATAACCCGCAGTCGGAATATAATCTGGGTTTGCTTTTTTTCGATCGTCCCGATCACGTACACGACCTTCGCAAAGCCGCGACCTTGTGGCGGGAGTCTGCATCGGCCGGATATGTTCCCGCAATGTACTCCCTGGGGCTGCTTTGGCCCGAAATCCGGGCCTTTCGAAATCGTCGGATGAGGCGATCACGCTGCTGAACGATTCGGCGAATGCAGGCACCTGGAAGTTGTCCCTGGTCCTCGGAGTGCTCGCGGGATGGCCAAGCGGGCCCTCGAGATAGCAGCGCGGCATATTTCCATTTCCGGGTTGCCATCCTTCAAGGTGGAGAGGATGCGAAGAAACCTCTCGAAAATGACATTCGCAAGCTTTCCTCCAGCTTGGGCCCGGTGCAAACGACTGCCCTCGATTCCCAGGCGGAAAACTGGTATCAACAGCACCATATTGTGCTTGAATTCGTCTACCGGACAGGCAAGAATCGGATAAGGTTTCCCGATTATGCCCTGGTAAACCCCGAAAACGGAACGCACACGATGCAGATGCTCCCCGCGCAGCCGAACTAGCGTTAACAGGCCTTCGAATCGGATGGGGGGTTTCGAGGGTGACGAATGGCACTTGGCTTGGGCTCTTGCAGAAGTCACGTCTCTTCCTTTCAAAGCATCGCGTCACTTTTTGAGCGCGGGAATTGACGGTGGCATGACGATCTCATGCCACGATTCGTATTGTCGGTGATGACAAGGACGGAGGCTCGTGTCGATACAAAAGGACTTGCGGAATCATCGGGTCCAGGCTGGCGCAGCGCACCGACGGTCGGTCCTTATGCACCCGGTGGTTTTCGTTGCCTCATTTACGCTGCTCGGCACCTTGTTCGCTGCGCAGGAGTGGGAGCATGTAAGAAGTTCCGGCTACAAAATCAATGCCGCGATGCTCTTCGAGGGATGGGGACTCCAGTACTTCTTATGGGGTGTTATAGCCTGGGTGCTTTGGCGGCTCTTTAAAGCATTCATCCAAAATGCAAGTGTGATCCAGATGTTCACCATCGTTTTACCGGTGAGTCTTGTAACTTGCCTGATCGAGGACATGGTATGGGTGATCTTCTTCCCGCACTTCTCCATGAAAGACTCTCCCATGCCCTATTGGTCGCGTGTTACCTACAACTTCACGGGTGATTTGACCGAGAGCATGGCCATCTTCTGGGGCGCGTTTTTCTTCTTTCGTGGAACCGGGTACTATCAACAGCTTCGCGAAAAAGAAACCGTGGCCGCCCAGCTTGAAACGCAACTGGCCAATGCGAAGATCGAGGCGTTGCGGATGCAATTGAATCCGCACTTCCTCTTTAACACCATGAACAGTATTTCAAGCCTGATGCGAAGCGATATCGAAGCCGCCGACTCGCTGTTGGAACAACTGAGCAGCTTGCTTCGTATGACTCTCGAGCGCAGGGACGTTCAGCTGATCCCGTTGCACGAAGAAATTGAGTTCACAGAGACCTATCTGGCTATGCAGGATATGCGGTATCTGGGTCGCGTGACGCGGACACTTTCGGTCGATCCAGAGCTGCATGATGCGTTGGTTCCCGCCATGATTCTGCAGCCGATCGTGGAGAACGCATATGCCCATGGGCTCTCGAAGTTGGACCGCGGCGGTGCGCTTTCAATTGAGGTGCGCAAGGACGGTGAACGGGTGAGAGCCGAGATCACAAATAGCGGCCTGGGTTTGAGAACAAACTTGGAAGAACGCTCAAATGGATACGGGGTTGGCTTGGCCAACGTAAGAAACCGGTTACGCTTGCATTACGGAGACAATTGCGAGTTTTCAATATTCGAGCTTGATCCGACACGGGTGCAGGCTTCGATCTCCTTTCCATTACAGCTCTCGGCGGAGTTCGCCGAAAGCCTCACAAGGTTCGGTGCCTGATGATTCATGCAGTGGTAGCAGACGACGAAGTTCTGGCCCGTCAAAAATTGCGCCAGTTGTTGCGCGACGACCGCGATATCGAGATCGTCGGCGAATCGGCGACCGCCTTGGAGACCATCGAGTTGGTGCGGGCGGCTACGCCGGAGCTATTGTTTCTCGACATCCAGATGCCGGGGATGGACGGCTTCGATGTCATGGGGGCTTTGTCCAGTCAGACGGAAACGCAGCCGCCCCACGTCATTTTTACGACGGCTTACGACCAATATGCGGTGCGCGCTTTCGAAGTGCACGCTGTGGACTACCTCTTGAAGCCATTTACGCACGAGAGGCTCCGCACCGCGATTCAAAGAGTGCGGGAACAGTCCCAACTCCGGCAACAAACGCCGGCCTCGGCAAATGGCGGCGGCCCGGCTGCCGGCCTTTACACAAATCGGATCATCTTCAAATCGCGTGGCCGCATCCTTTTTCTTCCTGTCTCAGACATTCGCTGGATCGGCGCCGAGGGCAATTACGTCCGTCTTTGCACGGCATCCGAGTCTCATCTTCTGCGAGAAACCATGGCTCGTTTGGAGGAAAGATTGGATCCTCGGGAGTTCCTGCGCGTGCATCGCTCTTTCATCGTAAATCTGCAATATGTAAAGGAAGTACGCAGAGAAGCTAACGGCGATTCCGTGGTGATCATGGACAAGGGCAATAAAGTGGCGCTAGGCCGCAGTTATCGCTCCCTCCTCAACGATCAGCTCCATCAGTTCTGAGTATCCCGTTTTTGGGAGGATTCGCTGATTTTCTACGATGGTAAGTCGATCAAAGTCGGCGTGCACATGCTGAGCCGGGCAGTTGATCCCAGATTCTTGGCATTTCAACCCGCAATCTTGGAATCTGGAGAGCGGATCGCGAAAATCCGCATGGCCGGAACGAAGATTCGCTGCACAAGCCACACGGCAGCGTCTTAGCACGCGCTTCGTCATGCGAATCGGCGGCTCGCGCCCTCAAACACCCCTTCCGTCACACTTCCTCCATAAATGCGCCATTTGGACAACGTCTTGCACGTTTCCACTACGGAGACATGCATTGTGATGGAAACCGAACTGGATTCGTTGGAGCGGGCAACACCCATCTTTGGCCGATGCGCAGAGATGGGACGCCAATCAAACTGGAACATTGCCATCTCCATCGAAGTGAACGCGGATGCGCGTCGCATCTGCCAGGCGCTGACGGTTCCTGAATACCTGGAGGCATGGTTTTGTACTCCCGATCAGCCGGCAGCCTCGCAGATTGTGGCTTCGCAGGAGCCCAATGGCTATCGCCTCGATCTTTACGAAGCGGGCCGTGTTGCAATCAGCTTCTCCGGCTCCTATATGATTTGTCACCGGCGAAAGATGCGACTGTTCTGGCGGACGACACGCAAGCCAACATCCTCCGAAAGCCTGGTTGATTTCCGGCTTCGCGGCAACTTTGGCAGCAGCATTCTTGAACTTCGCCAAACCGAACTCGCCTCATTTGACGAGTACCTCTGGCATCAAAGACTTTGGCGTCGTTCCCTCCAAACGCTGGCCTCAATTCTGCGGCCTGCATAACTCGGGCATCCCTGCTCCTGTTCAAGAGCATTTGTTGCTCAAGCTGCTACAACACATCACGCCGAATGAACGGGCCTATCCGCCGCCCGCATTCATTTGATTCAGTTCTCAGGGCCTTGTCGTCGCGCGCACGCTACCTGCGTCGATTCACTCAGCAGACGTTGGATCAATGACGGCTTGAACCCGCGAGATTCGGTTGGCGGGAAAGCCGCCCAACCTGGCATGCACCCGAATCGCTTCTTCATCCGGAGAGATATAGACACAATAGAGCTTGTTCTCTGTAACATAGCTTTGGCTCCATTGCACGTGCGGACCGACCTTCTGAAGGGCGGCGCAGGAGGCCTGTGAAGTAGCTTCTAACTGCTCTGGTGGATACTTTCCAATTTCTGGAATTTCTCGTTCAATTACGAATTTGGGCATGATCGTTCCTTCTCAGCTGGTTGGGTAGGGGGCCAGGGTGCGCAACTTGATTGGTCTCGCGCTCCAATCCGCGAATAGATAAGCGCACCAGGTCTGAGCTTCTACCGGTCTTCCTCGCGTAGTGCATGAAAGAGCTCAATGTAGAAATCGAAAATGAGGCGGAGAAGGCGACAATCAGCTCAAAAAATAGCCGCGCGCAATCTAATTCGCCAGAGAAGCAGAATCCGTCATTTGCTGCGCAGATCGGGTGTCGGGATGCGCAAGACCAAGGGTATCTTCCAGATTCTGAAATGCGTCGCGAAATGCATCCTCTGATTCAGAAAATTTCCCTTGAGCCTTGAGCGAGAGTGCCAGTGCGAGATATGCGCGACCTATATTGCTGGAATGAATCCCGGATTCCGCTTCCGCATTGAGCAACTGCAATGCGCGAAGAGCATCGGCCGCTGCCCGGTCGTGTCGCTGAGCCTTGAGCTCGACGAACGATCTTCGAATCAGCAGAACGGGAACAAACGCGGCGCACTGACCAATGCTTCTGATTGACGCTTCGTCCAGCGCGATTGCCTCATCTGCGAGGTGCAGGGCGGAATCCGTGTCCCCTGTCTCGAGAGCCAGACGAGATCTTTCCGAAGACAGCGCAGCAAATGCATAGTGGTTGGGCGGGAACTTCAGTCGCAATCTCGGCTCCACTTGCGTCAACAACTTATTGGCGCCAACAAAGTTGTGCTGGTCGGTGTACATCCGAGCTTTCAGAAGATCTGCTTGATCGACGAGGATTTGATTATTGTTCTCTCGAGCTTTCGTTGCCGCCGATTCAAGATACGAGGCTGCTTCAGCAGACCGGCCCAACTCCCGCAATACACTTGCATAGTTATAGAGCAGCACTGGAGGAACAGTGCTTTCAGTTTGATCGGTTCTACTAATCTCGATCGAACGCCGATAGATTCTCTCTGCTTCAAGCTGGCGGCCGTCATAGGTCAATGTGAGCGCCCAGTCATTGAATAGCTTCACGGCTTTCTGGGTATCGTCGTACCCCAGATTCGTCATCAGGGCGGATGCTCGTTCGAATGTCCTGTTTGCTTCGCGGAATTTGCCCGCGTCCCCGAGCACCCCGGCCAGGTTGATCAACACGTTCAATTCCTGCAGATTCCAATGTGAGGGAGAGTCTTGGATCGCCTGCTCGGAGGCCCGCGCTCGCACAATGGCTTCCTGAGCGTTCCCATTGCGATACGCTACTTCGCTGCCGCTTAAAAGACAGAGCGAACGATCTGAAGAGAACTGCCGCGCATTCCCGAGTTCGCGCAGGCCCTCCTCGAAGAGCACCTCCGCGTGCGATAACTCTCCGACAGGCACCATTGCTCCAGCGAGCACGCAGGATGCCTTCCCCCGAACGGAAGGGTCATTCAAGTTTCGTGAAAGCTGATACGCCTGATTGAGAACGCGCAGGGCACTCTTGTTATCGTCCTCTCCCGAATACTGATCGCCGAGCGACAGCAAGAGCTCGACATGATTGGCAGCGTCGGGATTGTGTTCATGTTCAATGACGCTCTCTTCGCGCTTAAGTAGCTGGTCCGTGGCGAGAGGCTTACCCATCGGCGCAACATCACTGAGAAGAAGCTCGTTCAGGTCCGCCGTGCGTTCTGCTCGCCCCAATTGACGTAGCGCCAAATCACGCTGCGTACCGGCGCTGCGAGCTTGTAGTACGGTTCCGACGAGTCCGGCTGCCGCAGTCACCGCTGCCAAAGTGGCGAACGCCACCGCGGTCTGATTCCTTCGCACGAACTTCATTGCAAGATAGGCAACCGTATCGGGGCGGGCTCCAATCGGCCGATTTTTCAAATACCGGCGCAGATCCTCCGCAAAGGCGGTAACAGAAGGGTACCGCTCGGCTGGATCCTTCTTTAGCGCTTTGATCAGAATGGTATCCAGATCGCCACGGAGAGAACGGCGAAGTTTCTCAGCGGAGCCGGTGCTTCTGGCTGCATGGAATGTAACCTGATTCTTGTTAAAGCGTGCTGGAGACACCGCGTCGGAGGGACGCAACGGCTCGAAATCAACAACCGCCTTCACTAACTCTGCGGGCGTCTGCTGGCCGCCGCCAGTTGGATGTTGCCCAGTGAGAAGGATGTAAAGCAGGACACCCAAGGCATAGACGTCCGTGGCGGTCGTGATTTGTTTGTTCTGGAATTGCTCGGGAGCGGCGTATTCCGGTGTGAGGGCATGACCTCCGATGGTGAAACCGGTTCGCAGTCCTGCGTCTTCTTCGCCTTCAATTAGTTTGGCGATACCGAAGTCGAGCAGCTTCACGTGATTGTCATGGCGAACCAGAATGTTCGAGGGTTTGAGGTCGCGATGCACGATCAGGTTTGAGTGCGCCTTTGCGACTGCCTCCAGCACTTCGATAAACAGGTGAAGACGCGCCCGGATATCGAGGTGACGGTCATTGCAATAGCGATCGATTTGATCACCGTCGACATACTCGAGAACAAGGTATGGCTGGCCGGCACGGGTGACTCCAGCATCGATCAGTTCTGCGATGTTCTCGTGGGCAAGAAGACCGAGGATCTTACCCTCGCGCCTGAATCGCTCTTCACCAGCCTTGCCCATCAGCGCGATGTTCAGAAACTTTATCGCAACACGTCTCTCAAACCGTCCGTCGTTGCGTTCCGCAAGCCAGACAGTTCCCATGCCGCCCTGACCAATTTGCGAGATCAGCCTGTAAACGCCGAGAGTCTGACCAGCCAGGGTTGATTCCGTGGGAGGCAATTCAACCGCGCGGTTTTCCAGGAATCCGCCTGCTGCTAGAGCCTGATGTTCGCTAAGCAGCAACTCCAACTTGTGCGCGAGTGCAGGGTCTTGAGAACGAATCCAGATTGAACGTGCTTCTCCCTCCAACTCGAGTGCTTGGTCGAGGAGTGGGCTGATCGCTCGCCACTGTTCGAAAGTCGGTGTGGAGACTCGGTCTTTCAAGCGGTCTGACCTCCACTGATGCTGCGGTGGAGGAATATGCGGGCCTTTTCCCAACGCCTCTGAACGGTTCGCTCCGACAGCGTTTGCATTGCGGCGATTTCAACAAATGAGAAGCCACAAAAGAATCTGAGATCGACGAGAGTTGCGAGATCTGGTTCAACCTGGGCTAGTTCTTCCAGTGCGTCACTTATTGTCGACAATTCTTTCGCATCAATCGAATTGTCGGCAGTGTCAAGCGTGATAGAAGTGATTTCAAACTTACCGCCTCTCTTTGTTGCATTGCGCGTTCGAGCAAAATCGATGATAAGTCCACGCATAACTCGAGCCGCATAACCCATGAATCGCGCCTGATCCGGGAATGCCGGCTGGATGCGATCGACGATGTTCAAATAGGCTTCGTGCAGAAGCGTTGTGACGCCCAGGCCCAGCGGCGACCACTGCCGGGCGAGTTGACGCTTTGCGAGCCTGTGCAATTCCGAGTACAAGGTACTAAACAGCGCATCAGTGTCTGCTTCCGACTGAAACTCTGCACAGCTCATGACGGGGGAGGTTGTTAGTTCCACTGGATTGTCTCCTGCAATCTGGATGTGAGCTACCCGAGGGAGGACGCGAAATATTCAAGAGCGTCGCTCTTTCGTTAGGGGAATGGAATGCTCTCTCAGGTCGTAGAGACAATGTGCGGGCACAAGCGGCGTCAGGGCGCCGAATTATTCCAACTTGCAGACTGAGGCATTACCAACATCAATGTAGCTTTGGCTCAACGGAGAGTTGTCACGGGTTTGTAATTTATAACTTCGACGCCTGAAATTTTAATTCGCGGGAATATAAAAAGATCTAGAACTGGTTGCATAAATGGAGTTTTGAAAGGGAACGGCTTCAGCCGTGCCGTCAGAGACGCATAGAATCCGTGGCTTTAGCCCCTGAGGGAAGCTCCCTCGCTCGTCGAGCAACATTTATGCAACCAGTTCTATCTGTGGATGACTCAGCCACCTATTCACTTTCTCTTTGCGCCGGGGACCCGTGTTTGCATGGAGTGAGCCATGCGGGATGCTCAGCCGGTCTACCGCGACACTAGACGATGTGAGAGAGAACCAAGGCGGAAAAGATCGGGTAGATCTAGAGCCTGTTATGAAGTTTGCACCAAGATAGGTGCTTACGTTGGCGGCCGATCCTGTCCAGTATGGAAGGATGGCAAGCAAGGGGAAAGTCGGTTATCCGAGCGATGTTTCGGATGAGGAGTGGGCGTTTGTGCTGCCTTATCTGCTGTTGAGCCGCGAGGACAGCGCCCATCGGGAACATGATCTGCGATCGGTTTTCAATGGTGTTCGCTACATTGCGCGGACCGGCAACCAATGGCGGTTCATGCCGCACGATTATCCTCCGTGGCCCGCGATCTATCAGCAGATGCAGCGCTGGATGCGGGCCGGATGCTTCGAGCGTCTGGTCGAAGACACGCGCATTCTGTTGCGGGAGTTTGCCGGACGCAAGGGCCAGCCAACGGCAGCGTGTATCGACAGTCGCACGCTGCAATCTACGCCCGAGAGTGGTGCGCGGGCAGGCTACGACGGCGCCAAACGGCGCAAGGGCTCGAAGGTCCACATCGCTGTGGACACGCTGGGGCACCTGCTTGCACTGTCGGTGACCTCGGCCGATCAGGGCGACCGCGCCCAGGTCGAGGCACTTGCCGAAGACATGCAACAGGTGACCGGAGGCACGGTCGAGATGGCGTATGTCGATCAGGGCTACACCGGGTCGACTGCGGCGGAGGCCGCCCAGAGCCACGGCATCCGTCTTGAAGTCGTCAAACACCCCATGGCTAAACGCGGTTTTGTGCTGCTGCCGCGCCGATGGGTGGTCGAGCGCAGCTTCGCCTGGGCCGCTCGCTTCCGCAGACTCGTGCGCGACTACGAACGGCTCGACACTACGCTCAAGGGATTTCATTACGTAGCCTTCGCATGCCTCATGATCGCCAATATGTTCAAACAACTCGCATGAACTTCATAACAGGCTCTAGAATGAGCAATTCGATTGAACCTGTGCTTACTTGCACGGTCTTAAGGAGGCAGTAAGT
The DNA here is from genome assembly GCA_963718435.1 of uncultured Acidobacteriota bacterium. Lineage (GTDB taxonomy): Bacteria > Acidobacteriota > Terriglobia > Terriglobales > Acidobacteriaceae > Telmatobacter. The sequence goes on along the minus strand of CAVQZQ010000083.1, from coordinate 50,466 downwards.
GTTAGGGAGAGGAGCCGGCAGCGGCATGCTCGAGGTGGAGGCCCGCGCTGTTGTTGCGCAAGTTCAGACTCCATACGAGAACTTACAGGTGCTACTAGCTTCTGCTCCCCAAAAGGTTCATGGCAATTGAATGTCCTTTCACTAAAAGCGACGGTTGGGAAGGTTTAACGGTTGGAGTTTTCCGCATAGGTGTCGCGCGTGCCTTCGGACTCCTTTGTTTTCTCCTCCAGTGTTGATATTGGGAAATCGACACTCTTATGTTCCGAGGGGCTGACGATCTTCCTGAGGAAGTATTGCCCTTCGAGCTTGTCAAATACCAACATCGACTTGCCGTCTTTCGAAGCTTCCCCGGGAGACCGGAAAGTAAAGAGAGAGGCTCCCTTTTCAGGGTTATTGAACGCAAGAAATGCGCCGTCGCTGTCGATGTGATAGGTTCCTTGCGGAAGGACCCGATTTCCGACTGCGAAATCAAAGGGAACCGTCACGCGGGCTATGTCTTCTTGAGCTGACGCATGGGAGGTGAAGCCAAGGCTCATTCCCAAAACAAGAGTGGCTACTGCAATCAGGTGTTTCATATTCGCTCCTTTTTCTGTTCGCGGAGCATTTGGCTTTCGCGGATAGCATGAGGCGCTTGAAACGATCACGTCGCTCATCCATCCGGAAAACATTGCTCACATCTTGGAAATCGAAAACGGGAAGCGAAAGGCGACACCTGCTAATTAGAAGTTTGGAGTTGTTGCGTTATTAATTCCTATCCAGTTCTTGGTTCCCGCTTGAACTGGAACTGATCAGGGGTCATCAGTGGTTAAGTGGACATTGAAATGCGGTTCTCTCCGTTGCAACAAATATTCGGATGAGTGAGATCGCTAAATTGCCAACTTACGCTCTTTAATCCCCCCTTAACTCTAGCGGACGTGTTGAAGCCTTTATCGTGATTGAGCGCTGGCCGCCGCGATCACGCCCGGTGGCCGGGCGATCACACCCAGGACCTATATGTCATGGGCACAAGTGCGCAGGGACGGCACCACCTCGGCCATCGCGATCGACGCCGCTGTCCAGGAATAAACCTAGGGCAGGAACTTGTAGCCGGCGCCGTGAACCGTTCGAAAATGAACCGGCCGGGAGGGATCCTTCTCCATCTTTTTGCGCAACTTCAAAAGCTGGTTATCGACGGTGCGCGTGGTGGGGTAGTTTGAGTATCCCCAAACTTCGTTCAGCAACTCATCTCGTGAAATCACGCGTCGCGCATTTTGAATCAGGTATTTCAGGGTCTTGAATTCCAGCGCCGTTAGAGGCAGGGCAGAACCTCTGCGGTTTGCTTCCATCGTTGAAAAATTCACCTTCACATCACCGAATTCAAAGTCGCTATCGGTGCTCGCCGGTTTCGACTGTGGAGCCGAGTTGTTGAAGAACTCGAGAACTCTCAACCTTGCCGGCGACCCGCTGAGGCAATCGCTCTCTCCAACTCGCTTAAGAGCATTTCCGTCATCGGCAAAGGGCTCACGCACGAGAACAATGACCGTTGCAAACTGCGATAGCCGCCGAGCTTCATTCAGATCCATTATGCGCATCGGGGTCTGCGACTCATTGAGAAATGCTTCCGGCATTAACTGCGCCGACGGCAATAGTTGTAAATTCGGATTGTTTTCGATGGCATCCATCTGCCTCTCTCCTCGTCTTTTTCGGCGAACAGCGCCAGAAACGCCGATTCGCGTTCAATGTTCAGGACGACTGTTTCTTCCTGCGGGGCATCTTCGTCTCAAGCCGAGATTCCTTGCAGTCGCTCGATCCGGTCTTGCCCGTTGAACTAGTAGCTACGTGAAAGCGCTGACCAAGGAAAGTCAACAATTCTTCAGTCGAGCGGAAGCGCAGCTCAATGCTGGAATCGACCTCCTCGGCCCAACCTTCAAAGAGTCCTTCCATCGGCCGAGAGTCATTTCCGAGTCGAATTACAAATGCGAGTCGCATATCGTTGATAATCAGGGACTTTCTTGTTGAGATTCGCCCGCGATAGATCCGTTCCCGTTCGGTGTAAGGACCCAGAAGGCGAGACCCTTGAAAACCTCTCTGAGGACCTCCCCCTCTGGGACTGGTTGCGTGCTGTTACCGTGCATCGTCGTCAATAAATCGTTCCGTCCCCGCGGCTATCCAGCGTCCAGCAGCACCCGCTGGGGTCACAATTCGAATCAGAAAGAGTGGGTTATCGCAGGTTGTTGCGGCGCCCGCGAGTTCCCCTGAAAAGTGCGCATCGCCGTGCACATTCAGCGTTACCGGCGTCGTGTCGAGGATGGCAGGCGTCGTTCCGCCGGAATTGCAGACCAGGGTGCCTTTCACTGTGGTTATGGGGCCGGGGGTTCCAGTGGAGTTACCCCCATTCAAGACAAGTCCGTCGACATCAAATGTCGTGAATCCATTCGAGAGGTTCACTCTCGCATGGCCACTCCGGACAGACCAGGGACCTGCTCCGCCGTGAATGGCTCCAACAGGATTGTCGACGCCGGGCGCGGTAATCACACCTGCGATGCTGTTCCAGCGCACATTCGAATCATCGCCTTCGAGTCCGAATGCCGCTGCTGCACACAAAGTGAGGGGAAGGAATACAGCTAACAACTTCTTCATGTCTCTCCATTCTTTGACTGAATGCCGGATTGGGGCCGCAGCCTTCCGGCTATGTTTGCAGAGTAGGGGAAGCACACGACTGAGCGGGTGACGTATCGGTGACGTTTCGGTCCAGATTTGGGGGAGCCAGGGTGAATCCAAAGGACCAGCATCTGAATCAAACTCACGACCCTGGCTTCCTCGACCGTCGATGAAAGCGCCGTTGCCTGGCGTACACTCTTGGGTATTATTGGCGTCATCTGACCAAGTTTGCAGGCACGCCCCTTCTGGAAGATGAAGGTATTTCACACATTCCGTCTTGATGCCGCCAACCACTGCCTGTGGTGCGGAGAAGAGCGAGTGTCGCTCGCGCCGAAGGCCTTTGACGTATTACGGTACCTGGTCGAGCATGCCGATCGGCTTGTAACTCAGGAAGAGATACTCGAAGCACTGTGGCCGAAGACCTATGTAAATCCTGAAGTTGTTAAGAAGTATGTTTTGGGAATTCGGAAGGTTCTAGGCGACCAGAGCGACAAGCCCGCATTCATTGCGACCTTTCCTCGACGCGGATACCGATTCATAGCACCGATTCTTGACGATACAAAGCCGTCCCTTCCCGGCTCTACCAAGAGTTTGGTTAAGACAATTGTCGGCCGTGAAGGCGCGCTTGGGCAGTTGGACGAAGCTCTTGGCAAAGCTTTAAAGGGAGAGAGACAGATTGTCTTCATTACCGGCGAGGCCGGCATCGGGAAAACCACCCTGGTTGACGTCTTTCATCAGAGTGCGGCATTCGACGCGAAAGTGCGGATTGCGCGGGGACAATGCGTGGAAGGCTTCGGAGGCAAAGAAGCCTACTATCCGATCCTGGAAGCCCTGGGACAGTTGCTGCGTGATTCCGAAGACGACGCAATCATCCAGAGCTTCGCCAAACTGGCGCCCACATGGCTGGTGCAGTTTCCGTCATTGGTGAGACCCGAGCAAAGAGAAGTGCTACAAAAAGAAATCATCGGGGCCACGCGAGAGCGGATGGTGCGCGAGATTTGTGAGGCATTGGAATACATCACTACGCAAAATCCTCTTGTCCTGATCCTTGAGGACCTGCATTGGGTAGATCCATCGACTCTTGATTTCATCTCCGCTTTGGCACGTCGTCGTGGGTCGACGAAGTTGCTGCTTCTTGGAACCTACCGTCCCGCGGATGTCATCCTTTCTCAGAGCCCATTGAAAGCACTGAAGCAAGACCTGGTAATCCACGACCTATGTCACGAAGTTAGCCTTGAACGGCTTGAGGAATCCGATGTCGCAGAATATCTGACCATCAGGTTCAATGGTGGAGACTTTCCCGCTGACTTTGCGAGACTGATCTACCGGCATTCGGGCGGCAACTCTCTCTTTATGGTGACCATCCTCCAGGACATGATGAAGAGGGGGCTGATTGCTCAAGCCGGTGACAGATTCACTCTAAAGGTAGCGCTTGAGGCAGTTGATTTGAGTGTTCCGGAGACACTCGATCAATTGATTGAGGCACAGTTTAAACAGCTAAGCGCCGTGGAGCAGCGCATCCTGAAAAGCGGCAGCGTTGCCGGAGAACGCTTTTCAATTTGGGCCATCACGACCGCGGCAGAAATCGACTCTGACCTTATTGAAGATACCTGCGAGAGTCTTGCGGACAGACTCCAATTCATCAAGGCCTCTGGAACGCACGAACTCGCGAATGGCCAGATTTCCGCTCACTATGACTTCCGGCATTCCCTCTATCGCGAAGTTCTTTATCGGCGGCTCTCGGAGGGCACTCGTTCGAAACTGCACCTGCTATTGGCACGGAGGCTCAAAGGGTTATGCAACCCTTGCGAACCGGAATTGGCCGCCGAACTTGCCTTGCATTTCGAAGGCGGGTACGAATACGAGCAGGCAATCTACTACCTGATTCATGCGGCCAATAACGCCGCCGGGCGGTTAGCTTATCGTGATTCGATCGAAATATTGCGTCATGCACGTGAACTCACAACAAAACTTGGGCCTGTTCGACGCGCCGAACTGGAAGTACAAGTTCTTGAGTTGATTGGGAATGCTCATTTCGTGTTGGGGGCCCTGCCGGAGTCCGCACAGGCGTATGGAGACGCCGCGACACTGGCCGACAAAGCCGATCTCAAAACAGCCAAGGTCCATTCACTGATTTGCGCCATGTATCCCCTTGGCTTCATCGATCCCGGTCAGGGTCTCGCCGCTCTGGACCAGGCAGTGCAGACGAGTAAGGTCGTTGATGATCCGCTGCTTATGGCGCGCACGCAAATGGGAGCTGCGGGTTCCCGCCTCGTCTTCGATACTTGGAGCCGCGAAGACGCAGACCTGTGTACATCAGCACACGAGACGATGGTGCGTCTGGGCGCCTCTGGGGAAGATCATTTCCAGCAGATTGTCTACGCGCACGCACTGATACTCCAGGGTAATTACCAGGAAGCCCTGGAGATTTGTGAAACTGGCATCTCCTGGATGAATCATGGCATATCCCAGATCGCGCACTTTGGCGCTCTGAGTGGCAAAACGCTTGCCCTCCTGCGCATGGGCAAGCTTGGGGAAGTCTTTCGAATTACGCAGGTCGGGAAAGAAATGGTGGAAGAGAATCTGGCCCGCTCCTGGGCACTTGCTTTACGGGAAGCGTGGTTGCGCACGTTGGCATTCGACTTTGAAGGTGCCCAACGAATCTGTGCAACGATCTGTGAAGACAAGTCAGAATATCTTGCCGGCCAACCGGAAACGATTGGCCGGATTGCCGCCGGATGCGCTGCGATCTACCACCAGGATTTTGCTCAGGCGATCGAGCATTTCACACTCGTGTGTGATCCGGAGGTTTCCACAAAATTCTTCCTGCATTGGGTCTGGCGAATGGCCGCCCAGTTCGAATTGGGCAATGCATGGCTCCTTTCCGGAGATATCCCGCACGCCCGAACTGCAGCTGCTGCGGCCTTTGAGTCCGCGCTATCCACCGCCGATCCCCATTTGCAAGCACTCGCCTGGGAACTGAAAGCGCGAGTCGCAATGGCTGAGAACGACTTGGACGATGCACGGGAATGTATTGAGCACTCCCTGGCGATTGTTGACAGGTTTGAGATCCTTGTCGCAGGCTGGCAAGCGAATGCAACTGCGTGGCAGTTTTACCAGCGCGCAGACGAACACAAAGCAGCGGAGGTGCATCGTGATCGCGCCGAATCGTGCATTCACAAAATTGCTGATTCTTTCGCTCCGCAAGAAGCGCTTCGCACTACCTTCCTGGCCGCAACTCCTATCCGTCAGATTCTGCGCGAAAAACGAGTCGCTGGCGATGCTACGCAACTGAATTAGTAACTGCCATGAGCATTTTGAGGTATCCGGGACGGAACCGACCGACGAAGCCATTGGTGGGGCAACCGGAGAGAACAGCAATATCTCGTATTCGCCCTTGCCGCAGTCGTATCCGAACAGCGAATTCTTCCAAATGTTGGGTGTCGGCACGGTCTGATGTGGGATCGACGTCGAACTGGCTTATTCCCACCAAATAGCGTCTTCGGAGTTAGTCAAGAATTGGCTGATCTTTCGTTTGATACGCCGTAACCCGCTCCGTTTTCGCTTGGCGCAAAACGGCTGGAGCCCCCACCACAAGCCCCGGACGACGGATTCGACTGTGGATCTAGCGAATATCGAGGTCCTCCCGATATCGGTCACTAAATCCCAACGTCCGTGCTCCATTTTCAAAAAGTCTCGCAGGATTGTGCCAGTAATCAAATTCGTGTCATCGACTATGAGGTATCCTCCGAGCTTCACCCGCTCGGCGGTGTAGTACCAGTCGATAAAGGGTGCAGGGAAGGCATGATCACCGTCGATCAGAACCAGATCCAAGGGAGGCCCGCCTTGCATCGTCGCAGTTACGTCTTGCGAGCTATGGGCGACGAAGCTCACTCGCTCCGTGCTTATCTGATTGCGACTACACCAATGCTGAATCGCTCGATGCTCTTCAACAAACGGAGAGATTGTTACATGTTCCGATCCCAGAATAGAAAACACCACTGTTGAATAGCCGCATCCTGTTTCAAGGGTCTTGGAATTCGGCGCTACCCTCTCCAGTATCCATGCAAGCACCTCGGGGTCCAGTCCCCAGTTGAAGACTTCAGACTGAATGACTCGATCCCCTGCGTAACTGGCATGAAAATTAGGTTGTTCCCGAAGTAGCGCATTGTAATGGTCCATTGCTTCGCCGGTCTTCACGGTTTCCATTCTCAAGGATAATCAGGCGGGAATCAAGAATGGTCGGCGCTAGAGAACGATTTTAGAACTTTTCTGTCTTGCTCGAGAGACTTCGAGATTCCAAAGTATTCCGAAACCCAAATGCTTTGATCTCTCTCACTCGGCGGTCCAGTTGCGCGGCGCATTCATGAGCTTACTCCGTCGTGTTTCAGCCCCTTTAGGCGCTGCTCATAAGGGAACGTAGGGATTGTCGGGCGTCATCTGGATTTTCTTCAGCAGCGCCGCCAGGTCAATTGGCTTATTCAGCACCTCAAATTTGTGCCCCTTAGTTTCGGCGGTCTTAAGCATTCTGACGGTGGTTGCTTGTCCGGACAACAGAAGTATTCTGCAATTCGGGCAGCGCTCGTGCACTTGAATCGCCAGATCGATTCCGGACAGCCGTGGCATCAATACGTCGGAAATGAGAAGATCTGGAGCCTCACAGCGAGCGGCCTGCAAGGCCTCAAAAGGGCTACTGAAGGATTTAGCATCGAAACCTTGATGGCGCAGAGTCATTGCGACGCTCGATGCAATGTGACCGTTGGCATCGACGACAAGAGCGTGGGGCTGTTTACGCGATGTGGGCACGATAGTGAGTAGACTCCTAATTGGAATCCGCGTTCAACTTCATCTTCCTTTTTGGGGGTTGAAGCTTTTTCCAAGACCAACAATGGAACCGAGTCTGACAGCTGCGGCATCGAACTGGACGCTTGAGGAAAACAAAGTGAACTAAATCTCGTATTGTTCGCGCCTGGGACGGCCGCACATGCATCGATTGGCAATATGGGCACTTAACTGGCGTCATACGTTCCTCATCGATTTCTGAATTTCCGCCAAAGGCCCTCACTAAATCAGAACACGACCGGATGTCGGATTCCTTGTGCGCATGGGTCCTGCAATCTTTTTTTTGGGGGGGGAATCAGTATCTCCTTTCTACTCCGAAACCGGCAAGAGGAAATACTGAGTTGTGAAGATCTATAACTTTTTGTGAGGTTTAGTATGTTCGATACCGGACCTAAGGCGGAATTTCGCAGGACCCGGTTGGGATTGGGAGCATTCAGGCTCGGAAATATTCCACAGTTGTGCCTCATGGCGAAAGGACTGCAACGTGTGGACCATCGCACATTCGCCGTCTCCCGCTTGGGGAGGCCCTCAGGACGGCGCTAGAGGACGATTTTCGGACTTTTCTGTCGGTTTCTGTAGCTTCCGATGCGCTGGAATTCCCACAGAGCTGAAATGATCGGCGGGAGAGCCGTTCCCGACAGGTCGAAGGTTTCGTGGGCAGAATAGCGCATGCGGATAATCGACGCGGTTTTGCCTGATTTGTCTTTTGAATTCGACCAGTCCGCACTTGTCATGCTCGCAAGCCAAGCAACGAACCCCACCAGGCCAGCGCGTCTAAATCGAATGAGTTGCCGCGTGCTCCTAAGTGTGGAACTTGCACACTAGAGAGCAGAGACTCGCGGCTGCACTCCACCTTTCATGTGTCCCGGGGAGCAGCGACTCCGAGCGGTCGGTGTCGGATGTTTTAGCTACGTTGCTCTCAAGAATCGTGAGTATGATTGTGTGCGTCTGGTTCCGGAATTTTCATGTGTCTACCAGGAGGAAAACATGAGAACAATGAAACGCGTTGCGGTAGCCATGCTGGCGCTAGCAGTTGCTTTTGCTTCCGGGTGCAACTCGGACTCGAACAAAGATGTCTACTATATGATCGCGGCTAACGTGTCGCTGCCATACTGGCAAACGGCGGCAAATGGATTCAACAAGGCGGCAGCGGAATACAAGGTGACAGCCAAAGTGGTCGGGCCCCAGACTTATGATCCGCTAGGCGAGTTGGACGCTCTGCGACAGGCAATAGGTGCAAAACCGGCAGGCATTCTGATTTCGGTTGCCGACGTTTCGATCTTGCAGCGGGAGATTGATTCAGCTATTCAGCAAGGGATTCCCGTGATCACCATGGATTCCGACGCATACGTCAGTCGCAGGCTCTACTTTATCGGGACGAACAACCTGGAAGCCGGGCGGCTCGGCGGAAGCCGCTTGGTCGAAAAGCTCGGCGACAAAGGCAACGTGGTCTTCTTCACTATTCCCGGCCAGCCTAACACTGAGGAGCGACTGAGGGGCTTCAGAGATGTTTTGAGCGCCCATCCCGGCATCAAGATCATTGACATCGTGGATACTAAAGGCGATGCCCGCGCCGCGTTTGACAAGGCCCAGCCGTTCTTGGCGTTGACCGGTCCCAGCAAGATCGACGCTTTTGTGTGCCTGGAAGCGGTATCGGGAAAACCGGTCTCCGACGCCATCAAGCGTGCCAACCTGCACGATCGGCTGCTGATCGCCTGGGACGCGGATCAGGGCACGCTCGACGGAATCAAGGACGGAACCATCGAGGCAACGATTGCGCAGAAGCCTTACACCATGGGCTATTTTGGGCTGGAGTTGCTGTACGGTGCGTTCCACAACCCGCCCTCCCCAACTCAACAAAGACTTTAGGACGGACTTTTTCTCACCCTATCCTGTGTTTGTGGATACCGGCACCACTTTGGTTGACAAGAGCAACGTCGATCTCTACCTTTCCGCAGCGGCGGTAAGCAAATAGATTGCCTCTGCTCGTAACAGCGAGTCATGGAGTCACGAACAATCCCTCTCACAGGGAGTCAATATTCCTGCGAAAGCATGTTACGGGCAAATCCTGCTTCCCTGGCAAGAGCAGCCGGTTACGGTTGACAAGCTCGATGTCGCGGTAAGTTTTTAACAGATCTTGCGTCTTTCGCAGGGATAACCGCCTAATATTGGGGGGGATAGAGGATTTGAACCTCCGCCCCTTGGTCGCTAACCTGAAAATGTCTTTTATAATCAACAACCTGTGGATCGGAATCGTGATGCTTCAATCGCATAAACTTCTCTGATTCTTATGGGTAGATTTCATCCCTTTCAATTGGGAACCCCACTGTGGGGGAACGCATCTACCGGTACAGTCCTGGATTTCGGCCGGTTGAGATGGGCGGCCCAATTTTGAGCTGACCTTTGAGTTATGAGCCCAACGGACAACTGTTAAACCCCATTGATTTCAATACCTTTAGCTCATCCAAAGATCTGGAATTTGCTCAAACTCACCCAGTTTTGGACCGCGGTTTGACCTTGATTCCCGGTCATTCTTTGGCACTGAAAAAGCCGCTTCGCAGACGGCCGCCCGATGACCACAAGGATCGGCGGTTTACTGCCCTCAGGAAGTCGCTGGCTCACGCAAGCCCCTTCTAAGACGCTGCATTTGACGTCGAGTTTCTATCTTTTGACTCGGCAGGAGCGGAAGCGAGAACTTCACGGACAAATCTACACATTGCTTGCGGCTTCGTAGACCGGCTTTAGTCGAGGGATAGTTGTTAGTTACAACCGCCTTTTCCCGCATATGTGACACTCACGTTGTCAACATGGTTCGGAGCCCGGGGCAGAAACCTTCACGCTAACGGCGAGCGTGCTCAGGTTGGTGGGCTTTGCGTTTGAGGCGCAAACAAAAAGCCCTCTCCCGGTAACCGGAGAGAGGGCCTTTGCAGCCAGAACGCGATTTAGTCGTCGTCGTCGGCCTGGGCAGGTGCGGCTTTGTTGAAGGCGCTCGCGGGGAAGACCTTCTTCTCGCCGGGGAAGGGGCGGGTGTAGTTGGTGGCTTCGTACCAGAGCATGTGGTTGACGGTGTTCGGATCTTCGGCGTCCGGCTTTTGGTATTTGCCTGCGAAGAGCTCCGCCTTCTTCTTCATCCAGCCAGCCCTAAGAGCCTTGACCGCAGGGCTCTCGTTTGCGATGGTTTGAGGCTTGACAGCAACCGCAGCCATCGCGCCGGGGATGGCGGTCTGAGTCGGAGTCTGGGTAACGCCCGTAGTCAGCGGGACACCATTGGCGACGTGCGTCCACGGCTTGAAGTACTCGGCGGGCGGGTCGTCGACGAAGGCCGTGCTCATCGGCGATGCTACAAGGTCGTTCTGGTTCATGGGCGTGAGACCGAGAATCTGCTCGATCGTACGCATCAAGTTAACCTGCGTGTAGAAGGTGCTGTCGGTGACTCCGCCCTGAAGGACATACGGGCTGAAGATATAGCCCGGGCTGCGGTGACCGTCAACGTGGTCGACGCCGGTCTGCGCGTCATCTTCGGTGACGAAGATCGCCGAGTCCTTCCAGACGGAGCTGTGGCTGATGATGTCGACAAAGCGTCCAAGGGCCAGGTCGTTATCGGCCTGCATGGCCTGCGCAGTCGGCGGGCCGCCCGTGTGGTCGGAGCTGATCCACATGATCTCCAACTGGGGCACGGTGCCGGCGGCCACGTCCTTGGCGAAGTCCTGCTTCCAGATATCGACGCGGAACTGGTCGGGAATGCCCAGATCGAACTGCGGGTAGTTCTGGACCGTGTTGTTGATCAGGTTGGGGAGCGGGGAGTGCGAGGCGACGGTGTTGTAGTTGTAGAGCTGCTTCTCCTTGCCGGACTCGTAAGCCTGTGTGTCGTTGTAAAAGTCGATCCAGAGCGGCTCGCAGCTGCCCGAAAAAATGAACGGTAATGGAGTGGGAGGCGTGGTACCAGGATAAAGGTTAGTCGGCGTGCAACCTTGCGGCGGGTTGAACGTGTTGTACTCGATGTACTCGCCGTAGTTTTTGAACGAGACGCCTTGCTTTACAGCTATGTCCCACACGTGGCCCTTCTTCTGGTAGGCAATCGCATCGCCACCGTTGGAGGGATAGTCGCGTAGCCAGTCGGGTGACTGGATGTCGTCGGAGTACGGGGCCATGGCTTGCGTAATCCAATTGTGGCCGTCGGCCGACTGACGGCTCGGGTTGTAGTAGTTGTCGAAAAGCGGGAAGCGCTCGACCAGCGCGTGCGCGTTGGGCGTGACGGGCCCGACCTGTTTGGTAACTGAATCGTTGTCGCCGAAGACTGCCAGGGTGGGGTCGCCATTGCCGGCGGTCACATCGCCCAGGATCTGGTCGTAGGTGCGGTTTTCACGGATGATCAGGAAGACGTGCTTGATCTTGGAAGGATCGCCGATCCTCTCCGGAATTGCGAGTGGCTTGGCATGGCGCTTGCCGCCTGCGGCCGAGAAGATATTGTCCTGCAGATCCCAGTGGTTGTTCTGAAAGACCTGGTCCGTCATCATCGCCAAGTTTGTAGACGTGATGGGCAAAGTGATAATGCTGGCGGTGCCAAGGTCCTGGTGGGTTTCGAGGCCGGTCGCACCAAATTCGGTTGTGGTCGAATTTGGTGTCAGCGGCGCGTTGGGCACGGTTCCCGCGAAGGGATTCGGGTTGCCCGTGGTCCCCCAGCCCTTGTCGTTGGCAACCAGCAGTGCTTTGTCCGTCTTGTCCAGAACAACCGAGCTCGGCGCATAGGCGACCGGGATCAGGCCCTCAACGGGGTTCTGCGCGCCGTAGTTCAAGTTCACGACCGCGATCGCGTTGGCGTTGTAGAGCGCGACGTAGGCGATGTTGTCCTTTCCATCGACGGCGATCGAGTTCGGCCCGGCGCCATAGGCGGGTTTGCGATCGCCCGGCACGTAAATCGGCAGCCCAAGGTCGATCGTCCGCTCTTCTTTGTTGGATGTGGTGTCGATCACAGAGAGGTTGTCGCTATAGGTGTTGGCGACCAACAGGCGGTTGCTGCCCCAGAACGCCATGCCCGTCGGGTGCAGGCCGGTCGAGATGGTGTCGGTGACCCTGAACGAGTTCAGGTCGACCACGGAAACGGTGCCACCGGCCGTGGAGCCGGTTGGATATGCGGCGACGACCGGGGTGCCGTTGGAATACCCCTGGAAGTCCTTCTCTTTAGCAATCCGTCCGGCCTCGTTGGAGACGTAGGCGGTCTTGCCATCCGGTGAGATCACGACACTGTGCGGGACATTGCCGACGCGGACCTCCGCGCCCTCGACCGGAGTCGACGCGGTCAGGTCGATCTTGGTCAGAGTGTTGTTGTTGTCCAACACCACATAAGCAGTCTTGGCATCCGACGAGACCGCGATGCCGGTCGGATAGGACGTCAATACCTCATCAGAAAAGGCGGAAGTGGAGTAACCGCACGGGATATCAAAGCTGCCGTTGGTGCCCCCAGGACTATTCCCGAAGCAAGTGACGGTGGTCAGACCAAGGGATGCGTTGACGTCCATCAGAACAGGGACGTGGGCGTAGTCCGAGAGCAAGCCTGCCGAACTGACGCTGGCGATGGCAACGAAGCCTCCCTGTTTGAAACTGCCAAAGAAGGAATTCCCGTCCTGGCTAAACAGCAGGTACTTGCCGTCTGGCGTATAAGTGATCCCGAGGTTGCTGCCGTCTGGATCTTTGCCTCCGATCGCCGGTTCGTAGGTCTGCAGTACGGCGCCGGTTTGGGTGTTGAAGATCGTGACGGCCTGTTTGGCGCCCATTTGAAGAACGGCGGCGGTGTGATTGCCCGTCGGGTTCAGCGCGATGGCCTTGGCTCGGGTTGTGGTGCCGAGGTCGACCTGCTTGCCGGCGGGGGAGAGGATTGTGCCGTCGCCGGCGACGAAAGTGCCGTTCGTCTGCGGGCCGACAGTGTACGTCGGGAACGGTACGGACTGCGCGAGCGCTGGAAGGCTCAAAGCCGTCGCTAGCAGAGCAGCGAGCGGACGCAGATCGTTGATCGAAGAATGATTTTGAGAAGACTTTCGGAACATGGGTGGTTCTCCTTCTTCGGTTGTTTTCATCACGCGACCCGGAATCGGCCACGCGACACGAGAAATTCGAAACAGGCAGATGCTTTTCTCTTCGATTGCAGGAGATGGCGCAGAGCACGCCAACGGGCCCCAGTCTAGAACCGTGAAAAGGACGCCAGCATGACGCGAGGATTACGTTTTTGTAATCCGTTGCCAGTGCCTGGATGCGCTGGTAACACAGCATTACGGCGGGCTTCGTATCTTTCCGGTAAACCGCAACATTATCGGTTCTGGACAATCCTCGCGGTCGTCAAATAGCTGGTCCCAGGGAGATCGATATTTGATGGAACCTTAACTGCAGCGTCATCTCCATATAACGATTCTGGATTACAAAACTGTCATTCTCGAGGCGCCCTTCGACGTCATCGTGCGCGATCGAATTTCGTATACGCGGCAACGTTTGATAGCCCGCTTCAGGAGATGCCAATTAGGATCTCCGCATATGGCCGGGAACGGACAGGTGTTTCCAACTGTCACAACTTGAACATCCGGATGCGATTCTGATGCGCGCAACGAGCGGCGGCATGATGCGGAATCTCTCTCTTCGCTCGGGTATCCGCTGTTTCTTTTGGGGGAGCCATGCATTGCAAGAAGAAGCAAAGTCCATTCGCTGGGAGTTCTGCCATGGTTCGATACCTTCGCGTTGCGATCGTATTCAGCGCGGTGTTTTTCCTTACCGGGATCTCTTTCGCGCAGGTGGACCGCAGCGGATTGACCGGCACCGTGACCGATTCCTCAGGGCGTCTGCTGCCGCAGGCGCATATCACGGTTGTCGACAACGCGACCGGACTGGGGCGTCAGGCGATTTCGGATGGCAGCGGAACCTACAGTGTTCCCGAACTGCCGGTGGGCGATTACACCGTCAGCGTCGAGCACCAGGGGTTTAAGAAGCTGGAGTTCCTCGATGTTCAGCAGGTGATCGGCAGGACGCGCACGCTGGATGCGACTTTGCTCGTAGCAGGCGGCGAGGAGCGCGTTGATGTTTCGGTCGCTTCGGCGCTGCTGGACCGCAACACCAGCGCCGTGACAGGCCTGATCGAGAAAACGCAGGCCGACGAACTGCCACTGAACGGCCGCGATTGGTCGGAACTGTCGGCATTCGTTCCCGGCGCCATCGACACCGGCGGCGGCAATCAGCGGTCGGTCCGGTTCGCCGGGCGCGGCCTCGACGACAGCAACTTCACCTATGACGGCGTTGACGCGACCAACATTGCCAATCAGACGCAGCGCGCCTGGGTGCGGCTCGCCATTCCGCTGGACGCGATCACAGAGTTCCGCGTCGATTCGCTGACGGCCACCGCCGAGGAAGGCGCGACGGGCGGAGCCCAACTGGACGTTTCCTCGCCTTCGGGTACTAACCGCTTCCACGGACGTCTGTTTGAGTACCTGCGCAACGACGCTTTTGACGCGCCCGAGCCCATCTGGGCCTCCAACGGCGAATCGCAGCAGCCGCTTCGTCTGAATCAGTTCGGCGGATCGCTGGGCGGCCCCATTGCGCACGACAAGACCTTCTTCTTCCTCGCTTCCGAAGCCTACCGCCAGGTCTGGGGCTATCCGGTGAGCGGCGACGTACCGAGCGCCGCATTCATTGCAACAGTTCCGAGCACATCCCCGGTGTATGGGATCATGAACGCCTTTCCGGGAGCAGGTCCAAAAACATTTCTCACACCCTGGACGCCTGCCAACGACCCGGGCGACCCGAACTACGCGGACTACGACCTGCTGACTTGCTCATGCACGCAGGTGGTCAATGAGAACTCCGAGATGCTGCGGCTCGACCACCATTTTTCGGCCAAGACCACGGCCTTCATGCGCTTCAATTATGACCGATCGGTCAATACCCAGCCGCTTTCAGCTGCCGCGACGGACTTGACGGCAGAGAGTTTCCACGCCGGTCAATGGCGCACTTGAATTGCTGCATGTCTTCAGTCCCAGCCTTGCGAACGAGGCCAAGTTTGGATTCAATCGCGCCAGCTCCAACACCTACAACTACAGCAGAACCGGCACAATTTATCAGATTGCGATCTCCACCGGTCCTGGGCCGGGATTTGTCACCCAGAACTACAACTACAACAGCATCTACGTCGGCAACTCGTTTTCGGGCATCGACAACCTGACCTGGATCCATGGCCGGCAAACCTTCAAGGCCGGAGCGGAGATCCGCCACATTCAACTGAACCAGAACTACGGGGAACACGGAAAAGTTACGTTTTCAACGGCGGAGAATCTGGCAAAGAATGTGGTGAAAAGTGCAAGCCTGACTGGCGCTCTGCCGGTTAACGATTTGCGCAAAAACGATATCATCGGCTTACGCCCAGGACGAGTTCAAGGTGCGGCCCAATCTAACTCTGAACCTCGGCGTGCGGTACACCGTTTTCCAGATCTTCGATGAGGCGCATGGGAAGGCCAACCCCTTCGATTTCGAGACCTGCGGGGCCCAGGGATTCTGCGGCGTGGGCGCCAGCTTCGGCCAGCAGAACTATGGCGATATCGATCCGCGCGTGGCTCTGGCCTGGTCGCCTGAGAGGACGGAAAAACAGTTGTTCGCGCCGGATTCGGCATGTACCACGAAGACGGGCAATTGGACGATCAGAACCTGCCCGCCAAGAACGAAGTGCCCTCCTACTCAGTGAAGAGCTCTAAGAGCCTGCCGGTGAACTATCCGGTTGATGCGTACTTTACCGGACCCGGAACCATCTCACCGAATGCCGAACAACGGGACCGCAAGGACACGTATGTTGAGCAGTGGGACTTCTCCGTCCAACGGGAGTTGCCTGCGAACTTCGTGAGCACGATCTCCTACCTGGGAAGCCATGGTGTGCATCTGTTGGACACCAACGTGGTGAACCTCGATCGATCCGGTCACGGGGGTTGCGCAATATCCGGCCTTTGCTCCCGCCATCGGCTGGCGCGGCTCGATCGGCATGAGCTCGTACAACGGTCTCTCCGTCTCAGTGCGGCGGCCGTTCTCGAACGGACTCCTGATGACGGCAAATTACATGTGGTCGCACGAGATCGACAACGGCTCCAACGGCAGCGGCGATGGCGACGAGATTGACCCGCAGAATCCGTTGTGCCCGTCCTGTGATCGCGCCAGCGGCGCCTGGGACGCCACCCATGTGGTCAATGGCAACGCCGTCTATCAGCTCCCTTTCGGCCTGGGCAAGCCCATGCTGAACCAGCGCGGCATCGCCAGCGCCATTGCGGGCAACTGGGAACTGACCACGACGGCGCTGGCTCGCACCGGTTTCCCGGTCAATGTGCTGATGCCCAGCAGCTACATCGCGCCGGATGGGGCCACCGGCACGGAGCGTCCCGACCTGGTTCCGGGCGTTTCTCTCACTCCGCCAGGAGGCAAGACTGTCGCAGAGTGGATCAATCCAGCTGCCTTTGCGACTCCGGCAGGGCAGTTCGGCACCGCGCCGCGCAACCTGCTTGCGCGGGCCGGGCACATGGCAGATCGATATGGGTACCGCAAGACCTTTTCCTTGGGGAGCGCGGGCGGCTGGAATTCCGCTCCGAGTTCTACAACATCTTTAATCACCCGCAGCTAGGGCAGCCGCAGTCCACCTTCAACCTCGCGAACACCGCCGGGTTCGGTAGCATCATCAATACGGTGAACCTGAACACAGCCATCGTGTCGCCGATTACTCCGGTGGGCTCGGGAACGCCCCGCGAAATTCAGTTCGCTTTGCGATTGGAATTCTGATGCCAACGCATCCGCAGGCGGCCAGCGGCGGCCGCCTGCGGATCGATCGAAATTGCGAACGAGAATGAACGAGATATCGACGAGGAACATGAAGACGGCGCATTCTTCTCCCGAAGAAGACATGGTCGGTGATTGAGGATGGTGCAACGCTCGAAAGGATCCGCGAGCTACCCGAATGGCGAACAGCAGACTCTTTTCTTTCGCCGCATCCCAGTGAGCGATTCCGATAACAAATTCTGACTGGTAAGGCGCCTGACAAATGAAAATCCTGGTTATCGAAGACGAAGTCAAAACTGCCAAGTTTCTCAAGAAAGGACTCAGCGAAGCCGGTTACGTCATCGACAAAGCTGCCGACGGTCTGGAAGGCCTGCACCTGGCTCAGGAAGTCGATTTCGACCTCGTCATCCTCGATGTGATGCTTCCGGTCGCTGGACGGATGGCAGGTGCTTGCGCGCCTGCGCGAGACCGAACGTAAGGCGCTGGTCCTGATGCTTACAGCGCGCGACGCGGTGCAGGAACGCGTGCGGGGCTTCGAGTTGGGTGCCGACGACTACCTGGTAAAGCCGTTCGCATTCTCCGAACTCCTGGCCCGAGTGCGCTCTCTGTTGCGCCGCGCCACGCCGCGTCCGCGGAAACTCTGCGCATGGCCGACCTCGAGATCGATCTGCTGCGCCACCGTGCGACGCGTGCCGGGCAGAGGCTCGACCTCACTTCGAAGGAGTTCCTGTTGCTGACCCTGCTGGCGCGGCGCGCCGGCGAAGTGCTCTCCCGCACGCTGATCGCCGAGTCGGTCTGGGATATCAACTTCGACAGCGATACGAACGTCGTGGATGTGAATGTGCGCAGGCTGCGCAGCAAAATGGACGATCCCTTTCCTGTCAAGCTGATTCACACTGTTCGCGGCGCCGGCTATGTCTTCGAAGCCGAGCCGTAGCGCCTGGAGTGTGCTGCCCCAGCGCAGGACCTTGCGTTCCGGCTGTCGGCGGCCTACTCGCTGGCGGGCCTGATGCTGCTCATTCTGGCCACAGCGAGTCTCTACATCGTGCTACGGACAGAACTCGACCGAAGCACCGAACAGTTCCTTGCCGACAAGCTGAACGTGCTGCGCACCATGTTGCAAGAACGGCCGGACGACGAGGATGCTTTGCGTGAAGAGATTGAGCTTGAGTCGGCGGCCCGCCGGTACCAGCAGTTCTACATTCGCCTTCTCGATGAACGCGGTGTGCCGATCATGACGACGCCGGGCATGGCCGAACATTTGGACCTTGCGGAGCTCGCGAGCCGAACCCGAGGCCGCTCCGAGCGTTCGATTGCAATGACGGGCAACACGGGCAACGATTCCGGATCATGAGCGACCCGGGTGGGTGGCGGCCGCCGACTCACAGCGATACGGTTCAGATCGCCATCGATGTCTCGCAGGAAGACGACCTGCTGGCACGATATCGGCTCTGGTTCTGGGGCATTCTGCTGGCGACGTCGGTTCTCTTCCCGCTGCTGGGATACCGGATTGCGCGGCACGGCATTCGATCCGTCGAAGAGATAGCCGCAACCGCGCGGAGAATCACGTCGATGAATCTGCGCGAACGGATCAAGTCGGAAGGCTATCCGTCGGAGCTGGCGTCGCTGGCCGGAACATTCAATGAAATGCTGGAGCGGCTTGAAGAATCCTTCGAGCGCATCTCGAGGTTTACGGCCGACATCGCGCACGATTTGCGTACACCGGTCAACAATATCCGGGAGAAGCCGAAGTGGCGCTCGCCGCCCACGGACGGTCTACGAGTATCGCGACGTGCTGGAGTCTTCATTGGAAGAAGCAGTCCGGCTTTCCGAACTGATCGGCGATCTCCTGTTCCTGGCCCGCGCGGAGAGACCCTTAACCGAGTTGCATCGCGAGAACGTGAACGTCGGCCAGTTGCTGACCACGGTTCACGACTACTACGAAGCATCTGCGATCGATGCAGGAATATCGTTCGTCGTGAAAGATGAGGCCGAGCCGCTCAACGCGGAACTGGATCGCTCGCTGATGCTGCGGGCGGTGAGCAACCTGGTCTCGAACGCCATTGCACATACGCCGCGGGAGGATCCGTGACGCTGCGGCCACGAACGGTGACTCCGCAATTCGTATCGACGTCTCTGACACCGGCGTCGGCATTCCCGCCGAAGCGCTGCCCAGAGTATTCGATCGCTTCTTCCGCGTCGATCCATCGCGCTCCCAGGCGTCGGGTGGCACCGGGCTGGGCCTGTCTATCGTGCAGAGCATCCTGACGCTTCACGGCGGCAGCGCGGAGATCACCAGTCACCTCGGCCGTGGAACTAGCGTCACGCTACGGATTCCGTCCCTCGCCGCTCGATGACAAAAATGTCAGAGGATAATGCATTGGATTTGGCCCCGAAGATGCAGTTGGGGAAATGAACGTAGCTAACGGCGCGGGCTTGCATCTCGGCTTCGCATCATTCTGACGCCCGGGAAATGGACTTTACGAAGGGGCGTGCCTCTGATTTGGGCGATCAATGACAGTTCTCCCGGGACGACGGGCAGCTTGGTCTCATGACACCATCTTGTGCGCTAGCTGTGTCTTCAGCGTAGAAGACCCTGGCGGCTACAGAATCGTTTTCCAAGTTCCGGCGTGAACGTTTACGAGGATCTATCCGGGGCACGTCTGGCGCGACCAGATGGCCCTGGCTCCTTCCGCTTATATCCGATTCTGCGGTGAGAGATGCGAAGACAGTTCGGTGAGCTGTGTGGAAATTAGTTCACGGTATTGGCTTGGCGCGCCATGACGATTTCCCTCTCCACAGAGCCTTGCCGAATGAGCACTCTTGCTCCGGCACAAACTGGCTCGTTCCTCAATGGCGGTTCGAGGATTTGAAAGAGCCGCTCCGCATCCGGCCCGTAAAAGAATAAAGTAGTGCTTTCTGGAAGTGCGACCCGACCGCCGTAATAGCCAGCGTCCTGGGCTCGCACTTCCTCCGACAGCATGTTTGTCAGAAATGACTGGCTCTTGCGTCCCTCCGAACGGCCCGGCCGGTTGCCGAAGGGGAGTTCCACAAACACCGCGCCTTCCATCTGGCTTTTCATCGCGCCAAGCCCGCCGCCGACCCGCCGAATGGACTGCATCGTGGCACGGACGGATGCCAGCTTCTGCTGCGCGACGGCCACCTCACTCTCCCTGCCCAGCCGTTTCAAAGCGGCGATCTCGCTATCCAAATTCTCCACCGTGGCGTCCAGGTTCGGGCTGGTCTGTTTTTCGCGCCCCGCCAGAGCCTTCCGAATCCATTCAACCGCCTGCTCGTCTTCGCCGACCTCCAGATGGATCATCCCTTTTGTGCCATAAACACTGGGAAGTGCGGCATCCTGGGCGGAGAGAAGCTTGAGAGCGCGATCCACCGCCGCATGCGCCCTTGTGAAGTTACCCATACGCCGATAGCAATTGGCCATATTGTTCAGCACCGATGCGATACGATCCGGCGGCGTGCCCGGCGCCTGCTCGCGCACACGCAGAACCCGCTC
Source organism: uncultured Acidobacteriota bacterium (assembly GCA_963718435.1). Lineage (GTDB taxonomy): Bacteria > Acidobacteriota > Terriglobia > Terriglobales > Acidobacteriaceae > Telmatobacter. The sequence goes on along the minus strand of CAVQZQ010000083.1, from coordinate 29,681 downwards.
ATAGCACTCCAACGACTCGGCATGACGCCCCTGCTCGGAGCAGAGAACACCAAGATTCACCCATGCCGGGCATGCGGACTCGTACTGCAGCCGCGCAACACGCAGTTCCGCGGCTTTCTTGTAAAGTGCTTCAGCATCTCCAGGGGAGCTTTTGCGCAGAGAGTTGCCCAGCGTGAGCAGAATGCCGGGCACGCGAGGGTCTTCAGGAGTGGTGTCAAAAACCTTGAGCGCGGCTCGCAGTGGAACCGAAGCATGATCCATCAGGCCCATCTGGTTATAGGACGAGCCCAGCTTGTGCAGCATGTCCGCCATGATAAATGGGTCGGTATCTTCTTCGGCAGGACCGACTGCCTGCTCAAAGAATCGAAGCGCGAGCCGATGCTCGCCCAGATTGTGCAATGCAATAGCCAACGGGCGCTGAATTTTTGCGGATGGAATCTGCTCCGGATTGGCCTCAAGCAAGGCGATAGCCTTCTGGCGCAGCTTCATCGACTCCTCCTGCTTGCCCTGCTTGAGGCGAAGCAGGCTCCTGTTGAGATGGACAAGCGGAATCAGGGTATGGGCTTCTTCTTCCGGAGCGGTCTGAGCAAGTCCAAATGCCACAACGAAAGCCTTTTCAGCTTCGGCAAGCTTGCCCGCAGTCATCGCTTTCACCCCATGGTCGACGACGGCAATGGAATCCTCCCATGGCTCAGGCCTGGCACTCAGCGGCGGCGGCGTTTTCCCTGCTGCAATCTGCACAGCGCGGGCATAAACCTTGCGAGAATTTCCGATCCACGACCATGGCGCTTCGCTGAAGATATTGCCGGTCAGAGAGAGGGCTCGCTGCAGGCGAGCAACGTCTTCGGAAAGGTAGTACCACCAGGCCGCGTAATGGAGGTAGGGAACGCTGGATCGGCGGGGAACATACGGCGGTTGTGTCCAGGCATCGAAGGCGGCATTCAGCTCTCTTGTTACTTCGGGGTCGTGTAAATAGCGCTCGGCCTCCTTTGGATTCTCATCAAATTGAGTGGAGTGGCTCTGCGCCAGCATATGCGCGCGAAAGAGGCAGGCAGGCATATCGCTTCCAGGTCCGGACTTGGCCGATGCATGGCGCGCAAACTGCAGGGACTCTTCGTGGCTGCCATACCACCGTCTCCGAGAGCGTAATCACGACTGTGTGGTGAGCCGGCACCAATTCCGGAGCCAGCTTTATGGCCTCCAGAAACGCCCATTCCTGATGAGGCTGAAGCTGCCCAAAGATGGTCAGCGAGGGCAGGATGCAGGCGTAAGCCGTCGGATCCTGAGCGTCCAGCGCTGGTGGTTCTCTCCAGGGCAGCCAGAGCACCTTGAATGCATTCGGCTGCGTTGCGAAATCTTCCTTCATTGACCTGTCGCTGGTGCCCCCGCCTCGCATGGTCCGGGCAAGTTCAGAATAGAAAGAGCAGCGAATCAGAAACAGGTCAGCGGCTTCCGGTTCTGTGTCGCAGCCAAAATCCAAAGCGGCGAGACGAATGCTCGGAGTGACAAGTCCCGAGCAAGAAAACACGATCCTGCCATTCGCATTCGTTTCGGGTGCGGACAAGATACTCCCGCAGCCCTGTCAAATCGCCTCGTCGGACTTGTTCCTTTAGCTTTGAGGCTTCAGAGCCGCCCAGTTCAAAGGTTCCCGCGGGTCGAGGGCCATCACTATTCGGCGATGCAATCGAAATAGGTTGCGATCGGTCCATGGAGAGTTCACTCCCACTGAGCTTTGGAAGAAACCCAAGTATCGCATGCTGCAGTGTCCCGGCATCTTACACAAACGGGGTAGTTCCAGGCCCAGAATCTTGATGCGGGAAGGCCACCGAATCTTGCCGAACAGGGCTGCGGGGAGTGGCATCTTGTCGAGGTCCAGCTCCTTGTCTAAGCAAGAACTGCGGAGATGGAGGCTACCGGGGAACGGAAGGAATTAACTGCTCTCTTTATCCCTCACCCTGCATGGGTTTTCGAGGGCGGGTGGCCCACATCTCAATTGCCTCCAAACTTGGGTGCCCCAGGTCTCGCCTCTGAGACCTGGGATCGATGAACCCATCCCGACGAGCCCCAGTCCAGAATGACTCTATTTCGACATGACCGACTTCGCCCAAGGCATAATGACGAAAGCTGGACCAAGGCCAATCTTCGGGCCTCTCGACCAAGCCGCGTTTGACCGGATTGCGATGCATATAGCGCAGCTTCTCGATCCGCTTCGGGTCATTGTGCACATTGAAATCATAGTAACGCGGTTGCCAGAAAGGTCGCTCCTTGCTCTGAACCGACACAGATAGCTTGGGAAAGGATTGCCTTCTTCGGCTCGCTGATCAGCAGATGCACGTGTTCAGGCATAACCACATATCCGCAGACGACAAAATCGTATCTGCTTCGCATGATCTCCAGAGACCTCTCGAACAAGGTCCGCGCTTTGCCAATATTCAAATAGGGGAAACGGTGATAGCAACTGAAGGTGATGAAGTGGAAGCAGCCGCAATGCTGATAACGTACGAGCCCCTTCGGCATGCCAACATCCTACATCCAGGGTCGCAGGGGCGGGACCTGGCCCAAGCACTTCGATGTCGCCGGTTTTAATGGTCGGGGAGAGAGGATTTGAACCTCCGACCCCCTGGTCCCGAACCAGGTGCTCTACCAGGCTGAGCCACTCCCCGAACATGTGTTGAAGAGCGCATCTTCGGGCGAGGCCTGGTGCGTTTCCCCGCTCGATGCGCTGCTTCAGTGTAGCAGAGCCAGCGGTCTGCGAGCAACGGCGGACCGCTCGCCGGCGCCGCCGACCCTGATTGCCGGCAACCATTCTCATGTTCTGTGATGCTAGCTAGAACCGCGCCATCCGCACATGCACTACGATCGGGCTCTCATCGAAGCAAAGGCCTCTATCCGTTTCATCGCCGTTCCAAAGCCGGAGCGGCTTCCAGGCGCCACCTTCATAGGTTCCCTGCTCCGCGGAGACGATCTGACTGCGGATCCACGGTTGCTTCCCGGGAAGATGGAAAACCACGCTCGCATCGACGCCCGTTACGAGAAACTCATCGGGGCCTGTTTGCGCAACGATTGCCGCGGCGTGCGCATCCTTCGTGCCCGGAGCCCGGCGTCCATCAGACTGCGGGAATCCAAAGGCCACGGTTGCCTGCCATCCGCCGAAGTCCAGCTCCTGAGCTGTCTGCCCCGGCTCTTCGACCGCGGTCTTGACCTTCCCATCAAACTCAAGACTTGCGATCTCGCGCTCCATGGGCTCAATCAGGGCGAAATTTCTGGAATGTGCCTTCCATGGCTCGTCGCCCAGGATGTTCCATCCCGTCTGATCAACGCCGAAGGGCGAAAAGCCGATGGCTCCATCTCCAAGGGCGTAAAAGAAGAACTTGGCAAAGCTGTCACCGCGGCCGGTTTCGGGGATCCAGAGAGGGTTGTCTGACCGGTGATAGATCCCCATCGTCTCGCGATAGAATGGCGAGTCGTCAGTGTAGATGTCCGGTCCGATCAAGTCGATGGAGGGTGCCAACACGCGCCAAAGGCCTACGAGTTTCTGCACCGCACCGCCGCTGGGGTATCCGATGCCGGGCAAATCGATCTGCCTCTGCGGCAGCTGAGCAGCCGGGTAGTCGATCCAGACATTGATGTAATAGGGAATGGAGAACTCGGCTTTGCCCGCAGCAGCAATCTCATTGATGTACCTGGCCTGGTGATAAGCCTGAAAAACTTCATCCGCTTCAGCTCCGAAGACCTGAGCCCAAGTGCCCGGTAGCTTATGGGCTGCGGTCAGCAGATCGGACGGAACGGCGCTGGCAAACTGGCGATTGGCTTCAGGCGAATTGTCCCGCACGCTACCGATATTGCCCGACTCATTCTCCACCTGGATCAGGATGACCGTGTGCTGCTCGCTGTCGGTTTGTTTAAGGTGATGCATCAGGGCAACGAACGCAGCTTTGTCCGCTTCGAGGTTGTTCCGGGAAATGGGTGAAAGCACATCGATCGGCTCGCCGTCAGGCCGGATGACACGTGGAAAGCGCTTGGTGTCGGTGTTCACCCAGGCCGGGGCGTAGTGGTTATTGCCGTTCTTCCATGTCCCGAACCACAGGAGAACCACATGCAAGTGGTGGGCGCGGGCCCCCTCGATGATTTGATCCACGTTGGTGAAATCGAAGTGGCCCTCCTGGGCCTCAAGCTGCTCCCAGTAGACGGGTGCTTCGACGGTATTCGCATGAAGCGCCGCCATGGATTGCCAGACCTGGGGCAATTCGCTGGGCCACGCGCTGGAATTGTGAATCTGGCCACCCAGGACCAGGTAAGGACGACCTTCGACGAAGAGTGCATAGCGGCCATCCTTCTGCACGATGCGAGGAGCTTCAACTGAAAGAGCCGAAGGAAGCGCCGCAAGACTGAACAGGACGAAGGCAAAAAGGCGGGCATAAAAGCGAAACAGAGGACAGGAAGGCATGGTATTCTTCACCCTCAAGCAATGTAATCGTATACATCGTTATGTGCAATCCGAGCCGGCTCCTTTAGTTGGACAACGAACCGACTTGTCGGGTGGCCCTGGTAAGATTAACCACAAATGTGAGGGTGTCCCAGGTCTCGCTTCTAAGACCTGGGATCGATGAACCCATCCCGACGCGCCCAGTCTATTGTTACTTTTCATCCGCTGAAGCTGCGCCCGGGAAGATCCCCTCAAGCGGAGCAAGGCGTTTCTCCTCCTGGTCCGGCTGGGGCAGCGGTTTGCGCGGCAGCATCTGGTCACGCTGCGCGGCGTTATAGACGAAGATAGCTTCGACGGTGGCAATTTGCTTCAGATCCGAGGGCTGCAGGCGCTCGACCACGTCTTCGTTGGAGTGGTGGGTGCGGCTCCCGTAATCCAAACCATCCTGGATGAACTGAAAGCCGGGAATTCCCACTGCATCGAAGCTCAAGTGGTCTGTGCCGCCGGTATCGCGCAGGGTCAATGTGGTCACGCCAAGGTCTTTCAGCGGGGCCATCCATTGGGCAAAGATGGGCGCGATCGCTGCGTTGCCCTGCAAGTAGATACCGCGGATTTTGCCGGTGCCATTATCCACGTTGAAATAAGCAGATATGAACTTCTGCTCCGGCTTCACTTCAAGTGGCCCGCCAGCCTTTCGGAGATACTCCGGCATCGCGGCCTGATCGGGCGGGGTGGAGAGCGGGGTGAAGCCAAAGTGCTGCTTCACGTAGCCTTTGGAGCCAAAAATGCCCTGCTCTTCGCCGGTCCAGAGGGCGATTCGAATCGTGCGCCGCGGCTTCACACCCAATGCTTCGAGGATGCGCACTGCCTCCATCGCCACGATGGTTCCAGCGCCATTGTCCGTGGCGCCGGTGCCGGCGATCCAACTATCTAGATGGCCGCCAAGCATGACCACTTCGTCCTTTAATTCAGGGTCGGTTCCGGGAATTTCGGCGATCGTGTTGAAGCCATGTTCGTGATCGCCGGTAAATTTGGTTTCAATGTCGATTTGCACGCTGACCGGCACGTGCGACTGGGTAAGGCGGTAGAGGCGTCCGTAACTCTCGATGGCCGCCACGGCAACCGGGACCTTGACCCGCTTTTCAACTAGATAGGGGGTGCGGCCCAGGGTGGCGCCGTTATCGTCGAAGATGGTTCCACCTGAACCGCCGCCATTTTGGGCATCGCGGCTGGGCTCGATCACCGCGGCAACCTTCTCGTCATAGAAGAATTGGGCCACCTTGTCCATCAATTTCGTCCGCTCAATATAGGCGCGAAGGCGGGCTTGCATCTCAGGCGACATTCCGCCCGATTCGCCGCTGACCGGGAATTCCGCAATTTCTTCCAGGTCCTTTTCGCTGTCGCGATTAAAGAGCGCCTTGTCGACAGGTGGAACTTCGCGCATGGGACCATAGAGGACAATCTTCCCGGCCAGCTTGCCCTTGTATTTGTCGAGATCGCTCTCTTCCTTGATGCTGACGAAGACCACATCGCCGGTAACCGGGCCTGCGGTCGAGGGTGACCATGGAGTGGCCTGCGCAATCAACACGGCAGTGTCAGGCGTAACCATGCGCGCCCAGGTGTTCAGCTGTTGCCAGCCGGACCCGAATTCGCCCCAATCTTCAAGGTGCGCGTTTTCGAGTCCGATTTTTGTGAGCGTGTCGCGAGTCCACGCGTTGGCTTTCTCCAGGTTCGGCGAGCCGGTCAAACGGGGGCCAATACCATCCATCAATGCCGAGGCAAACTCCATTACATGGGAGTGGTTGATGCCCTCCTCGCGAATTCGCTGATACATATTCAGGTCCAGCGATTCGGTGGCGGGTTGTACCTCGGCATACGGGTCAGGAGACGCGGATGCGACAGGCTTTGCCTTATCGGCGGCGTAAAGCGCAACCGACGCGAAAAACAAGGCCGCCGGGATAAGGCGGACGATTTTGTTTGGCATTTGAGAAACGGCTCCGATTAGAAGAATTATGGCGGTTGGTGGAATTTTAGGCGATCCACCATACCTGCCGTCTAATCATTTCGCGGAGCCGGTTCATCTCGTGAATCAGGCCGGTTCGTTTCTAGTCGCTCTTGCCGTCATTATCGAGCCCCGCAGGCAGGTCGAGAGCGACGAGCGCGAATCGGGTTTTGCCGTTCTCTGGATCTTCAAAGCCCACGATGTGCTGGTGCCGCCTGGACCCCGCTTTCAACTGGAGCCCATTCTTGTTGACGCCGTAATCCTTGTTGTCGATTTGCACCTTGGTGTTCTTGCCATCATCCGCACAAGTCAACCCTTCCGTAGTTGCCGCCGAAGAGCCGACCGCAGCATGACCCTGGCAGGTAATCACATCGCCATAGCGTCCGAGAGACTTCTTATAGAATGCGACGACTTTGTCCTGGGAATCCGGGGTGGTGTAGCTGACCGCGCGTACCCGCAATTGCCACTCGCCGAAGCCCATGTGCACGTCGGCGGATTTGTCATGATCTTTGTCGCGCACGATCTCAGCGCCGGGATAAACCGGAAGGCCAAGATCAGAGGCCGTGGTCTGGTCAGTGTTCACATGGACGCCGCCAAAGGGTGTATCGATCTGAACTTTCTTTTCCTGTCCATTGGCATCCTTGTCGACATGAACCCTGCAGCCCGCGAGTCCCGCGGCCAACGCCAAGCCCGCCCACAGAATCATTGATTTCCGCAACATGGCTATCGCCCCCATGCCGTGTAATACGGCATTCTCTTCCGTGCGGTTCCTTGAATCGTCTCTAACACGGCAACCCCTTTTTACTACTTTCCTGAGGCTGAGGGGTTAGCATCTGCATGACTGCCCTTGGTAGAAAGAAGCGGCAGCAGCAGGCGCGTAGATGACAAATTGGAAAATGCATGATCAACTGTTTCCAATTTTCCCTGCCCGACTTGGCAAAGGCGTCGAGGTGGGAGGCACTCCGATCCGCAAGAAAGGAAATACGCTTATGCGTTTTCTGAACCGAGTTTCTACTCGAAATATGCTCTTCGCAGCCGCCTTTGGGGGCGTCTTTGCGTTCGCTTCCCTCTCCTCATTCGCGCAGGATGACCCACCTGATCAGGCGGGGCGCATTTCGATGGCAGCCGGCACGGTCTCCATTCAGACGGCTGGGTCAGACGATTGGGGGCAGGCCTATCCGAATCTTCCCATCGGACCGGGCGACCGCATTTTTACCGATCAGGACGGGCGGGTTGAAATTCAGGTGGGGCAATCGTATCTCCGGATCGGCCCCAACACCGACGTTACTCTGGTGGATGATGACGAGAATGAAGTCTCATTCGGGGTGGCGCAAGGCTCGGTGCATGTGCGCTCTTTTGGGCTGTGGCAAGGGCAGAGCCTCGACTTGAGTACGCCCAATGGCGATGCTCGACTCGAGCAGGCGGGAGAGTTCCGCGTAGACAGCCTGCCCGACCAGGGCGCCTCCATTTTTACCAGTCTCGGAAGCAATCTTTTTGTCTCGGGAGCCGGCAACTTCGGACAGCCGCTCACCAACTGGCAGTCACTTGAACTCGCTGGAACGAACCCTGTGTACCCGCAGTGGCTACAGGCGAATGGGCCTGACAACCTGGACGCATGGAGCCAACAACGCGACCAGCAGATTATTAACTCCGCGTCCTACCGTTATGTCAGTCCGGAGGTCGGCGGTGCGGCAGAACTAGATGCCAACGGCGACTGGATCCCGGACAGCGACTACGGACCGATCTGGTTCCCGCACAATGTGCAGGCGGATTGGGAGCCCTACCACAATGGCCATTGGATCAACCGCGATCCGTGGGGCTGGGTGTGGGTCGAGGATGAGCCGTGGGGCTATGCGCCCTTCCACTATGGCCGCTGGGTCTCTTACCGCGGGCGGTGGGGCTGGGTGCCCGGACCGCGCGAGCAGCATCCGGTCTGGTCTCCGGCCCTGGTGGTGTTCGCCGGCGGTATCCAGGTCGGCGGTGTGGGCGTCTCCGCATGGTTCCCGCTGGGTCCTGGCGAGGCGTACCGTCCCTGGTATAAATGCAGCCCGCGTTATGTTGACCGGGTCAACATCTCCAATATTCGAGAAAGCCGTGTGGTCCATGTACAGACCACGTATGTGAATATCGTCAACGTCACAAACGTGACCAACATAACTTATGTCAATCGCAACATTGGCGCTTCAGCCATGCGGCAGGAGGATTTTGCGGCAGGGCGTGGAGTGCAGCGGGCCAGTGTCGCGGTCGACAGGCGGCAATTTGATCACGTGCAGGTGGTGGATCGGCCGGCTCCTGTGACGCGCCAATCCGTTATTACGCGACCTACGGCCCACCCCGTTCCAGTAACGGTTGCCAGGCCGGTATTCATCAATCAGAAGGGCATGCAGATTTCCGCGAGACCTGGAGCGCGTCCGCAGCCGCCGCCAGTTCGGCCAATGGAAACCATGAAAACGCTCCCCGGCCGTACTGTGGTGGCTCCTCCCCAGGGAAGCCGGTTCCAACCGCAGCCAAATCCAGCAGGCCGGCCCGTCGCCCCGAATAACGGCCAGCAACAGGGTTATCCGAACCAGCAGCCGGCAAATCATCCCGCCGGTCAGCCGGTTGGCGGCCAGCCCCCAGCGCCCGGAGCACAGCCGGTCGGAAGACCCCTACCTCCGCCCAATGGCCAGCATGAGGGGAATCCGAACCCGCCGCCGAATAACCAGTACGGTCAGCCTGGGCAGCAACCGCAGGCACCAGGAGTGCGGCCGAACGGAAGGCCGATGCCTCCGCCCAACGGCCAGCATGAAGGAAATCCGAACCCACCGCCGAATAACCAGTACGGTCAGCCTGGGCAGCAACCGCAGGCACCAGGGGCACAGCCAAACGGAAGACCGATACCCCCACCCAACGGCCAGCATGAAGGAAATCCGAACCCGCCGCCGAATAACCAGTACGGTCAGCCTGGGCAGCAACCGCAGGCACCAGGAGTGCGGCCGAACGGAAGGCCTGTACCACCGCCCAATGAGGGAAATCCGAACCAGAACCGGCCGAGCCCGCCACCCGCTGCTCCTCCACAACAGGCGCCGCCAGCGGCAAGGCCCGCGCCTCCGCCCACCTATCGCCAGCCCAGTCCCCCAAACCAGCCGCCCGCGAATAATCAGCCACAGGGACGGCCAGCTCTACCGCCGCAACCACAGCCTTCGGGAAGGCCCGCGGCTCCGCCTCCTCCGGCGGGCAGACAGGCTGCTCCGGCGGAGCCGAATCGGCAGGACACGCAGAAGCAGAACAAAGGCGACAAGAAGGACGAGAAGAAGAACGAAAAGCAGGATCACAACTAAACAGAAGCCACGAGCCGGAAACCGAAGAGCCGTTGCGCTCGATGCGCCGCGGCCCTCTTCACGTGGCCGCTTTCACTTATTGACCTCGAATCGGACGGTGGGGGTCTTCTTTCTCGCCCAGATTGTGACTTAAATTCAGAGAAACCAACCTACCCCGGCTCCTTATGACTTCCGGTCCAAATCCTTCATTCCGGTTTGCAGATTAAATCTCCCGGCGGCTCATACTCATAAGCAACAGGAGAAAAACTCGCGTGGCGCGGAGCCCTGACCCCAAACAGCCGTCATGAAAACTTTGCCTTGGCCACGACGGATGAACATCAGTTCCTTCGTGCCGCCGGAGCGCGCAAATGCATAGCAAATGCGAGCAAATGTGCGCAAAAATGCAGGCAAATACAAGCAAATGTCACTATTTTTCACGTTAAAATTGTTTATCTTCAATGACTTATCTCAAAAATCAGCAAAATGCCGCTGCGAAACTGTACGACTGTGAAGCTGTACGAGCCTGTGCCCCTCCATCTTCAGTGCTGTCGTCACACAAAAGGAGACGAGATCGACCGCACACTGCGAAAATCCGAGGCGAATTTAACACCGCCCCAGAAACCCCGAATTCACCGGAGTATGGCGCGTTACAATCATCAGCCCGGAGCACAAAAGAAATGTTGAATGCCTCCTCTTTCCTTTGCGCCATGCCTCAGCCCACGCCAAAATCCGGCCTGAAGACACGTGAGGTTTTTCTGGCCGTTTTACTTTGCGTCCCGGCATTGGGCCTGGGCCAGGCGCCGCAACCGCAGGGTTCGGAGGCAACACCGATCCGGGTGCAGGTGCATGCCGACCGGCCCACCGCGCCCTATACGCCCATTTGGAACTACTTTGGTGCGGACGAGCCGAACTACCTCTACGCGGCTAACGGCAAAAAGCTGCTGGGAGAATTGGCGGCGCTGAGCCCGGTCCCGGTTTACTTTCGCCCTCACAACCTGCTCACCACGGGCAACGGGGACGGGTCGTTGAAGTGGGGATCGACGAATGTCTACACCGAACGGGCAGACGGGACGCCGGTCTACGACTTCACGATTACCGACCGAATCTTCGACGCGCTGGTAGGCGCGCATGTGCGGCCGCTGGTGGAGATCGGGTTCATGCCGGAAGCGCTTTCCACGCACCCGGAACCGTATCGCCACAGCTTTCCCAAGGGCAGCGTTTTTACGGGATGGAGCTATCCGCCGAACGACGAGGCCAAGTGGTCGAAGCTGGTGCTGGCATACGCGACTCACCTGCGCGAGCGCTACGGGGACCAGACAAGCACGTGGCTATGGGAGGTGTGGAACGAACCGGACATTGCCTACTGGCATGGCACGCCGGAAGAGTATGACCGGCTCTATGACTTGACGGCTGCGGCGATTCGAAAAGTGTTGCCCGGCGCAAAGATCGGCGGCCCCGAAGCAACCGGCGTCAGCGACCATTCCGAGCCGTTTCTTCGGCAGTTTCTGGAGCATTGCGCTCGCGGCAAAAACGCCGCAACCGGCGGAGTGGGCGCACCACTCGATTTCATCAGCTATCACCCCAAGGGTAAGCCGGCATTTGTGGATGGGCATGTCTCCGGGGCCCCCGGCGACAGGTCTTCGTCGCAGGGGTGGGTCGTGATGAGTGTTGCGACGCAATTGCGCGCAGTGGAACGCGGGATGAAAGTGGTGTCGAGCTATCCGGAGTGGAGGCACACGCCGATCATTCTGGGCGAGAGCGACCCCGAAGGCTGCGGAGCGTGCCTCGACCCGCGCAACGGTTATCGCAATGGGCCTCTGTACGGCGCGAGCGTGACAGAAGCCACGATGCGCACCTATGAATTAGCCCGGAAATATGGGTTGCAGGTCGAGGGCGCGGTGACGTGGGCCTTTGAGTTCGAAGATGAACCCGCATTTGCCGGATTTCGCGCCCTGGCCACAGACGGGATCGATAAGCCGGTGCTGAGTGCGTTCAGGCTGTTGGGAAAGCTGGGAGCTGGGCGCTGCGAGGCGGGATCCTGCGGGTCCTGGGTGGCTGCGGAAAGTGAGGGGGCTCTGCCGCTGGACCAGGTGGTTGCGAACAGCGTTACAGCGGCCTCGGACGTGAATGCTGTGGCGACACGAAACGGCCGCGAAGTGGACGTGCTGCTCTGGAATTATCACGATGCGGATGTGGAGGCGCCGGCCGCCTCGATTCTGCTGGCCGTGGATGGGCTTCGCGGCAAAGCCGCGGTGGAAGCGGAGTTCCGCATGGACGCGATGCACAGTAATGCCTACCGGGCATGGCAGCAAATGGGCAGCCCAGCGCAACCCAGTACGGAACAGGTGGAGCAACTGCAGAAGGCGGGCGCGCTTGAGGAGACGGTGGCGGATCACCCTGTCGCTGTCAACGAAGGAAAGGCCGATATTCGGTTATCGATTCCGCGGCAGGGGCTGGTGCTGGTGCGGCTGCGCTGATTGCCAGGGATATGGGGGCGAGTGGCTCAGTGTGCCGTGTGGCCGTCTTCTTTGCTACTGGTGCCCCACAGAATGCATGCGGTAAAAACGGCGATGATGACGGGAACGACGACGAACGGGGAAGTAATGTCCATGAGCCGGGACTCCTTAGATCCAGACTAGCAAATGGGCGAGCCGGCGTGAAGGGAACGGCGAACAGCGCCCCGGGGTGAGTCAATCGAAACGCCGATGATACGCAAAGAGGGCGCCAATTTCGCACCCTCCTTGCTTTGTTGTTTCCGTCTAGATTCTTGGTCCGGTGGCTATTCCTTTGGGCCGCCGTTGGGATAATCGACGCGGATGGTGAGGATTTCGTAGGGATGGATGGGAGCGCTGACCACGTCGCCGGTCACAGATAGCGGGCTGCCCTCAGGTGTCTCCATCATATTGGTGACGGTGGCTCCGGCGGCTCCGGGCGGAACGTGAAACTCGACGGTCGAGTCCTTGCCTGCCCACTCATAGCCGCGGAAGATGAGGCCCTTGGCGTCTTCCGCCTTCTTGACGGCGGTGAGGACGAAATTCTCAGCCGAAGCCGAAGCGAAGGAATGTTCGGCGGGCAGGGAGCCAGGGTGGGTCGTGGTGGCTACGGCGGTGAGGGGGTAGTTGTACTCCCAGCCATGGCGGACGGAGAGCGCGTCTTTCCACGTGCCGGCGTGCGGATAGAGGGCGTAGTGGAAGTGGTGTTGGCCCATGTCGGCATCGGGATCGGGCCATTTTGGCGAGCGGAGCAGGGTGAGGCGGAGCAGGTTGCCGACAGCATCGTAGCCGAACTTCGAATCGTTGATGAGGCTCAGGCCGTGTTTTCCGTCGCCCAGGTCGGCCCACCGCTGCGCGGGCACTTCAAACTGCGCCTTCTCCCAACTGTTGTTGCGGGTGGTGGGGCGGTCGATGGTTCCGTAGGGAATTTCGTAGGTAGCGAAGTTGCTGCTGGCCGCAAGCGGCATGGCAACTTTGAGAAGGATATGCGATTCGTGCCAGTCAATCTGATTGTCGACATCGACCTGGTCGCCATCCGCGGCGAGACTGAAGGTCTGCACGAACTTCGAGTCCTGCCAGTGGCGCGTGACACGAATGCCGGGTTCGGCTGTCTTGATGAGCTCCACTGAATCCGCGTGGTCGATGGTCATAGGCGCAGTGTCAAGCGTGCCAGGATCGATATTCCATGCGTCGTAATCCTTCGGAGTGTCTTTGAAGAACTGAAGTTGATTACCACAGGCGCCTTTCGCCAGGGTTTCATAACCTGAATGCTTGTCGGAAAGGCTCGTGATGCAACCCGATTGCTTGTCGACGATGAGACGAAGAGTTCCGTTTTCGAGTGTGATTGAGTCTCCGGATTCCTTCGCTTCTGCAGTGCTCTCTTCGCCCTGTTTGACATGATTGCCGGCTCCGACCCAAACGACCTTGTATCCAAAGGCGGGCACATGGAGGACATGGAGCTTCACATCGGAGACGCCGGTTTTGGGGTCAGTGCTGGACTCAATGACCTGGGCGCCCGAGGCGGTTGTGACTGGCTTGGCTCCCTGCACGTGCACGCTGACCTCGCCGGAATGGTCCCATCCAAGCGGGTTATAGACGACGACCGGGATGCCGTTGCCTTGGGTGTTAATGCGCTCATTGACTGTTTGCAGAGCGTTCGAAGAGATTTCGTTGGTTGACCAACGGACGACGTCGTAATCCTTCTGCGCATCCTTATAAATCACGCCGATGCCGGAGCCTGCGGCGAGGTCGTGGAACTGGTTGAAGAGCACTTTCTTCCAATCCTCGGTGAGTTCGTCCGCCGGATACTTGTTGCCGTCGAGCCAGGCGAGAGATGCCCACTTCTCTGAGTTCAGCACTTCTTCCGAGCTTTGGCGCATGTTGCGTTTGTGATTGGCCTGGGTGGTCATCACGCCGCGGTGATACTCGAAATAGAGTTCGCTCTTCCAGGTGGGGATATCGATTTTGTCGGCAATTGCCGGAGGCGGCGTGTACCCCTTGGCAATTGATTGGTAGTCCCACGTTGGGCTGTTCGGCGCAATCGCATTTTCTATTGACGAGAAATAGTTCTGGGCGAGGCCGAACTCATATTTGGGGGTGATGTGGTCGGGCGCAGCCCAGTGGAAGCCCTGGTCAAGCATGGCCCGGGTAGGTCCGCCGCCGTGGTCGCCGATGCCGTAGAGATCCATCATGCTGGTCATGCCGGGAGCGCGATTACGGGCGGTGACCATGTCATACGACAGGCGAACGGGAGCAAGATTGGTGTTGCCGTAGTCTTGCGGGAAATAAGTGAGAACCTTCGAGCCGTCGGGCGATTCCCACCAGAAAAGCTTGAACGGCAACTGGTTGGTGTCGTTCCAGGTCATCTTCTGAGTTACGAAATAATCGACGCCGCTCTTCTTGTAGATCTGGGGCAATTGCCAGGTGTAACCGAAGGAATCGGGATTCCATCCGATGCGTACATCGACGCCGTAGTGCTGCTTGAACCAGCGCTTGCCCACGAGCAACTGGCGAACCAGCGATTCGCCATCGGGCAGGTTCAGGTCGGGCTCAACCCACATGCCGCCCACAATCTCCCAGCGGCCTTCCTTGATGCGCCGGGTGATGTCGGCGTTCATGTCCGGATATTTGTTGGCCATCCACTCGTTGTAGGCAGCGGCAGATTGCGTGTAGGTGTACTGCGGATACTCGTACATCAGTTGCAAGGCGGTGCCGAAAGTACGCTTGACCACGTCCACGGTTTCGGTCCATGGCCAGAGCCAGGCGGCATCGATATGTGAATTGCCGGTCATATGGAAGGTCGCCTGCTGCAGCAGCGGCTTGAGGGCCTCCAGTTTGTCCTTCGAGGCTTTGAGGCTGGCGTCGAACTTCGCCTGGTCATGTGAATCGAGGGCCGCGATGTCCACCGCCTGTATTGCATTGTTCAAAGTAGTCATCTGGCTTGCATCGTTTGGCGCGAACGAGGGAACCAGCAGTGTCGCGGAGAGGAACTCCAGACGCAGGTCTTCAGGATTGGGGCGGCTTTCGGGGAATTCGACGCGGAAAGTTGCGCCACGGAAATTCTTCTTATCCACGGTGTGCAGAAGCTTCACAGCGATCGTCACTTTTTCGCCGGGCTTGGCGTCGTCAAAAAGGATCATCGGCTCGAGGTCATCCCCAAGCGCCACGCGGCGGCCATTGAAATAGAGGATTTCAGGCATCGGGCCGTTGGCTTCGGCGTGGAACTGGAACCAGATGCGCGAGCCGGTGAGGTCGTATCCCTTCAGCGTGTCGGGTACCTGAACCGTCTGACGGAACCAGACCGCATCGTTGGGCGCGTCGCTATGAGGTTGAATGGTTTCCCAGCCGGAGTCGTCGAGGTTCAATGCTTCGCCGTGTGCCAGGTCGCCGGGATGTGTTTTCCAGGTGCCATCGGGCAACTCATACAGGCCTGAAAGCCTTTCAATGACGGTCTGGGACTGGGGCTGCAGGTTGGCGGCGATTTTTGCGGCTTCAGCGGCAGATTGTGCAGCAGCGTGGCCGGCACACAGAAGGGCTCCGCAAGCAGTAACAAGGACGGCAAAGGCAACACCCGCCAGAGGCGTGCGGCGGATCAGTTTGGCGACAGAAAGCATGGTGAATAATCCTCACGGAAATCTTAAGGCATTGGCGCGGGTCGGGGGTCGCAAACGAGATTCCGGCGGTGGATTTGGCGCCGCATCTCGAGAACTTTCTCCGATGCCCTGAGCCATTGATTGGTTCAACAAGTTTGTCATTCTGACCGAAGCGAAGCGGAGTGGAGGAACCGGCATTTCTTTGCTCATGACGCAATGAATGTTGAGTTTTATTCAAACGAAGTCTTAACGCGCCACTCTGGGAATCACTCGCTAATTGATTCGACCGCGCTCGGGAATCGAGGCCGTAGCACGTTCAGCGGTGCCAGTATTCCGGCAGGGCTAGTTCTGTGGTGGGCTCTGTTCCAGGTACTCCACATAACCCAGCAGGGCGCCCCAATGGTAGAAGCGGTCGCTCGAGGAAACGTCGTCGCCGGCGCCGAGAATTGCGTTGTAGTTTTCGTGGACATGGCCTTTTTCGCGCCATTCTTTGAGGAACAGGTCATACGACTTCTGCGCGAAAGCACTGCGTGCGGCAGCATCCTCGTAGTTGAGCAGGCCCAGGTACACGAGATAATTCATGGGTCCCCAGATGCGGCCACGCCAGTAATTCTGATCGTGGAAGGTGGGGTCATCGCGTGCGATGGAAGGGATGACCCACTCACCCCAGAATTCGTTCGAATTGAGCAGGTGCTTATCAACCATGGTCCGCGCCTGTTCCGCGGTGGCCGCGTGGGCCAGCATTGGGTAGAAGTTGGTGGGGGAAAGGCGCGAACTGAATTGGCCGGTGTGCAGGTCCTTGTTGAGGAAGATACCGGCGCGTTCATCCCAAAGCGTCTCTAGCCTCGTGCGATAGCGGGCGGCCCGGTCTTTGAGTTCCTTTGTCTCTTCGGGTTTATTGAGGGTTTCGGCGATCTGCGCGAGCGCGTCGCAGTCGGCCATGTACAGGCTGGTCATTCCTACGTCGGCGTATTCGAGCAGGTGGGTTTGAGGGTTATAGAAGGTGCCGTCGTACATGGGGCTGTTGTCGAGCCCGGACTCAAACACAGCGCCCTGCCAGGTGCCGCGTGACGAGTCGTCGAGGTTCGCGGGCTGATTATCGGGGTCGCTGCCCAAAACGATATAGCCCTGCATCTCGCGATGCTCAGACCACCAACGGTTCCAGCGGAGGAGGGGCAGAAAAGCGTCCTCAAGGAACCAGCGGTCGTGGAATTTGTTATAGAGGCCGAGCACGGTGATGGCGCCGACGGGTGGTTCGGAGCGGTCGGAGCTTTTCCATCCACCGGCTCGGGCGTAGTTGGGCACAAAGCCCTGGGCCGTTTCTTCGCGGAGGGTCTCGAGGGCGTCGGCATAGGCGAGATCGCGATCACCCACTCCGGACATGGTCGCGGCGAAGAAGGTGTCCCAGTCGAAGATGACATAACCGCCCCAGCCGACGGACCAGACGCGGCTGACGGGAGATACGACGCGCTGTTTTTCAGGCTCATAGACGGTGTCCCAGCCAAGGGTGGTCTCGATGGCGTCGACGATAGGAGCGCTCTTGCCGGCGGTGGTGATGGACTGCTTGTAGGTTGTCCGCTGGCGGTCGATGGCGGACTGGATTTCAGCCAGCGTGCGAAGCTTGCCGGTGCTGATGCCGACGGGTTGGGTCAAATCCGCAGCAAAATAGGGGCCTGCGATAGGGATCGTGATTAACTGCGCTTCGCGTTCCGTATCGCATGTGCAATAGATCGGAATTGCACCGGAGCCTCCCCGGGTTTGAATGACTTTGCCGGCAAGCGTCGCGGTACCGGGCCGGTTCCAGAGAAAATTGACAGAGAAAACGATAGTCGGCGGGAGTGCAGAGTCGGGCTTGGAGGGGAGAGGCGTCGCGAGGAGGACGAGGTCCGCGCCATCATGCGCGCTTTGAATGCGCCAGACGTGACCTTTCCAGTCGATGCGGAGATCGGTGTAACTGCCATCCCAGGAATGCGGGCCGGGAGTGATCTGTTCGGCGCCGGGTGTTAGACGGCCAATAAGCGAATCCTGCAGAAAAGCGTCCCCGCCCTCGGTTGCGTTGTGCTTGAGGCCGATGTGGATCGCGAGACCCGCGGGCAGGAGCACGTGAGTTGCGACACTGTTCACGTCCCAGGTGTTCCATCCTTGCGCCAGGTGTTTTTGCACGCCGGCATATTCGGCCGACATGGGACCGGGATTGCCGTTTGGAGGAGACAACCTTGATTGCAACGGAAATGACTGGACTGAGGATGATTGAGCTTTCGCGCGAGTTGTAATCATCGGCAGAAGAGAGAGGCATGCGAGCATGGCGGCGGCCAGAATTCGCCTGCGAGATGGATGCATTCTCGTCCTCCAGGTCGGCACTAGGCCCAGCCACCGTCCACGATGTAGCTCTGGTTGGTGATGGCGCTCGAGTCATCCGCAGCGAGGAAGAGCACGAGGCGCGCCACGTCGCTGGGCAGAATGTCGCGCTTGAGGGCCTGGTTGGAGAGAATCGTCGCTTTGTACTCAGGCGTGTACCAGAGTCGCTGCTGGCGTTCGGTGACGATGGCGCCGGGCAGGATGGCGTTAACGCGGATGTTGTCCGATCCCACCTCATGCGCCATGGTGCGCGTGAGACCGACGATGGCGGCTTTGGCCGTAGCATAAACCGGCAATCCTGTGGAGGGAATCATCCAGCAGATGGAACTCATATTAATGATGGAGCCGCGTTGGGCAGCGCGCATGGCAGGGAGGACAGCCTGGATGGCGAAAAACTGGGGGCGCAGATTAACGCCGATGGAATG
Organism: uncultured Acidobacteriota bacterium; assembly: GCA_963718435.1. Taxonomy (GTDB): domain Bacteria; phylum Acidobacteriota; class Terriglobia; order Terriglobales; family Acidobacteriaceae; genus Telmatobacter. The sequence goes on along the minus strand of CAVQZQ010000083.1, from coordinate 11,086 downwards.
ATCCCAAAAGGCGGGCGTGACTTCTTCGACGGTGTGGCGCTGGTCATTGGCGGCGTTGTTGACGAGTACCTCGATGCCGCCGAGGGCGGCAAGGGCGTGTTTCAGCTCGGATTGCAAGGCTCCGACATCGGTAAGGTCGCAATGAATGTAGATTGGCGGAGTGCAGCCCTCCGTGGAAAGCGATTCGACGAGCTGCTGGGCGGGTTCATCCTGGATGTCGAAGAAGGCGACTCGTGATCCCTGCCGCGCGAAATGGGTGACGATGGACTCGCCGATGCCCGTGGCGCCGCCGGTCACCAGCACCGCTCGCCCCTGAAGGCTGGGGTAACGGGCAAATTGCGGATTTTCCTCGGTCTGCGTCTCAAGCATTCAATCAGGCCCCATCTGATTTGTCGAACCCGGTCCAAGTATAGAACTACAGGGGGTATAGAGCCACACCGGGAGCCAAATGAAACAGGAGAAGAAGTGAGCCCGAAAGACGGCCGGCTAAGCGTACCAATATATGAAACCGTGTCTCCATCCATGATGGGAATGGAGCATACTGATAGATGAGCCGATTCAGGAGAAATCTTCCCTAGGTTTCCCGGTTCTCCATCTCGGCCATTAGACTTGCAGGGATACGAGTTCGCATATCAGAAGACGGCCTATTTCTGACAGGGGCAGCCCCTGTGTGGACGGCAGACGGCTCGGGCTCGGAGCGGCCCGGAGAGCTCCGCAGCAGTAAAGTGATTAACCGGCCGCAGGCCAAAGATTGAACAGAGCACGAGTCCGGTTTGAGAGCGGCCTCAGCAACGGAACCAGCGAGTCGAGACAAACCTGAGTAAGGCATAGGGGGATTCATGAAGGAAGCAGCTCGTTATCCCGGGATCCGGGTCACCGCCAATGGAAACCAGCTTGTCTCCTACCACACCGAGACACGCATCGCCGACGCCGGAGTGTTTTATCCCATTACGCCTTCCACGGAGGGCGGTGAGCTATTCCAGCAGGCCTATGCCGAAGGCCATCTGAATGTCTTCGGGAACAACACCATCGCCATAGAGACAGAGGGCGAACATGCGGCCCAGGGCGGCGCGATTGCGCACTCCGTTTGCGGCAAGCGCGTGGTCAACTTTACCTCAGGGCAGGGAGTGGTGTACGGCGTGGAGCAGTATTATCACGCGCCCGGCAAGGGCTCGACGATGGTGCTGGAGGTGGGTGCGCGCGCGTTGACGAAGCATGCCCTCAATGTGCATTGCGGACATGACGACATCTATGGCGCGCTGGATACGGGCTGGATCATGATGTTTGGCAAGGACGCACAGCAGGCGGCCGACCAGGCGCTGATTCTGCGCCGCGTGACCGAGCTTTCGCTTACTCCGGGCATGAACATCATGGACGGCTTTTTGACGAGCCACCTGGAGCGGACCTTCTACAAGCATGAATCGGAGCTGATTCGCGAGTACCTGGGCGCGCCCGATGACGTGATCGACTGTCCCACGGAAGCGCAGCGGGTTCTGTTTGGGCCGACTCGCCGCCGCGTTCCCAAGATGATGGATCTGACCAACCCCATTCTGTTGGGGCCGGTGCAGAACCAGGAACACTACATGAATGGCGTGGTAGCGCGGAGAGACAACTTTGCCGAGCCGATTCTTCACTTCCTCGAAGAGGCATACGAGAAATTTGGCGAGTTGACCGGACGACGCTACGGGCTGATCAGCAAATACAAGACGGACGACACAGATACAGTCTTTGTTTCGCTGGGTTCGGCGGCAGAAAACATCGAAGCCGCAGTCGACTATCTGCGCGAAACGCGCGGCATCACAGTCGGTTCCATCCATGTCAATGTGATTCGGCCTTTCCCTGAGGCAGCCATCGTTGAGGCACTAAAGGGGAAGAAGAACGTGATCATCCTGGAGCGGACCGACGAAGCAATGTCGGGTGACAATCCGCTGGGCCGCGATATTCGCACCGCGCTCTCAAAGGCTGTCCAGTACGAGGGACATCCGGCGGCCGCTGGCTTGCCCGCGATCGCGCCCGGCGAGCTGCCGAACATCGTCAGTGGGAGCTATGGCCTGGGTTCGCGTGACTTCCGCCCCGAGCATATCATTGGCGCCTACGAATTTGCTACCGCAGGCCGCGCCCGCAAGGACGGAAAAACAGCGGCGGACGGCGCAAACTTCTTTGTGCTGGGCATTGATCATCCCTATGCCGTGATTGGCGAAGAGACGCCGTCGCTGCTGCCCGAGGGCGCGGTGGCTGTGCGCTTCCACTCTATCGGCGGATGGGGAGCGATTACAACCGGCAAAAACCTGGGCGCAATTCTCGGCGACTTGAACGACTTGATCTACGAGCGCGACGGGCTTAAGGACGAACTGGGCAATCCCAAGGAAGTAATTCACGTCAGCGCCAATCCCAAGTACGGGTCAGAAAAGAAGGGCGCGCCCACCAGCTACTTCATGGTGGCTGCCAAGGATCGCATTCGCGTGAACTGCGATTTGCGCCACGTGACCGTCGTTCTCTGCTGCGATCCCAAGGCATTTACCCACACCAATCCGCTCGACGGCATTCAGGAGGGCGGCAGCCTGGTATGGGAGTCGGATCTAGAAGGCGAACGGGCGTGGGAGAACCTGCCGTTGTGGGCGCGCAAGCAGATCATCGAGAAGAACATTCGCGTGTTTACGTTGCCGGGATTCGACATCGCGCGCAAGGCCACGGACCGCGCCGACTCTGCAACTGCGCATGCAAGGCAACGCATTTCTAGGCGCGTTCTTCGCGGTCAGCACCCTGCTGCAGGAGTTCGGCATCACGCAGGAGCAGTATCGCGAGGTAGTGCACAAGCAGTACGTGAAGAAGTTTGGCAAGCTGGGCGATGCCGTCGTGCAGTCGAACATGGAAGTCATGATGCAGGGCTTCGAGCAGGTGAAGGAGATCAAGATTGGCGAGCTGACCGCGACCGATCGCTCCAGCCTGCGCGGAGCAGCGCTGCTTCCGATTCTTGAACTGGCACAGCCGGCGAGCGGCTCCTGCGGCACGGCGGCTGCCGTTCCACGCCAATTCCTGCCGGACAGGGTCCACGCACGCCGATCAGCACCATCGCTGCTTTTGACGCGGAGTTCCGCTCCAGCTTCGGCTATGACCAGCCGGCTACGCCGCTGTCCGCCATGGGCGTGATTGCCGCAGCGACTGGCGACACGGCCTCCAAGTACGTCGCACGCCGCGAAACTCCGCTCTACATTCCTGAGAACTGCACCCAATGCATGGAGTGCATCTCGGTTTGCCCTGACACCGCGCTGCCCAACACCTCGCAGGATCTGTAGCACCGTGCTCTCGACGGCCATCTCGCGTTACGTTGCCGACGCCGCCGAGCGCACCAAGATGTTGCACAAGCTGCCGGAGATCGAAAAGCAGACGCGCCAGCGCATGGTGGCCGAGATGAAGACCGGCACGCCGCTGCCGAAGATCATGCGCGAAGTCACCGAGTCGGTCGATGGATTCTCGGCTGAAGCCAAGGCGCAGTTCTTCAACATCATCGACAAGGTGCCGATGGCCTATCAGAAGGTCAACGCCATCTTCTCCTCGCCCGAGCGCAAGAGCCCTGGCTCGGGCGGCATCTTCTCCATCTTCGTCAGCGATCTCTGCAAAGGCTGCGCGGCCTGCGTCACCGCCTGCGGCGACCATCATGGCGCTCAAGATGGTGCAGGAGACCGAAGAGGTCAACGCCGAGCACGAGACCGGCACGGCCTTCCTCGACCTGCTGCCCGATACTTCGCAGAAGTACCTCGGCCTGTACAACGCCGCGAATCCGGCCGACTCAAAGACCGCGACCCTGCGCAACATGCTCATGGTGCGGCACAAACTATGACGCGCTGGTAGCGGGCGACGGCGCCTGCGCGGGCTGCGGCGAAAAGAGCGTGCTGCGCTCCATCGCTGCGGTCACCGAGGCGTACATGCGCCCGGTGTTCCACGCCAAGAGCGATCGCTTCGTGGCCAAGGCCGGCGATCTTGAGAAGACCGGCGCGGCGAAGCTGGCTGCGCTGAAGGACAAGCGACCCCGCCGAGTACGCGCTGCTGCGGCAGGCCATCGCGCACCTGATCATGGGCCTGGGCGGCGAAGACGTGAAGGACACCAAGGCGCGCATCGCTGCCTACGAAGCGGAGCAACGGCCCCATCACCGACGCGCAGCTTGTCGAAGCGATCGCCGCGGTCCTGCTGACCGAAGCCTTCAATCACAAGAGCCTGCAGCCCATTGACGGCCGCCTGGCCAACGGCATGAGCGTGATGGCCATGGCCGCGCACACGGGCTGCAACACGGTGTACGGCTCGACCTCGCCCAACAACCCGCATCCCTATCCGTGGATGAACTCGCTCTTCCAGGACGGCATCACCGTGGGCTGGCTGATGGGCGAAAGCTTCATCGTCGACCACGCGCGCCGCTCCGTGCTTCCCGAGCGGCTGGCCGACGTCTCCTTACGCGCGAGCAACGGCATCAGCCGATCGCGAGTACTACGAATTCACCCACTTCACCGACGCCGCTGATGACCGACCAGGAGATCGTCGAGCTGCCCAAGGTCTGGGTGGTCGGCGGCGACGGCGGCATGGGCGACATCGGCTACCAGAACATGTCCAAGGTGATCCTGCAGAACCGGCCCAACGTCAAGGCTCTGATGCTCGATACGCAGGTCTACTCCAACACCGGCGGCCAGAACTCCGACTCGACGCCGATGCTCGGCGGCAACGACATGAACGTCTTCGGCTCCGCCACGCAGGGCAAGAACACCGAGAAGAAGACGGTGGCCGAGACCTTCCTCGCCGGGCACGGATCGCCGTTCGTCGCGCAGGTTTCGATGGCCAACGCGCCCAAGCTCTACCGGGCGATTCTGGATGGCCTGGAGTATCGCGGCACCATGTTCCTGCAGTGCTTCACCACCTGCCAGCCGGAGCACGGCGTGGCCGACGACATGGCACTGCACCAGGCGCAGCGCGTGCGCGACTCGCGTGGCGTACCGGAGTTCGTCTTCAACCCGCGCCTGGGCGAGACCTACCAGGAAGCGCTCGACGTCAAGGGCAACCCGTCAATCGACACTCGACTGGTACGAGACCAAGTTCAAGTCCACCGGCGAAACCATGCGCTACACCGTGGCCCACTGGTGCACGACTGAAGCCCGCTTCCGCAACCACCTGAAGAAGATCAAGCCCGAGCGGCTGCAAAAACTGATCCCGCTGGACAACATGCTGGTGCGCATCACGCAGCAGGATGTCGTCTATCGCCGCTACCTCGACCGGAGCACCGCGCCTTCATTCCCGACTTCGGCGTGTACATCACAGTATGAAGAGAACGGCAAGATCGAGTATCGCGCCCTCTCCCGCCAACTGGTCATGTTCTGCGTGGAGCGGCGCAAGGCGTGGCGCATGCTGCAGTCCAAGGCCGGCATCCAGAACAAGGAGTATGCAGCCCAGAAGGCCATCCTCGCCGATGTGGACGCAGGCAAACTGCCACTGAACGACCTGCTTGCGCGCGGTCACGAACTCGTGAAGGAACGCCTCGGGGCGGCCCTCCCAGTGAACATGTAACCCGGCGCGAAGCTGGATAAAGAGCACGGACTCCGTTCCGTGCTCTTTTTTTTGTGCGGCCCCAGCACGAGAGATTCAGGCACCCATCCTTCCCCTCAGCTGGACCGCCAAGCACGGTAGGCGACTAGACGGGTTTCATTTTTGCGCATCTAAGAAGGTGTGTCTCACTGGCCACGCTTCCTTTGAGTGAGGGCTGATGCGTATTGCAATAATTGCTTCTCCGTTTATCCCTGTTCCCCCGTTGCGTTATGGGGGGACAGAGCTCTTTATTGCCACCTTGGTCGATGCCCTGTTGGCGAAAGGCGTTGATGTTGTGGTATATGCCAATGGGGAATCAAAGGTAAATGCTGAGCTCCGATGGCGATACCCCCGCTCGGACTGGCCCCTGGCCCACGAATCGGCAGGAACTGTTAAAGAGCTGGACCAGATCTCCTGCGCGCTTGAGGACGCGGCAAAGGATTGCGATATTGTGCACGTGAACAGCGCGCTGGCAATCCCTTTTTCCAGGCATACACCCAGTTCGATGATATGCACTCTGCATCATGCTTACGATTCGGCGCTCCACGATCTCTACTCCCAATATCGGAACGTTTCCTACGTGGCGATCAGCCGGAATCAGGGCTCACTCTATCGGGATTTTGACCTGCCGGCAATTCACCACGGCATCGATATGGGCCAGTATCGCTTAACGGAGACGAAGGCCGGATATCTAAGCTTTCTTGGCCGAATTGCACCGCTGAAGGGGGTGATACCGTGATCAAAGTCGCGAAGGGCTCCGGCATTCCGCTGAAGATTGCCGGAGAGATTCAACCTATCTTCCGCGACTATTTTGAGGCCGAGGTGAAGCCTCATATCGACGGCCGCTTCATTGAATATGTGGGCGAGGCCGACCTCGAAATCAAAAATAATTGCTGGGCGGCTGGATGGGGATGCTGTTCCCGATTCAATGGGAAGAGCCGTTTGGGTGGTCATGGTCGAAGCGATGGCTTGCGGAACTCCGGTATTCGCGTTTGAGCGCGGGGCCTACCCGAATTGTTTGCCACGGTCTTTCCGGCAGTATTTGCACATCGGTTGAGGGTATGATTTTGAGTGTGCAGGAGATGCATTTCAAACCTCGACTGGTGCGCCAATGGGTAGAGAGGAATTTCTCTGCGGAGGTCATGGCACGCCACTATCTCGAGTTCTACCGCAGCATGATCGAAGAGGAAGATGAAACCGATCTTCGTCCAAGCTGGGAGGAACCCGGGGAGATCGCAGTATGACCCCCAATGACGCGGGGACAATCTTGGTTCAGCTTCAAGAGATTCCGGCGCCGCCGGAGCCGCGCATCGCCTACCCGGAGCCCCATCTCTGGACGACGGATGTGACCGCTCTGGTGCACGGGAAGACTTTTCTTGCGTCCGATCTTGCGGGCAACGTTATGCCCCCGGGCATCCCAACGTCGGTTTTTTCTACGACGACACCCGATATTTGAGCTATTTGCAGCTAAGGGTCAACGGGCACCCGCCTGTCGTTCTCTCTTCCAATACTTCGGATGGAATTTCAACGCGGGTGGAAATGACGCCTAAGGGCAGCATTCATGGCAGTGGGCTCGACTTGCCTGTGAATGCGGTCTATATGCGGCGAGAGCAGGTACTCGAAGGCGGAGTGCTGCACGATGTGCTTTACCTGCACAACTACCATGTGGAGAGTATCCGGCTGACGATTGAATTTTCGTTCGACGCGGATTTCATGGACATCTTTCAGGTGCGAGGTATCGTGCGCGGGAAGAGCGGACGGTATTATGCCCCGGTGCTTGAAAGAAACAGCTCGGTTTTTGTTTATGAAGGGCTCGATAACAAGCTTCGCAGCACGACGATTCGTTTCGATCCACCTCCAGCGCAAATTCGCGAGACTCCTCGTCGTGGAGCATCGAACTCGCGCCGCTTGGAAGATCTCAGATCAGCATCGGAATTGTTCCGCGAATCACTGACAAGACGCTCGATGTTTCGCCTGCCGGATTTGCCAAGATGGAGGTCGAGCCTGGAGCAGCAAGGCCTGGATTGGATGGCGCGCTCGCAGAGTTGGAAGACGGCCTTGACGAGTGGCTTGCCGAGTGCAGCCGTTTCAGTTCAGATAACGACATCTTCGATGCCATGTTGCAAACGTCGATCAGAGACTTCTACGCCTTGCAGATCCGGCAACCCACGGGCAGAATGATCGCTGCTGGAATCCCATGGTTTGCAACCCTGTTTGGCCGCGATTCGCTTATTGCTTCGTTTGAGACGCTGATGCTGAATAGCGAACTCGCCAGGGGCACGCTGCGGGTTCTTGCAGCATTTCAGGGCAACCGGTCATCAGATGAGCGCGACGAAGATCCCGGCAAGATTCTTCATGAATTGCGTTCCGGTGAAATGACCAACACGGGCGAGGTTGCATTTGGAAGGAATTATGGGTCGGTGGATGCGACACCCTTGTTTATCATTCTGTTGAGTGAGTTTTTTCGCTGGTCAGGCGACATGGATTTCCTGTTGGAGATGAAGCCTCACCTGCGTGCAGCCGTTGATTGGCTCCTCGAATACGGCGACCCGGATGGAGATGGGCTGATTGAATACTGCAGGAGAAGTCCAAAGGGTCTCTTCAATCAGGGATGGAAGGATTCAGGAGATGCGGTTGAGCATGCAGACGGCCGGATTGCTCAGCCGCCCATTGCGCTGGTCGAAGTGCAAGGTTATGCAATCGATGCTTTCGCGCGCGCATCCACACTTTTCTCGCTTCTCGGATCGCACGCTAAGTCAGAATTGATGGCAAAGAAATCGGCAAGAATTGCGCAATCGGCTTGATGAGGCGTTCTGGCTGCCTGAAGAGGCTTTCTATGCGTTGGCGCTGGACCGCGACAAGAATCTCGTTCGCGTGAAGGCATCGAATCCAGGCCATCTGCTTTTTTCGAATGCAATTGATCGCCACCGCGCCGAGGCGGTTGTGAATTGCCTGATGGATCCGGAATTAAATTGCGGCTGGGGCATTCGCACCCTTTCAAAGGCAGAGAAAACTTTCAACCCGATGAGTTATCATCGCGGATCGGTGTGGCCTCACGACAATGCTATCGCCGCATACGGGATGGCCTTGTACGGTTTCCATACGCAAAGCGCGCAGGTGCTCTCATCGTTGTATGAAACGGCAATTCGTTTCCGCGACTATCGTCTTCCCGAATTGTTTTGCGGAATCCAGCGGGGCCGGGGAGACGATCCGGTTCATTATCCGGTTTCCTGTTCTCCGCAAGCGTGGGCATCGGTCGGCATGTTTCTTATCCTGACGGGCCTGCTCGGTATCCGGCCGGATGCGCATAACCGCGAATTGAAAGTGGTGAATCCGCATTTGCCTAATTATCTGACCAAACTCTTGATCGATGAGCTGCGCGTGGGAAAGAGTCGCATCTGGCTCGAGTTTCTGCGCCAGGATGGAAGAACATTTTGCAACGTAACCCGGCACGAGGGCGAGCAGATTTCAATCAGTGTCGTCTATCAATAGCGGATCAGGTTAACCGGGCGGTAGTGGCTCCGTTGAGCGTATGCGGGTGCCATGTCAACCTGAGCCATCTCAACGTTGTCATCGTGAGCGACCCTGAACGAAGTGAAGGGGAGTCGAAAGATCTGCGGTTGCTCCTCGATGAGCCGACACACCGAGGCCTGGGAAACCAGCCTCAGTTGTGTCAACCTGAGAGAAGTCGGAGGTTCCGCGATTGCTTCTCCCTAGATGAGGCAATACACCCCATCCGCTCCTCGCATTCGTGGTGCAGTTCAGCGGCTGAACACAACGTATTTGCGTCCCGCATAGAGCCGGAAGCCGCCGGCAGGATCGGCCATCACCTGCAAGGGCAGCGGCCGTTTGAGCCCGTTGTCCGTGGTGGCTTCAACTGTAAGCAAGTCGTGCGCGCCAACATCCGTCACCACAAACTTGCCGCCGGTGACGAATCCAACGCCATAAATGCCCCGCGGGCAGGTTTTCGCCGCCGATCCTGATGGGAACTTCGGTGATGAAATAAGCCTGATACTTGGCCTGAACATCGCTCGAGTAGCCGCTCGTGTCGACGAGGGTGGCCAGCACGTAGAAGCCATCGGCAAACTTGACTCCGCCCGAGTTGCGCAATTGGTGGAAGCCGATTGGGCTTTGTAATACACAGATGGCGGGAGGAGCTTTTGCGTATCCGCCGGTTTCAGCACGGTGTCGCCGGCCTGCGCCACGGTCTGCACCGGAGATGCCATTACGGCCAGCGCCAACGCGCCGGCCCCTGCCCACTTGCACACTGCATTAAAACCCATCGACCGTACCCCCTGATTAGTGGTTGCGTCCGGAGTATACCGCATCATCACCCGATTTGGCCGGAACCGGTGCGCCCCCCTTGAGTTGCGAGCGCGGTATAATCGGACTTATGGCGGCGAACGCGCAAATCACCGTGCCAGGCCTTGAAGACGCGGAATCGAAGCTCAGCGCACTCGAAGCGCGGCTGCGTGAATTGAGCAGCGTGATGGTGGCCTACTCCGGGGGCGTGGACTCTGCTTTTCTGGCGGCGACGGCGCATCGCGTGCTGGGTGACCGCATGCTGGCCGTGCTGGCAGACTCACCTAGCCTGGCTCGCCGCGACATGGAACAGGCCCGCGCCTTTGCCGAATCGCTCCAGATGCCTCTGCGGATTACCAGACGGAAGAACTGGACAAGCCCGAGTACCAGCGCAACGATGCCGATCGCTGTTTCCACTGCAAGGCGGAGCTCTTCGAGGGCATGAAGGTGCTTGGTGCCGAACTGAGCTTTGCGCACATTGCTTATGGCATGAATGCCGACGACCGGCGAGATTATCGCCCGGGACAACGCGCGGCCGAGGAGCACGCGGTGTTGGCGCCACTGGCTGAGATGGGGATCACCAAGCAGGAGATCCGTTCGCTGGCCAAGGCGGCTGGCTATACGTTGTGGGACCGCCCGGCGGCGCCCTGCCTGTCTTCGCGCGTGGAGTACGGCCGCACCGTGACCCGCGAGGTGCTGGAACAGGTCGAGCGCGGCGAGGAGAGCTTGCGGCAGTTGGGATTCCGCGAGTTTCGCGTGCGGCATCACGGAGACCTGGCCCGGGTGGAGATTGCGCGGACGGAGTTGCCGCGTGCACTGACCATGGAGATGCTGGATTCGATCACGGCGGCCTTGCGGAAGTGTGGGTTCCAATATGTGACGCTGGATTGCACCGGGTTCCGGTCAGGATCACTGAACGCGGTGCTGCCCGCCGACATCCTGACCCGGCGCGGGGCCTAGCGGACAATAGGTGGTCTGGATATAGCCTCACTCGTAATATAGCCTCCCTCGTTTTGCTATAGAATCACCCTCGTGCGAATTGGATATCTGGAGTGTTTTTCCGGCATAAGCGGGGATATGTTGCTGGGCGCCCTGGTGGATGCCGGCGTCCCTTTTGACACCCTGCAAGCGACTGCGGCCGCACTGAATGTGGGCGCGCGGCTGGAGATGCGCCAAGTGAGCCGCGGCGGCCTGACCGGAACCAAAGTGGACGTG
>CAVQZQ010000082.1:0-21023 GCA_963718435.1 uncultured Acidobacteriota bacterium | reverse complement strand
CGGCGTGGCGCCCGGCGGTCCGGCCGGAGAACAGGCAGCCGCCGAGGAACGTCCCTTCCAGCGCACCGGTAGCCGTGCATGCCGCCGCCGCCGAACCCGGCCCCTCGCCCGCCGCGTACAGCCGGGCACCGGCGCCCGCGGCGCCGAGCACGCGGCCGTACAGTTGGTGTACAGCCCGCCGAGGCTCTTGCACTGACCTGTGCAGCCGGACCGCGTACTGCGGCCCCGCCGCCGGGTCGAGCAGCGTGCGGCCGGCCGACCCGGACCAGCCGGTCGCCGAGGCACCCGCGGGCCCGCCGGATGGCGGTGAGCTGCGCGTCCTTCGACCGGCATGCCGTTTACCGAGACCGCATCGGCGGATGCTGCAGTTACTTCGATGCTCGCGTCGGAATTCGCGGGAATGGTGAAGTCGTAGTCCGTTCCTGCTGCGCCGCGCCGCCAATTGCTTTGCACCAATCCAAGAGTGGATTGATAACGCGTATTGACCCACACCAGCTTCCCAAGTACCTCGGGCCGCAATACCAGCCGAGCTTCACCTTTTTGCGAGAAGTCGATGTCGATGCCACCCAACCCGCTATAAAACCACTCTTCCACATGCCCCAGCATGAAATGGTCCTGCGAGCTATCAGGATTGGCGTCCCAGGCTTCTGTCAGAGACGTTGCGCCCTGCGCCAGTTGATACCCGTAACTCGGCGAGTCGGTACGCTCGAGCATGTCGAGCAACACATCAGACCGGCCGCCCTGATGCAGCGCGGCCACCAGGTAGTGATAGCCGATATCGCCCGCTGTGACATGGTTGTTGTTTGCGCGAATGTCCCGCACCAGCGCGTCGAGTACAACTCCGCGCTCATTGTCCGGCACGAGTCCGAGCACCAGGGGCATGGCCTGCGCGGTCTGGCTTCCCTTGTCGTAGCGATGATGCACGGCGTCAAAGAATCGCGCATTGAATTGGCCGCGAAGCGTCTCCGCCTTCTGCGCGTAGTCGCGGCTCTCGTCGTCCTTGCCGAGCAACGCAGTGGCCTCTTGCAGGACGCGCAGGTCCTGGTAGTAGATTGCCGTCGCGGTCACGCCGGGGGTCGTCAGCTTGGAGACGCCCGGCTCGCCGGGACCGATGTCGTACCAATCGCCAAGTCCATACGCGATGATTCCATCCTGAGCGCGCGTGGCGAGATAGGCAGTGTATTTGCGCATGACCTCAAGCTGCGCAGCGAGGAAGCGGAGATCGCCACTATGCTGGTAGACATACCACGGAGCCAGCACGGCGGCGCTGCCCCATTCCGGAGAATCGTCAAAGATGCCACCGTCGACTCCAAAGACAACATACTGGGGCGCAATCTCCGGCACCCGGCCCGCTTTGGGCCCGTCAGTGGTCTGCGTTAGCGATGTTGCGCGCCGTGGCTCTAAAGGCGGGCGAAGTCGAAGTCGTAGAGCATCGACGGCGCGAGGAGATGCGTCTCTTCAAGCCAGCCAAGTTTTTCGCGGTGCGGGCAATCGGTGAACAGGCTTTCTGAGTTGTTTTCAATGGCGCGCAGAATGAGCGTGTGGATGTGATTGAGTAAATCATCAAATGAAGCAAAACTACCGATGGCAGCTGCCGATGAGTGAACGGAATCCCCGCGCAAAGTGAGAATGCGCACCGCGCCGGATGCGTTGGCCGGTATTGAAGTCTCCACCTGAACATAGCGGAACCCGTAATAGCTGAAACGCGGGTGCCACGTCTCGGTACCTGATCCGCGAAGAGTGTAGGAGAACCATTGCGGGCTGCCCGAACTTCGCTGTGAGACGGTGCCATCCTTGTTGAGCAGCTCTCCGGGAATCAGTTTCACTTGGGCCCCAGCGGGTCCGGCGGCGGTGATCTCTGGCCAGCCTGCGAAGTTCTGTCCAAGGTCGTAGACCGTCACTTGAGAGTTGGGGTGGGTCTGCTTGAGGGTTGAATAGACATGCATGACGCGAATCGGCGTCGGCTGTTCCGGCAGCAGCTTGCCCCCAGGCCCATCGACCAGGGCGGCATTGTGCCACGTTGCGTCGTCGAAGCCGGGGCGGTCCCAGCCCTGCGGTTCACGGCGCGCATCAAAGTCTTCTCCGCCATAGGTCGAAGAGAAGGTGATGGGTCCGGGGAGCGTCTTCCAGGTACTGTCGGTGGATACGTCGATAGACTTTCCGTCGGCGAATTCAATGTGCAACAGCAGGGCGCATTTGGGCGGTCCATACGTTCCGACGAATTTGGTGTAGCGGCCCTCTGTGTGCAGCACGCGATACATGCCGTTTCCGAGCAGGATACCGAGAGCGTTCTCGCCGCTGTGCAGCACGCTGGTTGCGTCATAGCTGTCGTAGTAGACCGTCTTGTGATATTCGCTCCAGCCAGGTGTGAGCTCATCGTCGCCGACTTTGTGTCCGTTGAGCCGCACTTCATCCTGGCCTAGTCCAGAGGCATAGAGCATCGCGCGCTTGACGGGGTTCTGAATGCTGAGGCTCTTGCGGAAGATGGGCAGCGCCTCAGTTTCCGAATTAGTGGCGACCCCGATCCACTGAGCTTGCCAGTCGGGCGCCTGCATCCAGTGGGCGACGCGGCTCCAAGTGCTGGGGCGGTCGTGCTCATCCCAGACACGCACTCGCCAAACATAAGCATGCTGCGGAAGAAGCGCGGGGCCTGCATAAGCGATGCCCGATGCCGTGCCGGAGTGAACGGTGCCGCTGTCCCAAAGCGGAGCAACAAGGCCCAGCTCGGAGCCGGCCACTTGAATTTCATAGGCGCTCTGACTCACGGAATGCAGAGCGGGCGACGAAGCGTTGAGCTGCCACGAGAAATCCGGCTTCGCGTCTGCGATTGCCAGCGGTTCGCTCTGCCGGTCACAAAGCAACGCGATTGGCGGCGACAGATGAGAATCGAAGGTCCGCGGTGGCGCTGCCAGGACGAGTGTTGTTGAACCAAGGATCGCAACGAGGACGCCAACGTGCCGCCTCGACAATGCAAGTTCGAACCAGATATTCGTCATAGTCTGAAAGTTAGTTCAGACGTAGTGATATACCAGCGACCTTGATTGCCGCAATGCACGAATCATGATTCGATGGTTACCAAACTCAGCAGTTGGTCATGCGCGTGCGCGATGAAGCTGCTGCAAAGGCGCGGACTTTTGCGCGAGATAGCGATCAACGGCAGCGGCTGCTTTGCGGCCCTCTGCAATTGCCCACACGACGAGTGACTGGCCGCGGCGCATATCTCCGGCGGCAAAGATGCCATCGACCGAGGATCATGTAATCGGTGGTGGCCACATTGCCGCGCTGGTCCAGCGCGACGCCGAGTTGCTCGATCATGCCGCTACGCACAGGACCCAAAAAGCCCATGGCCAGCAGAACCAGGTCGACATCCATCGTGAACTCGCTGCCGGGGATGGGTTCGAACTTGGGCGGCGGGCCGACGCGCACGCGCGTGGAGTTGCTTCACGTTGCCATTCTCATCGCCAGTAAAGCGGATGCTGTTGATGCTCCAGTCGCGGATTCCGCCTTCTTCGTGGGCGCCTTCAGTCCGTAGTTGCAAGGGCCAAAGCGGCCACGGCGTTGAAGCAGCGCGCATGTCGGGTGGCTTGGGCATGATCTCAAACTGATGGACGCTCTTGGGGCCCTGGCGATGAGTGGTGCCCAGGCAGTCGGCGCCGGTGTCGCCGCCGCCGATGATGAGGACGCGCTTGCCTTCTGCGTGGATCGAGATAGCCGCGTCGACAATGGTCGCCTTCGCAGCGGCGATTTTGCTGGGGCAGAAACTCCATCGCGAATGAATGCCTTTGAGTTCGCGGCCGGGAATCTTGAGGTCGCGCGGCTGCTCGGCTCCTCCGCGAGCAGGATGGCGTCGTGATGTTCGGTGAGCGCCTCGACGGGCACGTTGACGCCCACGTGCGCGTTGGTGAGGAAGGTGACTCCTTCAGCGCGCATCTGCTGAACGCGGCGATCGATGACGTGCTTTTCGAGTTTGAAATTCGGAATGCCGTAGCGGAGCAGGCCGCCGATGCGGTCGTTCTTCTCGTACACGGTGATGGAATGGCCGGCGCGGCGCAATTGCTGCGCGGCGGCAAGGCCAGCGGGGCCGCTGCCCACTACGGCGACGCGCTTGCCGGTATTGTGCTCGGGCGGCTCGGGATGGATCCAGCCTTCGTCCCACGCGCGCTCGACGATGCTTTTTTCGATGAGCTTGATGGAGACCGGCGGCTGATTGATGCCCAGCACGCAGGAGGCTTCGCAGGGAGCGGGACAGATACGGCCGGTGAACTCGGGGAAGTTGTTGGTGGCGTGGAGACGGCGAATTGCGCTTTCCCAGCGGCCGTTGTAGGCGAGATCGTTCCAGTCGGGGATGAGGTTGTTGACCGGGCAGCCGGTATGGCAGAACGGCACGCCGCAATCCATGCAGCGGGCGCTCTGCTCGCGCTGCTTTTCTTCAGGGAAAGCCTCATAGATTTCCAGCCAGTCGCGCACGCGCTCTTCGATCTTGCGGCGGACGGGCTGTTCGCGATCAATTTCAAGAAAACCTGTGACCTTACCCATGCTGCACCTCTGCGGCTGTCGCCACCACGGGCGACGAAGTTGGGGGAGAAACCAGTGGCCGCGCCAGCGACCTCGCCGCTGCGCGCGACACCGAGCACCCGCTTGTACTCGTGCGGGAATACCTTGATGAATCGCTGCTGCGCGTCGGCCCAGTGTTCGAGAATCCATGCGGCACGCGGGCTGCCAGTCAGATCGCGATGGCGTTCGAGAAGGCCGCGGACCTCGGCGACGTCTTCATCGCTGACCAGTGGCTCAAGATCGACACTGGCCTTGTTGCAGCGGCGCGTCGAGAAGTCGCCCTGATCGTCGTAGACATAGGCGATGCCGCCGCTCATGCCTGCGGCGAAATTTCGTCCGGTAGAGCCGATCACAACGACACGGCCATTGGTCATGTATTCGCATCCGTGATCGCCAACACCCTCGACGACCGCGGTGGCGCCGGAGTTGCGCACCGCGAAGCGCTCGCCGGCAATGCCGTTCAAGAAAACTTCGCCACTGGTTGCGCCATATAGCACGACGTTGCCGACCAGAATGCTTTCTTCCGGCAGGAAGCTCGAGGTCTTGGGTGGGTACGCGATGAGGCAGCCGCCGGAGAGGCCTTTGCCGAGGTAGTCGTTCGAGTCGCCTTCCAACTCAAGCGTCACGCCGTTGGGGACGAAAGCGCCGAAGCTCTGGCCGGCCGAGCCCTTGAACCGGAAGTGGATGGTGCCGTCGGGCAATCCGGCAGAGCCGTAGCGGCGTGCGATCTCGCCGCCCAACATGCCACCCACGGTGCGGTGGACGTTGCGGATGGCGAAGCTGCCGGTGACGGGAGTCTGCGATTCGAGCGCTGGCGCGGCCTGGGCGATGAGCGCATGATCAAGCGCCTGGTCGAGGCCGTGATCCTGGGCCTGCATTTTGCGGCGCGCTACGCGTGAGGGAAGCGTGGGGGAGTAGAGGATCGAGGAGAGGTCGATGCCCTTGGCTTTCCAATGGGCGTCAGCGATGGAGGAGTCGAGGCGCTCGACGCGGCCGATCATTTCGTCGACTGTGCGGAAACCAAGCTTGGCCATGTGCTCGCGAATCTGTTCAGCGAGGAAGAAGAAGAAGTTGACCACATGCTCTGGTTGGCCTGTAAAGCGGGCGCGCAAGACCGGGTCCTGGGTGGCGATGCCAACCGAACAAGTATTCAAGTGGCACTTGCGCATCATGATACAACCCATAGTAATCAATGGAGTTGTCGCGAACCCGAACTCTTCCGCGCCGAGCAGTGTGGCGATCACCACATCTCGTCCCGTTTGCAACTTGCCGTCGGTCTGTACCTTGATGCGGCTGCGCAGGTCGTTCAGGAGCAGCACCTGCTGCGTCTCGGCGAGGCCGAGTTCCCACGGCAGACCCGCGTGCTTGATGGAACTAAGCGGCGATGCACCGGTGCCGCCTGTATCACCGGAGATGAGGACCACGTCTGCGTGCGCCTTGGAGACGCCGGCCGCCACGGTGCCGACACCGACTTCAGAGACCAACTTGACCGCAATGCGCGCCTGCGGGTTGACATTCTTGAGGTCGTAAATTAACTGGGCGAGATCTTCAATGGAGTAAATGTCGTGATGCGGTGGCGGCGAAATGAGCCCCACGCCGGGGATGGAGTGGCGCGTCTTCGCAATGATCTCGTCGACTTTATGGCCGGGCAACTGTCCACCCTCGCCGGGCTTGGCGCCCTGCGCCATCTTGATTTGGAGTTCGTCGGCGTTAACGAGGTAATTTGTGGTGACCCCGAAACGGCCGCTGGCTACTTGCTTGACAGCGCTGCGGCGCAGATCGCCGTTCGGGTCGCGCTTGAAGCGCTCTTCGTCTTCGCCACCCTCGCCGGTGTTGGACATGCCGCCGAGACGGTTCATCGCAATAGCGAGAGTTTCGTGGGCTTCTTTACTGATGGATCCGAAGCTCATTGCGCCGGTTGTGAAGCGCTTGACGATCTCCTTAGCCGGTTCCACTTCTTCAATCGGGATGGGCGTGTCGGCGTACTTGAGCTTGAGAAGGCCGCGCAACGTACAGAGATTGCGGTTCTGATCGTCGATGAGGTCGGTGTATTCCTGGAACGTCGCCGGGTTGTTCTGCTGCACTGCGAATTGAAGCTTGCTGATGGTCTGCGGATTGAGCAGATGGTACTCGCCGCCTTCGCGGTACTGGTAGTGACCGCCGACAACAAGCTCCGTCTCCGACTCAGTCAGGGGCCGGGCCGCATAGGCGTGCTTGATCTGCGCCTCGCGCGCCAGCACTTCAAGCCCGACGCCTTCGATGCGTGAGGCGGTGCCGGGGAAGTAGGCTTCGATGAGCGACTGGTTCAGGCCGACGGCTTCAAAGACCTGCGCTCCGCGATAGCTCTGCAGCGTACTGATGCCCATCTTGGAGAAGGTCTTGAGCAGACCCTTGTTGATGGCCTTGATGAAGTTTTTCTCGGCATGATTTCCGCTGATATTGTGAGGCAGCAGGCCGCGGCGCTTCAGGTCGTGCAGGGTCTCAATGGCGAGGTACGGATTAATGGCGCTGGCGCCGTAGCCAATGAGCAGGGCGAAATGCATCACCTCGCGAGGTTCACCGCTCTCGATGATGAGCGCGACCAGGGTACGGGTTTTTTCGCGCACCAGGCGGTTGTGGACCGCAGCCATGGCAAGCAGGCTGGGTATGGGCGCGTAGGTCGCGTCGACACCGCGATCAGAGATGATCAGCAGCGAGTATCCGGAGTTGACGGCGAGCGACGCCCGTGAGCCGAGATCGTCGAGCCCATGCTTGAGCCCAGCCTCTCCGTCCTCTGCGCGGAAGAGCGCGGGCAGCGTCGTGGCCAGCAGGTCGCCTGAAGAAACACGGCGCAATTTTTCGAGGTCGCGATTTGTAAGAATGGGATGAGGGAGCTTGAGCGTGTGGCAGTTCTCTGGCGCCTCCTCAAGGATGTTGCGCTCGGTACCGATGTAGCTAATGAGCGACATCACCAGTTCTTCGCGAATGGGGTCGATAGGCGGATTGGTGACCTGGGCAAAGAGCTGCTTGAAGTAATTGAAGAGCGGCTGCGGGCGATCAGAGAGGCAAGCCAGCGGCATGTCGGTTCCCATGGAGCCGACGGGCTCTTCGCCGCGCGCTCCCATAGGCCCCAGGAGAATCCGCAGGTCTTCTTCGCTGTAGCCGAAGGCCCGCTGGCGACGCAGAAGAGTCTCGGAGTTGGATCCAATAACGCGCGCGGGTTCGGGTAGTACGTCGAGCGTGACCTGCTGTTCCTGAAGCCATGTCGCGTAAGGCTTGCGGGCGGCCAGTTCCTTCTTGATTTCAGCGTCGGAGATGATGCATTTTTTAACCGTGTCGACAAGGAACATGCGGCCGGGTTGCAGGCGGCCCTTCTTGCGGATATCTTCCGGAGGCATCTCGAGCACGCCGGCCTCAGAGGCCAGGACGACAAGGTCGTCCTTGGTGACGATGTAGCGGCCGGGGCGTAAACCGTTGCGGTCAAGCGTAGCGCCGATCACGCGGCCATCAGTGAAAGCAATCGCCGCAGGGCCATCCCATGGCTCCATCAACGATGCGTGGTACTCGTAGAAGGCGCGTTTGTCCTCATCCATATCGGGATTGCCGGCCCACGCTTCAGGGATAAGCATGGCCATGACATGGGGCAGGGAACGCCCGGATTGGTAAAGAAATTCAACAGCATTGTCGAGCGCAGCGGAGTCGCTGCCCTCGGGAGTGATCACGGGATACAGGTCGTCGATCTTGCCATCGTATAAAGCGCTTTCGAGCACCGACTGGCGGGCGTTCATCCAGCTGATGTTGCCGCGGATCGTATTGATTTCGCCGTTGTGTGCGATGTAGCGATAAGGGTGCGCGAGCTTCCAACTCGGAAACGTGTTGGTGGAGAAGCGCTGGTGGACGAGGCAGAGCGCGCTGGTGACCAGCGGATTGGCGAGCTCGAAATAGAACTTTTCAATCTGCGGGGCCAGCATGAGGCCCTTGTAGATGATGGTGCGGCAGGAGAAAGACGGGATGTAGAAGTCATCCTTTCCTTCGATCTCCGAAGCGGCCATTTCGTTTTCGGTGCGGCGGCGAACGCGGTACAGCAGGCGCTCGAAGGCTTCTTCTTCCAAGCCCGCAGGGCGGCCGACAAATAACTGTTCGATGTAGGGCTGCGAGGCGCGCGCTTCTCGCCCAATGGCATCGCCATTTACGGGCGTATCGCGCCAGCCCAACACTGTAAGGCCTTCGGACTGGGCGATGCGCTCGAAGACGCCCTCGCATTGCAGGCGGCTGTGTCTGTCGACCGGAAGAAAGCACATGGCTACGCCGTAGGCGCCAAGCTCCGGCAGTTGAATGCCGAGCTCACCGCACTCGCGCGCAAAAAAGACGTGGGGAATCTGAATGAGAATGCCTGCGCCATCACCGGTTTCCGGGTCGCAACCCGCCGCGCCGCGATGGGTCAGGTTGATCAGAACTTCAAGGCCCTTGCGGATAATGTCGTGGCTTTTTTCTCCGCGGATGCTGGCCACCAGCCCCATGCCGCAGGCGTCGTGCTCGTTGCCTGGATGATAGAGACCTTGCGAGTGAGGAATGCGACGACGATGTTCCAATGAATTCATGGCAACCTTCTCGATGGGACTTTGTTCAGCGCACTGTGTTGATCTCGACCTGGAATACACAAAGCCATTGGCGTTTCGCGTAGGCGACGCCAAATCAAAATTAAAGAGGTCCTTCGTTTCAGACCTCACTGCGAGTGGGGCTTAGCTGAACTATCTACTATAACTCAAAATAACAGAAATAGCAGAAGTCCTTTTGAATCAGAGGCGCCTTTCCCTGAGCTAGAGCCGGCAAATCAGCAGTTCGCGCTCGTAGATCATCTCTGGGGGGAGATGATCGTGGAGGTCGATGAAGAGTTCCTCGTGCCCGATGACTTCTCTTCGCCATGCGGTACGATCCACTTTCATCAGTTCCTCAAAGGCTTCCTGGGGGAAATCAAGCCCAGCCCAATCGATGTCTTCGTAGCGAGGCACCCAGCCGATCGCCGTCTCGCGGCCCTGCGTGTGACCGTGAACGCGCTCGACAATCCAACGGAGCACGCGCATGTTCTCGCTGAATCCGGGCCACAGGAACCGGCCGTTATCGTCCTTGCGAAACCAGTTGACGTGGAAGATGCGCGGCGTGACAGCGAGTTCGCGCTGCATCTTGATCCAATGACGGATGTAGTCGCCCATATGGTAGCCGCAAAAGGGAAGCATCGCCATCGGGTCGCGGCGGACGTGTCCGACAGCGCCGGTTGCGGCAGCAGTGGTTTCGGACCCCATAGTGGCGCCAACGTAGACGCCGCTTGACCAGTTGAATGCTTGGTACACCAGCGGCAACGTGGTGGATCGGCGGCCTCCAAAAACGATGGCGCTGATCGGTACGCCCTCCGGCGACTCCCATGCGGGGTCTATGGTCGGGCATTGCGAGGCAGGCGCGGTAAAGCGGCCGTTGGGATGAGCTGCGGTGCGTCCTGTCTCTTTGGCGATGGCTGGCGTCCAGCGCTCACCGCGCCAGTCCATGCACTCTGCCGGCGGTTTGTCGGTCATGCCTTCCCACCAGACGCCGCCATCGGGAGTGAGGGCAACGTTGGTGAAGATGGAGTTTCGCGAAAGAGTCTCCATCGCGACGGGATTCGTCTTCACGCTGGTGCCAGGTGCAACGCCAAAGAAGCCGGACTCGGGGTTAATGGCTCGCAGGCGCCCATCGGCATCAGGGCGAATCCAGGCGATGTCATCGCCCACGGTCCACACCTTCCAGCCGTCCATGGCCTTGGGCGGGATGAGCATGGAAAAATTCGTCTTGCCGCAGGCTGAAGGAAACGCCGCGGCCAAGTACGTCTTCTCGCCTTCCGGGCTTTCGACGCCGAGGATCAGCATGTGCTCGGCCATCCATCCCTCGTCGCGCGCGATGTTGCTGGCGATGCGGAGTGCGAAACATTTCTTGCTCAACAAGGCATTGCCGCCGTAGCCGGAACCGTACGACCAGATTTCACGGCTCTCAGGAAAATGCACGATGTACTTCGTTTCGTTGCAGGGCCACGGCACATCGGGCTCGCCGGGTTTCAGCGGCATACCGAGAGAGTGCATGCACGGGACGACGCGTCTAACATCCTTGTCGATCTCTGCAAACACTGGCGCGCCGATGCGGGCCATGATGCGCATTTGTGCAACAACATAAGGAGAGTCAGTCAATTCCACGCCGATGCCGGACATGGGCGAACCGACCGGGCCCATGCTGAACGGCAGCACGTACATGGTGCGGCCTTGCATCGAGCCGCGAAAAAGCTGCTTGAGGCGGCGGCGCATGACATAGGGATCTTCCCAGTTGTTGGTGGGGCCGGCGCCATCGCGAGAGAGCGAGCAGATGAAGGTCCGATCTTCAACTCGGGCCACATCGCCCGGCACAGAGCGGGCGTAGAAACAGCCCGGCCACCGCTTCTCGTTCAGTCGGACGAAAGTGCCCGCCGCAACCAGTCGATCGCAAATCGCATCGTATTCGGCCTGAGAACCATCGACCCAGTGAATCGAGTCGGGACGGCAAAGTTCGGCCATCTTTTCCACCCAACGAATGAGGTGCCGGTTCGTTGTGAGCGGCGTGGTGGAAGAAAGTTGATCGGTCGCGATCCCGGACGGTTTCATGCTGCTGTGGCTCCTCCTGCTCAATACTCGGCTTGCTGGTTTAAGCATTTCTGGTTGAGGACGGCACGATTTCGGCGCTGAACGCCATGATCCATCTATATCAGATGCGGGTGGTGTCCCTCCCGCTGGCGGGCATCGGCAGGGCTCACATTTTCGAGGAAAATCGAGGGCAAATTGAAGAAAGAGTCTAGAAAGCTCGGTCCTAAAAAAATGGGCAGGAAAGCTTCGTTGTTACACCCAACGTTGTCTCAATGAGGCAATAAGCAACACGGCGTCCTGGATTGACATGGGCAGAGGCTTCGTCGAAACTGAACCTACGGGGAAAGAGTGGCAGAACATAGGTGGCGAGTGCAGTTGGGATGGCTCCCGCAACGCGGCGAGGTGCGGTGAAATTCATTTTTGTTCTGCTTTGCGTGTGGATCTTGGGCGGCCCCTGTTCCAGAATCCAGGCGCAGGCTGCAAATCAACAGTCTTCTTCTCCGTTCTCCCAGCCGGATTTAGCCGTGATCGATACCGGTGCCGAAGGCTCTACATATGTGCCGGTCGATAACTGGATTTACTCCGCACTGGATCGACTGCATGCACTGGGATATATCGATAGCGCATATCTGGGGCTGCGCCCGTGGACGCGGCTGAGCATCGCCCACATGTTGGAACTGAGTGCGGACCGCATCAAACGGACGCTGACAACGACGAAGCCCTGGGAATCTATCTTGCGGTGCTGCGCGAGATTCAGCCGGATCTTGACCACCCAACTGGACTGCATCACCCTCATGCACAATTGGAGAGCGTCTACTCCCAAATGCGCGGCATCGCGGGAACACCGCTGCGGGATAGCTTCCATCTGGGCCAAACCGTCATCGATGACTACGGTCGACCGTACGATGAAGGATTCAACAACAACACGGGCTTTAGCGCGCGGGCAGATGCGGGACGCTTCTCCCTCTACTTTCGGGGCGAAGTGCAGCACGCACCCTCGGCGGCGGGCTATTCTTCCGCACTTGCTGCGTATCTCTCCAACAACATCGATAGCATTCCGTTCGCCACAAATCAGCGCCAGGACACTATTCCCGAAGGGCCCATCCCGGCAGCTAACTTCGCGCGCATCATGGAAGCAAACCTCTCGTATCATTTGTTGGGTCACGAGGTCTCAATCGGCAAGAGCGATCATTGGCTTGGCCCCGACAAAGGCGCGGCAATGCTGTGGAGCAACAATGCCGAGGACATCTACGACTTTGAGATCAATCGTGTCGAGCCTTTCCGTATCCCATTTCTTTCGCGAGCGACGGGACCTTTCCGCTACGACTTCTTCGTGGGCAGCCTGAAGGGGCATACCTATCCCAACGATCCGTGGGTGCATATGGAGAAGATCAGCTTCAAGCCCACGCGAGATTTGGAATTCGGCTTTGACCGCCTCACTATCTGGGGGGGAAAGGGGCACGAGCCGATCACTCTCCACACCTTTCTGCACAGTTTTTTCAGCTTTCAAAATGTGGGTTCGGTTGAAAAGCTGTCCGTCAACGATCCTGGTGCGCGCTTCGGCACTTTCGATGCCACCTATCGGCTGCCTTTCCTGCGCCACTGGGTGACGGTGTACACCGACTCTCTGGTGCATGACGACGTGAGCCCGATCAGCGCGCCACGGCGCTCAGGGTGGCATTCAGGGATTTATTTTGCGCGCTTTCCCGGACTCGAGCATCTCGATCTGCGCGTTGAGGGAGCCAGTACGAATACGCGGAGCGCGTCGATCCAGACAGGTCAATTTCTTTACTACGAGACGGTTCAGCGCCAGGGCCCAACCAACAAGGGCTTTCTCGTCGGAGACTGGGTGGGACGGCAGGGGACCGGTGGACAAGCCTGGATAACCTATCACTTGTCTCCGCAGGAAGATGTGCAGTTTGTGTACCGAAACGCGAAGGCAGCAAGCGGGTTTATTCCCGGCGGCACGACGCAGAATGACTACGCAGTTCAGATCTGCAAGCGGGTCATGAGGGATATCGAGATTCGCGCATGGGTGCAGTATGAAGGCTGGAAAGCCCCCATCTACAAGAGCGGCGCGCAAAGCGATACACATGCCGATGTCCAGATCACCTGGTTCCCACGCGAGTGGAAGTAACGGGCTTTGCCGCAGGGCAGAACGCGCGCCATGGCCTAAACGGGCCTTACCTTGTTAAATTCTGGGAGACAGATCGCACGTGCGAGACGGGAAGTTCAATCCCCGGTCATCTGTTGAGCGGAAAGAAGAACTTCGCCTCGAGACATTTCGGACACCTGAGTGGAGGCAACCGAGCCGGACTGTTTCCGGACTCCAGTCACAGAAGGGTCACTATTGAGCAAGCGATCGATCTCCGAACTGTTCCAGCGGCGCAACGCGGTATTGAGAAGGAGATCGAAATCAGAGATGAAAGTGGCTTTGGCCATGTAATCCGTATCCAACTTGTGTTTGAGAGGAAGGATTACATCGCGATAAAAATCGCCCAGATCATGCCCTGGCAAATCGGCCAGGATGGTCTCTTCGCGAGCAAAGGCGATAGTGGCCGCACCCGTGATTCCTGGACGGCACAACAGTTCCCCAATCTGATGCTCTGGAATCTTCGGGCGCGGGCCTACAAGACTCATATCTCCGAGAAGCACGTTCAACAATTGAGGCAACTCGTCAAGCTTCCATCGCCGCAGGAACGGTCCAACCAGGGTAAATTGCTGGTTGTTTGAGGTCGTGACAAGATTGTGAGCCACGTCCTCTGAATGCGTCATCGTACGGAATTTCAGAATGGTGAAGCTATGGCCGTAACGCCCAACGCGTTCCTGTAAAAACAGGACCGGGCCCGGCGAAGTGAGCCAGACCGCGATGGCGATCAGAAGACTCACTGGAATCAGAATCGGCAAAGCGAGCACAACGCAGAGGCAATCGAAAAAGCGCTTCGGTCCCGACTGCGACCACAGGCTCAATCTTTCCCTTACCAAGTGGAGCGACGGATGGCCATTCAATCCAGGCTTGGCAGCAAGAGGTGGTTGCGGATCGGATCTCCGTCAAGGGATTTACGAGATCGCAATGACGGATCTGGGCTTTCATTTTCAAAAGCCGGCGAAACTGATCCTCTGGTACTCAAATGACCCTCCATAGACCTACAAGGGTTGACTCCGTTGAAGAATGGGAGGCTATCTTGTTCTCTAGTGTTGCGGTCGACCTGGTCGACAGATTCGTTCGCTCAGCGTATTTCGAGTTGAATAGGCAGTTTTACTTTTCGTTCGGTCCTCGAAACATAAGCTGGTTTGGATCGGATAACTACCTGTGCGGGCCACTACCACAATGTTACCAGACCTTTGCCCCGAAACATGAATAAATGGGTAAGATGCGTCTCCGAGGTAATGGGATGCAAGATGTCGTTGACATCTAAGTATTTTGACCACGCAAAGAATGAAGGGTATTTCACTTAAATTCGATCAAATTCAATCCAAATTTGGTCCCCTGGCCGTGACGCCGATCACGGCTTGCTACGCTTTTTGCATCGATTTAACGGCAGATTTCGCGCCTCAAGAATCTCAATCTCACGCGAGAAGACAACAATCATCGGCCTTTTAAAAGAGCGGAGGCAGCTACAAGGAACCTTCAAGAGGGATGGCGGACTACGAGAGATCTTCCCATTATTAACTACCTTGATACTTTGAGCCCGCGCGCCTTCGTCGCATCTCTGCAATTCTTCTCCCCTGTTGGCAAAAATGAGTCAGCAGCAGCTTGTGCCGATCTCCTCGGGGCCTGATCTCAAAGGATGCAGATAATCGCGCAAATGTGCACTGAAATCGATCTTCGTTTTGCACTCAAACAGCGGATGAGTGAACGCTGAGGGCTCGTGCTAGACTCAGGGCATATGAGCTTTTCACATCGGGGCAGGGGCAACAGAGAGAGCGGTATTGGCTCTGTCTTCCTCTGGTCGAGTCCGTGCGTTCGTATCACTGCACGGCTCTGTTTTCTCTGCTTGATGTGTTCGGTGACTACATCTTTATACGCACAGGATCAACAGTCTTCAAGCGGGAATCCCTATGGGGCGCGGAACGCAAACACGCCTGATTGCACGGATCCGCTTTTGGCGACTTCGGCCGATTGCTCCGGCCAATCGACGGATCAGAACGGGAGCCTGCTCGGCTCCGGAATGCGCACCGTGCCCCCCGGGACGCTTGGTACACAATCAGGGAATCGGAGCGGGTCCTATTCTGATACCGAGTCTCTATCCCGGCCGCCTTCCAACACGAACCAAACTCAGCCGGCCCTGCGCCTCGAGCCGTTGACGGAGTTCCAGAAGTTCGCCGCATCGACGACGGGCCAGATTCTGCCTATCTTCGGGATGGATCTCTTCCGCCGCGTGCCCTCCACCTTTGCTCCCTTGGACATGGCTCCGGTGCCCTCCGATTACGTGGTCGGGCCGGGAGACGAACTGCGTCTTCGCGCATGGGGACAACTGAACTTCCAGGCCGATGTACGCGTGGACCGCACCGGCGAGATATATCTTCCGCAAGTTGGACCGGTGCACGTTGCAGGATTGCCCTTCTCAGAGCTTGATCCACATCTGCGCGAAGCGATCGGACGGGTCTTTCACAACTTCGACTTGACCGTGGATGTAGGCCAGATCCGCGCGATTCAGGTCTATGTGGCAGGGGAAGCAAGGCGCCCCGGCCTATACACCGTGAGCTCACTGAGCACGCTTGTCGACGCTCTGTTTACTAGTGGAGGGCCGTCGATACAGGGATCGCTTCGACACATAGAACTCCGCCGAGGCAGCGAGGTTGTAACCGATTTCGACTTATATGGTCTGCTTGTTCACGGAGACAAATCCAAGGACGTGAAGCTTCTGTCCGGCGATGTGATCTTCATTCCATCAGTTGGCTCCCAGGTTGCAATTACTGGCAGCGTGCGAATCCCAGCCATCTACGAGATGCGAGCAAATGAGACACTCGCCGACGTTCTCGCTGATGCGGGAGGCGTGTCCGCGGTGGCTGCCAAGGCGCGAGTGTCAATCGAGCGCATAGATGACCATCGCGATCGACTCGCGATGGAGGTGGCGTATGATGCAACCGGGTTGGCGACACCCCTGGCTGATGGCGACCTCGTCCGCGTCTACTCAATTGTGCCTCAATACAGGAAGACAGTGACTCTTCGGGGCAATATCGCAAATCCGGGCCGATTTGCATGGCACCCCGGCATGCGCATCAGCGAACTGATTCCAGACAAGGACTCCCTGGTCACGCGTAACTACTGGTGGAAACGTGCACAGCTCGGTCTTCCCGCTCCGGAATTTGAGCCGGTCGCAGGTTTCGCCGATCAGCGCCAGCCGGCAGACAACAACCCCATCACATTGAGACCCCCTTCTTCTGAGGGCACGAGGGCCACTAGTCGATACGGATCGCAACAGGATCAATACGGCTTGCCGCAAGATCAATACGAGTCGCCGCAGGACCAATACGGATCGCGACTAGACCAATACGGATCGCCACAGGACCAATACAGATCGCAACAGGACAACCAGGCCGGGTCGCAGCAAGATAACCAGCCTGGAACAAGGCAGGATTATCAGATTGGTACCCAGCAAGACCAGTACGGAGCCAGCCAGAATCAACGTCTGAATGCGCAGCAGCGGCCCGGCAATACATCTCTCGCGGCCGAGCAGGGATTTGCATCCACACGGACTCCCCGTGGGGCACAGCGCACCGAGGTGAGGCTTCTTGCTCCTGAGATTGACTGGGACTATGCAGTCATCGAAAGGCTCAATAAAGACACGCTCAAAACCACTTTGGTTCCGTTCGATTTGGGTAAATTGGTTTTGAAGCACGACACATCGCAGGACCTTGAACTGGAGCCGGGAGACGTAGTCTCAGTTTTCTCCGAGGGTGACATCCACGTACCCATCGCAGAGCAGACCAAGCTGGTCAGGCTGGATGGTGAATTCGTGCATGCGGGCGTGTATTCAGTTCAGCCCGGAGAGACGCTTCGTCAACTCGTGGAGCGTGCCGGTGGGATAACCTCGAATGCTTACCTCTATGGTTCGGAGTTCACCCGCGAGTCAACTCGCGTTGTGCAGCAAGCCAGGATCGACGAATATGTGCAGAATCTGGGCATGCGCATCCAACGCGGCAATCTCGCGTTGGCGGCATCCGGGGTGAGTTCGCCGCAAGATCTGGCTAGCGGCAACGCGGCTCAGAACAGCGAACGAGATCTGCTTGCGAGCCTGCGACAGGTTCGCGCCACAGGCCGGATTGTGCTACAGTTCAAGCCCGACAGCACAGGCATCGACACGCTCCCCAATATCAACATGGAAGACGGAGACCGATTCATCGTCCCCCATGTTCCCGAAATGGTGAATGTTGTGGGGGCGGTCTATGATCAGAATTCATTCCTCTATGCGCCGGGACGGCGAATCGGGACCTATCTGCAACTGGCGGGTGGGCCGAATAAGGACGCGGATCGACCGCATGAATTTATCATTCGCGCCGATGGCGAAGTGGTGAGCAACGAATCCTCAAAGGGTCTGTGGGGTAGTGAGTTTCATGGCTTGCGCGTAAACCCTGGCGATACAATTGTGGTCCCCGAAAAGACGTACAAGCCATCGGCTCTGCGCGGTTTTCTTGACTGGTCCCAGGTGTTTTCGCAGTTAGCACTTGGAGCTGCCTCGATTAGCATAATTAGATAGCAGGCACGGTCGCGGTCGGCCGCCAAAAACACTTTGAAACGACCGTTTCCCTCAACTGACGTGAACGATGGGGCGATGCCGGATGTCAGGGACTGCCTTGCGCAATACTTCGTGGGTGATCGGAGCAACATCACCTTCACCAAGAAACAGGAAGCGAAAAATATTCACGACGGGGTTCCCCTCTTTCCATTTGAAGTAAATATGTGGAACGCATCCTGTGGTCCGTTCAACATGGATCAGGAAAGCCGCAATCGAGTTTGCCACAATGGGACTGCGTGCGTGGAGGATGCAGTGGTGGCCAAGTGTTTTACCTTCGACTGTGAGTTGCTGATCAAATTCCGACGCATCGGTGCGCTCCACCTCCAGAAAAACAATCTTGGCACCCGCCGGAAGGCCATGGATCGATCGGACGAGGCGGCTGAGACGGTCGAGAATCCTCAGAGTTGGTGGGCCTCGGCTTTCGAGGGATGACGCGGATGACTTGATGGTGCGCGCTTTCAAAAATGCTGACGGCATCTTTCGAAAGATGAACGCCCGTAATGCGCAACTCCGTCGACCGCGTGGCTCGCGAGATAAACGAAAGAAGAAGAATAGTGGCGATAAAGAAACAGGAAATCTTCAAACCTTCGAGGACGCTCCCAGAATATTCATCGCCGTTGTGTAGATGAAGATCAGTGTC
Source organism: uncultured Acidobacteriota bacterium (assembly GCA_963718435.1). Taxonomy (GTDB): domain Bacteria; phylum Acidobacteriota; class Terriglobia; order Terriglobales; family Acidobacteriaceae; genus Telmatobacter. The sequence goes on along the minus strand of CAVQZQ010000082.1, from coordinate 2,466 downwards.
ACGAGAAGATATGCCCATCGCGCCCGCTTCCCCCACACCGAGAGGGTGACGGCGCAAGCCGCGGATGTGATGAGGACGAGAACGCCGGTCGCATAGGCTCCCCCCTGAGCGTCCACATTGGCGTGAAATCGCACCGTGACAAAGAAAGCAACCCCCGTGAAAACCAGCACCAACGGCCTGGATGCGCGTGCCCACTCGGGAGCCATGCCAAAGCGCGGCAGGTAACGCGGAATCAGGTTCAGTAGGCCGGCCATGGCAGACGCGCCGGCAAAGGCAAGAATCAAAATCGTGCTGATGTCGTATAGAGAGCCGAAGCCATTCCCAAATATTGGTGGGCCAGATAGGCGACGGCGCGGCCATTCGCTTCGCCGCCCCTTGAATTGATCTCGGGTGAATGAGGAGCGTCGTGCAAAGCTGGTGGCGATCAGGAACATGCTCATGATGCAGAGCGGCAGTGAGCAGCAGTTTTTGGGTATTTCGGATCGCTGCGCCTGGTTTCTCCCTCAATCAGGGCATCACGGCCACGCCGGTTTCAAAGCCCGACAGGCCCAGCGCCAACTTGGGGAACAGAAAAAGGAAATGCCTAGCATTGCCATGGGTTGGGGTGCTGCGAGAGACAAAGCGTGCGTCCAATCGGGACAGAGTTGGGGTGGCGAAAGATCTCCGTCAGTGCGGTCACGTGACGATTACGTTGAGGCCGAGATATATCGAGACTAGAATGACTGCTATGCCGATGGCCTCTTGAAAACCCTTCAGGAAAATCGCGCCAAGATGCCGAGCAACAACAAGTCACCGTCATCTGGCCTCTCATCCAACGGCATGGCGGGTTATGGATGAAATGCGCAGCAGCATCGGCCGCCGACAGCGTCATCGTGATCATGAAATCAGTGGTGGCGAATCCCAGCAGGATCAGACCAGCGACTTGCCACCCCAGCGGGGAAAGATTTTCTCCAGCATGGCGATGCTGCCTTGGCCGTTCGGACTCGCTTCCGCTACCCGTAGATACACCGGCAATGCGCCGAGGAGCGTGACCACCACCAAGACTACGGTAGCGATGGGAGAGAGCAAACCGGCCGCCAGAAACGCAATTCCGGGTTGATAACCAAGGGTGGAAAAGTAGTCGACGCCGGTGAGGCACATGACGCGCCACCATGAGTGAACCGGCTCCGGGCGGCTGTGCGCTCCTTTGGGCGGTTTCATATCCGCCAACAGCCAATCCATCAAGGCGGTCTTGGTCATTCAGTTTGGTCGCCTGCCAAAAAGACGATTCAAGTTAGTTGGATGCTTCGCTCTTAACTGCTCGAATGAAAACGGCCCAATTTACCGGTCAGGAGCTGCTCGATCGAAAGATATTTCTTTTCTCAAGGGAGAATCGGAAAGAAGGCCCATGCCTCTGTAGCTCTTTCCGCAACAATCCTTATCTGTTTAAACATTATTTGTTTAAATTCGTCGCAATCAAGCCCCGTAACAACTCTTCAGTCTTCTTATCGGCAAACAAGAACTCCAGCCCCATGCCCTTTTCCGGGCGGGACATTCATTACTCGCGCCGCGGAGTGATAGTGGTTGCCGCGGATCGTGAAACGGAGGTCGATCTTGGCGAGGCGTTCCACGTCAACGCGGGCCCTTGTTTCTACGAAGCATCCGGTGTCGCTCTGGTCCCGAATTTCTCCACGAAAGAGCAATTTGGGATGAAGAACGATACCTTCCGCGAATCCGTTGCAAGGGTACCGCCGGTGAAGTCGCCGCTCTATTCCTACGGCGCCTTTCGTGGATACCTCCCTTCGCGTTGATCTTCTTTTGCAACTGGCTGCTTCAGAAAACTACCCCGCGCAATCGCCACTGTGCTCCTCATCGGCAATCTCGGCCGATTCTTCATCGCCAGGCAGATTGAAGGCCGACTGCACTTGTGCCGGACTCTCTTCAAGCCGTTCGCGATGGCTGCCCGAATCATTCCCGGATCTTCGGCTTATGGGTATTTCTCTGCTACATCCTCCAGGCGTGGTTCGCATGGAAGCTGGTGGGGGCCGTGTCGGGATAGCGCCGTGCTGAAACTGTGCTCCGTTGGGCTGTTCCTTTTCGCACCGCCATTCCTGTACCGGATGAATCGCCATCTCTCGTTGCTGGGGCCCTGGACGATCCTTTCGGCCCTCTACCTGAATTTCATTCCGAACATTTCCGTCAAGCACCTCGCCTGGCCCGTTGATCTTCGCAACGGCCCTGGTTCACACCTATCTCCTGGCCAGATGGTCCTGGCACTCTGGATGGCGGACAGTTCCAGGCGGGCCCTCTGCAAGGAAGATCGGGCTGTCCCCTCGCTTTCGAGACGGGCCTCGCGCTGGCCTTGCCAGTGCTCGCCCTCTGGACGGCCGGCTTCTTCATGGTCGGGGATGCGGGCCGCAGGTCGACTAGCATCCCCGCAAACCCTTTCAAACGTTGGCGGCCGGATCAACGTGTCGAAGGCAGACA
>CAVQZQ010000081.1:0-27013 GCA_963718435.1 uncultured Acidobacteriota bacterium | reverse complement strand
GGGCATTATTCGAATCCGACGTATTTTGGGCGCGCTTCCATCGGGCCAGAATCGGTCGATCTTTGGCTCGAGACCTATCAGATTCCAGACTTTAACAAGCGCGGTATTGTGGAACTGGAGTTCTACGTGATCCAAACCGACGAACAAATGCTGCTGGCCGAGCAATGCATCGATAATCTGCGGAAGATACTCTTGAGCGCGCGGAAGATCCATTCCGGGCGAGACTACGCTCGCATGTCGGAGCCGATTCTGCTCGAATTGCAGCGACGCGAGCAGTGAAGCTTTGCACCATCTGATCGTGCCGCTTGCCGCTCGGCGCTTCGGCGTCGATCAGCGACTGCGCCTCATTGCGCCATTTCTGTCCTTCGTCGGAGCCGCAGATGCTGCGCAGAAAATGCAGTGCGCCAAGAATTTCGGCGAGCCGCTGCAGATCAGGGTCGTAGGGCGTGGTGACCTCAACCGGCGGCGCGTCGGGCTGCGGCGCGGCCTTCGGTACGCGGCGGAGACCTGGCGGCCGGGGCCGGGCCGGCGTGATGCTGCTGCTCTTGTCCGAAGCCGAACGGATTTTGAAAGACCTGCGCGGCGGCCGGCCCTCCGGAAAAGCCGGAGCAACAGCCAAGCGCGAGCGCAACGGCGATCGGAACGCGCATCAGTGAACGAGGCATGATGGAGCCGTTGATTTTGAGTTGCTCAGCCGGCGACCGCGATCCGTTCCGCAGCGGCGGTGACGATCTGCGCCAGCCCCTCGGTGGTCGTCAACCCGGCAAGCTCGGCGGGCAGGAGCCAGTGGGCTTCGGCCAATTCTTCATTCAATGTGATTTCGCCCGAAACCCAGCGGGTTGGCCGCGCTGCGCGCCGATCCGGGCATCGCGGAACGGGCCGTCGAGGAACTGCTGCGATACCTGAGCATCGCCCACACCGGGGTGCGGGCGGCGCTGGCGGACGTCGAACTGGACGGACAACTGATCAGGGCCGGCGAGTCGGTCACCATCTCGATCCAGGCCGCCAACCGCGACCCGCAGAAGTTCGCCGATCCCGACGCACTGGAGTTGAACCGGAATGCCAGCGGGCACCTGGCCTTCGGTCACGGCATCCACCAGTGCCTCGGCCAGCAGCTGGCCCGGGTCGAGATGCGCGTCGCCCTGCCCGCGTTGTTCACCCGGTTCCCGACGCTGCGTCTGGCCGTCCCGCAGGAGTCGGGTCGCTCACTCAGATGGGCACCATTCGCCTCGGCAAACGGACCGAGGACCGGGCGCCACCGATCCGCGACTTCGTGCCGCTGGCCGATATCGACCAGCTGGTCTTCGGTGCCTGGGATCCGATCCCGGACACGGCCTACGAAGCCGCGCTGAAATGCGGCGTGCTCGACCGGCACGTCCACATCGAGCCGATCGCGGCCGAACTGCGTCAGATCGAGCCGATGCCGGCTGTCTTCGACCAGGATTCGTCGCGGCGCCTCGAGGGTTCCAACGTCAAGCCCCACGCACGCAAGCGAGACCTTGCTGAGGCCCTGCGCAAGGACATCCGCGATTTCAAGGAGGCGCACTCCTGCGACCGGCTGGTCGTGATCTGGTGCGCATCGACCGAGATCTTTATCGAGCCCGGCCCGGCCCACCAGAACCTGGACGCCCTCGAAGCCGCGATCGATGCGGGCGACCCGAGCGTCCCTCCCTCGATGCTCTATGCGTACGCGGCGCTCCGGGAGGGCGTGCCCTTCATGAATGGAGCGCCAAACCTCCCGATCGACGTGCCGGCGATGGTGGAGCTCGCCCACACGGCAGGCGTGCCCATCGGTGGCAAGGACTTCAAGTCAGGACAGACCCTTTTGAAGACTGTGCTGGCGCCGATGTTGAAGGCCCGGATGCTGGGACTGCGGGGCTGGTACTCGACCAACATCCTCGGTAACCGCGACGGCGAGGTGCTCGACGACCCGGACAGCTTCCGCACCAAGGAGGAGACCAAGCTCGGCGTGCTCGACGACATCCTGCAGCCGAGCCTCTAAGTTTGTTGCTAACCAGCTAAGTGATCTACTGTTCTATAATTGTCCTAAAGCAGCAGTCATTATCAGAGACTTCTTTAAAAGCCTTGGAGCTGCAATGGCAGCTAAAGCTGCTGTTGGCCTTGGCTTAACTGAGATCACTAAGGAACCCCGTGCATGTCCAGAGGACGAGGACAAGGAACTCCCTAGAGCAACAAAGGTTGTTGTCCCATGAAGGACTTGATCATAGAGAGCCACGGTATGTCTTCTTGCAGCTGTGCGAGTGGTACGCTGTCGCTGTTATCAAAAGAAGGTTAATCGCTGGGGGGGAAGTATTTGAAAGAGCGCTAAGATGAACTTATCTCAATGATATGGGACACCACCAGCGACGAAGACGTCGAGCGGCAATTCGCGGTGAACTTCCTCGCCCACTGGACCGCCATGACGGCCGAGGCGGCGCTAATGCGCCGGAGCGGCGGCGGGGCGATCGTCAACACCTCCAGCATCGGCAGCCGCCGCGCGAACCCGGACCTGCCCGCCTACGGCGCGATGAAGCGCGCGCTCAACAGCATCACCGAGACCGCCGCGGTGACGTGGGCCGGTCGCGGAGTACGGTAAACAGCATCACCCCCGGCGGCACCGCCACCGAGATGATCCAGCCCAGTGGGAGGCGGCGTCCCTGGGAGTCATCGAGCGCATCAACGCGAGCCATCCCGCTCGGCCGGATGGCCGAGCCCCGCGAGGTCGCCGAGGTGGCCGCCTGGCTGCTCAGTGACCGGGCCTCGATGGTGACCGGCGCGATCGTGCCGGTGGACGGGGGGGCCAGCGCTGACGGCGGTCAGGATGCGTCTGCGGTGGGCGCGCGGCCGCCGCGTGGGCGCCGAGTTCCCGTTCACGGCCGGCCCTGCGGGTATCAGCAGCTCGAACGTCGATCCCTGGCCGACGGTGCTGTTCACGCGGACGGAACCATGATGGGCTTCCGCGATCGCGGCCGCGGTCGGCAGCCCGAGCCCGAACCCGCCGACCTCCCGGCTCAGGTAGGGAGTGGCGCGGGAGAACCGGGCGAAGATCCGCTCCAGATCCGCTTCCGGATGCCGCAGCCGGAGTCCGTCACCGCCAGGATGACGTGCCCAGTCTTGGACGCAGGCGCTGAGCTCGATGCGGTCGTCCCGTTGAGCACTTCTTCGGCATGGCCTTCGGGCGTGACCTTCGGAAAGATATGCAGCAGCGTCTGGTCAGGGCCGATCAGAAAGGTCGTGCGCTCGATGCCCCACACTTTCTTGCCATACATGTTCTTTTCCTTCATCACGCCAAACTGATTGCATACTTTCTCGTCTACATCAGCAAGGAGTGTGTACGGCAGGTTGTATTTGGCACGGAATTTGGCCTGGGCCTTCGGGGTGTCGCGCGAGATGCCCAGCAACTACGGCGCCTGCCGCCTGCAGTTTCTTGAAGCTGTCGCGGAAGCCGCAAGCCTCAATGGTGCAGCCAGGTGTATCGGCTCTGGGGTAAAAGAAGAGTACGACAGGTTTGCCGGCAAAGTCTGAAAGGCTTACGCTTTTCTCCTCGTCGGTTTCGAGGGTAAAGTCGGCAACTTTTTGATTCAGTTCCATGGAGTCATTTCCTCGTATGGTGGATGGAGGGCCCAGAGTGGCCATCACGTTGCATTATTCCCGAGGTGGGCAGTACATGTCACCGCGGAGGACCGGCATTTCAGTCACGAGACAAATTTTTATGGTTATCTTCGGCCTTGCGGCTGCGCTTCCGGCGCTCGCCCAATATCCCGGACAGATCACCAAGAAGGATAACGCCCCGGAATTACGAGCGGTTGGGGTGCTGGAGTGGACGGGCGAATCGGGCAAGCCAAAGTTCAGCCGGCTCGTGCCCATCACTGTGTTTGACGGGCAGGAGCTGCAGGATGGCAGTATCTACCTTGCGCGGCCTCAGCCGCTGGCGGTAGAGGGCGGCGTGGAATATGTGCTCCAGGAAGATGGCAAGCGGATCGGGCTTTTCGACATCGACAACTCAGGCCAGGAACAAGGTTCGTGGATCGGCCTGGGAAGTTGGAAGCCGATGCCCCAGCCGAAGGTGAAGCCCGCAGCGGCGCTGGCGCAGACCGACATGGACGATGAGGGGAGCGACCATCCAGTGCTGCATCGCAAGCACTCGTCGGGCGATTCGAAGAGCGGGAGTTCCGGCAGCGGCGGAGGAACAGCGCCCGAGGACCCGGATCGGCCGACGCTGCATAAGAGCTCCAGTGCCGGTGATGGATCGGGGAGTTCGGGCGACTCGTCAGCGTCGGACCCGGACCGGCCGACGCTGCACAAATCCAGCACGAGTGAGGATACGTCGACGACCCAGGCGGAAAACCCGGATCGGCCCAAGCTGAAAAAGGCCAAGGAGAAGAAGTCGGCCGCCGATACCGGCTATGTGGAGTCGGCGGGGGCGGATACGGATCCGGATCGGCCTCGTCTTTTGCGCGGGAAGCGCGGCGGCGACGGGGGCACCGTGGCGCCGACCCTGATGGGCCTGCCGCCGGATATGAATCAGACGGTAGCGGTGTCCGATGCCCAGAACCGGCCGGATCATCCGTGGGCTTACTCATGGGCCAATCCGGACGATCAGGCCAAGATGAAGGCGCAACTGGAGGACCTTGCCCGCACTGCGCTGGGCCTGAATACGGCGCCGCCTCCTCCTGCGCCCAAACGGAAGACGACAACGAGGACGAAAGCCAAACCGGTTCAGCCCGCACCGCCGCCACCGCTCACTGGCGAGCAGTTTCGCGTCTTTGAGTTGGCGTACGGGTCGGGCGCGACGCTGGTGCTGACCGCACATACGGATGGGCCACTCGCGCAGGAGAAGTTTGTAACCTTGATTGCGCAGCCGGATCTCTATGGCAGCCTGCTGGTTCTCTTCAAGAGCGTTACCGACGGATCGCGCCTGGACGAAACGCCACGAATGCGGCTGATTGATGCCGTAGACGCCATGGCAGATAACCGCGGAGAACTGTTGTTTGAGCTGCGCGGCGAAACCCAGCGGCAATTCGCTCTTTATCGCGTGCTGCGAGGCGCAGCCGAAAAGCTCATTGTGACGGGCGGCGGCACTTTCGGGGCATCGGGCGGCGAATAGGCCTTCTTAACGAGGCACTGCCTTCACTTTGAGCGAACGGTCGGGTGAAAGCAGGAAGAACAATGCCATGCCTCCGTTGATCGCCAGGCTCAATGGAACACTCCACCTGGTCACGACCAGGCAAATCAAGTATATCGCCGGCCCGATGACCCGAACCTATTGAAAATATCACTGACAAAACGATCCCTTGTGTGATAATTACCCATGCTCCATTACAATTTACCTAGCAAGAGTGGGCTGCTGGCCACTCTCCGAGGATAGTTCCCAGAATGGCTTCAGTCTTGACCGCTCCTTCCGCGGCATCAGCCGATGCTGCCGCACCCGAATCCGTCTCAACCACGCAGATCGCGCCGGTCACCGACGCAGTTCATGCCGAGCCTGCGCGCAATCTTCTGCGCATGGGTCGCGCCGCTACGGTTGGCGAAGGCGTCAACTGGTTGACCCTGGTGGTCATCGGGCTGTTTCATGCAGGTGCGCTGGCGGCATTCTTCTTTTTCAGCTGGCAGCGGCTGGCGGTGATGGCGGTGCTCTACATTCTCGCTATCAACGTCGGCATTGGCATGTGCTATCACCGGCTGCTGACGCATCGCGGCTATCAGACACCCAAATGGGTGGAATACCTGATGAGTATCTGCGCTACGCTTTCGCTTGAGGGCGGTCCGATCTTCTGGGTTTCGACGCATCGCGTTCATCACCAGTTGAGCGATCGGGAAGGCGATCCCCACACACCGCGGGAAGGCGGCTGGTGGGCTCACGCGGGCTGGGTTCTTTTTGGTGAGGCTCTGCACGCGCAGACCGAAGTGCTGAAGCGCTACTCGCCCGACCTGAGCCGCGATCGCTTCCATGTTTGGCTGAGCAAGTATCATTGGCTTCCGATCACGGTGAGCGGCCTGCTGCTTCTGGCCGGCGGATGGATTTGGGGAGGCTGGGTCAACGGAATCGCGATGGTGCTTTGGGGCGTTCTGCTGCGCGTCACGCTGGGATTGCACGCGACCTGGCTGGTGAATTCAGCAACGCACCTGTGGGGCAGCCGGCGTTTCCAAACGCGCGACGACTCGCGCAACAACTGGTGGGTGGCCCTGCTGACCGGCGGCGAAGGATGGCACAACAATCACCATGCGCACCCGGTTTCAGCGCGCCACGGCCTCAGGTGGTATGAGGTTGACCCCAACTTCTGGGGAATCTGGCTGCTGTCGAAGGTCGGTCTGGCGCGCAAGATTCACGTAGCCAAGTTCGACCCCAAAGACCCCAAGCCCGCCGGGCTCTGAGCAGATCGGGCGCAGAAATCGATTCGTAGAAACAGCGGCTTTCCCGGAAACGGAGGCCGCTGTTCTGTTTCTGCAGAGAGGCAATCCCAATTCGCGCCCCGCAGGTGGCGCAGCGATCCCCCTGGCTGAAGTCTCCTCATCGGCGGTGACACATCCGCTTCGACCCCCAAGACCTGTCATCCTGACGCGAAGCGGAAGGATCCGCGGTTGCCCTTTGCAACTTCCGCATAGGCGGTCAACCACTCGGAACCACCTTTTGGTACGTTCTATTTTCCTCTCCAACCTCTCGGAGCCTTGTAACTTCCACACAACTATTGATCCTTTCGCAGAGACGCCTGAAGTTCGAGAATCTGAAGCTGAACTTGCTTGATTTCCTTGAGAGTGGCGACATGGCTGGCGTAGATTTCGTAGCGTGCGGTGAAGATCACCCCGAAGAAGAACATGAGGGCGCTCGCGACTTGAAACCCATGAATCACGCCTGCGCCCAGATGCCAGGGTTGGTTTGGTGTCCAGAGAAACCATAAGGCAAGGGCTACGAAGACGATCAAGTACGCCATGAATTTATCCCAGAAAAGCGCTCTTGTGTGCCTTGCCAGCAATGAAGCAGTGTCTTCACGATAGGCGGCGAGGTTTTCCGGCTGCGGAAGAGTCGCGAGCAGACGCTCGCGCAGGTCATTCGATTGTTGTGCCATGTTTCACTCCTTCGAGAATCTGTTTCATTTGCCGTTTGGCGTAGTGAATGCGGGATTTGACGGTGCCCTCGGAACAGCCGACAACGTTGGCTATTTCCAGGATGGAGAGGTCTTGAAGAAATTGCAGAACAAGAACTTCACGGTGTTTAACGCCAAGGCGGCTTAACGCGTCGCGAATGGCGGTTGCATCTTCGTCGAAGGATGGCTCTTCGATGTTGAACGCATCGTCAAGTCGCTCTTGCTCAGCCTTGTCGCGTCTGTAGTCACGGCGGATACGATCGACAGCGACGCCGTGGGTGATTGCGTAAAGCCAGGGTTTTAGAGAGCCGGGGTCTTTCAACCTTCGAATGCCGCCAACCACCTTGAGCCAAACATCCTGCAGGACATCAAGCGCCGCATCCTGGTTCGCGGTAAGGCTCGTTGCGTAATAAAGCAACGGTTTCCCCATGACTGCGATCAGGTCTGCGAATGCTTCGGGATCGCCTGTCTGACAGCGGAGGGCAAGCCACTCAAACTGGACCCGATCGTTATCTTCCTTGGCCATTTGTCTAATATGTCGATCCGGAGTCGCTTGTGGTTCAATTTCCGCGCAGAAATCTTTTGAGCGGCTGCGGCTAGGCCCCTTCGGCAGAATCCCTATTTCCGCATTTGCCGCCCGAAAGCTGGATCGTTTCTGTATCGTGGCCGATCCGGAAATAACCCGAAAGGCAACCGCAGATCCTTCGTCGCTGCGCTCCTCAGGATGACAACGCGCAGGAGAAGGTGGCGTAGGGAATCCGGTCGTGTGGTGGGCCACTCGGAAATTGACTACTCCTTCGTCAATCCCGTTCAGGGCGTTCGCAGGTCACAGATTGAACAGCGTGAAAGGGTGTTCTTCTCCCCGCCGGCGCAGGATGGGAAGCGCCACATTGCAGACGCGGATACCCGATGCGGTTTCTGCCGAGAAGCAGCCCTTGTGCGCATGGCCGTGGAGCGCCAGGGTGGGGCTGTGGGTCTCGAGGGCCCGCTGCAATCGGGAGCTGCCAAGGAATGGAAAGATGGGCTCGGGCTCTCCGAAAATGGTTTCCTTGATGGGCGCGTAATGCGTAATAGAGACCTTGACCCGGGTGTGAAGCTGGGCGAGGCCATAGTCCAATTTGATTGCCTCGCGCTCCGCAATCTCGACGAAGGTTTTGATGCCCTGTTCGCCGAAGGGCATCAATTCATGTGGCGCGAAGCCACCGCAAAAGCCCTTGGTCCCGGCGAAGCCGACATCGTCCATCTCGAAGGCGTGCCCATCGAGCAGGTGCACTCCAGCCAGTCTCAACATGCCGGCGAGTTCATCCTGGTGGCCGCTTTCGTGGTCGTGATTCCCGAGTACCGCGATGATGGGGACGCGAATATGTTCAAGCACGTCGAGGCATACGCGCATTTCTTCGGGCATTCCGTGATTTGTGAAGTCGCCGGCGATCACCAGTGCGTCGGCAAATTCATTCACCAGGGAGAATTCCCGGATATTGTTTTCGCGATCTTCGGCGGCGAGGTGAATATCGGCTACGGCAGCCAGCCTCATGGTTCGCTCCTGCGCGACGCTTCGCCCTGCAAGGGATGCGGATAGTTTTCGCTCAACTCGCGAAGTAAGTCGCGCTGACCCCATTCGTTGACGTCGATGGCAAACATCTTGGGATCAATAAGGGAGCCGCGGAACGGTTCGTTCGGGTTCAGGTTGCTGAGGCTGCGCTTGAAGCCTTCGACCAGGCCCCGCCACACTTCTGCCGGAACCAGCCCCGTGCGGGTGGGATAGATGTAGGCGAACAGGACAAGGTGCCAAAAGAGCATGTCGCGGTGCGTGTCGGTCAGGAAAAGAAGCCGATCCCAATCCAGTTGTTGACTGCAGGCTCTCACGAGGTGCGCGATATCGGCTCCGTCGAAGCGCTCGCGCCGGGTGACGAATAGCTTTGAGGCGATCATCTCTTCCGCGCGAAGCACCTTGCAGGGAACGCCCAGGACCTGGTCCGGAATTGCCCGTTCGATCCAACTCGCCTCCACGGTCAGGGTGGCGTTGCCCACGCCGGTGATGAGGTCGACGTAATAGCCGAGGAGGCGTGCCTTTGCCAGCCAAACCGGATCTTCGATCCACGTTTCGAAACCGCGGTGTTGCAGCACCTCGAATGCTGACGGCACGGTGCCCGGCGTCAAGACAAGGTCAAGGTCCTTGGTTGCTCTCCAGATTCCCGTATGCCGGTGGAACGCGAATCCGCCGCTCACGGCGAACGGGACTTTCGCTTCTTGGAGGGCCTGCAAAACTCCCTGATAGCATTCCCGCGCATCCTCGGCCCAGGCGGGTTCGGTCGAAGAGGTAACCGGCAATTCTGAGGCTTCCGCGGACATAAGACTTTCGATGCATAGACAAGCGCGGAAAACGTGCAATTTCGGCAAAATATGGCGCGAAAGTGCCTTCCACCGCCGGAATCAAAGACCTTTGCGGCGCAATCGAGCGGGGACTGTAAGTCCTCGATGGGATGGAATTTCGCGGTCGAGTCTTATTTTTTCAGCTTGGCGCGGAGCCACAACGCCCCGAAGACCGGCAGCGCAACCAGCAGTACAATCAGACCGGCAGGTACGCCGATATAGCGATAGGTGTCGGCATAGTCCACGGTGTGGCCTCCGATGCCGTTCCAGATGAGCAGCGCGATAATGGCGAGGAAGGTGGAGGCGAAGAAGGTGAAGAAGGCGGATGCAAATGAGAGCAGAAGACTTTGGAAAAGCCCGAAGCCTTCGAGCGGAAAGCCAAGCACAGTGCCGGAGCGATTTCTGCCGCCGGACGGTTGGGTTTGCGCAGATTGCATGATCATCGCCGCCTCTCTCGTCTAGAATACATTTCGATGGCCAGCAATGTACAAATCGAGCTCTGGCACGCCGAAAAGGTCGCGACCCAGACGACGGTCGGTCAGGCGCCCAACGGAGTTCACTACGCCACCTGGGGCGAAACCCGCATTCCCGATTCGGAGGTGGATCACCTGGTGGGAGCCGTGCCCGCCGGAATGTCGGCGGCGCTTTCGAACCGCACTTATTATTTTGTTCCCCTGGCCATCGCCGATACGGGCGAAACCATGATTGCCCCGGCCTACTCGGTGGACCTGGGCGACCGCGCGGTTTGCCATCGAAATGCCGCCTTCGGCTCTACGGAGGCCGTATTCCTTTCAACCCGGCTGGTGGAAGACCGCTTCGGCCTGGCCTTCGAGTTTTTCATCAATGTGGCTCACAACTTTGTTGAAACCGCGGGCGTGCCGGAGAGCTTTTCGTCGCTGGCGTGGTCGCAGGCGGAAGCGCAGGTTCGCGGCGAATCGAGCCAGGACGCATGGGAAACCCGCCGCCGCGCGCAGGATACGCTGAACGGCCAGAAAAGCATCGACGAGCGCTCCCGCAACAGCTTCTTCGAGGCAGCCTTCTCTGACGCGCTGGCGATCTACATGTTGTCGCTGGCGGTGGACTTCGACTATCACGATCTGCGCGAGCGGGAGTACCCGCTGCTCGCCGCCCCGGCACTGGCCGAGCGGCTGCGTCATGTAGCCGGGCTGTTCCCCGCCAATGCCGGATTTGAGTTCCAGATCCTGTACCGGCGCAAGGGATAAGACGCGCTGCGCGTCATGCGTGAACCGATCTAGCGCCAGCGGTAGCAGGTCAGGTCTATTTCACCTCGATCAAGCTGAGAGAGCGGGGCTGCATATCGACATCGATCACGCAGGGGAGTTGCACCGTGCGCTCGCTTTGGTCGCCGTCGATATACAGGGCCAGTGTCTTGTTTCCTTGCCCTCGCAGCTCCAGGCGCGGGGACTCGCCCTGATCGGCACAGTTTGCCAGCGCAATGCCTATTCGCCCATCGGCCGCCTGCCACGTCGCAGACTGCACCAAGGGCTCCTTGCCCCACCCGAAGTCGCGTCTTGTCACATTGCTCACAGTCCAGGGTGGCAGCATGCGCCCGTAGACGAGATAATCGCGCGCGATTCCTGCCCGGAAATGGTTCGACCTCTTCGCCCAGTCAAGAATCGCGCCCTGATCGGGGATGGCTCGTGTCCATGCCTGATCCCAGTCGTACTCAATCAGTCCCTTATCGCGCAGTGTGAAGTTAAGCATGTAGCCCGCGACGATTGCCCTGCCGACAGAAAGCCGCAAAGCTTCATCACTTACACGATTTGAAAAGAAGCCTTCATGGCCGTTGCAATACTCGTGATACAGGAACGAGAAGAGCGGAGTCGTCCTCATGCGGCCATCCCAGATCTGAAAATCCTTGAGATAGATCTCGGGCGGAGCTCCTTCGCAGGACATGGCCGCCGCGGGATTCACCGAGCGCGCAGTCTCGGCATCCGCTTTTAACAACCGCTTGAAGCCTTCCGTCATCCACGGCCCCGGGACGGGCGGATGACCGTGGTCCGTGGCGTAGCACGCAACTGCGCCGGGGCCCTGGTCAAATTGCTGGACGACACTGGGCCCGAGCTCGGCCATCTTCCGCGTCATGTCCAGAATCATCTGGCGCCCCTTGTCGGTTCCAACGCACACCCAATAGTTCTTTCTCCATGGCCACACATCTTCAACAAAAGTTCCATCTGGCCTGCGAGCCACCGCGGCCTCTCCCCCGTGGGAATGGAAATACGGCATTCCGTCATAGCCTGTGTTCCCCTGCCAGGTCACCCAGCAAAGGCTGTCTCCATAGAGGAAGGGCGACCACCCTTTCTCTTTAGCCCTGGCCATGAACTCGCGCATCGACGCCTCTCCGCCCAGCGGCGGGAAGGCATCCGGCTGAACCCATGGGCCGGGACGCTCCCAGTTGTAAATGAACGGCATGAGAGGACTCTCAAGTGCAGCGGCGAGTTTTTCTAGAAAGGGCAACGCGTTGGTAGGCGGAGTATATTCAGGATTCACCGCTGAAGGAGCGTCCCAATCGCCCATGCCACGCATCGGGAACGCGAACCCCACTGCCGAATCGGTAATCCACTTTGGGCAGTCTTTTCGATCAGCCAGCTTACGGCCGCAGAAAGGCTGCTTTGTCGCCCAGTCCCGGTAGATTTCGGCCGCTCGATACCAGTCGCCGTGGAAAGTGCCAAGTACCACGTTGTAGGGCAGCTTGGTTTCGCCAGGCCCGCACGTGCCGGGATAGTGCGCCATTCCCAGCGTGACACCGTCTTCCTCCATGACCCGATCGATGAACTTCGGGAGCCCGGCTGCGTCATCGCAGGCCATATACAGGCCGCCCGCGGAGTTGTAATAGGCCATGAGCTGTGTCGAAGCCCATTGTCCCGGATAATTGGGCGAGCGCCAGATCTCAGGAACATTTTGCTGCCTTCCTGACCAGATATCTTCCAGCCAAAGGTCAGGCGTAATGCTCTCTCTTCCTCCCCACTGGCGCTCGAGCGGAGTATGACGGGTCCATCCCGGCCGCTGATACACCGCGGGCTCAACGGGCCCCGCCAGCGACCCATCCAGTGAGGAGGAGAGGATGTGGCTTGGGTCTGCCTCCATGGGTTGGTCGAATGGCACTTCAATCACCGGGAACTGCACGTGGCCGATCCATGATTTCGTGCCGTTATTCAACAGCAGATTCCAATAAGTGAGCGTCTCGTTCGACGGGCAGCGGATCGTCACGATCGCATCGACGGGCAGTTCGGCGATTCCCTTGTATTCGATGGTGATGAGTTGTTCATTCTCATTCTCGTCTTTGTGCACTGTGATCTTCTTGGCGTCAGAAGAACTGGCCAGCGTGAACTCTGCGTGATCATTCATGAATTCGACGATGAAGAGCGGAAGGCGAACATGATCGCGAATCAGCAGTTCGCGATCGATGCCATATGTGGACTGAAACGACGCGATGGTTCCCCTCACTGAATCGATCAGCAATCGATATCCCGAATTAACGATGATCACGGGCGGAGCGGACTGGCCTTCGCGCGACACGGTGACGCTGGTGTTCTGGGCAGCAAGAGCGGGTGAGGAGTCGCCCGCTAGAATCGCTGCGCCGCTGACAGGCAGGCACGAGGTTGCAGCCGTCGACGCGACACCCGAGAGGAATCGCCTGCGCGAAAATCGATTGGAATCAGGCACAGTTTGTCTCTTTCCTGTTGGCGCAAACTTGTCTATCGTGCCCGCGCAGCCGTCACATGGTCAAGAGCTATGAGTGCAATTTGAAATTTTCTGCGGAATTTTCGGATTGAGATAGGCTTGGATTTCGAATCTCGTTTCAGTCTGATGATGAAGAACCTGCCGGGACGTCACACTTTGAGAATTTGGCGTTTTCGCTTACGCCGCGCCGACGCGACGGCGAAGCTGTTTGGTTGCGGCTGGCAAACTCCTTGCGGATTCCCAGGCAGCGTCTCAGCTTGCGTACAGATTCCTGTCGATAAAATCGTTGCGGAATTTTCCGTCGGGATCGTATTGGCTCAGCAGCGCTTTGAACTCCGCGAGGCGGGCATACCGCGATTGCAAGCGCGCGGGAGGCACGGTAAATAGCTTGGCCCAGTGCGGTCGCGGGCCGAAGGGTTCCAACTGCGCTTCGATGAGCGGAAGGATCTTTCTTACTTCGGGCCATTCGGGTTTCCAGGTAAAGTGAATCGCCAGCGAGGGGCGCTGGTAGGCCGTGCTCATCCACAAGTTGTCGGCGGCGATGGTGCGCAGCTCGGTGACGAACAGGTGCGGCGTAATGCGATCGCGCAGTTTTTCGACGGCCAGAATCGCCTCGTAGCCGCGCTCACGAGGAACGAAATATTCAGTCTGCAACTCGCGGCCGCTCGACGGCGTGAAGTTCATCTTGAAGTGTGGCAGGCGTTCATACCACGGGCCGGGAATGCCCTGCTGATCGGTGCAGCTCTCGGCGGGGTGGGCGGTGATGGGATGGAGTTTTTCGGTGGCGAGTTTGGCGCCGAAGAACTCGGGCTGCCAGTCATTCTTGTCGCCCGAGGCGAGGCGGCGCTTAATCCAGACTTGCGTGGCGTGGTGATTTTGCCAGTCGGTGAAGAGGCTGACACTGTAGCCGCTGCCAAAGATCTCGTCGAAATGGTGCTCGAGATGATCGAAGGAGAGATTCTGATAGACGGACTGCGCAACCTGGAAGGTCGGGAGCAGATTGAGCGTGACGCTCGTGACCACGCCCAGCGCGCCGAGGCCAACGACGCTGCCGAGGAATTGATCGCCGTCTTTTTCGTGCGACAGATTGTGAACCTGGCCATCGGCGGAGACGAGTTCGAATGCGGCAACCGGTGTGGCGAGGTTGCCGTTGTGAATGCCGGAGCCATGGGTGGCGGTAGCGCATGCGCCGGCCACCGAAATGTGAGGCAGCGAGGCCAGGTTGTGCAATGCGTAGCCGCGCGCGTCGATCACGGGAGCAAGTTTGCCATAGGCGACGCCGGCTCCGACGGTCACGGTACGCGCCGCGTCGTCGATGGAGATCTGGTCGAGCTGCTTGAGCGAGATCTGATTCTGGTTGCTGTCGGCGATGGCATTGAAGGAGTGGCGGGTGCCGAGCGCGCGAAGCTTGCTGCAACTCTTGACTGTCTGACGGACTTCATCAACCGACGCGGGGGTGTAGAGGTGGTCGGTGCTGTAAGTGAGATTGCCCGCCCAGTTCTCGCGCGCCTCGTGCTGCTGCTGGGCGGCGGCAAATCGCGACATCAAGCTGCCCGCCACGAGTGCTCCGGATGATTTGAGAAACTCCCGCTTGTCCATTGTCCTGATGACCTCGTTCGGATGCGGCGCCGGGAAGGCGCGACTGTGATTCGCTAGTGCTGGTCAAGAATATTGGCCAGCACTGCGAGGAGCAAGAAGAAACTGAGCCGGCAGGATGAATGAACGTCACGTCGCTTCAGAAGCAGATGTTGCAAGTGGGCAGGTAAACGGGGACCGGATGACGTTTGATCTGACGACGAGAGACTGAAAGTTCTTTCTTCCCGCGCAAGCTCATTTGAATCAGCGATGATGTCAGCGATTTCGCCAGCATTGGAGCTTTGAAGAATCTGTATAAGTCGGCTTTCAGGCGCAGTTATCGCGCCAATGATCACGTCCCGGTATGTGGAGATGCGCGTTTACGACAAAGATTCTTGAGGCTTGTTTGGGTTTGGGAGAACAGGGGTTGATTTTGTATCCTGTAATGGACCGCCCGCTCGTTGGCACGGCACCAAGGAGGAGACCTACATGGCAGAGAAGACGAAGAAAGCGAGTACGACAACGAAACCTCGCAAGACGACAACCAAGAAAGAAACTTTCAGCACGAAGACAACCACAAATACAGCCTCTCCTGAAGAAGTAGCGAAGTTGGCACATCGATTCTGGGCCGAGCGCGGTCGCCAGCACGGGCGCGATGCAGAGGATTGGTTCCGGGCAGAGCAGGAACTCCTGGGCAAAGCATCGTAACCGGCGTATTTCATCACCAATAAAATCAGTAACTCGTGAGGGCCAGGAAGCTCCGCTGTTGGCCCCCACTTATTTTGCTTTGCATGATGCAGGCATCAAGCGGCGTATTGTGCGCATTCGCCGTTTTGGCATCATGCAGATAACCTGTCAGTTGCTCGTGTAGGCCAGGCGGCCTTCGCTGATGGTCCAGCGCACCTTGCCTTGCATGGTCCAACCATCAAACGGCGTGTTGTGCGCTTTGGAGCGAGTTTCTTTGGCGCGGTAAGTCCACTCGGCCTTGGGGTCGAAGATGACTACGTCGGCGAAGCTGCCCACCACGAGCGTGCCGCGGCCTTTGAGCCCCAGCAGGGCGGCCGGTTGTGCGCTCAGCAGGCTCAGCACCCGTCCTATGGGCATCTTCCACTCCTTGTGCAGCCAGCGCAGCGCGAGGCCAAGGGCGGTTTCGAGGCCGGTAATGCCGTTAGGCGCGTTTTCAAACTCAACTTCTTTTTCGTGCGTTGCATGAGGCGCGTGGTCGGTGGCGATGGCGTCGACCACGCCGTCGAGGATCGCTTCGATCATTGCGTCCCGATCGGCTGCGGAACGGAGCGGCGGATTCATCTTGGCATTGGTGTTGTAGAGTCCAACGTGCTCTTCGCTGAGCAGGAAATGATGAGGAGTCACTTCGCAGGTCACGCGCAATCCGTTACGGCGCGCCTGGCGCACGGCGGCAATGGCAGCGGCCGTGGAGGTGTGGGCCACGTGCAGATGGACGCGGGCATCGCGGAGTTCAGTGACAAGACGGATGTCTCGCTCGACAAGGCCTGACTCGGCTTCAGGCGGCATGCCGCGCAGGCCTAATTTGAAGGCAGTTGGCCCGGCGTTCATGCAGGCGCCCTGGGTGAGGCGCGTGTCTTCGGCGTGTTGGATGACACTGAGCCCAACGCGTGCTGCTGCGGCCAGCGTCTCGCGCATGATGCTGTCTTTGAGGATGGGACGACCATCGTCGGTCACGGCCACGGCTCCGGCGGACTTGAGCGCGGCAAAGTCATTGAGCGCTTCGCCCTTTGATCCTCGGGTGGCGGCGGCGATGGGGAAAACGCGCACGGCTGCGCCGCGTTCCGGAGCCAGCATCCAGCGGGTGATTTCGGGTGAGTCGTTGACAGGAGCCGTGTTGGGCATTGCAGCAACGGCCGTGAATCCGCCTGCTGCCGCGGCCGCGGTGCCAGTGGCGATCGTCTCTTTGTAGCCTTGTCCCGGCTCGCGCAGGTGAACGTGAATGTCGATGAGGCCTGGCGCGACTGTCAGGCCGGCGGCATCCAGGGTTTCGGCGCCGTTAGTTGCTTTGAGCTTGCCGGGCGCGGCAATTTCGGCGACGCGGCCATCCTTGAGCAAAATGTCTTTGGGACCGTCGACGCCGGCTGCCGGATCGATGAGGTGGCCGTTACGAATCACCAGCGCCGTCATGCGCGGCCTCCTTCACCTGTGGTTGCGGACAGTGCGCGTTCGACCACCGCCATGCGGATCGCCACACCGTTATGGACCTGTTCGAGGATCGCCGATTGCGTTCCGTCGGCCACCCCGGCGGTGAGTTCGAGGCCGCGAATGATGGGTCCGGGATGGAGCACCACCGCCGACGGAGCTTGTGACGCCAGGCGCTGTCCCGTGAGTTGATAGTTCGCTTTGTATTGTTCGAGATCCAATTGCAGGCCGGCCAGGCGCTCGGCCTGGATGCGGAGCATCATGACGGCATGCGACTGGCGCAGGGCGGTTTCAAAGTCGCGCTCGATGGCGATGTTCGGACCGGCTGCGGCGGCTAGCTCCGGCAGCAGTTCTTTGGGGCCGCAGAGCAGAACGCGCGCGCCCAGACGGGGCAGCAGCAGCATGTTGGAACGGGCTACGCGGCTGTGGAGAATGTCGCCAACGATGGTGACGGTGACGCCCACCAGCGTTTCGGCGGTCACGTTCTCAATGCCAGGACGCAAATGCGTCAGTATCGTGCGCAGGTCGAGCAGTGCCTGCGTGGGGTGCTCGTGCATTCCGTCACCAGCATTAAGCACGGGCAGGCGGGTCGCCTCTTCGAGCAGCCACGCGGCGCCTGAGGAGTTGTGGCGGAGGATGATGGCCTCGGCTCCCAAAGCGCGCAAAGTCAGGCCGGTGTCTTTCAGGGTTTCGCCTTTTTCGATGCTGGATGAAAGGCTCGAAACCAGGGTGGTGTCGGCGCCCAGGCTCTCTGGCCGCCAGTTCAAAGCTGGTGCGGGTGCGCGTCGACGACTCGTAGAACAGCAGCGCCACGCGCCGCTTGGCCAGGATGCGGTCGCGGACCAGGGGGTCCATGTTCTCAAGGGCCGTGGTACGGGCCAGGATGTGGCTGACTCCCTCAAGGCTCAGGTCCTGCACTGAAAGCAAGGACCCAGGGTTGTACGGGAATGGTGAGGCGGGAACGGGAGGTGGGTGGATCTGGCGGCGGACAGGTGTTGCAGTCGCATTCATAAGTTGAGCTTCTAGCCTCTAGCTCCCGGCCTCCAGCTAAACGCTAGAAGCTAAAAGCTGTCTTTCTTAATCCGCGCGCTCGACCAGCAGCACCTGCTCATCGTTGTCCACCTCGCGGAATTTCACTTCGATGATCTCGCGGCTGCTGGTGGGCACGTGTCTGCCCACGTAAGTGGCCTCGATGGGCAGTTCCCGATGACCGCGGTCGATCAGCACGGCGAGTTGCACGCGGCGCGGCCGGCCGTGATCGAAGAGGGCGTCGAGCGCGGCACGGATGGTGCGGCCGGTGTAGAGCACATCGTCGCACAACACCACATCACGGCCCTCGATGTCGAAGCCGATGGCGCCTTTGGTCACCACCGGCCGAATGTCGGCTGTCGAGAGATCGTCGCGGTAGAACTGAATGTCGAGCATGCCGGTATTCACTGTGCGCTTTTCGATAGCTGAGATCAGCTTGCCCAGCCGCTCGGCAAACGGAACGCCGCGGCGCTTGATGCCAACCAGCGCCAGGTCATCGCTGCCGTTGCTCTTTTCAACAATTTCATGGGCCAGGCGGACCAGGGTGCGCTCTATTTCGGACGCGGACATCAACCTGCCCTTGACGCGCAGGCTGGGTGAATTTGTCTCTTCGCTCATGGGTTCTCTCTTGGCGCTTGTCTCACGTGGCTTGTCTCACGTGGGATGATACGAGGGTTGGCTCATTGGGGCAAGTTGTGGAGAAACAGACTCATATACAAGGTGATGCGGGCCGCCGGCTGATTTCCGGTTCCAATGCATACTCACCCAGGCATCAAACCTCGGGTCGTCGCGAGCGGGCAAGCAGGCGCGCTCCCAGCGCCCCCCCTGCGGCTGCAAAGAACAGGAGAAAAATTGAATTTCCGGCAAAGCTGAACGTCTCAATGCCCGCATGTCCCCACGGCGACAGCATCCACGCCTGAATCTGGGTTCGCATCGTCTGCGCCTGCGCAGCGTCCACCGAGCCCATGCCCGCCCACTGTTGCGCCATCATCTGCTGACTCAGATCGACTCGGCTCTTCCATTCCGTGTCAATCTGGCTGGAGTGATGCAGGACAAATCGCTCCACAAAAAGTGTGGCGCCGCTGATGCTGAAGGCCAGCCAGGCTGCGAGCAAGCCGGTAACCAGGCCGATGCGCGCGCCGGCGCCCATCGTGACCCAGGCCGGCCGCTGGCTGCGCACATAGATCGCGACGGCCCACGCGGCGGCGGCGGCCATCCAGAACAAGCCCAGGATTCCGACTGGCGAAAGTCCGCTTGACAGCAAACCCGCGGGCACAGCGAGGGCCACGGCGGCACGCATGGCCGGCTTCCACTCCACCTCGCTCGCATCCTTGACCGCTTCGGTCCAGCGCTCCGCCGGCGCCTGTCCGCTTTCACCTTCTGCCGCATAGACCAGTTGCGGCAGACCGCAGGCCGGACAGTAGCAGTCTTCGGCATCGACGGGCTGGTGGCAACGGTGGCAGGTGATTTCCATGTTCTCTAAACCCTGTAGGAATTCTACGCGCCGGATGCGGCGGCGGATTCAGCAAGCTTGACAGACACAATTTCTTCCGCCGCTTTTACGGCCTCGTCCAAGGTCATGTCGGTTGAATCGAGGAGAACGGCATCGGGAGCCGCTTTCAGCGGGGAGTCGGCTCGATTGCGGTCGCGTTCGTCGCGGGCGCGAAGATCGCGAATCACCTCTTCGGGGGGGTGAGTGGGCTGCGGACCAAGTTGATCAAAACGGCGCATGCCTCGAACTTCGGGTGCCGCATCCAAAAAAATCTTCACCTGTGCGTGGGGAAACACAACCGTACCGATATCACGCCCCTCCATCACGACGCCACCGTCGGCGCCCATCTGTTGTTGGAGGCGGACCAGCCAGGCGCGAATGGCAGGATAGACGCTGACGCGCGATGCGGCGTCGGTCACCATTTGGTTACGGATGAGGCCAGTGACGTCCTCACCGTCGAGCAGAACGCGATCTCTCTTCCTCGCCGGGCTCAAGGCGAATCTCGGTCTCGGCGGCCAGCGTTTCCAGGTCGGAGCGGTCGTTGTCCTTGAGTTCATCCAACGGGATACTAGCGCGAAGCGCCTTGAGCGCGAAAGCACGGTACATGGCCCCCGTTTCAAGGTTCAACAGGCCAAAGTGGCGCGCGAGATGGCGAGCAATCGTGCTCTTTCCCGCCCCTGCAGGACCATCGATGGCGACGATCAGCTTCTGTGCAGGTTGTGAAGGACGCGAGGGACGTTCAACTGCACTCATCCGCGCTTCTTAGTCCCCTGCTTGGGTCGCGCCGTGAAGCCAAACCGTTTCCCGTTGCCGGCTCGCGCTCCGGCGGTCATGGCCGGCTTTCGGCTGGTGCCGCGCGCCGGGCGTGCATCCACCCGGGACAGGCTGCGCTTGGCGGTGGCGGACTTGGGCGCTGTCTTCATGCCGTTGGTATGAGCCTTGTGCTTGGCCGACGCGGCGGCCTTGGTCCACGCAGGGGTGGAGGATTTCCCATTCCGTGGGGCCGCGCCGTTTGACGCGGCACGTTTGGGCGACCCGTCGCGGCGTGTGCGCCGTTGCTCTTGCCGTTGGTGCTTTTGGGTGCGCTCTGGCCCGAACGCATGCCATTCGTTGGCCGCGCTCCGTTGTTGGGCCGCGCTCCGTTTTGAGAGCGCGATGCAGATTGCCCCGGCCTGCTTGTTGCGGCGGGCTTTCGATCGCGCGCGTGGGCGGACGACCGGCTGAAATGTGGCCGTGCCGCCGCGGGCTTACCTGCGGCTGCAGGTTTGCGAACACCCGGCCTTGGCGCGTGTGATTCAGTTACCTTACGCGGCTCGGCCTGGATCGGAGCGGCAAGCTCAGGCACCACGGGCTCAGCGACTTCTTCCTCCCTTGTCCGCATAAAGTACGCAGATGCAGGCAGATAGGTGTTGGTGTAGATCGAGGTCTCGGTCGCGAACTCCGGCAAGGTGCCGGCGACGTAGAAGTGGGGTGAGTGCCCCATCGAGATGGTGTGGACCTGGCGCGTGGCCAGCAGATCCGCGCGACACTTCGCGCACCTTGCTGCGTGCGGTCAGGGGAGCCAGGAAGAGCTCGACCTCTTCCATGCTTGCGGCGATTACGGCCTGCAGGTAGATGGAGGCAAGGACGGAGATCGCTGTTACCTGTGAGGTGGAAGCGCCTTCCGCGATGGCCCTTTGGAACCGAACACGGAGCAACTGCCAACGCGCGGGCTGGCCCGGAGCCGGAATCACGGGAATGATGCGCAGCTGTTGCCAGAGCTCGGTAATGGCGCGCAATACGGCAGTCTCGCTGACCTCGCGGCCCAGCGATTGCTTGAGCTGGGAATGGTAAGCTCCTCTGCTTCCAGCAGCTTGTAAGCCTGAACCGCAAGCGGCGAGACCTGGCGCGAACCGGTGAGCTGCGGACTGCGCCGCCAATCCCGGTCGCCCCTCAGGGCATACACGTAAGGCAGGACCCATGCGGCGACAACAAAATCGGGCTGTTCTCCGGGCTGGCCGAGCAGATTGAGCCTGACCGCTACGCCATCTGTCTCAAGGCGCACCAATAGCTCTTCGGCTGCTGTAATTTGTTTGGGGTCCGGGGTCAAATCCCGCTGGCCGCCGATCGCCTCAACAAATGAGGGGGCGACGGAGGACGAAAATTGCCTGTCGGGGTAAAAAGAGACACAAACCAGTCTCTTCCATCCACGTGCGGGCATCCTCTAACGTGAGAGTCCCAAGTCCGTTCTGGCGCATCCTTTCGGCGCGCGCTGCTTCCAATTGTTCCGATGTCAAAGAAAAACCTCGCTTCCAGGCTCATGCTGGCGCCGGGTAACCCTCTCTCCTGAGAGGAGGGTGGCCGCCCCAACCAATTCTAAATCGGTTCTAAATTCGATGGAAGGCCCGCTGGATGTCCTTCCAAGAATACAGCAAAGCTATTGGACGTCCGTGCGGGCAACTTGTTGGGTGTTCAGTCTTTGAAAGTTCCAAAAGAGCCACTCCATGCGCACGGGATCAAGCGCGGTATTGATCTTGATGGCAGAATGGCAGGCAATGGAGGCGGCGATGCGAGTACGGAGAGACGCAAGATCCTGATTCTGTTGATTTTCGCCTGAATCGGCGGTGGACTGCTCGATCACCTGGGAGAGCATTCTCTCGAGTGCGGCACCCTCCAGGCCCACAGGCGCGGATTTCACCGCAAGTGTCTGAGGACCAAAGGGTTCCACTTCAAATCCATTAAATTCCAATTCGTCGGCAATTTCGGCAAAAACGACCATTTGCCAGGGTTTCAGCTCCACAAGCAAAGGCATCAGGAGACGCTGGCGCTGGACTTTTTCGACCTGACGATCGCGCAAAATTTTTTCAAAAAGCACTCGCTCGTGGGCCACATGCTGGTCGATTATCCACAGGCCATCGTCGCCGGCGGCCAGAATGAACGACTCGCGGAGCTGTCCAAGCGCACGCAAAGAGCCCAGGCGGTTCAGATTGGCGGCGGCCTGCTCGGCCTCCACCAGGGCCGTCTCCATCGCTGTGCCGGGAGCGTCGTTGGCTGCCTCAGCCAGGCCCGTGGAGCAGCCGTTCGAAGAGAGGCCCCGCCAGGCGGCAGGAGCGCGGCAGCCGCGTGACCCAGAGCTTGGTGGAAGGGCGTGGCCCCAAGGGACCTGCCCGTCGAATGGGAGCGTGCCGGGATTGGGCATCACAGGACGCGGAGTGAGTTGGAACGGCTCTGCGTCTACCGCGACTGACGCGAAGGATGCCGTGTCCGAGTCGGCGATCGGGGCGGACTGCGGCGACCCAGGCAACGGCGAGATTGCCGGCGGCATCAGGGACGGACTGGCGGCCGGGGAATTGTCGAGCGCGGCCAGGAATCCAGCGGCCGGTCTGGCTTTGATGAGCGCAGTGCGCAGGCTGTCCCTAACAAAGTCGTGGACCAGGGACTGCTGGCGGAAACGGACCTCGGTCTTGGCTGGATGGACGTTAACATCGACCTCTTCAGGAGACATTTCGAGAAACAGCAGCACGACCGGAAAGCTGGTGGGTGGAATGACGTTGCGATACGACTCTGTGATGGCGTGAAGGAGCAGGCGGTCGCGGATAAGCCGTTTGTTGATGAAGATGTAGATCGAGTTGCGATTGAGCTTTTGCAATTCGGGCTTGGAATAGAAGCCGCTAAGCCGCAAGGTGCCGGGATCGCGCGCGGGCTCGTCCGGGTCCCTCTTCCACGGTGGAGGCTCCGGCAGGCCGGCATGCGTCAAGCGGAGTCTCGGCGGCCACGGGCAGCAGCTGGGCGAGGGTCTCTTTGCCGAAGATCTGGTAGATCCGCTCCGCGGTGCGGGTGACAGGCGGCGCGGAGACGAGGGTGTGCGTGGCGGAGACGAGTTCGAACTGCTTCTCCGGGTGCACAAGGGCGTAATGGGTGACGAGGGCGGTGACGTGGGCCAGCTCCGTCGATTCAGCTCGGAGGAATTTGCGGCGGGCAGGGGTGTTGAAGAACAGATCCGCCACGGCGATGGTCGTTCCACGCGGCAAAGCGGCATCATCGACGTGAAGGATCTTGCCGCCGGCGATTTCGAGCCGGGTTCCGGCGTGGTGGGCGGTCGATTCTCCGGTGGATGTTTCGAGGGTGACGCGGGCGACCGAGGCGATAGAAGGCAGCGCCTCTCCACGAAAGCCAAGTGTTGCGATAGAGAGCAAGTCGTCGGCGGTGCGAAGCTTCGAAGTGGCATGGCGTTCGAACGCCAGAAGCGCGTCGTCGCGGTTCATGCCCTGCCCGTCATCGGCGACCCGGATGAGCCGCCGGCCGCCTGCTTCGACTTCGACTCGGATGCGGGTTGCCCCGGCATCCAGGGCATTCTCCAGCAGCTCCTTGACCACGGAGGCGGGACGGTCGACCACCTCTCCGGCAGCGATCTGGTTCGCTACCTGGTCGGAAAGAACGCGGATGCGGCCCATAAGGGATTAGGTTAACGCAGAAAGGCAGGGGTCAGGGATCAGGGATCAGAGAGGTAGCCTCCTAATTTGCCTTCGGAGATGACGTTGGTGATGGATTCTATCCGTCTCGATGTAGTTTGCGTATCTCAAAGCTATCCGCGACTTCAGCGAGGAGTTGGATTCGCGCCAGAGGAAGAAACCGAAAGATGAACCACACAGGAGTTGGATGTCGCGGCCCCGGCAGTGCTGGAGGCTAGGACGACGAGATCGTCTCCGATGCCGGGTGCTGTTCCGGCTGGAACGGCCAGAGATACCGTCACGATTCCCGACTTGTCCGCACCCAACGACAGGTCCTTTGGCTCGACCTTGCTGATGAACTGACGGGAGTCGGTGACTGTCAATTTGAAGTTGCGTGCAGGACCGATGTTTCGCGCAGTGAATACGATTTGCTTTGCAGTTCCTGCTGTCAACTCGTCAACGTCGGCCATTGGAGACACTTCAACGGTTTCGGCGTGGAACAAGGGCGCAAAGAATCTCTGGTATTGCCTGCCTTTTATGTCGCGCCCCAGCACCGCCAGGCGAAAAGGCACATTGGGAAGGTTCAGCCTCCCTTCGAATTCAAGGAACTCGCGGTCGGAATTTACAGGATGCATTGATAACTTCTGAATGGGTTCTCCATGTTGAGTGAACAGCTCGAAGTCCGACGTCCTGGTTGCTGCGGCAGACAAGGTGGCTTGCAGAATGGCTGGGTTGTTGGCGACAGGTTGTCCCTGTATCCGAAAGAGTCCTTCATGACCAGGACGGCCACCTCGATGCACAAATTCAGCACTGATGATATTGATATCGCTTTGCGCCTTGGCCTCAATCCAAAACGTCCCCGCGCCGGTAATCTCCGCGTGCCATATGCCCGCGTCGGGCGAAGCAACGGTCACAATGCGGCCGCAGTTGAGTTCCGTATCGTCAGTGTGCGCAGAAGCCTGGGAGATCAGTTGGCCGGAAGGCTGACGAAGCGCAAGCCCTGCGCCTTTTGTGTTCACCGAGAATGTGAACGTGATTCTCTGGGTCACGGAATCAACGGGGATATCGAAGTTCTGGCTCCTGCCATCGAGCACACCCGTAGCCCACAAGACCGTTGAGACATTCTGCTTCGTCGATTCGCGCACAAGATGAAACGCCTTCATCGCTTCTGACCGCTGCAAGAACATCGGAATCCCACCCGTCTCATTTGCAGTGCGGATGTAGGCGGAGTCCGCGGGACCGCAAGAGCCTGGCGCAAAACTCCCCGACCGATTCACGGACGGGGGTGGCGTCTGCGCGGGCATTGCGATCGAGGAGACGCAGAGAAGCGCGGCTATCCCGGCTGCGGAGACCGCGAGGCGTCGAAACGGAGCGGAATTCATTGGAACAAGTTTAGTCGGTAATTGACGGAGCAGCTTTCCTGGCCGGTTGAGGGCAATCTTGTGCGTTTGAGCCAGCTTCATCAATCCCCGCCTTATCCAATTTGGAGAGAGCCCAAAACGGATAAGGGAGGGGATAGATGGAATCCATCAAAACTGGAGCTTGGCGCCGAACTGAATCTGCCGGGAAGTTGTGGAGGTGGATGTGACCAACCCGGCAGTGGGCGAGATGCCTGATGTCGCCGAGGAATAAACCACTTCATTCGGCGTAAGGAAGTTGGTGTGGTTGAGGATGTTGAAGAATTCCGCGCGGAATTGCAACTGCATCTTTTCTGTGACCCGCGAATTTTTGGAAGCTGAAAAATCCAGTTCGGACAAGCCGGGGCCGGTTAGCGCATCGCGCGAAACGTTGCCGTAGGTACCGGCTGCCGGTGGCAGAAATGCCTGGGGATTGAAGTACTGCGTTGGCGTCCGCGGATACAGGGTACCGCTGAAGTTCGGGTTCCAATCGGGTCGCACGGGATTGCGTGTATCTCCGTTGCCGGTGGGGTTGTAACCAAGCTGCGGCGAAAACGGGAAGCCTGACTGCACGTTGACAATAGCGCTCGCCGTCCAACCCCCAACAAAAAGATTCACCGGCGCGGAGGCGTCTTTCAGAAAGCGGCGGTGCGCACCAAACGGCAACTCATAACTGCCATTGAGCGAAGCTGCATTGCGCACGTCGGTCGCAGCCGGTCCCCAGTCCAATTTGGGACGCAGCGGAAACTCGACAAACGCCGGCGTGTTGCCGCTGACGCTGGTGTTCCATGCCGAACCGTCGTCGAGGTTCTTGGCGTAGGTGTAGTTGCCGCGGAATTGGAATCCGTTGCCAAATCGAGCGGCGCACATCGACGATGAGAGAGTTGTAGGCCCCCACGCCCTGCGATACCCACGAGGTGGAGTTGGCCAGGCCGGGGTTCGCATTGGACGCGCCGGCAGGATAGAAGGCCGAACCGTCCGCCTCGAATGTCGGCACGGGCTCGTTCATGTCTTCGGAGAGGATCTGATGGTAGCTGTGCGATCCCACGTAGCCGACGGTGAGCGAAGTGCGCGGAGCAATTTTCTGTTCGACGCGCAGGCTCCAGGTGAGCACGGCCGGCGTGGCAATGTCGGGCTGCACATTGCTGGGCGAAACCTGCGTCCCGGCGGGCGGCGGTGTTCCGGGAGTGAAATTCAAATTGGAGACTGCGATGTTCTTGATCGATTCGGCGGTGTTGAAAGGTGCTGTCTGATCAAGGCGGTAATCGAGCGTGTCGAGCAGGCCGTGGTAGATGCCGAATCCGCCGGTGACGGCGGTCTTGCCGTTGCCCCAAACGTCCCACGCAAAGCCTACGCGCGGTTGCGGCAGGAACTTGGCGCGGTTGTTGGTGAGCGCGGAACTGCCGATGATGGGCTGCGTTTGCAGAACACCACCGACGAGAACGTAATTCGATGCCCGCCCGTGCGCCTCGTTCCACCCGTTGGTGGATTCGGAGCGAAAGCCGGCGCGCAGTTCGAGCCTCGGCGTCACCTTGATGGTGTCTTCAATGTAGGCCGCGCCTTCGAGCGAACGCCAGCCGAGTTCGGTGGGCGACGGCACCACGGTGAAGGTCTTCACGGTGCCTTGCAGGAATGACTGCAGCGTACTGAAGGACGCCTGCCCATATTGATCCTGGGCCAGCAGATCGTTGGACTGGATGCGCTGGAGCCAGACGCCTGCTTCCACCTGATTGCGCCCGCGCGACCAGTAGACATGGT
>CAVQZQ010000080.1:0-10424 GCA_963718435.1 uncultured Acidobacteriota bacterium | reverse complement strand
CTCTTCGCGCATATTCCCTCGATCCTTCCAACGCATTTTCGATGAACAACCGCGCCTATGTTGCCGAGAGGGATGGCGATCTTGAAACCGCGCAGTTCTTCTACGAGAAAGCACAGAGAGCGGACAATTCGTACGCACGCGTCGGATTAGCGACGAAACCCTCAGCCCAGGGAATGAATCTCTTCGCCCTTTCCACGGATAGCAATCGGAAGGTTGATATTCAGTTAGACAAATACAGTGCGGAACGTCGCCGCCAAAACGGGCCGATCGAACTGACGCCTCGAAATAACGCACCAACTGGGAATCCGGCCAACACTCCAGAAAACCGGTCGCCCCAGAATCCGCCGTCTGTGGTCCCGCGAACGGACGAGCCACAACCTCGCCAATAATTTCTAAAAGGGCCAAAACTACATGAACACACCAGCACAATCGCCTTCGCAACAATCGATGATCCTGCTCTCGCGCCTGTTGCTCGAGCCCCGGAACGACCTCGCTGCAACCAATGAGTTGACAACAACATTCTCAAACCTCGGCGACGATGAATGGGAAGATTTGTTGCAGTTGGCTCATTCAAACCACGTGATTGTGCGTGGACTGGAAGCATTTCTCAAGTTGATTGACGAAGATCAGGACTCCGCGCGAGCCGAATGGGCAGAATCCGTGCTGGCTGCAGAGCGTGCGCGTATCCACACCGCCATGATGTTCCTGCACGAGATCTGCGATGAGTTCGAGAAGCACGAGTATGACGTGACGGTCATCAAATCGCTCGATCACTGGCCCGATCTCGGCAGTGACCTCGATCTTCTATACCAACGCAAATCCGGAAGATGTTTCCACGCTGATGAAGCAGCGTTTCCACGCCCGGATTGCCGAGCGTAGCTGGGGAGATCGCCTGGCGTGCAAATGGAACTTCTACGTTCCGGGACTTCCCGAGGCCGTCGAGATCCACATGGGCCGATTAGGGCAGACAGGCGAGCAGGTCGCATTTGCAGCTTCCCTCGTGAAACGCGCAAGACGCGTCCTGATCGGCGGTTGTGCCCTTCCCATCACATCGATCTCAGATCGCCTCATGATTTCAAACATGCAACGAATGTACCGCCATTTCTATTTCCGGTTGTGCGACGTCATTGACACGGCCTCTATCTCAGACGCCGGCGAGATTGATTTCGAGGATCTGCGCACGTTGGCCGGCTCCGCGAGCATCTGGAAGGGAATGGCGACTTATCTCGTGATCGTTTCCGACTACGTCAAGCGCTATCGCGGGTCGGGACTTAACCTGCCGCGGTTCGTAATCGATTCGGCGCGATTTGGGGGCGACGAAATCTACTACGGCCGTGGATTTTTGCGGGTCCCGATTATGCCGCAATCCGCCGGGCTTTACGGTTTGCAATTGGCCGATGTGCTGGGCAGAGGTCAATTGCACAGCGGCGCCCGGCTCAGTCTGCTGCCGTGGCTTGCCACTGCGGCCGCTGTCCGGCAAAAACTTACCGGAAGCGACAAGGGAATTTGGTAGGGCCTGTCGGAATTCAGTTGTTGGTCAACCAAGAGAGGAGATGCCGGAGTTTCATCCCGGCTAAATGCTATGGCCGAGCATCCGTCAAATTCTTCTAGATCCATGTCCTATGGTAAGTTCACTGGCGCTGGTTCCGCCCGTGCGCGACAGGACGCAGATACCTACAATCGTTCCTCCCTGGCATTGGACGAGCGCGACAAGACTTATCCGGCGGAGCATCCTTCACCCTGGTTGGTTAGACCGTCAGTTGGCCCACTCGCAGTAGCCGGCATTCCCACGTTCATGGGACTCGACGTCGCCACCTACCGCCGCGACCGAAAGTCTCGTGTCATCTCATTCATCATTCATACAGCCATCATTTCCGCCGTGTTGTGGATAACGCTGAGGACGCATGCCCCGGTAATGATTGCGAAAGCAGTCATGGCCCCCGTGCATATCTCCCTCTATGCTCCACCACCGACGCCCAAAGTGCTGCCGGTTGCGCCAAAGCAAGGTGGAGGCGGAGGCGGAGGTGCGCACCAGGTGATCGAGCCCACCAAGGGCCGTCCCCCCATCGTCGCCAAAACGCCC
Source organism: uncultured Acidobacteriota bacterium (assembly GCA_963718435.1). Classification (GTDB taxonomy): domain Bacteria; phylum Acidobacteriota; class Terriglobia; order Terriglobales; family Acidobacteriaceae; genus Telmatobacter. The sequence goes on along the minus strand of CAVQZQ010000080.1, from coordinate 8,341 downwards.
GTTATCCTCGCTCCTCAGGTCCTTCGCATCGATCGACCGAAACTCAGCGCTGAACCAACCATGCAAGTGAAAATTCCTGACAACTCCAACATGGCCAATCTCGGCATGCCCACCTCGCCGCAGATCAAGCTCGCATCGCAGGGAAGCGGAAGTGGTTCCGGCTTCGGTCAGGGCGCAGGCGGCGGCCTTGGCATGGGTCGCGGCGTCGGCGCAGGTCCGGGCAGCGGCGGTGGCTATGGCGGTGGCGTCATGAGCGTCGGTGGAGGCGTGAGCGCACCCCAGATCATCCATTCCGTTGATCCGCAATTCACCGACGAAGCGCGTCAAGCTAATTATCAGGGAACCGTCTCTATCCAGCTCATCATCGATTCCGAGGGAAACCCGCAAAACATCCATGTAGTCCGCCACCTCGGCATGGGTCTGGATGAAAAAGCCGAAGAAGCTGTCAGACAGTACCGGTTCAGGCCCGCGATGTATCAAGGCCATCCCGTCGCCGTGCAGATGATCGTCAACGTGGATTTCCACCTGCACTGATCGTCGTCGGCCCGTCAGACTGGAAGAAACGCGAACTCCGTTCTCCACCTTCGACGCCGCAAGGCGATCAGCATGGCTCGCCAATGATGTGAGAGCTAAAGCTCGCGAGACCCGACCAGTCATACGCGCAAAGACTAGCAAGCGATGCTAATGTCCTGAGAGTCTGAAATACCCAATCACAACTGGCTGTCATTCTGAGCGAACGGGGCCCCGAACGTCTTTCAGTTCGGGGGTGGTGAGTCGAAGAATCTGCGGTTGCTCTTTGCGGCTTATGTCATTAACGTCTGAGACACCACACTAGGTCTTGTACAAACTATGGGCCCCCACGAACAGGTCTTCGATCGTGGGATCGAGGTCCCGATTTTGAGACCCGGGAAATCGTGAACTCAGAGCACGAAATAACGCGGAGAGGAACCCGGTGTCCCGAGTCTAAAGTTCACATCTAAAATGCTCTGTCATCCTGAGCGGAGTTTGGCCTGCTTTTAGGCCAAACGGAGTCGAAGGACCTGCATTTGGGAGGCCCGATTTCTGCAACGAACTTCTAACTCGCGACAACTCAAAGCGCGAATCACGCGGTGAGGAAACCTAGTCCTGTTTCGCGATCTGTGATTGCGCAACCGCTTTGGCGAAATAGCCCCGGCGCGTCCGCACAATCAGCGTGCGATGATTCGGCCCCACTGCTTCGACACGTACTGTACGATATCCACCCAGGCTCGCCGGTTTACTTGAGTGATAGTCAACCGTGTACTGGTCCCGAATATCGTGGGCCACCTCTTCCGCAACATGATTCACGTCCTGCAACGATTGCGGAAAATAGGCAACGCCGCCCGTCTCCTCCGACAGTTTCTCCAGTGCCGTTCGTGCCCGTTCTCCCTCTTCCTTCTCCGTATCGAACAGCAGGCCGACACAGTACACCACGGGGCCACCCAGGTCCTGCACGCGTCGGATCGCCTGTTGCAGGTTGAGCCTCGACGCGTTATCTGCGCCATCCGTGATGATCAACAAAACTTCTTTCCGGCGCTTCCCATGTTTCGACAGCTCATCCGCCGCAGCGGCCACCGCATCGTACAAGGCCGTCATGCCCCTGGTATCGGATCGCGACAACCCGCGATTCAGTGCCACAAGATCCGAAGTGAAACCTTGATCGAGAAAAGCCCGATCCGAGAAGTTCACGACAAATGCCTCGTCCCTCGGGTTCGACTGCTTCACCAGGTTGAATGCAGCGTCGTTCACGACCGCGCGCTTGTCGAGCATCGAGCCTGAATTATCGACAAGAATCCCCATCGACACGGGTACATCCTGGTGCTGAACCGAATTAATAGTCTGCTGAACACCATCTTCCCAAACGCGAAAATCCTTCAGTGCAAGCCCACTCACGGTTCGGCCCTTGTCGTCGATCACAGTGCAGTCCAGCAACACCTCATCCACTTCCGCGTGCATGGTGTAAATGCCTTGCCCTTTCGGCAACTCACCAGCCCGATTCACGTTCGAAGAGGAGGATGTGCTCGGCTGCGCGGAGTTGTCGATGTCGGGCGAAGGAATCGGGTCGCGGTCGACATCCAGCGGAGGCTGAACCTCCGGCTGGGTAGGATCATGCAGCGCGCCAGGAACACGGGGTGGCGTAGGTGTAGCCGGCCTGATCTGCGTTTGGCAGAACAATAGCGATCCACTGCACAAGAGCAATGCGGGAGCCCAGAGAATTGGGCCAATGAGGCGCGATTTCAAGCAGAGCGTCGAGGGCATAGCAGTATGTGTAGGCTGCACTACACCTGGTTAGATGCAAGTGAGGCCAGTCCAGCCGGTATCGCTAGCGAAGGTTTTGTAACAGGGCATGGCTCCAGCCGTGCCGCAAAAAGCTGACAATAATGGCGGGCTTCAGCCCCTGCGGGCACTCGTCCAGAATCTCATCGCATATCCAAGACTTTTTCCGTTGCCTGCTAGCGACTGGCCGGATTCGCCCCACCAGCAGAAATCCCAGTCATCGGCAACTCCAGTGCGAATAAGGAAGCGCCTCCCTGGTCCGCGTGTACCCAGATTCCATGAAAGGCGCCATGCAGCTCCGGATGCTGCGCCAGCAACGCCGCCATCACGTCCGTGACCTGCTTCCGGGCCGCCGGCGGGTCGCGCAGTTGAGCTGCCTCGGCCGCGTCCGGGCTGTAGTGGACATCGAGATCCAGCCCGCCAAAGGCGGACGAAGTATCAATGCCGGTCACCGTAAAAATTGCCCCATTTGCGCTAAGCGTCAGTGGCTTCGTTCCCGGAAAACCCTCCGGGTGCACCAGGTCCATCTCCTGCCTCAACTTCCCAAGATTCGAGCTGGACAGAAAATCCACCGGATCCAGAAGATTGACGGCCAGTTGATAGTAGAGCCACGCATCCCAGTTCATCTTCGTTTGCGCGTACTTGCGCGCAGAAACCCAGTACCAGAGGCCATCGTGGCCCGCTTCCACCATCGGCTTCCTGAAAAAGCCTGCAAGCATCCACTTGGTTTCCGTCGCCTTCGACAACATCAACGAAACTTGCTGCGGCTGTTGCACTCCGGTGGCATGAAGAATCGCCATTCCGTAAACTCCCGGCGGCAGAGCAGTGAAGTTCAAAGTCACCACCGGCGATCCGCAGAAGAACTCAACCTGCCCTGTACTCGCCAGGCCGCTCGCGTCCAGAATGTAAACCGCATCCACTGTGAGCGCAGCCCCCTGCAGAAGCGGCTTGAGATCCTGCACCGACGCGGCAATCCCGCTGAAATCCGCCGCCACCGCCGGAATCGTGTTCGCGCGAAGTTCCAGCATGTTTCCCGTCTGCATCTGCACCAGCACGTCGTGCGCCGCATTCGACAGCGTAACCCGCTGAACCGGCGTCATTTGCGATTGCGTGGTGCACGAAGCCGCGTTAGCCTCCGGCAGCAGCAAACCGCCGCAGCACAGTAATAGGCTCACGAAGGCGCATGAACTCTTGGGCCTCAAAAACATCGGTAGTCTCGGAAACATAATGAGGGGCCTTTCTGATGACAATCAGATGACAAGCACACCCAGCCGGAGCGCCGAATCGTGCTCTACACTGATTTGGATGCAATCAGCCCTGAACGCGGCTTGGGCGTCCCGGAAGGCCCATCCCGACCCTTTCCGGCGGGTGAAACCTCCAGGCTTTCTTCTGAGACGCCAGACAAGCGGACCACCGCGCAGAAGCAGTCATTCGGAAGAAGTAGTTCTGCATCTAACTGAATTAAAGGGTCCCAGTACCGTTCAAGCCCTCCAGATGGAGAAATCAAACGTCTACTACTTGACCGGCTCCCGTTGCACACGTTGCCGCTCACAAGGAAATCCATGACGCGTGCCTATCTGCAACGTATCGGGACGGCTGTTCCCGATCACGACATTCACGAGCCGTTCGTCGCATTTGCTGCCGGGTTGCTGTCCGACCCCCGGGCACGCAAAATCTTCCAGCGCCTCGCAACAAAGTCGGATATCCACCATCGCTACTCCTGCCTCCACGCAGAGAAGTCCCTTATCGGCGCGCCAACCGATGCGTTTGCGTTCTATGGCAACGGCACCTTCCCGTCCACGGCACAACGAATGCAGCTTTTTGAACAATGCGCACCCATCTTGGTGCGCAAGGCTCTGGATAAGCTCTCCCTCACCGCCGAAGAGCGCGGCCGGATCCGCCATGTTTTGGTCACCTGCTGTACCGGCTTCTACGCGCCCGGACTCGATTTCGAAATTATTGATTATCTCGGGCTTCCGACGTCGACTGAGCGAACAATGGTCGGTTTCATGGGCTGTTATGCGGCAATGAACGCACTCAAGCTGGCGCGCCACATTGTTCGTTCGGAGCCCGGCGCGAGCGCCCTGGTCGTCAACCTGGAGCTCTGCTCGCTGCACTTTCACGAAACCCATGACCTCGCCGACGTCATGTCTTTTCTTCTCTTCAGCGATGGCTGCGCGGCCACCCTCGTTGGCCCCGAAAGCACCGGCTTTGAGATGGACGGCTTCGAAGCCATGCAAATCGAAAACACCCGCGATCTGATCACATGGAGAGTTGGCGACTTTGGTTTCGAGATGTTTTTATCCACCCAGGTTCCGATTCAGATTGCAAAGGGCATGAGAGAGAACGAAGCCGCCGTGCTTGGAAATACGCCAATCCATCTCTGGGCCGTTCATCCCGGTGGCCGTGCCATCATCGATGCTGTCGAAGACGGTCTTTCTCTCTCCCCGGAAATTCTCTCGCCTCCCGCTGCGTCCTCTCATCCTATGGAAATATGTCGTCGGCCACGGTGATGTTTGTTCTCCAGGAACTCATGAGAACCTCCTTACCCGGTCAGAATGGTTGTGCGATTTCCTTCGGCCCGGGCTTAACCGCAGAGATCATGCGCTTCCATGTCGCCTGAGACCATCCAATTCGCACACCGCGCCCACCTCTCCGAACTGATGGACGAGCCGTGCAGCTACGCCGAGTTTCGCGCATGCCTCCGTGACCTCATTCAGGTCAACCGGACGGTGTTCAGCTACCGGCCGACCCTCCAGTGGCTCCAACAATTCAGCTCCGGCGCCCATGAGCCTCTGCATATTGTGGATGTGGGCAGCGGGGCGGGAGACATGCTTCGCCGCATCGAAAGCTGGGCGCGTCGCAAGAAAATTGCCGTCCGGCTCACAGGAATCGACCGCAATCCCTTCGCGGCCCAGGCGGCCCGCGAGTTCTCCTCTCCAAAAAGTCGCATCATATGGGTGTCATCTGATGCGTTCACGTATCAGCCCCATGCCAGGATTGACGTCGTCATCAGTTCGCTCTTCACCCACCATCTTCCGGATGCTGAGATCGTGCGTTTTCTGCAATGGATGGAGCACGTGTCTGTTCGCGGTTGGTTTGTCAATGATCTGCGGCGTGCACAGACCCCCTACTACGCCTTCAAATTGCTGGCCGCTGCGATGCGGTGGCATCGTTTCGTTCAGCACGATGGCCCTGTCTCGATTCAGCGCAGCTTCACGCCCCGCGATTGGCAGCAGTACATTGCCGAAGCCGGTCTCGATGTAAACACTATCAATATCTTCGATGCATGGCCCGGCCGCCTATGCGTCGCACGGGTGAAATGATGCATGCCCTACCGCCGCCTGCGCCAACTGAAGCCCTCATCATCGGAGGCGGACCTGCCGGCGCGGCATTGGCCATCATGCTCGCGCGCCACGGACGGGCAGTCGAGATCATCGAGCAAACCGCAAGCATGCACCACAAGGTATGCGGTGAATTTCTAAGTTGGGAAGCTGTGGCCTACATCGCGCAGCTAGGCGTTGACCTCCGCGCTCTCGGCGCTGTCCCCATTAACAAGATAAGACTGACCGCGCGCGCTTGCATTGCGGAGTGCGAGTTTCCCTTCCCCGCCATGTCCGTCACGCGGCGCACCCTTGACGAAGCTCTTCTCTCATCGGCATCGCAAGCGGGAGCCGATGTGTTGCGAGGCCGTCGAGTTGAATCGCTGCAGCAATCTGGTTCGAATTGGAGAGCGCAGCTTACCGGCGGCGAAATTCGCCACGCTCAAACGGCCTTTCTCGCCACTGGCAAGCACGATCTCGGCGGACATCGCAGGCCGCCCGGCAAACAAAACGACCTGATCGCGTTCAAAATGTACTTTCGTCTAACACCCGCACAACAGCAGGCGCTCCGTGGTTGCATCGACCTCATCCTCTTTCCCGGCGGATACGCGGGAATGCAGCTCACTGAGGACGGCGACGCAAATTTGTGTCTTGTCGTGAATCGCAAAACTCTGCACAGTTGCCGCTATGAATGGCCCGTGCTTCTTGAGCGAATAACCCATTCCTCCGATTATCTTGCCCATCGGCTTGAGGGAGCCGAGGCCCTGCTTCCAAAGCCCCTTGCCCTTTCCTCCATTCCCTACGGATTGCTTCCCACCGATTCTAAATCCGCCCTATGGCGCCTGGGCGATCAGGCCGCCGTCATTCCCTCTTTTTCCGGAGATGGCATGTCGATCGCCTTTCACAGCGCACAAGTCGCGGCCGAAATTTACACCAGGGGTGGTACCTCCGCAGAGTTGGCCGGCCGCCTGCACAAAGAGCTCAACCGCTCCGTCCATCTCGCAACGCTCATATCGCGATTGATGATTGGTGTGCCGTGGCTCTCATTTGTTATGCGTGTCTGTCCATCCTTGTTGAGCGCTTTTGCCTCTCATACCCGCGTCCCCCGTAACGTAATGCTCTCTGACAGGCTTCTCACGTTGTTCCATTGAACGGTGGCCCACCCGCATTCGGCGCGTATCGTTGGAATGGGGTCAGAGTTCTGTCGAAATGACGTCGGGGAGTTCCGCATGCCGGTCAAGACCATCATTGAACCGTTTCGCATCAAGAGTGTTGAACCAATTCGCTGGACCACGCGCGAACACCGCCAAAAACTGCTCGTCGCCGCGCACCACAACCTGTTTCTCCTCCACGCCGACGACGTTCTGATTGATCTCCTTACTGATTCAGGCACTGGCGCCATGTCCACGCACCAGTGGGCCGCCATCATGGAAGGCGACGAAAGTTATGCCGGGAGCCGCAGCTTCGACCGTTTTCGCAATTCGATCCAAGACATCTGCGGCTATAAGCACGTGATCCCCACGCACCAGGGACGCGCCGCCGAGCGCATCCTCTTCGGCGTGGCCTGCAAAAAAGGCGACATCGTTCCCAACAACACCCACTTCGACACAACCCGCGCGAATGTCGAGTTCGTCGGCGCCGAAGCCGTGGACCTGCTCATTCCCGAAGGCCGCCAGCCCGCATTGCAGCACCCGTTCAAAGGCAACATGGACGTGGCGGCGCTCGAGGCGCTCATTGAGCGCGTCGGGCGTGAGCGTATTCCGCTCGTCATGCTCACCGTTACCAACAACTCAGGCGGCGGCCAACCCGTCTCCATGGAAAATGTGCGCCAGGTCAGCGCACTCTGCAAGCGCCATGCCATCCCTCTCTACTTCGATGCCTGCCGATTTGCCGAAAATGCCTGGTTTATCAAGCTGCGCGAAAAGGAATACGAGCACAAAACTCCCAAGGAAATTGCGCAGGAAATGTTTCGCTATGGCGATGGCTGCACCATGTCAGCCAAAAAAGACGGCATGGCCAACATCGGCGGCTTCCTCTGCACCAACGACGATCTCCTGGCGCAGCAGCAGACGGATCTCCTCATCCTCACCGAAGGCTATCCGACCTACGGCGGTCTCGCCGGCCGCGACCTCGAAGCTATCGCCGTCGGCATTCAGGAAGCTCTTGAAGAGGATTACCTTCGCTATCGCATTGCTTCCACCGCTTATCTCGGAAACCACATCGCCGAAGAAGGCGTACCGATCGTGCAGCCGCCAGGAGGCCACGCCATTTACCTCGACGCGCGCGCTTTCCTGCCGCACATTCCGTCCGACCATTTCCCCGGCGTGGCTTTGGCGGCTGAACTTTATCTCGAAGGCGGCATCCGCTCCGTCGAAATCGGCACCCTCATGTTTGCAGGCGCTGCGCAAATGGACCTGGTCCGTCTCGCGATTCCTCGCCGCGTCTACACCCAAAGCCACATCGACTACCTCGTCGAAGTGATTCTCGAAGTATGGAAGAAACGCGAATCCATTCGCGGCATGCGCCTCACCTACGAAGCACCATTCCTCCGCCACTTCACGCCACCTTGAGCCGGTAAGTCAGGAAGTCACAATCTAGATCCCTGACCGCTTGTTGCTCTATCAGCGATGCCTGCCCTGGGGCAGTTCTCCAAGGAGCGTAGAAGCAGTTTTGAAGGGGCACGGCTTCAGCCGTGCCGTAAAGGTCGCATAAATCGCTGGGCT
>CAVQZQ010000079.1:0-56823 GCA_963718435.1 uncultured Acidobacteriota bacterium | reverse complement strand
AGATCGTACGTCCCGTTCGTGCCCGCTACTCGGATAAGTGGAAATTGACGCGATTCAGCGGCGGCTGAGACATGGAAAAGGTCACGTTTCACGATTCTCACCAACTCTTCTTTATAAGCGTATCGACCGCGAAGCCGCCGTTTGGATCGCGAGTCGCGCTCACAGCCACCCGTGGTGAAACCTGGTACTGGCCTTGAACTGTCTGCCCCTGCGTCGATGTTACATTCGTCGAAAATGTGACGAATAGATTGCCTGTTACCCTTTGTTGAATCGTGATATTCGCTCCGGGCGGCCCTTGACTGTTGCTCCCCGCCAATACCGGATTGATGGAAAGCTGCGAAATACCGGCGATCTTGGATAGACGGCTGGTCACTTGGCTTGATACTTGCGATGCAAGCAGAGATTCGGCAGCCTGGTTTGCCGGGGTCGCCGTGGCGGCGCTCGCTTCCGACGTTTTTCCGAATGCGAGCAGGTTGATGATGTCGGCTGATGGCAGCGCAGGGTCGGAATTGTACTCCGTGCGCAGTTGGTCCACTGGCCCGTTGAAACGAAGGCTGATGTTGTACTGTTGGATCGCTGTGTTCAAACTCAGATTCACCACTGGCTGGGTTTCCGTCGGGTTCACAAACTGGATCGTGCCCCCGTTCAGCACAAATCGATCGCCATTCAGAATCACGTCTCCGCCGTTCAGATTGATCCGGCCCAGTATCACTGGATCGGCCGCCGTTCCTCGCACCCGCAAATTTGCAGCGCCATTCACACTCAGCGCTCTGCTCGTCAGGTTCACGTTGTTTGTGGAGCGCACCGCCAGATTGAGCTGAACGTTCTGGGTGAATCCCCGCGAAGGGGGTGCCTCCACTCCGCCTGAAAAATTATTGATGAAGCTGGTCAGGTCGAACGCCGGCGTAAACGAGAGATCGGATAAGTCGACCGATCCGCCGAGCATTGCATTCTCAGTTGTCCCCGAAAGTCTCAGGGTTGCATCGATGTTCTCGCGAAGGCCTTCGGGATAAAGCATGCGAACTCCCTTGGCAGCCAGGCCCAGGTCGAATTGGATTCCCGTACCGTAGGAAACGCCTCCCTGCGCAGTCACCGTTCCTCCGCCCACCACTCCCTGAAAACTGCGGATATAAATGCGATCTCGTGTCATCGTCAGAGAACCATTGCCGTGTTCCAACCCGACGGGTAAGTCCGCAGTCGCGAAGTCAGCATCCACAATAGAAATCTGCCCCCCCAGATCCGATAAATTCTGCGAGTTGATGTTGAACCGTAGTTCGCCGGAGCTTCGGATATCCGGATCGAAGAGTTGCGCAAGCTTTAGATTCACAGTCCCCTGCAGGACAACCGACATGGGACCGTTGCCGTTCGCGGGGATCGAACCTTGGAATTGCAGATCGGTATCCGTTCCCCGAATCGAGGAGCGCTGAAGAGTGATGATTCCGTCGCGATAATCCGCCTCGATCGGGGATACCGCGGCCAGTTGCACTGTGTTCCCGTACGCCATCTTGAGAACCGGCACCGTCACATGGCCCTCGAGCATCTGTTTCTTTTTGAGCGGGCCACGCAGCGTCGCATGAATCTCCGTTTGGCCTGACATTTTCGTAATCTGAGGAGCATAGACCTCAAGCAAAGGTTCCAAAGGAATCGCCTGCGTATCCAGGCTCGCGTCGGCAAAATAATCGCCGGTCAGTTGAATTTTCGCCTTCGCATTGATGGATGTGTTCACCGCCGAAGACTGCAAGGTTGCATCCGCCACATGATTCGCCACATCCATGTGCAGATTAATTCCGGTGACAGTCTGACCTTGAATGACCAATTTCGGTATCTGCAGATCGGCATCGAGCTGCGGGTTACTAAACGATCCGCTCCCTTTCACCGTCGCTGCCGCCACGCCTGTAGCATTGATATCTCTTGCGCTCACAACCTGGAGCTTATCCAACTCAACTCCTCTGGCCGTCAATTCAGCGTTATAAGTCTTCTCTTTCGGCCGAAGGCTGACTTTGCTTTGTATATTTCCCGCCGGCAGATTAATTGATATGTTCCCATGCACTTCATCTCCAGCGCCCGAGAAAACAAGCTTTGCCGACGGGATCGGTTGTTCATATGCCGTCACATTTGTCAGGGTCACATCGCCGTTTCCGGTCGGATTCATCTCGCTGCCGTGCATGTTCATTCCGGCATTCAACGTGCCCGTAATCGGTATCTCCTGATCCGCAAGTTTTGCAAGCTCCGCGATGTCTACCTGCGATGCGTTAAGCTGAATCTGGATCGGACTGGTTTGCGTGAAGGACCATTGCGTCAGGCCCGTCTTCGCGCTGAATGCAATGCGCCCATGAGATGCCGACTCAAGATCCGCATGCTGCAAGCTCGCCATTGACGGGCTCAAGTCCACATCCGTTCGCAGCACTCTCCAGTCCGTCCCGTTCAATCGAAGATTCTGCGCCATCACTTGTCCTGTCAGGTGTGGAGCAGCCGTCGAGCCTTGCACCATCCCGTTAAATGTTGCTGTGCCGCCCAGGTCGAGCGGGCTCGTCGCGCCGTTGGGCGAGGGCGAGCGGAAAACATCGGCAATCGTTTCAATTTCACGCAGATCATTGGCCTGCAGGTGCAGATTCAATCGGGAATGCGAGCTGACCGTGCCGTTCATCGTCAGGTTGGTTTGTGCCGTCCGCACATAGCTGTTGTCCAACTCGAATTCGCGAGACTTGGCACTGTAGGTCGCGTGAATCGCACTTTCAACAGGAATGCTGCCCGAAGGCTCGCTTCCCTTGTCAGACGTTGCTGACTTCACAGTGGAAACTTGCTTGTAGTTGGCTTGACTATGCTGGGCCTGTCCGTTGATCGTCGCGTCCGTATGCGCCACCAGATCATCCAGGGTGTCGTCCCAAGAAGCTTTAGCCTCAACATTCAACTGGCCCTCGAACGCAACCGTGCGCGCCTCCGAGCTGCGAGTGGCCCGTGTCAGATCCTTCAGAGAGATTCCGCGCAACACCGCAACCAAATTGGAATGCGATTTTCCGGCGATGTTCCTCATGCTCCCCTGGGCGGTCAGCTTTCCCCCAAGTAGTTTGGCGCGAAAGTCGCGCAAGATCGCATCGCCGTTCTCAAGCGAATAGTGCGCCGCGATGTCGTTTACCTCAGCGCGCATCGCAGATGTCGTCACGTCAAGGCGCTGGCTGATCAGATCCCCATCAATCAGGATCGATTCAACCGCGGAGCGATTCACCACCTGCCGGTATTGCAAAGAACCTGAAGTATGGACCATTCCCGCAGGCATATATTGACTATGAAGCAGGTCCGCCATTTGCCTGCCATCGACCGTAATGTCGTAGTGGCCTTGCACGTCCGGCTGATTGTAATTCCGCAATTTGATCGAGAGCGCAATCTGCGACTTACCAAATGTCACTTTGCTCTGAGTAACATCGAGAGTGTTCGGCGTCGCTTCAAATTGCACCTCGAAGCTGTGCGCGACAGGCCGAAACGCGCCGTAGACCAGCCGCCCGTCCTGATACCCCAACTTGCCGGAATATTTCTGAAGCAAATCATTGAATGAGGCTTGAATTTCCAGATCATGTAAGTCAGCGGCAAGATTGGTGGGGCGATCGTTATAGTAGACTTCCCCCCGATCTATCAATGCGTGCCGTATCCCGAGATCGAACACGCTTGTACGGCCGCTACCCTGCCCGCCGCTCTGAAGCAAGGGAATATTCGATACGCCATGTGCATCGAAAAATACATGCGCAACCGGTCGGTCGATGCGAAGGTTTTCGAAATACCAGGCTCTGCGCAGAATGGACGCAATCCGTATTCCGGCCTCAACATGGTCTATCTGCAGCAAGGGCGGAGTCGGATATGGATTTGCGCCATCCACGGTAACGCCATAAAGGTCCACACTCAATGCGGTCAAATGCAAAGCAAGGTTTTCTAGTTGTACCCTGACGCCAAGACTCTCGCTGGCTTTCGCTTCTGCCGTGCGGAGTAGAAATTGATGAAATCGCGGACTGTTGAGCAAGACAGCAATCGTCACAAGAGCCATCAGCGTCGCTGCAATCCAGCCAATCCCGATCCACGCGGCGACCTTTTCCCATACGCGCCGCCGATGTGAATTGGGCGAATTCCCTGCTCCAACTGATCTACTCATCAAAAACCTCTTAGTGCCCCGAGTCTGAAGTTCGCATCACAAATGCATTGTCATCCTGAGCGGGAGTTTGGCCTGCCTTTGGGCCAAACGGAGTCGAAGGACCTGCATTTGGGACGCCCGATTTTTCCAATGAACCTCTGACTCACAACATTAAAACGCTTGCCCAATGCTGACGAAGTATTGCGTTGCGTTTACCCCTTGAATCGGATTGAGGTTTCGCCCGATATCCAGCCGAATCGGACCGACCGGGGTCGTATAGCGAACCCCAAGACCCACATTGTTGCTATAAAGTGAAAGAAAATTGTGAAATCCCACATTTGGAAACACGTTGCCGCCATCGTAAAAAGGAACAATGCTCAGACCTTTCTTGATCGGCAGCGGAATACGCGCTTCAGCGTTGAGGATAAGCAACTCCTTGCCCCCGCTTGGAACCTGGATGAAGCTGCAGTCGCTGCTGGACCCGCTGCTGCAAACCTGAACCTGGCGCTGCGGCCCGGCCCCATCCAGAGGAAAGCCGCGCAGAGAGTTGCCGCCTCCGGTAAAAAACTCCTCGCTGAGGGGCACGCGGCTGTTGGCGAAGGGCTGTGCTAAACCAATGCGAAGGCTATTGGCCCATATGATTTGATGAAATCTCTGCTTGTAGAAGGCTGCCTGGCCGGTAAGCTTCGCAAAATCGACGCTCGATCCGAGCTTGGTTGAATTGAAGTCAACCTCGATCGATCGCAGCACGCCTTTATGTTCGTCCAGCGGGTTGTCACGCGTATCCCGCGTGATATTTGCAGCCAGCGTCGAGAGGCGCACATGTTGATCTTCCGTGGGCACCAGCGCCGGAATCTCAATCCGAGTCAAGTCTGTCTGGCTGAAACTGTAGCGAAGAAAAAGCGTGTCCTTTTGCGCCCTGTCGAGGCCTCGTTGAAGCTGATAGCTGGCAAGCTCCTGTTGTGATGAAAAGATTGGATTCTCTTCGTCGTGCTCGCCGGAAATCGACGTTGTCGATTTCCAATGCGACCAGCGAAACTCCGGAACGATGTAGTAGACCGCGCCTCTCTGGTCCAGCCGTCCCGCAAACCCGGTAAATGACAGCGAATTATCCTTTCCTCCCAGATTGTTGCGCGTGTATTGAAAAGTGCCTCTCGGTCCGTAAAACGTCACCTGGCTGGTGGTGAAGTTCGATGGCAATCCAACCGGAGGCAGATTGGGAAGGGCAACCGTTCCAGTCGGTACACTACCACCGCGGTTGATCACCTCGAAGCCGAAGCCGTATGTCATCTGGTTTCTCTTCGCTTCGTGAACCTTCACCAGCACGTCTTCTTTCGTCTGTGTGGTGATCTCCCGTTTCGGGTCGACTTCTGCCCAATCGAATACGCCCGTATGGTCGTAGAGCTTGCTCCCGGCCAAAAGCAATTGCGTTTCTGTGAGCGGATGCTCTGGCTTGATTGAAGACACATCTATATCAATCAGACGCTGCCGTGTGTGCAGCCTCCCAAGGGTCACGATCTCCCCTGCAGATACCCTTGGTCCTTCATAGATGTGATACACAACCTGGATACGATGCAGATCTGCTTTCGACACCTCGGTCGCAGTTTCGCGAAAGCTGGATGTGAGATAGCCGGCTTGCAAATAATGTTCAACGATATTGGCGCGATCCGCGTCAACCAGGGCTTGCGAATAAGGCTTGCCGGGAGCAAGCTTCAGGCCTCCCGGTGCAAATTGCGATTCGGGAAATGTGTCGGCGCCCTCGATTTTCAATGAATCCACAATGTCGCGCGGCCCCTCGGTCACGCGAAACGACACCTTGATGTTTCCTCCGCTCCTTGCAACATCCGCTGCGATACTGGCACTGCTGAAGCCCTGCGATTCATAGACCGCTGTAAGATTCTTGACGCTTGAGCGCAAAAGGTCATCGCTGAACTTTCCATGAAAGAGAAAATGTTCCTTCTCGACGGTGATGTGCGGCGCAAGTTCGGACGACGGCAGGTGCTCGTTTCCTTCGATCTTGATGTCTTCGACGTTGTGTTTCTTTCCCCTCGTTACTCCGTAAACGATCGAAGTGACAGCATTTTCTTTCTTGAAGTTGGCTTGAACGCTCACGTCAAAGTATCCCTTTGATTGAAAGTAGGACTCCAGCGCCCGCCGCCCTTCCTGCACCGATTCTCTATCCACGCCAACACCCTGGTACACGGGCAGTAATGCTTTGCGCGTCCAACTCCAAAGGTGAGCGCCTTCGATCTCCACATGAGTCGCGGGTCCCGAAGTGACATTGAAATGCACGTCCGCCCGGCCCGTTTGCGGGTTATATTCGGCTCCGGCCAGCTTGACCTCGGCTCCCAGCCGACCTTCCTTCTGCAGCCCGGTCTGAAGGTATTGCGCAGCCCTTGAGGCGTGGAGTAGTGATAGACGCGCCCCGGCCGAATTGCAGCGCCGCGTAAACGAGCCCAGGGCCTTTGCAAGTTGTGCTTCAGCTTGGCTGCTTGCTCCGCCGTCGTTCCCTCGATCTTGATGTCGCCAAATTTGGCCCGGCGATGCAACATGGCGTTGAACAAAACGTTGGCGAGCCCGTTTGCGGAGTCCACATGAACCTCCGAATTTACCTCCGCCTCAAAATAGCCCTGCTGTCGAAAAAACGCCACAAGGTTCTGCCGGTCCTGTTCAATGTAGGCCGCGTTGAATGGTGTTTGCGGCGTATAGTTGGCGACCTGAATCAACCTGGCATAGGCAAATCGCCCGGCTCCCGGAAACTGGAAAATCCCGATGTACACGGCGGGTTCCAGCACCAACACAACTCGGACACCTTGCGCCTCGGCCTCAGCCTCGACTCGCACGTCGGCAAACTTTCCTGTGGCCTTCAATGCGGCCACCGTCTGTTCGACCTTATCCTTTGAGAACGGCTGCCCCGCCTTTTGCGAAAAGAGCGATGCGAACTGCGATGTATTCAACTCTGGGCGGCCGGCAATTTCGATCGCCGTGACGTTTTGCCCTTCATAGGACGAAAGAAGCTGGGCTGCGCCCGGTGGAGTCTTCGGAACCTGGCTTGACGCTTGTGGTGGCTTCTGTGCGAATGTGTGCGGGTCGATGATCCCAAAAAGGAAAAGGCAAATCAAGGCCCGAGACAAGCAATCGGCTGGGCGCTTGTCCTGAAAACGCCTGTAGATACTGCTTACTCTATCGAACACACACCCTACCTTGTAGGGTCTGATGCGGGGCGACGGTTGTTGGTTTGATCGTGCATCTCTGATCACGCTGCCATTTGTCGAGTTTATATCGCAGAAGATCATCAATGAACCGGCTATCACCTGGGTCAGGCCCCGCATCCATTACCACAGCAAGAATGGGAGCAACTTCAGGAGTTGGGGATCACTCATTACCGGGCCGCATCTCATAACCGATCAAACACTGAAGAGGCGTCAAGCCCCTGTCAGCGAATTCGTGTCTCCCACCGCGTTCCGATCTTTGTGGGATCTTCACGGTGTGCCCCTCTGGGTTTTGGCAAAGCGCACGTGGAAGTCCATGGTTGCCGATCATTTGCTGGATCGTGCCAGTGAACTTGGCTTTTACTTCTTCTTCGCAGTCTTTCCCACGCTCTTCTGTGCCAGTTCAATTCTCGGTTTGGCCGCTCGTTCCGCGGACCAGATCTATGGCAGGCTCCTGAACTATCTTGCCCTGGTGATTCCTGGCCCCGCCCTCGGAACTGTCCTCCAGACCTTTAACCAGATCAGCGCTGCCGCTACCACCGGAAAGATCACGTTCGGCCTGATCGGTGCCCTCTGGTCGGCTTCAGCCGGAATCTCAGCCATCCAGGACACACTGAGCGTCGTCTACAAGATTCAGGACACACGCTCTTTCCTCAAGGCCCGTCTCTACGCCATCGGCCTTACGATCATCCTTTCCGTGATTGTCACAATCATTCTTGCTTCTCTTTTTGGGACAAGCTTGGTCCCGGCAATGGCTCACCACAGAATCCAGTTTCCGCTTCTTGCCGAGCTTGCCGCCGCCGCCGCAAAACTTATCGGCTGGTTTGTGGCCATCGCTCTCCTCGCCCTTTCGTTCTCCCTAATCTATTACTGGGCCCCGGATGTTAAATTCCGCCGATGGCAGTTCGTTACACCTGGCGCCGCTTTTGGCATTCTCGGATGGCTGCTTGCCTCGCTCGGTTTTCGCGTTTACCTCCACTACTTCAATACCTTTCCCGTAACCTATGGCTCTCTCGGCGCGGTCATCATCCTGCTCACCTGGTTCTACATCACCGGACTCATGATTCTTCTTGGCGCTGAGATCGACAGCGAGATTGCAGCCGCCGCCGCTGAAATGCGCACCGCCAATTCGTCGATTTCCTCCCCAGGAGCGCAAACGATCAGGACCGGCTCTCAGAAGTCCATGGAAGGATCGTGACCGCTCAACCCATCTTCTGACCCGCTTCCAGGTCCTTCTGCCAGTACTTCAAGATCCCTCGGCACGTCGGAAATCTGCACGCTGACGCCTCTTTATTCAGATGAAAAGCTTTTCACCAAATGAAAAATTTCCCTCCACACTCCCCGGCATGCTCACCTATACTGTTGGCGGGTCGGACGACTTCTCCGTATGCTTCTCGCTCCGGCCGCAGCATTGAAGACGCGGTAAGCCGGCAGTTTGCAACTTCGTCGGCATTTCATCCACTGTCGGTGCCCTCACGCGTCATTCAGATTTCAATCGCCATTCCGCGGGCGATAAGGCTTGTTTCCACGCTCCGCCGGTCAAGGAGGAAAGCATGTCAGATCCACATCCGCCGAAAAAACTTTCAGACGCGTCGTCTCCCGCTTCTCCCCCTGCCGGCATCACTCGTCGCGGCTTTCTCAAAGGCGCAGGCATCGCCGCCGCAGGCACCGCACTTATCGATGGCGTGCAAGGGTTTTCCCGTGAAGCTGCAGGCACCCGCAGCGACGTAAAGGAATTCGGCCCCGAGCCGTTCCGCGTCACGTTGCAGATCAATGGCAAAGGCCATGCCCTCGAAATCGAGCCGCGCACCACGCTCGCCGACGCCCTGCGAATCAACCTCAACATGACCGGCACAAAGATCAGCTGCGATCGCGGCGTCTGCTCCAGTTGCACCGTCTGGCTCGACAAGATGCCAGTGAATAGCTGCATGACACTGGCCATCGATGCAGTCGGCCATCAGATCACCACCATCGAAGGACTTTCCTCCGGCGAGGAATTGCACCCTGTCCAGGCCGCCTTCGTTCGCCACGATGCCATGCAATGCGGCTTCTGCACACCTGGGATGGTCATGAGCTGTGCCGCGCTTATTGAGAGAAATCCTCATCCCACTGAAGCCGACGTTCGCTACGCAGTCAGCGGTAATCTTTGCCGCTGCGGAACCTATCCCAAAATCTTTGCCGCGACGCTCGACGTGGCCGGCCAGAAGGCATAGGAGAAAAACATGGCAACTGAAATCTTCCACAACGTTCCCGATGCCATTCTCAGCACCGCCGCCGATTCCGCAACACCCGCGACGAAGACCGTCAGCATGCCGATCGGCGTCCCCGGCTATACCCTGCATGAAGAGCAGCGCACCGTACCCACCTCAGAACCACCCGTCTTGCCCGTGAACAAAGACTTGGAATACATTGGCAAGTCGCCCGAGCGATGGGATGGCCATGCCAAGGTGACGGGTCGCGCCCGCTATACCTTCGATGTGCAGTTGCCCGGCATGCTCTACGCCTGCTTTGTGAATGCGACGGTGCCACACGCAAAAGTTCTCTCCATCGACACATCCGCCGCCGAGAGCCATCCCGGCGTGAAGGGTGTGCATGTCATCGAGTCGTTTCTTGGGTCTGCCGTGCTGCGCGACCCCAACCTGGAGCGAGTGAAATATCCGATCGTTCGCTTCGCCGGACAGCCGGTGGCCGCAGTTGCCGCTATCTCTCCCCAGGCTGCCGAGGAAGCGGCCGCCAAGGTCAAAGTAAAGTACGAGCCCCTTCCGTTTGTCGTGGATGAGAAGATGGCTCGCGAGCCCAATGCGCCGCTCGTCTTTCCCGGTGCGGCCGACGAGGCCGGAACCGCTGGCGGAGGCGGAAGCGAGGGCGCCACTCCCCAGAAAGGCAATGTCCATGGCCCCTCCGTGCGCAAGCAGGGCGATGCGGAACAGGGATTCAAAGACGCCGACGTGATAGTGGATGCGCGTTACATCACGCAGGTGCAAACGCACTCCGCGCTTGAAACCCACGGTGTGGTCGCTGACTGGAAGCCCGACTTACTCACCGTCTACGCGTCCACCCAGGGAACTGCCAGCGTGCGCGAAGAGTTCGCCGGTTTCTTCCATCTTCCCAAATCCAAGGTGCGTGTCATTACGGAGTACATGGGAGGCGGCTTTGGCGCCAAGTTTGGTGCGGGCAACCCGGGTGTTGTCGCTGCCACGCTTTCCCGCAAAACAGGAGCGCCCGTTCGCCTCATGCTCGACCGCGAAGAGGAGCATCTTTCCGTCGGCAACCGTCCCAGCTCCGATCAGCGCCTCCGCGTCGGAGCCAAGAAAGACGGTACCATCACCGCAATTCAGCTCATCAGTTTTGGTACTGCCGGCTGCGGAACCGGAGCCGGATGCGCCGGCCCCGCGGCCAACCTGTACAAGTGGGCCACACTCCACACCGAGGAGAACGACGTCTTCATCAACGCCGGTCCTGCGGCCGCGTTTCGCGCCCCAGGTCATCCGCAGGGAGCTTTCGCCTTGGAGCAGTCCATCGACGAACTCGCCGGGCGCCTCAACATGGACCTCCTCGATCTACGCGACCACATCGACGAGAATCCCGTGCGGCGTGTGCAGCGCCAGATCATCCGCGAAAGTGCACTCTGGAAGTCGCGCAACCCCAGCCCCAATGCCGATCCTGGCCCCGTCAAACGAGGCATCGGTCTCTCGCAATCCGTTTGGTACCGCCACCTCACCATGGAAGCCGCCGCCGAAGTGCGCGTTCACAAAGATGGCTCGGTTGAAGTTCTCTCTGCCGTGCAGGACATCGGAAGCGGCATCAAGACTGTGCTCGCGCAGATTCTTGCCGAACAGTTCGGCGTCCCGCCCGCTAAAGTCTCGGTGAAGATTGGCGACACAAATTATCCCGTCGGACCCAACTCCGGCGGCAGCGTTACCACCGCTTCTCTCACTCCCGCCGTGCGCGACGCCGCTTGGCAGGCCTCGCGAAAATTCCTGGCGGGCATTGCCCCCGCTCTCGGCGTTGCTCCTTCCGATCTCACACTCTCGGGTGGCATGGTGCGCAGCGTCTCCGGCAAATTCGAGCCCATTCCCTTCCGCACCGCAGCGGGCAAAATGAATACCGAAGAGGTTTCCGCCCAGGCTAGGCGCGTCCCCGACTACGCGCCGAAAAAGGTCGACACGTATGGTGGTGTCGACATCGCCGAAGTCGCCGTCGACACTGAAACCGGCCGCATCCATGTGAAGCGCGTCCTTGCCGTCCACGATTGCGGCCGCCCCATCAACCCCAACCAGGTCATGAGCCAGATCAACGGCGGCGTCATTCAGGGCATCTCCTACACGCTCTTCGAGCACCGCCTCCTCGATCCCAACTATGGCATCATGGTCAACGCCAACCTCGACAAGTACAAGATCGCCGGCTCCTATGAAGTGCCTGAGATTGAAGTCATTCTCACCGAGTCCTACATCGGGCAAAGCTCCACTGACGCATCCGGCATCGGCGAGGCCGCCGGCATCATCTCTGCCGGAGCCGCCATTGGCAACGCCGTCTACAACGCCACCGGCGTCCGCATCCGTCAACTGCCCATGACGCCCGCCGTCGTGCTCGCAGCCCTCAACCAGCCCCAGCCGATGATGGAGGCCCTATGAACTCCTTCTCTCTCGCGGATTGTTCCACCGTCGAGGCCGCGCTTTCTCAACTGAAAGACGGCGCCGTCGTCAAAGCCGGCGGCGTCGATCTCCTCGACCGCCTCAAGAACGGCACCGATACGCCCGCGCGCCTTGTCAATATCCGCAACATTTCTGAATTGCGCGGAATTGAAGCCACGCCCCAGGGCCTCAGCATCGGTGCGCTCACCACGCTCGCCGAAGTAACCGATGATCCCACCATCCGTTCGCAATATACCGTCTTGTCCGACGCTTGCGGACACGCCGCCACACCGCACATCCGCAACATGGCGACCCTCGGCGGAAATCTATTGCAGGAATTGCAGTGCTGGTATTTTCGCTCCGCCGACTTTCAGTGTCTGCGCAAAGGCAAGGACATCTGCTTCGCCTTTTCCGGCCTGAATCAATATCACGCCATCATGGATTACGGTGGCTGCCCCGCCGTCGCCCCATCCTCTGGAGCGGTCGCACTCCTCGCCCTTGATGCCAGCGTGGAACTGACCTCTGCCGCAAAAGGCAAGCGCACCGTGGCAATCAAGGACTTTTACATCCGTCCCGACGCCAATCCGCAAAAGTTTCACGTCATGGAGGCCAATGAGTTGCTCACCGCCATCCACATTCCCAAACCCGCATCCGGCACCCGTTCCGCCTACCAGAAATACGGAGAGAAGGAGAGCCACGACTGGGCCAATGCCGATGCCGGCATCGTGCTCGAAATGGATGGCAATATCTGTCGCCGAGCGGTAGTCGCCATGGGCGCCGCTTCGCCCGTCGTACGCCGCTCACCCGAAGCCGAAGCCGCCCTCACCGGCAAGCCTATTACGCCTGAAACCGCACGCGCCGCCGGCCAGGCTTCCATGACCAACGCCATGCCCCTTTCCATGAATGCATACAAGGTGCAGCTTTTTCCCGTCGCCATCTATCGCACCATCTTGCTCGCCGCCGGACAAATGGATCGCGACCCCAGCGCTGCCGGCTGACCGCGGCTCGTGTGCGTGTGCAAGCCGCTTGCTCAGGCGAGCAGAAAGGATTTCAGCATGAACACCACCGAACTTCCTCTACAGCCTTGCCGCTGCCTTCGCACCAAAAATCCCTATGGCACTTCGCCGCAGAATTCCGAGTCATGGCTCCCCGGCGTCGATACCACCTCAACCTACTGGTGTCTGCGCACCATGGGGCCCGCCGGCCCGGACGAACACTTCGTCCATCTATCCCGCTGCAAATCGTCGCGCAGCTGCTACGAGTCGTCTGAAGAGTAGATGATGCTTCTGGCCTTTTCGCCAGTTGGCAATGTTGCGAATGTTCTGCATCCGCTTGATCGTGTCACATCTTCAATCAGTTTGAGTTCGCGATTCCGCTCACGGCTCGGCGTTGGGCGGAATTAACAACTTGAGGGTTTCCTTCGCCACTTCGAGCCTCGCTGGCAATGTGCCCAGCACTTCCCCATCTGCCTCGACATACACCATTGTCTTCGAGCCTTTCCGGGTGTGGGATTCTACGGCGACCGCCTCAAGCAGTTCCACTCGCTTTGAAAATGTATGGCGGCCGGCAATCACCGCCAGCAGAAAACTGAGATAATGCAGGCGGCTCCGCGTTTTAAAGGCCATCAAGCTCAGAGTGTTATTGCGCAGTGTGGCCCCGGGCGCGAATTTGCGCAGCACGCCGCCAAACGAGCGAACCCGCACTGCCAGAAGCTGCGAGACCTCCTCCACGCGCCGTTCGGCAATTCCATCCACCGTGAATTCCACGATAAAGAGCGGAAAGGGGCTCGTAGCCCACACGCGAAAAGCCTCAACCAGGTAAAGCGCATAGCCGAACCGCCGCTTCAACTCCGCATCCAGCCGTGACATCAGCAGTGCGTCCGCGCCGATCCCCGCCGCAACGGTAAAGTAGCGTGACCGTTCCACTCCCGCACTATCTCGGTAGTAGATCCGGCCCACCGGGACGTCCGTCGGAGTGGCTTCGATCAGTTGACGCACGGCTTTCAGAGGCGACCTGCCAAGGCCCAGGTTCTGGGCCAGCGCATTGGCCGTGCCCAGCGGCACCACGCCCAGCGCAACATCCGTCCCCACCAGGACCTGCAACACTTCATGCACAGTGCCATCGCCGCCGCAGGCCAGCACGGCGTCGTAGTGGTTGCGCAGGGCCAGTTTTGCAAGGACACCCGCGCTGCCGGGCGCATTTGTCTCCAGTGCATCGGCATCGATGCCGGCTTTGCGAAGCAGGGCAAGAGCGGCTTGCACATACCCTGCACGTCGCGCCGAATACTGCCCGGACGCCGGATTATAGATCAGCGCGACACGACGCATCGTGAGCTCGTTCTACCTTTTGAAGGCTTTTTCTTTTTGGAGGTACCTTCTTATCATCTCAGGCCGGGATACCCCACGGCCTTTATAAAGCAGATTCATTTCAATTGCTGGGAACCCGCGATGCAACCGTCCATTCCCAATTCGAGCACTTCTCTGAGCATTATTCTTTCAATTTGGCTTTCAGCACTCCATTGCTCACCGGCAACTCATGCAGCAGTAACTCGGCAGATTGAATCAGTGGATTGGCATGGAACCACCGCTGCACAACATTACCGTGAAGCAAATTGAGCAGCGCGAGCAGCGACATGCCTTGGTGGTGCGCCATCCATTCGCGAACAAGAACAGCCTTACCCGGGAAACAACATAATCCGCGGCCTCATAGAAACCGAATGCACCGACCCAACCGCCAGACGCCATGCGCCGCAGGTTGTGAACCGCCGCCGTTGATTCGACCCCCAGCGCAAGAAAAGTGGAGTAAGGCGAAATCACCGGGCCGGCATTGGCCTCAACCCAAAGAGCAATTTGGGGATCCCGTACGCAAAGTAGCCGTAGTGGCCCGAATCATTCCTTTTCGCATCTCCCGATTCCGAGATCCCCCAGGGAGTACCAAGGGAGCGTGTAAAGGTCCATTGCACTTCCACGCATGCGGCCAAGGTATGGGCGATGAGGGTCTCAGGATAGCTGCGCATCCACAGGGCCGGCATCAGGTACTCAAACATCGTGCCAGTCCATGACAGCAAAATGAATTTTCCAAAGGCGCGCGTGTGGTCGCGGCTCAGCTTTCCCCAGCTCTGCTGCGGAAGATCGTCGCGAGCGACGGCGAGGAACGTCGCGATCCGTGCCTCTGAAGCGAGCAGGTCATAACAGGCTTCGTGCAGCTTTTGCCCCCTCACATCGTATCCGATGGAGAGAATCTGACGAGCCGGGTTGGCCAAAAATGCGAACTCCGTTTCATTCGCCATGCGCTCTGCGTTCTGCGCGATTGCTTGAAGCGCCGCAACCAGCATGCGCAGGTTTCGCATCGCACCGTGTAAAGCCTCGCGAAGTTGTTCGCCCATTGCGAACTGTGACGGATCGTTCGCGTCGGATTCCCTTGCGCCGGCAACGCTCGCGTCCAAACCCTCAGCAAAAACGATGGCCTTGTCGATTGAGAGCGCATGAGCTTCCGCCTTCCGCGGAACTTCGAGCACGCCGAGAAGAGAAGCATACTCCTGCATGAGCCACGGCATGTAGTCGCGGAGCAGGATCTGCATCGCATCCACGCGCTTCCGCGCCTCGTTGAACCACCATGGGTCGGCCTTTTCGGCCTTCGCATCGGACGTCGAAGCAGCTTTTGACAAAGCGGCAGAGGCGGTGGGCAGCCACGCGATCCAATCAGGGACCGATGCATGAGCTCCGGGCATCTCAAAACGTGCGAGCGATGCGGGCAGCGCCTTTTGCGATTGCATCAGTTGCCAAAACGCGCGGAGGCCGGTGAAGAGATGGGGTGAGAACAAGGGCTGCTTGATCAGCTCAAGTGCGCCTGAATGTAACGTGTAGAGTGAAGCGACAAAGTTACCGCTATCGACCGAAGAAACAAAAGGCGCGTCGCCCAGCGGTTTGAGCGTTTGAGTGTCATACCAGTTGAAGAGATGCCCACGAAACGTTTCCAGCTTGGTGATGGTCGTGAGAGTGTGATCGTTAAGAGTGGCGAATTCGGGAACCGTCAGAAATCCAAATTCGCACGCAGCCTGGCGCGCATTCAGCAAAAGGCCGATGTTGGTTGGCGAGACGCGCGGAGCCTCCTTCAGGCCCTGTTCTTCAACATTGTCGGGGATAAGGTAGTTGTGATTCTCTCCGCCAAACTGTGAAAAATAACGCCAGATCCGCAAAGCGTGACTTAGCAAAAAAGCTTCTTCTCCCCCGCCGAGGCGCCTTTGCTCTTCCTGCGGCGGTGCATCCAGCCAACTGGTCACGTTCCCGGCGAAAGCCCACAACAACAGAACGGGCACAGCCACCAGGATTGCGTCGCTGTGCGGCCTGGCGAAATAGACCACGACGCCGATGGCAATCGCCACAAGCGGCGTGAGTGCGAGATAGCGGTCAACGGGGCCACGCTTCGCAGATCGGTCTTCAGCCTGGGCCGCGGTCTCCCATTCCAGCAACCGTTCGCCGGTGATGAACTGCCTGACAAGAGCGCGGACAATCGCGTCAATTGAAAGCAGCGTCTGGTGCGGAAGAAGGGCCAGGTTGACCAGTGCCACCAGCATCGCGTTCCGAAATCCCGAGAACACTTCGCCGACTCCGCCCTTGTTTTCACTCACCAGCGCACGGGTGAGGCCGAAAATCAACTGCACGATGGACGGGAAGAAAAGCAGAACGAGCGAGACGATCGTCCAGTAAAGAGCGCCGCCGGGTAGTCCAAGCCAGCCCGCCACAAACAACACCATGGTGGCGGGTTCAACCAGTGAGCGGCGCAGGTTGTCGAAGATCTTCCAGCGCGAAATCGAAGAGATGGGACTCTGCACCCATCGTCCCGCCTCGTTCGGAACTCTGGCGAATAACCATTGTGCGATCTGCCAATCCCCGCGCACCCAGCGATGCTTGCGGCGTGAATAGGCGCTCCAGTGCGAGGGATAATCGTCAATGACCTCAATATCGGTAGCCAGGCCGGCGCGCGCGTAGGCTCCTTCGATCAGGTCATGGCTCAGCAGCGAGTTCCGTGGAAAGCGCGCGTTGAGCACCCCGTGGAAAGCGGCAACTTCATAGATGCCCTTGCCGGTGAAGCTCCCTTCGCCATAAAGGTCCTGGTAGGCGTCCGAGCTTGCGCGCGTATAAATGTCAAAGCCATTTTGCCCGGAGTAGATGGCCGCCATCCTCGAACGAGACGTAGAGCTGACACTCACGCCCACGCGCGGCTGCAGGATTCCATATCCCGCGACAACCACGCGCCGTATCGGGTCGATCACCGCCTGGTTCAGCGGATGTGCAATTGTGCCGATCAGTTTCGCAGCGCTCTTGCGCGGTAATTGCGTGTCGGAATCAAGCGTGAGCACGTAGCGGATCTGACTCAACAATTCAAGACGGCCGGCTTTGATGGGGAAAGCGTCGAATTCTCCGGTGAGAAATTTGTTAAGGTCGAGGAGCTTGCCGCGCTTGCGTTCCCAACCCATCCACACGCCTTGGCGTAAGTTAAAGATGCGATGCCGATGGAGTAGCACGAAGGCGCCGCTTTTGTGCTGCGCATATTTCGCATTGAGTTCTTCAATCAGGTGAACTGCAAGATCGACGAGAGGGTGGGCGTCGCTCGCATGCGGTTTCGAAACAGAATCCGCAAGATCGGTGAGAAGCGCAAAGTGTATGTGGGGGTCGCGATTGGCAAGGAATCGGACCTCCAGTTCACTGACCAGTTGGCGCACCTGGCTTTCTTTCAGAAGCAAAGTGGGCACAACAACCAGCGTCGTGAATTCGGGAGGCACACCTTTGCTGAAGTCCAGCTTCGGCAGTGATTCCGGGTCGTAGAGAGCCGTAACGCAGTTATTAACCAAGTCGACGGCGCATTGCATCACCGGCAGCACAATGAACATCAATACGGCGATCAGGCTGCTGAACTCACCGATCTCAGGCAGTATCGGAAAGAGAATCGCAGCAATGAAAAGAATCGTGACGAATTGAATGCCGGTAATGAAGAAGTCATCCGCATGGTCGCGAATGATCATCCTGACCCGGTCAATGAGGCGTGGATGAAACTCAACGCGCGCCGCGAGTTGGTGAAACCCTTTGTCAATAAGGTAGTAGCCCACGTGAATGCGGCGACGCTGCACGCGTGCGTCATCAGACGGGTGCTGTAGTCCTTCGCGCGCAAGTTCGAGTGCAGCTTGAGCCACTTGAGATTCGGTCAGATCGGAGCTGCGGGCTACGAAAGCAACGCGCTTGCGGTACAATTCCCGGCTCTCGAAATCCATTGACGCGTAAGTTCCCGCCGGATCCTGGCGAAGCGTCGCATCGAAAACAATAAGCGGTTCGATGAGTGACGTCCAGTCGGCATTGCTGATGGAGAGCAGGCTCTTGAGCCACAGCGAAACTGCGTGACTGTCCGCTGATTCCGGGGAGCGCACCAGCGCGAAAGCCTTGTCCAGCACAGATTCAAGCACAACAAACTTCAGAAATGCCGCAATGCTCCACAATTCGTCCACTTCAAGCGGTTCGCGTACCTGCAGTTCTCTAATAAAGGTCTCGAATGTGGCGACCGTGAACACCCCGTTGACAATTCGAAAATAGGCAGCGGCAATCGCTGCAACGCGCGGTTCCTCTTTTTGCACAGAATGCATTATGCGCGGAAGGCGCGCCATCTCCCGCCCGCGGCCAGACACGCCCGCGATCGCCGAACGCAGCAAGCGCGAGTTCGCCCGCAACTCAAGAAGCGCAGCGGTGGACGCTCCCGCTCCTGTAGATGCGGACGGTAGTCGGGCCAGCTCCGCTTGCAGCCGCTTGAGTGCCGCGCGTGCCGTCGCAACGCGTGCGGGAAAGGTACTGACGGCTCCGGGCCGATGCACCACATCCCACGATGCCGCGTTCTGCGCGCCTTTGCGCAGACGCTCCAGCACCTCTCCTTCGAGGGGTTGCGGCATTTGCGGAAAGGTTGCAGTATCAGTCATTGCACCTCAACGATAGCTGGCCGCTTGCATTTCAAACATCGCTGCATAGCGGCCGCCCTGCGCCAATAGATCGACGTGGCTTCCTTCCTCAACCAATTTGCCACCTTCAAGCACCACAATTCGATCCGCCATCCGAACCGTTGAAAACCGATGGGAGATGAGCAGTGCCATCTTCCCGAGCGTCAATTCAGCGAACCGCTGGAAGACCTCGAACTCGCTGCGCGCGTCCAGAGCCGCGGTCGGCTCATCGAGAATCAGCAACTGCGCATCCCGCAAATAGGCACGAGCCAAGGCCAGCTTCTGCCATTCACCGCCCGAGAGATCGACGCCCGTTTCGAAGCGGCGTCCCAGCATCTGGTCGTAGCCGTTACCCAGTTTTGCAATCACTTCCGAGGCGAGGCTCTTCTCTGCCGCGTACTTGATTTCTTCTTCAGTGTGCGGCACTTCAACGCGGCCAATGGCAATGTTCTCGCGAGCCGTCATCTCGTAGCGCATGAAGTCTTGAAAAATAACTCCGATTTCCGCGTGAAGGTCGGCAAGGTCGTACTCGCGAAGATCGACGCCATCCAGCAGAATCTCTCCTTCGGTTGGATCGTAGAGGCGCGTGATGAGTTTGACGATCGTGGTCTTCCCCTGGCCATTCTCACCGATCAGCGCCACTCGTTCACCGGGGTTGAGCGTGAAATTGAAGTTGCTCAGGACCCGCCGCTCCGTCCCCGGGTACATGAAGGAGACATTCCGAAACTCAAAGCCGCGCCGGATCGGACTCGGCACCGGCAATGCATCGGGTTTGGACTGAACCGTCGGCTGCATCTCAAAAAATGCCAGCAGGTCCGTCAGGAAAAGCGCCTGGTCCGCAATCCCCGACGCCGTCGAAAACACCTGCTGCAGATTCGAGCTGGCCTGCTGGATGGCTGTCGTGATAAACACGAAGGTCCCGATCTCGTATTGCCCTTGCACTGCCAGCCAGATCACATAAGCATACGAGCCGTAATAGCCCAGAATGCCCAGCATCGACAGCATGCCGCCCCAGAAAAGCTTCCGCCGCGAGAGCGCCACATTCTCCTCGTAGATCCTCTGCGAAAGCGCCGCAAACCGGTTCGTCAGGTATTCGCTCAGGTTGAAGAGCTTCAGTTCCTTCGCCGCTTCCTTGCTGCCGCCCACCTGGCGCAGATAGTCCATCTGCCGCTTCGCCGGGGTCTGGCGGAAGTTCTTCGCATAGCCAAGGAATGCGAAGTGCGTCTCTCCAACGAAGGAGGGAAGCACCCCCAGGCAGAGCAGCAGAACCAGCCACGGCGAGTAGTACAGCAGCGTCCCGGTAAAGATCATCGTGGTCAATACCTGCTGGAAGAGGCGGCCCATCTGCTGGATCATCCCCAGCCGGTCCGTCGCCTGTACCCGCGCCCGCTCCAGCCGGTCATAAAAGACAGGATCCTCGTACGTAGTGAGGTCCAACTGCGCCGCCTGGCGCATTACCTTGATGCTCACATGATTCGTGTAGC
The DNA here is from genome assembly GCA_963718435.1 of uncultured Acidobacteriota bacterium. Classification (GTDB taxonomy): domain Bacteria; phylum Acidobacteriota; class Terriglobia; order Terriglobales; family Acidobacteriaceae; genus Telmatobacter. The sequence continues at coordinate 36,391 of CAVQZQ010000079.1, read as the reverse complement.
GGTCTGCCAGCAGCGAATCGCAATAATCGATCAGTCGCCCAATGGCCGCCGTCAGCACCGCCAGCACCACTTCCAGCCCCACCAGGAACCAGAAATGGGGTCGCAAACCCTGGTGCCGGATCACCTGCTCCACGCCCTGCACGATCAACGCCGCCACTTTCGCAATACCCCACGGTATCGCGGCGTAGATCACCCGCAGCACCAGGCCCCAGGCCACCACCTGCGGGCCCGAATCCCAAAGTATCTTCAGAACCGGCGGAACGTTGGCAAGCGCGCGAAGCCGGTCGGCCCAGGCGTTGTTAGCTTCACCTGGCTGATCAGTTGGCTTCTCGCTAGGTTCTCCGACGGTTGTTGTGGCGTTCATTTCGGGGTCGTGCTTCCCTTCGTGTCCGGCCGAGTAACGTAGGAGTTCGGCATTTGCGCATTCGCGCTTGAATCTCTGTCCAAGATGCTCCGAAGGCTCTGCTGCAAGCGGCGCCTGGTTCCTGAATTCTTCTATTGCGATGCGTACAGGACGAGATTCGTTGTTTGCCCTGACGGCACCCACAAATGCAACCAGCCGGGCCTCCTCGACTGACAGAATCGTTGCAAGCCGCTGTTACAGGACTCGGAGTCGCTATTGTAACTGGGGCGGCGCCGGTTCGTATGGCTTGAAACCGGCGATTTCCATCCCTCTCCGGGCTTCCGGATTCTTCATGAAAGTATCCCAGATGAACCCGGTTCGAGCATTCTCAGCCATCAGCATGGTGATTCCCGTGTCAATCCCGATCACATCGGTGTCATACCAGTCGGTCAGGGGATTGAAAGCATCCACAAAGCCGTAGCGGCACAATGCGTTGGGATAATGATCGTGAATGGTGCGAAGCACCCGGATGGTCGCGTCCGGCATAAACGGCAATGAGCCGCCAGGCGCGCAAGGCACAACCGTTCCGTCAATCGGTCCCATCGCCGGAGGACCGCCCCACACCACATATCCCTTTTCCGAATCCGAGGCGGAAATTCCCCACAGCGCATTGCTGTAATCGGGAAACTGCGGATTCAATTCAAGGCAAAACCGGCGATGCACATCCGTTGCGATAATCGAATTCTGAAAGTAGTCGGCATAACGGTCCTTCTTCTTGCGAAAGTCGAACCAGGCTTGCGAATACTGATGAATGAACAGCGGCGCGAACGAGCCCACATAACGCAGCCCGTCATATTCGAAAATGGTCCGTTTCCATGCGAACCATACCTCGCTGTTCAGCGGATGCGACGACGATCCCATTCCCAGAAGGTAGATCATCATTAATTCGCTGTAGTAATTCCACTTGTAGGGTAGAAAGCCGAATTCAGGCGTCCACCCCATGGGCAACAGGCTCGTGTCCTCTGAAAGCCACGTCCAGTCCACGCGATCAAAAATCGCATGGGCCAGTTGCTTGATCGTCTCATCCTGAAAATGCTGGTGGCAGGTCAGCACTCCGCACAGCAGAATGGCTGTGTCGACCGAGGAAACCTCAGAGTCCCACAGTCTTTCGCCCGTATTGATATCGGCGAAATGGTAGAAAAAACCGCGATGCGTATGCAGCTTGTGCCAGAGAAAATTAAGCGACTTGATCACCCGCTGGCGCGCATCGGAGTAGCTCACATATCCACGCATCTCCCCGATACAAATGGCCGTCAGGCCAAACCCCGTTGATGCCACACTGGCAGCATTGCTGGTATCCTTGGCGCGAACATTGCAGCGGTCTTTGATCAAGCCCGTTTGCGGATTGCCCTGTTCCCAGAAAAAGAGGAAATTGTTATGCTCCAGTTCCTCGAGGAATTGGTCGTCCTGGGGAGACAGCGAACTGGGCCCGGGTAGAGGCGACGCAAGCTTACGCGGCAGTATCCTCTTGGGCTGCGCGGCTTCCCCAGCCCAGCCCTGAAGCGAGGTCATTTGACTGAAAGGCACACCCAGGGAGAGTCCGGCCATTTGGCGCAGCAACTTCCGGCGAGAGATCTCGCCGCCCTGAGCGCTCATGAGTGTGGATATTTTCGTTCGTTGCATTCTGTCGGCTTGATCCAGTGTGTCCTGTGCGTCGCAAACGCGCAGGCCCAGAAAACAGTCTTTGTATACGGGACCACCCAATTAGATGCGCTGAAAGTCATCGCAGCGAGCGGTCTGGGCAGCAGTTTACCTCATGAACGCGTCAAAATAGGCAGTATGCGGGTGCAATTGCAGTGAATCGAAGACTCGTGATTTGGATCATCGTCGGAGTCGTGGCGGCTGCGCTGTCCGTCTTGCTCTTTCTGCAAACGCGGAATTGGAGACCGAGGCCCATGACGATTTCAGTTCAAGGGTCGGTGGTCCGCCGCGACGAAGATACGCGAAAGCAGTTGCCGATTCCCGATTCCGTGGTCACCTTGTCCAACGGCGTCACGAGTACCAGGATTCAATCAGACGCCTCGGGATACTTCCGAATCACCTTCCCCGAGGCGGTCTGGCCGGGACAAACCCTCAACCTCAACTTCCAGCATCCTGGCTACCAGCCCCTCAACATGCCTGTGCAGGCGTCCCTTCGGCTCAGGGCAAGAGAGCTCTACGTCGCGAGCATGAAACCGGTCGCTCCGAAGGCCGAAACCAGGCCAAATGGCCCCCAGTCGGTTATCTCAAACATCCGGGTTCGATACACGTTCAACAATGAGAGAGAAGAGAACATCGGAAGTGCCGTCAGAGTATTCCAGGCTGTGAATCAGGCCAACGTACCGTGCAATCATCAGGCGCCATGCTCTCCCGACGGTAACTGGAAAGCCTCTTCCGGCTCGGTGTCGCTGGACGCCGGACCCGACAATGAGTTTCGCAACGTGCGCGCTTCCTGCATTGCCGGCCCATGCCCGTTCACGCGCATCGATGACAGCGGCTTTATCCATGGCGGGCGCAAGATCACTGCCACGGCTCTTGACTGGTCCAGCACGGCCACGTTTCTCCTTGAGGCTGAAGTCTTTCATGTGGCCTTGACGTCCAGCGAACGTGAATCCTATCCCGTCATCTTTGGGCAGGTGCTCAACTTTACCGTCCCGCAAACTCAGGAAGGGGTCAGCTTCGAGGCCGATGTGAATGGAGCGCCTATGGTCTTCCCCCTCGGGCCCGAGCTTTATCTCAGTTGGGCCACCTGTACCGCCCGGAGGAGCAAGGAAACGGAGGAAGCCATGGTTTATCGATGTGAACTCAAACCCGGATATAAATTCTAGTGTCCCGAGTCTGAAGTTCGCATTGCAAATGCATTGTCATCCAAGCGGAAGTTTGGCCCGCTTTCGGGCCAAACGGAGTCGAAGGACCCGCATTTTGGACGCCCGATTTCTACGATGAACTTCTGACTCACTACACTAGTCACGATTAGATCTTTGGATACTTACATATCCCGATTCCTTCCATCAGTGAAATGGTTCGCGTGTTAGCTCGCTGATCAAATTCGCACAGGATACTCGAAGGATTGACTAGAACTGGTTGCATAAATGGAGTTTTGAAAGGGCACGGCTTCAGCCGTGCCGTCAGAGACGCATAAATCCGTGGCTTTAGCCCTGAGGGAAGCTCCCTCGCTCGTCGAGCAACATTTATGCAATCGGTTCTAGTTATATCCGTGCCCGTTCCATCTGGCAACCTTTCACCCTTCTATTGAATCTTTTCAACTCAGGAGTTAGTGCGTTCACCGGGTCGCCATCCTGGACGCCCGGCGATCGGACGTGAACGATTGAGTTCCAGTCCCCGCTGACGCCAGATATGCAGGGCATGGAGCTGCACAGAAACTCTTTTTTCTGCAGAAATGCAGGTTGGGAGGAGAAGGTGACATGCTCTTTTTTAAAGAATCAATTACAGGTGTTGTCGCGCATGGAAAAGCTATACGTTTCGTGATCCTTGGGATCCTCGCGCTGTCGATTTCCTTCGCCGCCGAAGCTCAGTTTCAGGCATCTTTGCGCGGAACCGTTACAGACCCAACTGGGGCCGTAATTCCTGACGCCACGGTCACTCTGGCCAATGACGAGACCAATCAAATGTTGACCAGCCAAACGGACGGAAGCGGGATTTACTCGTTCAACGCTCTTCCGCCCGGGCACTACCATTTGGTCGCCGAACGACAGGGATTCAAGAAGAAAGAGGTTGCTCAGGTCGTACTCATTCCGGACCAGCCCAATGCTCTCAATCTTCAAATGGAGTTGGGCGATGCTCAGCAGACCGTGACTGTCAACGGCTCCGCGGCACCCCTGCTTGACACGGATACAGCAACCGTCAGCTCAACCATTAGCAGCAACGAAATTCAACACCTCCCCTCCTACAACCGCGATGTATTCCAACTGGCGCAGCTAACGCCTGGCGTATTCGGCGATTCCTCGAAAGGAGGCGGCGGAGGCAGTCTGGAACTGCCCGGGAACCAGGGCCCCGGCGGATCAAGCAGTTCCAATGCCGGCATCTTCGCCACAGAAAACGGCCCACAAGTTCAGACCCGCGGCGGGCAATACGAAACCAACGGTATCACCATCGACGGCATCAGTACGGTGAGCGCCGTCTGGGGCGGCACATCGGTCATCACGCCTAGTGAAGACTCCGTTGGAGATATGAAGATCGTTTCCAACAGTTACGACGCGTCAGTAGGCCGTTTCAGCGGCGGCCAGATTCAGGTCACATCGAAGGCCGGCACCAACGCTCTTCATGGCAGCCTCTTCTTCAAGGCGTCGCGCCCCGGGCTCAATGCATACCAGCGATGGAACGGCGTGGGATCGACTACGCCCGGCACACCCTCCTCGCGTGGCTTGAATAAGGACGATACGCGCACAAACAACGACGGTGGCAGCCTCGGCGGCCCTATTTGGAAGAACAAAATCTTCGCGTTTTTTAACTATGAGCAAAGTCCGCAATCCAACAGCACGACCGCGCAAGCCTGGTATGAGACCTCGGAATTCGACAGCTCAGCAGTGCCAACGGGCAGCATCGCGTCGCAGTATCTCGGCTACAAAGGAGAGGGCGCTGCCGCGAGCAGCCTGGTTCAGGAATCATGCGCATCGATCGGCCTCGTGCAAGGCGTTAACTGCGCAGCCACCTCGACCGGGTTGGACGTCGGCTCCCCGCTGAAGAATCTTCCCCTCGGCGCACAGGACCCGTCATTCAGTTCCCCGCAATCGCCGGGTATAGGTGGCGGCCTCGATGGTGTTCCCGACATCGCCTTCCTCAACACCGTCAATCCCACCACCATTTCGCAACAACAATATAATGGCCGCCTTGACGCACAGGTGCGGCAGAATGACCACCTTGCTTTCACGATCTACTGGGTTCCGACCTCGACAACTGACTACCAGGGCCCTGTGCGTTCCGCCAACCTCTGGCACCACTCGCAGGTCAACGATGCGTTTTCGCTGATCTGGAACCACATTTTCTCGGGCACACTGCTCAATGAGGCTCGCGCCAACGCGGCGGGATACCGATGGAACGAGATCGCCAGCAACCCGCAGGAGCCATTCGGGTTGCCCCAGGATAATCTCGGTTCCATCGGCACTGCGAATCCCCAGTACTTCGGAGCCCCGGGTCCCACTAACCTCAATCAGTGGACTTATGAATACAGCGACATGATCACTAAGATCATCGGTCGCATAGCATCAGGGCTGGCGGAAGTTTGACGCGCCTATATTACTTGAACAACCCTGTCTATGCGGCCCGCCCATCGTTCAGCTTCTATAACCTGTGGGACTTCGCGAATGACGCTCCCGATAGCGAGAGCGGCCAGTTCGATTCGACTACCGGCATCCCCTCGGCTAACCGTGAAGATAATCGCGAAAATCTCTGGGGTGTCTACGTTCAGGACGACTTCAAGATTCGCCCCAACCTGACCATCAATGCCGGGCTCCGCTGGTCCTACTTTGACGCTTTCGATTCCAAGGAAAATAACCTCGATGTCCTGCGATTTGGCTCGGGCAGCGATCCTCTCTCCAGCATGAATATTCGCGTAGGTGGAGGGCTTTATACGCCGGAAAAATTCGACTTCGGCCCGCAACTTGGCTTCGCATGGCAGCCTCAACAGTCAGTGGGCAGACTGGTTGTCCGTGGCGGATTCGGAATCAACTATAACCAGAACGAGATTGCAATTCTTGCCAATGGATTTGGAAACCCGCCGAACGTCGTGAACAAGAATTTCTGCTGCTCTACCCCGACCACTGCGATTCCCGGCATCCTGTACGAGACCGCCGGCAATGTCAACTCACTTTTCGGATACGCGCCAAACACCGCGACGATCACTGCCTTCGGACCGGACAACCTTCCCACCAGCGGCAGTCCGATCTTTGTCACCGCGTTTCAGTCCAACCCGAAAACCATCATGAACTACCACTATTCCCTCGATACGGAATACCAGATGCGTTGGAACCTCATCGCGACTCTTGGCTATCAGGGAAGCGAATCGCGCCACCTGCTCGTACAGTCGAACTTTAATGCGATTGCCGCCGGCAACGGCCAGCCTCTGAATCCGGTCGCCAACTTCATTGATTACTACGCCAACACTGGAACCGGTAATTACAACGCTATGATCGCCACCGTGAAGCATACCTTCGCCAGCCATTTCAATCTGGAAGCACAATACACCTGGGCCAAGGCGATGGATGAAAACTCCGGCCCCTATGAAAAAGATCCCTACCCCTATAACTCCCATGCAGCCTATGGGCGATCTGACTATAACGTAGCCGACGCCTTCAAGATATTCGGCCTATGGCAACCCGTCCTGTTCCGCAACGAGCATGGATGGGCAGAGAAGGTCGCAGGCGGCTGGTCACTGAGCGGGATATTCAACTGGCACACAGGCTTCCCATGGAACCCCGTCTATAACGCGAACACCAGCGGCTCCGCGCTGTACTACAACGGCAGCAGTTATAACCAGCTTCGACCCGCGGCGTACGTCGGCGGCGCCGGAACGAGCACGGGCAACAGCACTTTCCAGCAGGCAACTAATCCGAACTATGGCGGTGACGGCACTGCATTTTTCACTCCCGCCGCCTTTACAGTTGGGCCTGCATTTCCAGCAACTGCGCCCCCTCCCGCGCCCGGCATTCACCGCAATAGCTTGAACGGGCCTCACTACAACGACCTGGACGCGTCTCTCACCAAGGCATTCGGTTTTCCTAACATGCGCATCTTGGGCGAGAGCACCAAACTCGAATTTCGCGTAGACACTTACAACCTGTTTAACAAGCTGAACATCAGTACCGCGAGCATCGATAACACCATTGGGTCAGTAAATCCCGACGGCTCTGTCCAATCCGTCAATAGTGACTTTGGCGTAGCCCGTACTGCGCTCGGCGGCAGAATCGTTCAGTTGCAGGCACGGTTCAGCTTCTGACCCGCCCAATCAACGGGCCGGCAGTTCAATCACTGCCAGCCCGTTGACCGGCAAAGTAAGTACGAGCGTGCTGTCCTTCAGATTCCCTTTCTCGGGAGCGGGCAACGTGGATGCCTTGTTCAGTTCTGCAATCTGCGCCTGCGTCGGATAGCGCGGACTGCCCATCGCGCGATAAGCGGTCATCGGATTCCCGTGGGTTCGATCCACGCGTTGAATGGTGACCTTGGCCGCGGGCGAGACCCCCTTTAATTTCAGCCGCAATGTGACCGGAGCGCCGCTCGCAAGCTTATCCATGTCCACCAAATTCCATGCAGCAATCACCAGCGTGCCGTCCTTGCGCCGCGTCACCAGTATGTCATCGGCGGGATTCGCCAGGCGTTCCTCGCCAAGCGCGTGCAGCAGCGAGAAATCGTAGAAGCTCGGCTTCCTGATTCTCCCTGATGTAATCAGCCCGAATCCGCCATGAAACGGATCCCTGGGTACGCCGCCCTCTTCGAATACATCATCGAAGGTCCAGTAGGACATCCGGTCCACCGCCCCATCGCATTGGCTTATATCTCGAGCCAGCGCGGGGCCCACATACCAGTTATCGCGCGCATTCATATCCGCATAAGAGGGGACATTCCATTCCGTCCACATCAGCGGCAGCGTAGGAAGCGCTGAGGCGTGAATCTGCCCGTGCACCATCTGCACCGCGTGGCACACTCGATCGCGCATCGGAATATCTTCATCCGTCCCAAAGAGGTCCTTCACAGTATCATCCGCATACCCGTGCGTGGAAACAAAGTCCACAGGCACATGCTCTTTGTAAACGTGATCGATGAACTCTGGAACCCAATGCGCCGCCGCAGTTGCCGGCCCGCCAACCCGCAGCTTCGGACTAACTTGCTTCAACGCCCGAGCGGTGTGATCGTATAACTCAAAGTAAGTCGCCTGTTTGGGAACTCCAGCCCAAAAATCAATGTTAGGTTCGTTCCACACCTCGAAGTACCATCGCGCCACTTCATCAATGCCATAGCGATCAATCAAATGTTGAGCGAAGGCGCGGATCATCAGGTCCCATGTGGCATAATCCTTCGGCAGCGAAACATTCGGCTTATACCAGAAGGCTTGAATCGACTGGTGTGCAGCCAGTTTGTAGGGCATAAAGCTGATCTCGACAAATGGCCGGACGCCCTTCGCCAGCAGCCCGTCATAAATCTGATCTACATAAGTAAAGTTGAAATCAGGATTGCCCTTTGCATCCTCGTCGTAAACTCCTACCTCGTCATCAAAGATGCCGTGGGCGCGCACATACTGCATGCCAATCTGGTCGTGAACATCCTTCAGGTCTTTGCGATAGTCATCCCGCAATGCCAAAACCGCATGGCCCGAACCGAACATCTGTTCCCAGAAATGCGGAAAAGGGTGCGCAGCAGCTTTGGCGTCGATCGTGACGGCCGTTGGTGAGGATTGCGCCAGGGCGGGACAGACGTATCCCGCCATGAAAAACGCCAGCCCGGCAAGAACAGAGCGGAGGAAATTCATAATCGGCTTCCTTTAGTCTCCCTGCGGTCGCAGGGGGAAACTTTCGTGAAGCACCTGGCGCAGTTGGTCGCGCATTGGATTCAACAGATCAGCCACAGCGCCAGGCAGGTGACGAAGCTATTCAATAGAACAGATTGCACACAGGTCTGCGGAGTTGCCTATTCAGCCTTTGCCAGCTTCTCGATCAATTCGTCCCTGTGCTCATTTGCCATTGCGTCCACATTGCCCAGCACCCGCATCCACGCGAAGATCGCGCCACCGGCCAAAATCAGCAAGATAGGCGGGGCCAGCCACATCCTGCCGATGAGTGTGCAGAGCCCAACAACGCCCGCACCCACCGCCAGCAGAATCGTCTGGATCAGCATGCTCAAAAGCGCGTTGGCTTGCGACCCCGGCTGTCGCGTAAGACGGCCCGGATTCACACGGTAGGGCATGGTCAGCGAAAAAATATTGCCCGCAGCCAGATTTGCAGGTAAAGCAAACGCCAGCCAGGCGAACGTGGTTGCCACGACTGCGCCGTTGGCAAGGTCCAGGCGAAGGCTGGCCAACACCGCGGATAACACCGCCACCATGCAGTACAACATACCGTGAAACAAATTCTTGGCCAGCATCACCGTCCTGATCGGTGTGGGAAAAAGAAACAGCAACTGGATTCCTGTGCCCTCGGTGCCCAGATTGTTATAGATCACGCGTGTAAATCCGAGCAGACCGTACGCTACGCACACCGGCAACGCCAGTTGAAACGAATGCCCCATCGCGGATCCACCATTGCGAAAGAGGCTCCCGATCACAAACACCATCACCACCGGCACGCCCAGGGCGTATAGCTGCGGCATCGAGCGCACCAGGGTGCGTACTTCCTTCTCCAGCACTGCAGACAAGGGACCGGCGCCATTTAGCCATTCCTTCTCTCGTACCTCCACCTTCTTGCGACTCGGAGCTTCTCCCAGGTTCTCGCCGCGAAACTCGGCGCGAAGACGCACCGCAAGCACTCCCCCAATGGCCAGCACATAGAATCCCAGCAATCCCATCGATCCCGTGGCCGCCAACGGCTTATGCTCTGCCGCATGCTGCACCGCTTCCGCAGCCAGGCCCGGCGGAAGCCACGCTTGAACGGCATCGGCGGCCCTCACCAAGGGGCCAGCTTCTTCCGCGCGCTTGTGTTGGCTCTGAGTCCTTTGCTGGTGATGTGCCTGCAGTTGATTCCCTTGTCTCAGCGCAGGATTCAGCAACTGCAAGCCAACCACAAACAGAACTAACAGCGCACTTGCGATTTCGCGCGTGCGCCGCTGAGCCAGCCAACGATCCACCCACGCAAGAATGGCTCGCGCCAGCAGGACATTGAAGACCGCGAAGCCCGCCAGTCCCAGCGCGATCCACGCAAACATCTCCGGACGCACCAAGGTGATGCCAATCCAGATCCCCAGGCAACACAGCACACCCAGAATCGTCGATACATCCGCCAGACCAAAGACCACGTAGAGCACAAAAAATGATCCGAAGCTCACCGGGAACCGGAGCAGCCCGCCTAAGTCAAACTGATCCTGGAATGAGGCCAGCGCCACCGGTATCATCTGCCATACCAGGCACAGCACCCAGAATTCAACCGGAAGATACGACCACAGGGCGCGCACCGCCAACGCATGCGAGGCAAAGCCGAGGCCAAGGCCCAATCCCAACCCCACAAAGCTAAAGATCATCAACTCAATGCCGCCGGCGCCAAGTTCAAGAATTCCCCGGATCGAGCGCAATCCGAAAACGAACATGCGCCATCGCATCGTCACTAGCGCCACATACTGTGCCCGCGCCAGGCGGCTGAAGAGTCCCGCGCCCCTCGCCGTCAGCCCGTTATCTCCCACCGCGCCTAGGTCAGCCACGACAACTCCTGCGCCGTCTCTTGGCCGCTTGCCCCCACGATCGAAAGAAATATCTCTTCGAGGGTTAGCTTTTGGCTGCTCTCCGCGCCGGGCAACGTACTGGCGACGCCCGCGCGCAAGTCTTCGATTGATCCATTTGCCACCAGTCGGCCTTGGTGAATAATGGCCACATGGCTGCACAGCCGCTCCACGATCTCCAGCACGTGCGTGGTCAAAAAGATCGTCGCTCCCCGCTGAATCATCCCCTGCAGCATGCTTTTCAGCATGCCGGCGGCAATCGCATCCACACCTTCAAACGGCTCATCGAGAAAAAGCACTCTCGGTCCGTGGATCACCGCCGCAGCCAGCGCCAGCTTCTTCTTCATCCCGTGTGAAAAGTCGGTAACCAGTTTTCTGCGCTCATTCGCCAGTTGCATAAATTCCAGCAACTCTTCGGTGCGGCGATTGGTGGTCTCTTTGTCCAGCCCATACATGCGTCCCACAAAACGCAGATACTCAGGCGCATTCAGCCGCCCCAACAATGCCATGCCTTCGGGAACCACGCCGATCTGGCGCTTCAGCTCAAGCGCGGCGGCGGTGAATGGCTGACCCAGAATTTCTACTGTTCCCGCGCTCGGCTCCAGCAATCCGGTCAACATCTTGATCGTAGTTGACTTGCCCGCTCCATTTGGACCCAGAAAGCCGAAGAACTGCCCCGAGGCCACGCTCAATGTAACGTCTTCCACTGCAGTCAATGCGCCGAAGCGTCGCGTGAGCCCTTGGGTGTGAATTGCCGCAGTTTCCATGTGCCGCAAGCATAACAAGCTTAGGTCACCGGGCCAAACTGCCCAGCGGCGGCAACCTGCGCTAAGCTTCTGTCGATTCCAGCGGAACGTTGTCGCGGTCAGTCACATCAACAATCTCCGCCAACCGTCCGCTCAGTTCCGCCGTCCAGCTCGTCTCCGGCACGCGCCAGCTCCAGTTGCCCGCGGCCACAGCCGGCGTATTCATACGCGCCTCCGAGCCCAGTTCCAGCAGGTCCTGCGCAGGAACCACTGCCACCTCCGCGACGCTCGTCTCCGTGGCACGGATGAGCGGCCACACCGGTCGCGCAACACCATCGCGAGTTGGCACAGGCCCCACGTAAGCCGCAACCGCCTTTCGTTCTGCCTCGCCCGCCGTGTTCCACCAGCCTTGGGTAGTGTCGTTGTCGTGCGTCCCGGTATAAGCCACGGTGTCAGGCGTGAATCGGTGCGGAAGGTGAATGTGCGCGCCCTTGTCGCCAAAGCCAAACTGGAGCACCTTCATCCCCGGCATCCTCAATTCCTGCCGTAGCGCCTCTACTTCCGGCGTGATCAGTCCCAAGTCCTCGGCCACCAGCGGCAACGGTCCCAACGCCCTTCCAAGGCGCGAAACAGCTGCAGTCCCGGCGCCTTCACCCACTCCCCATTCACCGCCGTCTCTTCCTCGGCGGGAATCGACCAGTACGCCTCGAAGCCACGGAAATGGTCCAAGCGGATAATGTCGTAAAGTTGACGCGCGCGCGCGATTCGTTGTATCCACCAATCGAAGCCACGTTCGGCCAGCACCCCCCAGCGATACAGCGGATTCCCCCAGCGTTGGCCGGTCGGCGAGAAATAATCAGGCGGCACGCCGGCAATCCGCACCGGCTTCAAATCCTCGTCAAGCTCAAAGATCTCCGGATGCACCCACACATCCGCCGAATCCATATTGACGAAAATAGCCACGTCGCCCAGGATACGGATCGCGTTCTGCGCCGCGGCCGCCCGCAGGTTGTTCCATTGCACCGCAAACGCAAATTGCAGCGCCTGCTCCTGTGCCAGCGCGCGTTCTTTTTCGGTCGTCACTTGCGCCAGCGCCTGCGGCTGACGGCGGCGCACCGGCTCGGGCCATTCCGCCCAGGCTCCAGTGCCATACTGCCGGCGCAACTCGGCGTAGAGGGCGTAGTCGGTGAGCCAACTTTCTTCGGCGCGACAGAACTGCTCAAATCGCTGCCACTGTCCGGCCATCTCCGCATCATGCGGCCCACGATCGAGAAAATTCCCCGCCGCTTCGTAGAGCAGCGGAACCTTCTTCTTCTCAACCTCGTCGAAGTCTACGTAACCGCTGCGCCCGGCCAGTCCGGCAATCCGTTCGCTCGCAATCCAGCCCCAGTCCGACAGCAACTCCAGGCTGATCAGAAATGGATTGCCCGCAAACGCCGACGATCCCGCATACGGCGAGTTCCCGTATCCCGTGGGACACAGCGGCAGCACCTGCCACACGTGCTGTTTAGCCGCCGCTAGAAAAGCCACAAACTCGTGCGCGGCGGGACCTAAATCCCCAATGCCGCCATAGGAAGGCAGCGAGCTGATGTGCAACAAAATGCCGGAGGAACGCTGAAATTGCATGCCAAAGTTATTGTATCGGCCACGCAACGCGCGGGCAGCCTCCGGCACACGAAATCGATTTTCAAAAGACTATAATCCGTGTGTCCGCCGAATAATCCGTGAGTAGAGGCGGACGGTCTAACTGCTCAAGAAATCCGGAGAATGATTCGTTGAAAAACCGCCTTGGCTGCTCGTCCTTCTCAGTCCTTGCCTTCCTGCTTCCGTTTATGTCGTCCCTCTCCATCGCCGAATCAGCCCCTCCGCAGCCTGTGGTCATCAGCGCTGGATGGCAATTGCAGGACGTAGCCAAGGTGCCGCAGCCAGGCGCCGAAGTCTCCGCATCGGGATTCAAGACCGACGGCTGGTACAACGCCACGGTCCCCGGCACCGTGCTCAACACGTTGGTCGACAATCATGTGTATCCCGAGCCTCTCTATGGCGAGAACAACCGCCCCGAAGTGATTCCCGAGAGCCTTTGCCACACCTCTTACTGGTACCGCGCGCTGATCGACATTCCAAAGTCCTACAAAGGCCGGCACGTCTGGCTCAACTTTGAAGGCATCAACTACTCTGCCTCCATCTGGGTCAACGGAACCCAGGTTGGCGACACCCACGGAGCCTTCATTCGCGGCATCTTCGACATCACCGCGCATGTGAAGCCGGGCACACAGGCCGTGCTCGCCGTGCTCGTCTCGCCCCAAGCCCACCCAGGCGTGCCACACGAACACACCTTGCGCGACGGCGTCGGCCCCAACGGCGGCATCACAGCCATCGATGGCCCCACCTTCCTCTCCACCATCGGATGGGATTGGATTCCCGCCATCCGCGACCGCGACACCGGCATCTGGCAAAAGGTCCTCCTCTCCGCCTCCGGTCCCGTGCTCGTGAAGAATCCGCTCGTCACGACTGATCTTCCCCTACCCCGCACCGACTCGTCCGACGTCGCCGTGCAGGCCGCCGTGGAGAATGTGACCGACAAGGCGCAAAAGGCCATCGTCCAGGGCACGATCGAAAACATCACTTTCGAACAGCAAGTCGACCTCGCCCCACACAGCACAAAGCTCGTCACCTTCGATTCAAAAAACACGCCCGCGCTGCACATCGACCATCCGCGGCTCTGGTGGCCCAACGGCTATGGCCCGCAGAATCTCTACCATCTCCATCTCAGCGTCAACATCAAGCACGATGTCTCCAATGCGCAGGACGTCGATTTCGGCGTCCGCAAAATCGCCTACAGCGTGCCCGGCACCGACACCCTCACAATCTCCGTCAACGGCGTTCAGGTTTTCATCCGCGGTGGCGATTGGGGGCTCGATGAAGCCATGAAGCGCATTCCCCGCAAGCGTCTCGATGCCCAGATCCATATGCACCAGCTCGCCCATCTCAACATGATCCGCAACTGGGTTGGCCAGAGCACCGGCGAAAACTTCTACGAGCTTTGCGACAAGTACGGCATCCTGGTGTGGGACGAATTCTTCCAGCCCAATCCCGACGACGGCCCCAATCCGACCGACATCCCCACCTACATCGCCAATGTGCGCGACAAGATTCTGCGCTATCGCAACCACCCCTCCATCGTTCTCTGGTGCGCGCGCAACGAGGGCTACCCTCCCCCCGCGTCGATGCCGAACTCCGCAAGCTCATGGCCGAACTCGAGCCGACACGCCGCTATCAACCCAGTTCCACTGACGGCGCCGGCGTCCGTTCCCACGGCCCCTACTCATGGCGCACGCCGCGCGAGTTCTACACCGTCACCGATGACTTCTTCAAAACTGAAACCGGCAGCGTCTCCGTGCCCACTCTCGAATCCATCCACGGCATGATGCCGAAGAAGGATTGGGAATCCATCAACGACGATTGGGCCGAGCACGACTTCGCCAAAGGAAACTCCGGCGCACAGGACTACCCCGGCGAAATTGCCGCGCGCTATGGCAAGTTCCGCAATCTCGCCGACTTCGTGCGCAAGGCGCAAATGGCAAATTACGAGGCCTACCGCGCCATGTACGAAGGCCGCAATGCATTGCTGTTCCATCCCACCACCGCGATCCTCACTTGGATGAGCAGCCCCGCGCAGCCCAGCTTCGTCTGGCAGCTTTACCACTATGATCTCGAGCCCAGCGCCTCGTTGTTCGGCGCAATGCATGCGTCCGAGCTGGTGCATATCCAGTTCAACCAGGCCACCGACGAACTGCAGGTCATTAACAATCTGCCCCAACCGCTCACCGATGCGGTCGCGCATGTTTCCATCTATCAACTCGATGGATCGGTTGCCCATGAGTACGACGTGAAAGTTACGGCTCCGCCCGACGTGGCCACGAATCTCGGTCCAGTCGAATTCCCCGCCACCCTGACCTCCACTCATTTCATCAAGCTCGACCTGCGCGGTGCCCAGGGCAAACTTATCTCTTCGAATTTCTATTGGCGCGGCGAGCCTGGCTATCCCGACGTCCTCAGCGATCTCAATACCATGCCGGCCGTCACCCTGCAGGCACAGGCAGAAAGCAAAGACGCTGACGGCAAGCGCCTCGTGACCGTCACGCTGCACAATCCAACGACAAACATTGCCTTGATGACTCACTTGCAACTACGCCGCCAACATTCAGGCGAACGCGTGCTGCCCGTCTTCTACAGCGACAACTACGTCTCTCTGGCTCCCGGCGAAACGAAGACCATCACCATCGAAGCCGCGTTAAAAGATTTCAACGGCGAAGACGCACAGGTTGTTTTCGACGGATGGAATGTTACGGTCGCTCCGGCATCGTTCGCCGGCGTCTCCGTGGCGCCGAACCTCGAAGCCCAGCCCGACAACTCGCCTGCAACCGGCCTGCCCTTCCAGACCACCGGACTCCGCTGAGGCCGCACTCAACGCACTCCACCCCGCAAACAAAAAGGCCCGCATCCCCTCAGGATGCGAGCCTCTCTGGTCCTCGCGCTTGTAGCCGCACCCACCTGGGTGCCCCCTCCTCGAATCGTTTTGTGATTCAAGGGTGGGTTACGACTAACCTTTACATCCCCGGCAGTTCCGGACCCTGTGCCTTCGCGTTGATCCGGATCCGGTTGTGCTTCTTGTAGTCGTTCAGCACGTTGCTGGCAAACACCTCAAACGCCTCGTTGCGCCGCTGGTCCAGCATCTGATCGCGCGCCTGGTCCAGATTCTGTTGAATCTCCTGCGGGCTCGGCTCCGTCTTCATCACCAGCTTCGCCACCACGCCTGTCCGCCCCGCATTGATCGGTCCGCTGATGCTGACCGGTGCCATGTCAAAGAGTTGCGGAGCGACCTGGCCGACCTGGCCCAGATCCGGCACCTGTCCAGTCTCGCCCACCAGGTCGCTGGTCTTCACCGTGGCGCCCACTTCCTTCGCAGCCTTTGTCAGGTCGTTTGTCGCTTTGGCCTTCGCCGCCAATTCATCGGTCTTCTGCCTCAGCAGCGCCGGCAGTTGGTCATTGCGAAAATCATCCAGAACGTGATTCTTCCACTCCGCAAAATTCGGCGCATGCGCTGGCGTAATCCCGGTAACCTGGAAAACTGCATAGCCCTCGCCGGTTGGCGCTGACTGCAGCCGGATCGCCCTGCTTTGACTGGAAAGCCCTGCTCAGCAACTGCGACCCATCCGGCAATGCTGAAATCACGCCCTGCGCCGCCACCGGGGGCGTCGTCACCAGTTGCAGGTGATGAGCCTCCGCCGTCTTCTGCAGTCCGTTCTTGATCGCCTCTGAGGTCAGTTGCCGAGCGTAATTCTCTTGCGCCGTGGTTGAGTTCTGCCGAATCAGCGTCGCCTGGATCGTGGGCAGCACTTCGTTCAGCGATTGCGTGTGCGCTGCCGTGCGTTCTTCCACCTGCACAATGTGATAGCCGTACTGCGACTTCACAATCGCGATGTCGCCAATCTTCTGCGTGAAAATCGCGGTGTCAAACGCCGGCACCATGTGCCCGCGCTGGGCAAACCCTAACTCACCGCCCGTGTCCTTGCTGCCTGGGTCTTCTGAATTCTTCTTGGCCAGATCGGCGAAGTTGGCGCCGCTCTTCAGCTGCTTCAAAATGCCGTCCGCCTTGGCCTTGGCCGCCGCATCGGTTTTGGCATCCGCCCCCGCTGGTACGCTGATCAAAATGTGCCGTGACCGGGCTTGTTCCGGAACCGAATACTCTGCCTGGTGTGCGTTATAGTACTGCTGAATCTGCTGCTGTGTCGGCTGCTGCACGCCGCCCGGCACATCGTTCGGGGTAAAGGCAAAGTAGCTGATCGTGCGCTCTTCCGGCACCGCCGTCGCATAGCGCACCGCGTTCTTCTTGAAGAAGGCTTCCAGATCGGCATCCGATGGGTTGATCTGTTTGCGCAGATCGTCCCCTGTGATGACCGCATAATCAAACTTGATCTTGATATTGCTCTTGCGGTAGGCGTCACGCACTTCCTTGTCGCTCACCGTCACGCCTGCGGTGATCAGCGACTCCAGCCGCCGGATCGCGATATCGTTCTTGACGTTGTCTTCAAACTCCGCCACCGAGGTGTCGAACCGGCTCTCGATGATCGCGGCATACTGCTGCTGCCCGATAAACTTCCCGTTGGGGAACAGAACCTGCCCCGCCGGCCCGGTCTGCAAATATTGCCGCACATCGTCGTTGGTAACATTGATGCCCAGCTTGGCCGCCTCGCTCAGCATCACTTGCTGCTGCACCAGTTGCTGACCAACCTGCTGCTGAAACAAGTTCATGATCATCGGGTTGTCGGCATACTGCGGATTGCGCTGACGCACCTGCATCTGCGCAATCTGCGCCACCTTCTGCTGGCTGATTACGTCGCCGGCGGAAAAGAACCGGCTGTACCAGTGGGGATAGATCACCGCAAAGGTGTCGGCCGATGTAGCGCCTTGTCCCGTAAGTCCCGGAATCAGGTAAACCACCATCGACACCGACGCGGCGGCGATGATGACGACGAAAAGTGCCTTGGTTACGCGATTGTCTTTCTGCAGAAAACGAATCATGGATGGATTTGAGCCTTCAACTCTCTATGCGTCGGCAACAGCCAGTCTCCTCAATGCCGCCCGCTGGCGGAAACGAGGCGGGCGCTGGACACGGATGCGCATTTTCGCACTCGACGCGATTCCTTTCATTATAGACGAGCCCGCGCCCCGCAGATATGGTCCCGACCACCGCAAACCAAGGAGGCCGGTACAAGCTCCTTGAGCCTCTGAATCAATGAACTGACGAGGGCCTTCACCTTCAGCACGAATAGCGGCGGTTCTGTAACAGCGAGAATGAAGAATTACGGCAGCTCTGTGACAGGGCACGACGGTTCTGTAACAGCGAGAAGGCAGCTTTGTAACAGGGCACGATGGTTCTGTAACAGCGAGAATGAAGAATTACGGCAGCTCTGTAACCGGGCACGACTTCAGTCGTGCCGCAAATGCTGCAAAACAGCCCGGGCTTTAGCCCCTGCGTTGCGCTTTTCACCCGCGAAGGAATACCGAGAGAACTCGATAACCCTTCTAAAGGAAAATAACGGAGGGAGCAGGGGCCTTCAGGCCCCTGATGAAGCTGGCGTCCAAACGGGCTTCAGCCCTGGGCTCTCAAACCCTGCCCTTATCGCCAGTAATAAGCTCCCCCCACCACGTAGTACGGACGGTAGTACACCGGCGGATACCCGTAAGGGCCACCATAATAAGGCCGTCCATAAGGTCCGCGCCGGTAGAGATTCGGCCCACCCTGGTAGAGTCCCTCAGCCAGCCGCGCCGCTTCTTCCCGGCTAACGGGGTCCACCGTAATCGGCTCGGTAAGGTGAAACGTGACCTGCGCCTCGGCAGGAATCCAGGCGTTCGGTCCAGGAGTGGCCGCAGAAGCCGCTGTCCCCACCGTGCCGCCGGCCGCCGCGCCAATCGCCGCCCCGCCGCCGCCACCTGCAGCGCCACCGATGATCGCGCCCAAAAGCGCGCCGCCGACGACGTTCCCAACCGTCCGTTCAGTCTTGCTCGGGCCCTTCACCCTGAACAAATCCGACTGCACCGGGTAGTCGTGCCCGCTCAAGTCAAGCATCGTAAGCCGCAGCGCCAGTTCAGGGCTGCCCGCAAGCTGCCCCGAATGCTGCACCTCGGAGATCACCCCGTGCACCGTGGCCCCTCGGGGAATCGCCAGGTAACGGCCGACCATCACGTCACGAATCACCGTGAATTGCACCGGGGTCCCTTCCGTTGCCCGCTTGCTGCTCACCGGCTCGCTGGTACGAAGCTGCAGCAGCGTTCCCGACGGTACCGTCAAAGGTCCATTCGCGACCTCATACGAAGGCTGCGGAGGCCCCGCAGGCGGATATTGATCGCGGTACTGGGGCGGGTAGGGATTCTGGCCATACGCCGGAGGCGGCTGGTTCTGGCCGTATCCCGGAGGCGGGTTCTGACCATATCCCGGCGGCGGAGCTTGCCCGTATCCCGGAGGCGGATTCTGGCCGTAGCCTGGGGGCGGGTTCTGACCATACCCCGGCTGCGGATTCTGAGGCTGATTCTGGCCGTAGTCCGGAGGCGGCGTATTCTGGCCATACGCTGGCGCCTGGTTCTGGCTTCCATCCGGTGCCGGTGCCATCG
Organism: uncultured Acidobacteriota bacterium; assembly: GCA_963718435.1. GTDB lineage: Bacteria > Acidobacteriota > Terriglobia > Terriglobales > Acidobacteriaceae > Telmatobacter. The sequence continues at coordinate 16,711 of CAVQZQ010000079.1, read as the reverse complement.
TGGGCGGCTGCGCAGGAGCTTGCTGCTGGTTGTCGTCCGCATTATCCCGGGGTGCGCTATCGTCCACCGCTCCCTGCGCGTTGGGATCATTCGCGGGATTGCCCACCTTCAGATTGTTGTGCACCCCGGTCACTCCGGGAACACCTTTGACAATCGACTCCGCCAGGTTCCGAGAGGCATCACTCGACACCGTGCCCGACAGTGTCACCTCGCTCTGTATCGTCGCGGCCGTGATCAGATCGCTCTTCAGAGCCTGGGAAGCGTCCAGCGCGTGCACCACGTCCATCTCAATCTGCCCATCGGTGCGTTGACCCGCCGGCGCCGCATCCTGTGCGGCGGCCAACACGCTACTCAAAACAAATGCCGCTACCAGCGCCGGCACTTGCCGGAAGACCCTTTTGAACAAATTCCGATTCATCGATCTCTCTCCTGCGAACAACTTCTGCTTGGGCTCTCGCGATTTAGACGGCCAGCCCCTGTCATCTGTTAGAACCCCGCAATGGGCAAAAAGTTCCGCAAAATACACCCGTGACGTCCCTCCGCCTGCTTCCGGTCAAGTGCCCCACCGGCCCACCTTTATGCCTCTACCCCGCCCGGTTGCGCAGCAGTCGGCATCAGAACCTGATCGTCCGGGAAGAATATTTGAAAAACCGTCCCCGACCGCTCTCCTTTGGATGCCGGACGGCTGCGCAGGTGCACTAACCCATGATGTTTCAGGATGATCTCGTGACTCACCCACAACCCCAGCCCCGTTCCCGTCTCAGCCTTGGTGGTAAAGAAAGCTTCGAAGATCCGATGCCGCGCATCATCCTCGATGCCTGAGCCGGTATCCGCCACCGTTATGCGCACCCCCTCGTGTTGCGGCCCATTATTCCAATTCCCCGACCGCCTGGCGCGGACAATCAATCGCCCGCCGCGGGAGGTCGCATCAATCGCATTGCCCACCAGGTTGGCAATCACCTGTCGCACCTCTCCCGCAAAGCAGTAGAGGTCCATCGCAGGATCGTATTTCCGCTCCACCCGAATGCCAAGGGTATTCAGACGCATTTGAAACAGGCTCAGCACCGAATCAAGCAGGTCTCCCATGTTAGTCCTGGCGGGCAGCGTCGATTGCCGGTAGAAACGCAGTGTCTGCTGAGTGATCTCCGAAATTCGCCGCGCCTCGTGCTGCGCCATCGTCACATAGTCCAGCGCTGGTTCCTCCAGCGGGCAATAATTCCGCAGCAGAAAAAGCAGGTTCGTAATCGCCTCCAGAGGATTATTGATCTCGTGCGAGATTGAAGCGGCCAGGCGTCCGGTTGCGGCCAGCTTCTCTGACCGGCGCAACGCATCTTCGCTGCGCTTGCGCTCGCTCGCATCCATCACAATCACGCCTGCCCAGCGCACCTCGTTCGGCGAAGTCCGCACCGGGTACGCGTTCACCAGCCAGGTCCACGGCCTTTTCGGTTGTCCGCCCTGTCCACTCAATTCCAGGTCACGCACCAACTCCCCGGTTGCAAACACTCTCAACGCCGCATTTTCCATTTGCTGGGCCACCGGTTGCGGTACTACTTCCGGAAGGGTGCGTCCCAGGTGACGGTTCGGCGGTACTCCGGTCATCTCCGCAAACACGTGATTAACCCGCACAATCCGGCAGTTGCGGTCAAAGAATGCCAACCCAACCGGCGCGTTGGCCAGCATCGAATCCAGCAACGAAAGCGTATCGTTCAACCCTGAGCGCTGTTCCTCAATCGACGCGACCATCCGGTTGAACGCCTCAATCAGGTCCCCAAACTCGTTGTCTACACTCACCGGCAAGGGAAACAACCCGCTGCTGTCCGGCGCTCTCATCAGCGCGCGTGTCCCTCGGTGCAGCAAGGCCAGCGGGCGCGTAATCGCCCGCGACGCAAGCAGCACCAGTACCACCGACGCAACGATCCAGATGACCGCGAACAAAATCGTGAGCCGCTCTACAACAGTGAGAACTTCATCAACGCCCGCGGGATTGTTCTCCACCCAGACAAACCCGCGCAAGTCCCCGTGCGTGTAAATCGGAGCCGCACTCTCCACCCTCCTTTCTTGTAGGGGAATACTTTGACCCGGTTCTCTTTCAGCAGCGGGATCTCCGCCAACTCTGATGGGTCCAGCTTCACGAGTTCCGAGTTTCCCTTGCTCACAAAGAGCACATTGCCCTTCGGATCCGTCATTTTGGCAAGGGTTACGTTGGGGGAATTGCCCTCTGTTTTCACCGTGAGGCCCACCCAGCCCGGCTGATTCTCCTTGATGGCTTCCCCCGCCTGCAGCGCCAGCGATCTCGCCTGATCGGCAAGGCGCCGCAGCGTGCGATCCTGCAGCTCACTCGATAGTCTGCTCACCAGCAGGCCTATAAACAGCACAATCGACAGTGCTTCCAGCAGCACTAGCCCCGCCAGCATCTGCCATAGAATCGACCGCGGCCAAAAGCGCATCCGCAACCCGTGAGCCCTCCTTGGGAGTGAGCCATTAGTTTATCGAAATCGAGTTGCGATTCTTGAGTTAACTTATCCCGTCCGGGTCGCCAGCGCCCGAGCGATCAGCGCGCCGTGAAAGCGGCCATTCTCAATGAAAATCTCGTTGGTGCGCGATCCAGCCACAATCACGCCCGCCAGGTAAATCCCCGGCACATTGCTCTCCAGCGTTTCGGGATTGCAGACAGGCAGCTTGTCCGGACCCTCGAATCGCACCCCCATGCTCTCGAGGAATCCAAAATCCAGGTGGTAGCCGGTCATGGCAAAGACAAAATCGTTTTTCAGCGTCTTGCGCCCTTCCGGTGTCTCGATCTCAACCGTGTCCTCGGTGATCTCAACAACCTTGGAGCGAAAATATGCCGTGATTTCGCCGTTCTTGATGCGGTTTTCGATGTCCGGCCTGATCCAGTACTTCACGTGCGGCTGAATCCCCGGTCCCCGATAAACCAGCGTAACCCGCGCGCCGCTGCGCCATAATTCCAGCGCCGCAATCGCCGCCGAGTTCTTGCCGCCAATCACCACCACGTCCATCTGCCAGTAAGGATGGGGATCGTCGTAGTAGTGGTGCACCTTGCTCAAATCCTCGCCGGGAATCCCCATCAGGTTGGGCAGATCGTAATAGCCGCTCGAGACAATCAGCTTCCGCGCCTCCAACTTCCCGGGCCGGCCAAACCGGTCCTCCATGTGCACCGTGAAAGCCCCATCGGATCCCGTCACGGCTTTCACGCACTCGTACTGGCGCACGTCCAGTTTGTAGTAAGCCGCAACGAGCCTGTAATACTGCAATGCCTCATTGCGCGAAGGCTTCGGATTAGGGCTGGGAAAAGGAATGCCGCCTATCTCCAGCAGCTCCGGCGTTGTAAAAAACGTCATGTGTGCCGGATAGTGAAACAGCGAATTGCAGATGCATCCCTTATCCACCAGCACCGTACTGAAGCCCGCCTTCTGCGCGTCGATAGCGCATGCCAGCCCCGTTGGCCCCGCACCAATCACCAGCACATCAAAGATTGGCTCGGAGGCCGATCTTAGCCTGCTCTCGGGAATCGTGTGCGGTCCCTCGGGCGGAAGCTCGTCTGCAGCAAAGTCGTCCATAGCCTTTAGATTAGGGCATCCGGCGCTGTGTGTGAGATCTGCAAGTCCATTTAGGCTTGGCCAAATTGCTCCGGCCGAATAAATCCGCGATCTCCAACCGTGCCTCCTACCCCGGCTCGGATAAAATGGTCCCGGCATGAACACAGCGGCAATTCGCAGTGACTGGGTCGGACGCGTAATCGACGGGAGATTCACTCTCCTGACGTGGTTAGGCGGCTCGCAGTATAGTGGTGTCTTCCTTACCGAACTGCAGGGTGCGCAGCAGAAAGCCTCCATCAAGCTCATTCCCGCCGATGCCCCGGATGCTGAAGCCCACAGCGCCGGGTGGGCAGCCGCATCCGCCCTTTCTCATCCTCACCTGATGCGCCTCTTTCAAACTGGAGGCAGCGAGATCGACGGCGTCCGCGTGCTCTACGCCGTCTCTGAATACTCCGACGAGGACCTGTCGCAGATTCTTCCCGAGCGCCCTCTCACGCCCACTGAGGCGAGGGGGATGCTCGACCCGGCCCTCGACGCGCTCTCTTATCTTCATTCGAAAGGCTTCGTGCATGGCCACCTCAAGCCGTCGAACATCCTCGTCGTCGACGACCAGGTGAAGCTTTCTTCCGACAGCCTTCATCGTGCCGGCCACCTCGGCATCCATTTCCCCGAGGACATCTACTCCGCTCCCGAAACCGATACCGGGACTTTCTCCGCTGCAAGCGATGTCTGGTCCCTCGGCGTCACACTGGTCGAAGCTCTCACCCAACATCCGCCCGTCTGGGAAAAATCGAAGCAGAAAGAACCGGTGCTCCCCGCATCCATCCCGCATCCGTTCGCGGATATTGCCCGTGAATGTCTCCGGCCCGATCCGGCGCGGCGATGCACTCTCAGCTACGTCAGGCTTCATCTCGATCCCGGCAGCATGCTCCCCCAGGCGCCGGCCAAAACCGCTGACACGAAACCAGCCCGCCTCCGCTGGCCAATCCTCATCTCTGTCGCGGTTGTTCTCTTTGTCGCGATCGTGTTCAGCCTCATGCGAAGTCATCCGGATCGGCCTTCTTCGCCGGCCGCACAGCAGTCACCGGCCCCGGCAGACGCACCCCAGAGTCGATCTGCCGGTCCAACGCCGGAACCCTCAACTGGTGCGGTGCTCAAGGGGGCTGTCGTTCAACGCATCCCGCCCGACGTTTCGGAAAGCGCGCTGAGGACCATCCACGGCGCAGTCAATGTCAAAATCCGGGTGGCAGTCGATCCCGCCGGGAATGTCTCCAATGCGGAGATCGAATCCGCGGGACCAAGCAAGTATTTCGCCAGCCAGGCTCTGAAGGCAGCGCAATCCTGGAAGTTCAAGCCGGCGCTCTCAGGTGGTCATCCCGTCCCCAGCGTGTGGACCCTCCAATTCAAATTCCGTCAAACCGGAGCCGAAGTCGATCCCACCGAATCCGCACCGTAATACTGCTGAGCATTAGTCTTTTAAACAAGTTTGTCATTCCGACCGAAGGCCAAGCTCAAGTTAGAGATTTGTCATTCCGACCGAAGCCAAGCGGAGTGGAGGAACCCGCATTTTCTTTTTCCGCTTATCTACAACTGTCTTTCCGCGCCCTGCACACTCCGCCCCGCATCCATTACCCTAGAAGCTTCGAGGGAAACCCCCATGACCGTCATCCGCCAGGAAGACTTCATCGCCAGCGTCGCCGGCGCGCTGCAATACATCAGCTACTACCACCCGGTCGACTACATCACCAGCCTCGCCAGAGCCTACGAGCGCGAGCAGTCCCACGCCGCCAACGACGCCATGGCGCAGATCCTCATCAACAGCCGCATGTGCGCCGAAGGCCACCGCCCCATCTGCCAGGACACCGGCATCGTCAACGTCTTCGTCAAAGTCGGCATGGACGTCCGCTTCGAGGCTGCGCCCGGCGAAAGCGACCCTCGACCTCCAGGAAATGGTCGACGAAGGCGTGCGCCGCGCCTACCTCGATCCCGACAACAAGCTCCGCGCCTCCCTGCAGGCCGACCCCGCCGGCGCCCGCAAGAACACCAAGGACAATACGCCCGGCTGTCGTCAGCGCCGAGCTGGTCAAAGGCGACACGTCGAAGTCACCGTCGCGGCCAAGGGCGGCGGCTCCGAAGCCAAATCGAAGTTCGCCATGCTCAACCCGTCCGACTCCATCGTCGAATGGGTGCTCAAGACCGTGCCCACCATGGGCGCCGGCTGGTGCCCGCCCGGCATGCTCGGCATCGGCATCGGCGGCACCGCCGAGAAGGCCATGCTCCTCGCCAAGCAATCGCTCATGGACCCCATCGACATCCAGGACCTCATCGCCCGCGGCCCCCAAGACCACGGCCGAAAAACTCCGCGTCGAGCTCTATGACAAGGTCAACCGCCTCGGCATCGGCGCGCAGGGCCTCGGCGGCCTCACCACCGTGCTCGATGTGAAGGTCCTCGACACTCCCGCCCACGCCGCCAATCTGCCCGTCGCCATGATTCCCAACTGCGCCGCCACCCGCCACGCCCACATCGTTCTCGACGGCTCCGGCCCGGTCTACCTCGATCCGCCCATCGCTCGACGACTGGCCGAAGCTCACCTACGACGTCTCCGGCGCACGCCGCGTCAACCTCGACACCGTCACCCGCGCCGAAGCCGCCACGTGGAAACCCGGCGAAGTCCTTCTGCTCTCAGGCAAGCTGCTCACCGGCCGCGACGCCGCCCACAAGCGCATGACCGACATGCTCAACCGCGGCGAAAAACTGCCCGTCGACTTCAGCGACCGCTTCATCTACTACGTCGGCCCCGTCGACCCTGTCCGCGAAGAAGTCATCGGCCCCGCCGGCCCCACCACGGCCACGCGCATGGACAAGTTCACCCGCCAGATGCTCGCCGAGACCGGCCTGCTCGGCATGATCGGCAAAGCCGAGCGCGGCCCCGTCGCGATCGAAGCCATCCGCGAATTCGGCGCGGTCTATCTCATGGCCGTCGGCGGCGCAGCCTACCTCGTCTCCAAGGCCATCACCAGCGCACGCCAATCTGGCTTTCGAAGACCTCGGCATGGAAGGCATCTACGAGTTCGAAGTGAAAGACATGCCCGTCACCGTCGCCGTCGACTCCAAGGGCACCAGCGTCCACCAGACCGGCCCCGCCGAGTGGCAGCAGCGCATCGCCAACATCCCCATCCTGCAATGAACCAGCAAATTCAATCGTCGTTTAGGGTTTCACGAACCTAATATTTGTGGCCCCAGAAAAGAAACTGCGGCCGGGTGCCCCAGGTCTCGCCATTGAGACCTGGGATTGGGCAAAACGCCCTTCCAACCGCGCACTGCCGGGTGCCCCAGGTCTCGCCTTTGAGACTTGGGATCGGGCAAAACGCCCTTCCAACCGCGCACTGCCGGGTGCCCCAGGTCTCGCCTTTGAGACTTGGGATCGGGCAAAACGCCGGGTGCCCCAAGTCTCGCCGGGTGCCCCAGGTCTCGCCTTTGAGACCTGGGATTGGGCAAAACGCCCTTCCAACCGCGCACTGCCGGGTGCCCCAGGTCTCGCCTTTGAGACTTGGGATCGGGCAAAACGCCGGGTGCCCCAAGTCTCGCCGGGTGCCCCAGGTCTCGCCTTTGAGACCTGGGATTGGGCAAAACGCCCTTCCAACCGCGCACTGCCGGGTGCCCCAGGTCTCTCCTTTGAGACCTGAGGATTGGGCAAAACGCCCTTCCAACCATCCATGACACCTCCCCACCCGCACCGCATACACGCCGCCGTTGATTGTCGTCTTCCGCCCCCTGCCTCTTACTCCTTCGCTTTCGCCTTCGGGAACTCCTCGATATGCTGCTCGCCCTTCCGGCCGAAGTAGATCACCCTTTTTCCAGTCAGGAACGCCCAGTATCCAATCACGCCGGCCGCCGTCGACCGCTTCACAAACTCGGGATAGCGCACCGTATCGGCCTGCGCCCCGCGAATCGCCGCCACCAGCCCCGCGCCGTTGAAGTCCGCCGCGACGGGTCCCGGCTCCAGGATCATGGGCACCGTCACCGTCGTTCCGTCTGCGAGGTAATGCGTCTTCTCCGCCGTCGCAAAGTCCACCCGGTACGACTCCACTCCCGCCGCCAGAAGTTGCTGGACCACCTGCGGGAAGGTCATCTTCCCCTGTTGCGTCGCAATCGCTGCTTCGTGAATCGCCTGCTTGCTCATCTCTTTTCCTTTACTCGGTTGGAAGTTTGTCGAGGTTGTTCGCCCGCACCAGCTTCTTCATCGTGGCGATCAGCTCCGCGCGTTCTCGAGCCGTGAGCGGATGAAAGAACTCCTCGTCGTTCTCATCCGCCAGCGCCGCCAGCGCCGGCACCAGCCGCCGCCCCGCCACCGTAAGCGCAATCGACTGAAATCTTCGGTCGTCGCTGCGCTCCTGCCGTGTCACCAGCTTCTTGTCCGCCAGCCGGTCCACCAGCTTCGAAACTCCTCCGCGCGTCATCCCGATCCGCTCCGCCACCAGCCCTGGCGAGGTCTCCTCCTCATCGAACATCTCCCGCATCACCACCCATTCCGCAACCGTCACTCCCTTGTCCTGGAGCTTGCGCGCAAATGCGTGCGAAACGTGATTGGAGACGAAGCGCAGCCAGAATCCCACGTGCTTTTTCAGATCGCTCACCGCCGCCGAAGAAGCTTTCGTCTGTCTCATGAATTTAATTTACCGAGAAAACTATTTCCTGGTCAACTATTATTTGCGATTTACCACTGCGTCTCGCTTCGCCTCATCTGCGCTGGCGACTGCGCAGCCTGAAGCCCGCAATTGAGAAGCGGCCCACCAGATTGTCTGGTCAGCCGCCATTCCCGATTCCCTGGTCCCTAATCACGCACATGAGACCATTCCCAAATCGTTGTCTTCTACTTCTTCTCAGGATAAGAGTGATTAAGCCCCCCATCTTTGGCTTTTCCGATCCCAGTCGCCATATCGAATCCCGGGGTGGTTGGGAACAAACCGTTGTTGTCGGTTGCTTTGTGTTTTCCAGTGATGTCGTTGAAATACCCATCCGAATCCAGGTTAAAAAGCAGGTAGAGAAGCGGGTTCGCGTTCCCCATCCGGCTGCGCCAGAAGCTGTCGTGGTCAGCAATGATCGCCGACCAAAGTGGCGACGAAAGGCTGGTGCCGCCGATGCCGAACCATCCAGGCGGGGTTTGCTCTCCGCTGAAGCTGCCACATACGCTGAACGGGGTAGCGGCGCTGCCGGTGCAGTATTCAGCGTAGGGCGTGAACTCATCGGCGTTGGCGGAGATGTCGGGAACCTCCCTGCACGGCTTCCCCAGCGCCGCCAGCGAGCATTGCGTTGTACCATTTCCGTGCCCCGTCAAAGCATTCGTGACCCCGGGCCCAAACTGATAAATAGGACGGCCCCAGAATTGGCTGTTCCCCCCGCCCCCTGCTCCCGTTTCAGCGCACCAGAAGAACCCTGGGAAATTGCCTTCGTCCGGGTTTGTGTTGCACAGGTTGTCATCGTTCCAGACTGTCTCCACGCCTTTCGGGTATTTCGGATTTGGGTTTGCGTCTGGATTGAATGATTCCAGGGAAGTGCCACCGACACTCGTCACCCAGGGCTGGGAAGGTGGGTCAAGAACGTTGGCGATCGTTGTTCCATCACTCCGGATGCATGCGAAGGCGCCTGTATCACCAGCGGCGCCGAACACACTCTGTCCCTGAAGAGCCATCTGTTCGAAAATCAGGTTTTCGGCCTGGGCGTAAGCAGCACCGGCGTCATTCTCACATAGCGCCCAACTGGAGCTGACTACATCGGCAATGTTGTCGTTCGCGATTTTCGTGTACTGATCCAGTTCAGTTTGGCCGGTGAAATCGTTCGGTGCGTTATAGACGATGAGATGGCTCACGTTCGGTGCGATCGCGAGTTGCATCTCGATGTCCGCGTCGACTTCGATGTCACCTGCGTACCCATTGAAGTTCGGCGGGCACTCGTCGCCCACAGGGCAGACAGGGCTCAACGGACCCCCATCGACGTTGATGTCTAAAAGCGGGGGTGTGTAACTCGGGCCGTAGAAGGTCTCTGCCCAGGTCGCGATGTCGGAGTGCTGGTAGGCGGAGAGCTCAAACACGGCAAGTTCAACACCGGCCCCCTTGCCACGGGACCCGAGATTCGGTGCGCCATAGATCGAGTTGTCCTGCGATGGCGTTAGACCACTGCAACCGGGCCCACCTCCATAACCGGAAGGAAACCCAACTCCGTTATTCACCAGGTTGAAAAACTGCGCCGCAGTCGGGTAGGGAGCTTCGCAACTTGGCACATGCGGATTTGTCTTCTTTGAACGCGCCACCTGGGATTGAAAGCGCACGGTATTCGAAAGACCTACAACACCAAGAACCACAGAGGCAACGCCTTTGGGCATACGAACTTCCGACGCGTTTGAATAGTAAGTGATTCCGTTCCGATTGCGATAGCTGCGGAGGTTCGTCCTGAAGGTTGCTTCGACCACGCTGCTTGGCCCGCTCACGCGCACCATAAACGGGGACGAAGATTGCTCCACGTCCAATCCACTTTCCCGCAGATAATTCGTGACTGCGGTGGTCTGTTCTTTGCTTGGGGCAAAACGTGAATTGAACTCTCCTTTGGCTAGCCAATGACCGTAGCTCTGGCTATTCGTGTCGTAGAGTTCCGTTAATAGGTTCGAGAGTTCCGACCCGTTTCGGGGTGCCAGCACCACGTCGACTGTCATCCGCCGGCTGCTGAACGCGCCCGTGTCGACGTCGGTTGTGCGACTGACACTGCCGGAAATCGCGGAGAACGAGCTATCCGCCTGGGCATAGGCCGTCGCTGAAAAGTAAAGGGCCAGCGCAAGCGTTGCTAACCCACTGCACAGCTTTCCTGCTGCACAAATCATGGTGACCTCCAAATTGTCGCTAGGATCCCGGAGACGTGCCACTTGGGACGAACTGCATAAAAACCGTGTTCAATGTGTGAATTTCGGGGATGGCCGTCGTGAGATCAATTTACTGAGGCGAAACCTTAAGCCCGTCTCAAGAGGCTGTCAAGTTAAAGCTCGACCGGGGAACGATTTCTGAATCGGAGACAGCCATAACAATAATTCCGGTCCGCAACTCCATCGACAAGGACTTGCAAGTCGATTAATTCAAACGAGACTTGAAGGCTCAACCCTTCGGAGTTCGGATTGCACCCGCTTCGTTTGAGATCCGCTTCGTCACCCTGGTCTCGATGTTCACACTGCTCCTCTAATGAAAATGCCTAGAACTGGTTGCATAAATGGAGTTTTGAAAGGGCACGGCTTCAGCCGTGCCGTCAGAGACGCATAGAATCCGTGGCTTTAGATGGGATGAGACGGCTGGTCTCGCGGAGCAGCTAAGCTGACCGCAGCGCACTCGAGGTGCTAGAGGAGACCAGCCGATGAAGAAGGTTAACAAAGTGTTACTGCAAATGGAAATCGCGAAGGACAAGCCATCGATGACCGTGGGTTTGGATATTGGCGACCGGTACAGCCATTACTGTTTGTTGAACGATATGGGCGAGGTGGTCGAGGAAGGGCGCATTCAGAGCACCGAGACCGCCTTTCGGCGGCATTTCGAGGGCGAGCCACGCCAGCGGATCGCGTTGGAGTGCGGCACACATTCGCCCTGGGTCAGCCGGCTGCTCGAGACCTTGGGCCACCAACTGATCGTAGCCAACGCGCGCAAGATTTCCGCTATCACCGCCAGCGAATCAAAGAACGACCGCAACGACGCCGAACTGTTGGCCCGGTTTGCGGCCCACGATCCCAAGCTGCTCTCGCCGGTCCAGCACCGCAGCCTGGAGCGGCAGCAAGACCTGAACCTGATCCAGGCGCGTGCCACGCTGGTGCGTGCGCGGACCATGATCGTCAACGCGCTGCGCGGCCTGGTCAAGAGCTCCGGCGGTCGCTTGCCGGCCTGTTCCACCGAATCGCTCCCCGTCCGCGTGCGGCCATCGATTCCACCTGCTCTGGCGGCAGTAGCCCTCCCGCTGCTCAAGCAGATCGCCCTGCTCAACGTCCAGATCGGCGCTATGGATCGGCAGATCGAAAGGCTGGCAGCCAAGTATCCGGAGATCGGAGTCCTGCGCACCGCGCCGGGAGTAGGGCCGCTGGTTGCGGCCGCCTATGTGCTCACTCTGGATCGGCCGGATGCGGCCAGTAACCGCTCTGCGGGCGCGTTTCTGGGCCTGCGTCCCGGGCAAAGCCAGTCGGGCGACTCGGACCCGCAGAAGCGTATCTCCAAGACCGGTGACAGTTACCTGCGCAGTCTGCTGGTGCAGTCGGCGCAATACATCTTGGGCCGCTTCGGTCCTGACTCGGCACTGCGCCGCTGGGGCTTGAGGCTGGCTGCCAGCGGAGGCAAACGAGGTAAAAAACGCGCCATCGTGGCCGTGGCCCGCAAACTCGCGGTGATGCTGCACAGTATGTGGCGCAGCGGCGAAAGATTCCAATCCTTTCCACAACCGGCAACGACTGCAACCGTAGCCTGAAGCAAAGCTCGATCCGAAACGCCAAGGAAGGCAAACAGGTTTAGCAACAGGTGGTCAAGGCAAAACAATCTCGCGTCCGGGTGACTGCGTTCAGTGGCTTGGCCGTCACAGGCCGTGCTTTAGATAGCAGCCCCAATTCATCACCATCGGGTCCCAACAGGCACCGAGCCCACAGCGGCTCAATTCGAGTGCGCATAGAAGCCCGAGATGAATTCCAAAGACAATTGCAACCGCAAAAGCAAAAACGCCAATGAATGAAAAAGCAAAAACACCTTGACTCAACCAGCCGTCTCATAGAAGAAGCCCCTGAGGGAAGCTCCTTCGCTCGTCGAGCAACATTTATGCAACCAGTTCTAATTTATGAGTTCGTTTGAGGCACTACGAAACACGCGCCGCTGGATGCTTGACCGTCATGTGGTTAAGCCGGCTCAGCGCCATTTCGGATGGCAAGTACCTGTGTTGCTCTCCCCTTCTTCGTCACTGCTTCCCGAATCGGACGACAAACCCATACGTGAAGCCCAGGCTGTTCTGCATCGTCGATCCGAAGCCGGTGCCGTAGTACTCCGGCCCCAGGCGCAGCGAGAAACTCGGACTGACATTCACTTCCCCAAGCATGCTCGCGCTGATCGCATAGGTCGTTGAGTCGGGATAGAGACCCAGCGCTGCGGTTCCATTGCCGCTGGTGTCCCCTGAGAAGTTGCCGAAGGCTACGCCGCCCATCACGCGCCCCGCAACAGAGTAGCGCGGACGCAGATAAAAGCGGTAGGTCGGCCCCGCCAGCACGCCGTATTGGCTGATCGCTGGCCGCGTGATATTGGTGGCGTTCGGATACGTGAACGGAGTTCCGTAGTACCCGCGCCCATCCAGCGTCACACCCAGCTTTTCGCCGTAGTAACGCGTGAAGGCCGTATCCCACGAATAGAGAGTCACACGTTGAAGAGTCGGGCCCGGCCTGAACCGCAGGTAGTCCCCGCCGACGAACGCCTCGTAAAGATGCGAGTAAGTGTCCCGGATCGCCTGCGCGCGGCGCTGTTCCCGGCGCGCCTTGATGCGTGATTGTACGCTGATCTGCCCCTTTGCCTCATCGGAAGTGGGCTGCTGAGCCTGGTCTTGCGTTTCTGGGCTGTTGCTGGAACTTGAGCTTTGTGCCAGTAGGACGTGCGCGGCTGGCAAAATCAACACCAGCAAAAGGGCAAGACGACGGAATAAATACATCGCTTTCGGGATACCTCCACGACATTACGGAAGCACCCGCATGCAGGGCTCCCCCTTAGGTATTAAACCATCTTGGGGCAGCGTCATGGGTGGACCCGCTCTGGTTTGGACGCAGCGCGACCCGGTTCGCCTCGCACAACCCTACTTGATCGCCTGCAGGTCGGCCTGCAATTGGGCCTCGTTGAACCCCGCAGGTGACCCCTTGGCACTCAACCAGTCTTGACCCAGCAGTGTGTGGGCCTCATCGCAGTATTCATTCCAGAACGCCAGCGTCATGGTCTGCAACTGTCCCCAGGTGATGCACGTAAAGCCGTTCTCGTCGTATTTGGGCACAAAGACGCAATGGCCGCCCCAGCTTCCTTTTGTCGCGCTGTCCCCTCCATCCGGCACCACGTCCCACACATCCTGATTCTGCGCCGACGACGGAAGCGCCAGCCCGATATAGACTCCTCCAAACAATGCGATCGATTGGCGAATCTCATCGAGGTTCCAAGGCGTGGCATCGGCGAAGGCCATCAGCGCGTGACCGCTGAACCCCTGCTTCTGCCACTTAGTCAGGACATCCAGTGCAATCCCGCCCGTGTCGGAGCTTTCATTTCCCGGCACGTACCCGTCCCAGTTCTCGTAGTAGCTCTCGACCACCGAATCCGCTACCGTCACCGCGCCGCCTGTGTTCGCAGTCCACACTTGCACCGCGTGCGCGGCTCCGGCAATCGTGCAATCGCCGAGTTGATCGTTGAGCATCATGCCCCACCCCGTGATCCCCGTGGTCCAGTCGGCGGTGGGCGGCGGAGGCGGAAGCGCGGCCGTCAAATACTTGGCAAGCCTCAGGGTTCGGCTGTCGGTCTTGATCGCCTTGCGGCCAAGTCTCCGAGGCCGTAAAGGCTTGGCGGTGGCGCCTTGTGCCGGTCGATTCATCTTCAAGTCATCGGTCATCGAAAGGTCCTCATGATGAGTGGGGATGGCAGTCGGCCTTGGCGGGCCCACGCGGCTTGCGCCCAATTGGCGCAAATCCAATTACACTTGTACAGCAAATCTTTCCAAATGAAGAGAATTCAGTGACCAGCTTTTCGCTGGTTCGTTCCGGATGCTCTAGGATTGAAAGACAACGGAGGCGTCATCCATTATGTTTCGCATTCTGTTTGGAATCGTTCTCGGAGTTCTTCTTGTACCGGTCGCAGCCCTGGTGTACCTGAAATTTGGCCATGTACCCGTGGCCGTGACTGAACCGCCCTTCCCGAACGAGGCCCTGGTTACGAACGTTCCTCTCAGTGCGCGCATCGATCGCGAAATGGTGCAGATGCCCCCCCTTCAGCCCGATGAAGCCACTCTGGTCGCCGGCGCCCACATTTCCATGGACAAATGCGCTGTATGCCACGGCACCCATGGCAAGACCTCCAACTTCGGCGACAACATGTTCCCCAGCGCTCCGCCGCTCTGGGAAAAACATCGCCGCGGCGACGTCGTCGGCGTCAGCGATGATCCCCCGGGCGAAACCTACTGGAAGGTCTTCAACGGTATCCGCCTCAGCGGCATGCCCGACTTCAAAACCCAGTTGAACGATACGCAAGTGTGGCAGGTGACCATGCTGCTGGCAAACGCCAACAAGCCTCTGCCCCCGGCCGCGTTGCAAAGTTTGAGCGGCAGCCCTGAGCCCGTGGCAGTTCCGATCGCGCCCTCTGCACAAAAGTAAACCGGACAAGCCAAAGCCCAATCAGCGAGAATTGCAAACATGAGCGTACTTGCCTCGATTCGCAGTGGCCTGAAGTTCTTCCTGATGAGCCTCGGCATCTCGAGCCCGCCGAAGAAGCCCCAGACGGCTCCAAAATCCGCCCCGAAGCCCGAATTACCCAAATGATGGCTTCCATCGGAGCCAAACCAGTCAGCCGCCGTCCCCCTCGAAAGATTGTGCAACTCCCCGCTTCAGTCACGATCGAATGAGAGGGTGTAACGATGTCCCAACCAGAGCCAAGTGGTGAGGTTCTTCCCCCGTGACCAACCAAAAGAAAGGCCGCCTCCGCGCCTTCTGGGACTCCCTAGTTCTCTTCAGCGGAATCTCGACAGCCTCCAATCTGTCCCGCACTCAAAAGCGCCCAGTACAGAGCCGTGGCGTCTTTCTCTTCCGAAATCGCTCAGGTAAATAGCCTCGCTCACTCAGTCCAAAACGTGCCGCACCGGGGGCTTCAGGCGACACGTCTTCGTCGCTGGGCTGGAAGGTTGGTAGAATCAACCTATGTCGCTGACCCGCCAGCAGGCGCTCGATTACTTCCACTCCCCCGACCTCATCGGGCTGGGCTTCGAAGCCGACGCCGTCCGCCGACGCCTCCACCCCGAGGGCGTCGTCACCTACATCATCGATCGCAACATCAACTACACCAACTTCTGCACCGAGTACTGCACCTTCTGCGCCTTCTACCGGCCCCTCCCAAAGAGGAAAAACATCCCGCGCTCCGACGAAGGCTACATCCTCGATTTCGAAAAAATCTACGAGAAGATCGCCGAAACCATCGAGATGGGCGGCACCGGCGTCCTCATGCAGGGCGGCCTTCACCCCGACCTCAAGATCGACTGGTTCGAGCGCCTCTTCGGCGGCATCAAGCAGCGCTTCCCGCAGATCTGGCTCCACTGTCTCTCCGCCTCTGAAATCCTCGCCATCGCCGAGTACTCCAACCTCGACCTGCGCACCACCATCTCTCGCCTCCGCGACGCGGGCCTCGATTCCATCCCCGGCGGCGGCGCCGAAATTCTCGACGACGATGTGCGCTTCCGCATCGCACGCCTCAAATGCCGCACCGAGGACTGGGTCAACGTCCACCGCACCGCCCATCAGCTCGGCATGCGTACCACCGCTACCATGATGTTCGGTGTCGGCGAAACATTCGACCAGCGCATCAACCACTTCGAAGTCGTCCGCAAGCTGCAGGAAGAAACCGGCGGGTTCACCGCCTTTATCCCCTGGAGTTTCCAACCCGGCAACACCGCCCTCGGCGGTCGCGGAAGGGAAGAGGCCACGTCGGTTGAATATCTCAAGGTGCTGGCCATCGCCCGCCTCCATCTCGATAACATCGAAAACGTACAGGCAAGCTGGGTCACTCAGGGCCTCAAGGTCCTCGAGTAAGAACAAAGTTCTAACTAGAGGAGCTAGAGGCTCCTGAGTGACCCAGCTTGCCTGTACGTTTTCGATGTTATCCGAAATGGAGAGACGGACGATCGCCAGCACCTTCGAATACTCAACCGACGTGGCCTCTTCCCCATACCGCGACCGCCGAGGGCGGTGTTGCCGGGGTTGGAAACTCCAGGGGATAAAGGCGGTGAACCCGCAGTTTTCTTCCTGCAGCTTCCGAGACAACTTCGAAGTCGCTAATGCGCTGAGTCAAAAAATGTTTCGGCCACACCAAACATCATGGTAGCGGTGGTACGCATGCCGAGCTGATGGGCGGTGCGGTAAACG
>CAVQZQ010000078.1:0-12587 GCA_963718435.1 uncultured Acidobacteriota bacterium | reverse complement strand
CGGTTATACCACCGGAATCTGCTGATGCCTAGTTTTCAGCCAAGCCGGGCATCGAATCGAATTGGACGATTGGCCCTTCAGAATCCTCGAATGAGCGATGAGTTTGTTGCGCGGCGCAGTGCAATTGGCCAAAGACTGGTTACGAAGGCGCAGCTCATTCAACGCGCAAGGCCCGTACGGGGTCGATGGAGGCCGCGCGCCGCGCCGGAATGATGCCTGCAATGGCAGCAGAGAGCACCAGCACTCCAATGGCGATGGTCATGACCGGCACATTCACGCTGGTGATCTCATAAAGCTGCGACTTGACATACCGCACGCAGAAGATTGACACCGGGATGCCGATAGCGAGTCCGGCGACGGCCTGGAGCATGGCTCCGCGCATGACCATTCCGATGACGCGGCCGCGCGCCGCTCCCAGAGCCATGCGGATGCCGATCTCCGGCGTGCGGCGGACGACGGTGTACGCCGTGACGCCGTAGAGGCCAATGGCGGCGAGCAGAAGCGCGAGCAGACCGAAGAGAGAAGTGAGGCGCGCGATCAGCCTCTCCTCGATGAAGCGGTCGTCAATCTGTTGCTGGAATGTCTGGAACTTTACGATAGTGAGGTTGGGGTTGATGCTTGCAAGGGTGTCGCCGACGATCTTTTCAAAGCCGGGAACAGGGCGGCCGGTTTGGATAACCAGTGCTCCCGCGTACATGGATTGGTCTTTGTCGAGAGGGTAGGTGGGGTCCTTCACGTTGCAGCAGGGCTGTGTAAGCGGCAGGAAATACATCGTATGGTTTTTCCAGTAGACGCTGGTGTATGTGGTGTCTTCCACCACGCCGACGATCTCATGCGCCCCATCCATGCCGGCCTGACCGGGACCGGAAAAACCAAAGCGATGCCCGATGGGGTTGCGGTTGCCGAAGAACAGCTTGGCGAATTCCTGGTTGACGACGGCGACGGGCGGCGCATTCATCGTGTCCTGCGACGTGAAGCCGCGGCCCATGACGACGCGGGTGCCGACGGAGTCAAAGTATTCCGGGGTGCCTTTCACCCAGGACGCGCCTTTGTTCAGATCCGGCTCGCCCTGAATCTTTACGCCAGATCCCCAATTGTTCTCCTCCATTGGGGTGTAAGTGGCAACGCCAACCTTGAGAACGCCGGGAATGGCGTGGAAGCGGTCCACGATAGTCTGGTAGAGGGGCTCGACCTCTGTGTTCTTGTAGCCGGCGGCTTGAGGATTGATGTGGGCGATGTAGCGGTTCGTCGCATCCAGTTTCATGTCCACGTTCTCGGCCTTGTTGAGGCTCTGCGCAAAGAGGCCCGCGGCAACCAGGAGCACGAGGGAGAGCGCGGCCTGCAGGACAACAAGTGCGCGCTGCAGGTAGGATGCTCCGTGGGCAGTCGTACGCGCGTTGGAGCGCAGGGCTTCAGCGGGCTGCGTGCGCGCGGCCATCAGTGCCGGCGCAAGGCCAAAGACGATGCCCGTAACCAACGAGAGCGCAAAGGCGAAGCCGATGACCAGCGGTGATGGCGAAGCGGCGACCGGCATGTTTTGCTGATTGGGAAAGGCGAGCGCCAGCAGCGCGTGCGCTCCGAGATAGGAGATGACGAGGCCGAGCAGGCCGCCCATACCCGAGAGAAGGATGCTTTCCGTTAGGAGTTGGCGCACGATGCGGCTACGCTGCGCGCCAAGTGCTGAGCGGATGGAAAGCTCCGCGCGGCGGCTCATGCCGCGCACCAGCAGGAGATTAGCGATATTGGCGCAGGCGACGAGAAGGACCAGCGCGGCGATCCATTGCAGCAGATTCAGGTGGTCCTTGTAACCCTCCTGCATGTTCTGGATACCGCCGCCGCCCGGAGTGAGCACCACATGGGTGCGGGGAAGAACCTTCTTGGCGCGCTCATCGGTAAATGTCTTGAGCGGCGCAAACTGCTGCTTGAGCAGCGTGCTGACTTTAGCCTGGAGGGCCGGCAGGGAAGTTCCCGGCTTTACGCGGCCGATGATATAGGCCCACTGAGTGTCGGGCTCGGTGAAGTACGGCGCACCGATGACTCCATCCATCGAATTCATGGGAAGAAAGTACTTGGGCGGATTGGTATCGATGCGATCCCCGTAGAATCCCTTTGGCGCAACACCAATGATTGTGGCCGGCTTGGTATTGATGTAAAACGCGCTTCCCACCACGCTTCGGATCGCCTGCATAATCCTGCTGCCATGCGTCATAGCTCATCACGGCGGTAATCGGTGCGCCCTTCTGGTCGTCGGCATCCACAAAGAGCCGGCCCGCCGCCGGCGAAAGACCAAAGACGCGGAAGTAGTTACCGGAGACGAAGGTTCCCATGACGGATTTCGCTACGGTCTGGGGTCCGGCGCGGCGGACAGTAATAGGCCGCCAGGCGTAACCGGACTCCATCGCGGCCAGCTCTTCAAACTCCGGCAGGCTCTTCCTGAACATGTAATAGGTGTCTGTGGCAAAGAGCGAGTAGTCGCCCTCGTCGTTCCAGCCGCTGTTGACGCAGCAGTCGTCTTTGTCGCCGAGGCGGACAAGGGTTTTGGGATCGGTTACCGGCAGGTTATGGAGCAGAATGGCATTGACCAGCGTGAAAATGGCCGAGTTGGCACCGATGCCGAGCGCGAGCGTGAGCAGCACGGTAACGGTGAACCCCGGAGTCTTGCGCAATTGGCGGAACGCATAACCCAGATCCTGCAGCAGAACTCTCATGGCCTAACCTCCACACACTTCGGATTGCACTGCAGAAAGCATGTCACGTACCACAGGAATTCCGCGCCCGCTTTCCGAGCACACTCCCGGAGGGCCATCACTCTGTGCTGCGTTCCTCTGTAGACGCGTATGTTGCCCGAGCCTGTTTGCGCATGGACCGTGAGACAGCCGCCGTTCGGATCGTGACTCAAAATTGCGCAACTATTCATAGTGTTACAGAATGTAACACATAAGTGGAACGTGCGCGCAAGGGAATTTTTATTCAGGCGTAAGCCCACTGCTTCCGGAGCGGCGGTTGGCGACACCCAGCAATGAGATTCATACCTACCTGGGAATGAAAGGCTGGGCTGATCTCGGTGCATTGAAGGGCATGACAGCCGATGAGTACAAGGCGGGTTGCAGCCGCCAATCGAGAGCACTGAATTCAGCATTTGGAAGTTCGCTGCGGAACTCAGCTACTTGGCCCCATCTAAATAGCAACGGAGATCGAACAGAAGCATTGCAATTCACTACTCCGAAAAGCGTTCTGTCCGAACTGTCGCTCAGCATGGCACCTTCGAGGATGCACGCCTGTTAACCACTGTCCTTCTGCAGCGTTGTTCATGTAGGAGGAATGTATGCTGCGAGGTCTGCTGTCTTTAAGTCTGTTATTTGCATTGTGGACTCCTTCGGCTCTGGCCGCGGATGTTACGGGAAGATGGGACGTCAGAATTTCCGCGTCTGACGGAGAGATCCACGGTGTGGCAGCATTCACCCAGAACGGCGATCAAGTGACCGGCTGGCTGGGACCGAGCGAGAGTGACCCAATTCCCATCACTCTTGCGCTCAAGGGGAACAAGCTGACAATCTGGACACACCCTCAACCAGGGCGAAATGTTGCGTTCGACAGATGCGAAGTGACTGTAGATGGCGACAAGATGAGGGGAACCATCGACACCGACAAAGGCAGAATTGAGTTCATCAGAACTTCCCACACACCTCAGAACTGATCACCTAAACAAGATCGCAATTCCAAACTACACAATGTGATCGTGCACGCGACTGCGTATGGGTGAATGCGAGGGCTTCAGGTTTATCTTTAGGTTGGCCAAGGGTAGGGTTCTGGGCGGGTCGTGGACAACTCGGACATAACCCGAAAAGCAACCGCAGATCTTTCGACTCCGGTCGCCGCGGCGACCTCCACTCAAGATGACAGGGCTTTGGGGTTTCGGTTGGTTGGTGGCCGATTCGGAAGTAATCCCTGTTTTCGAGTTGTGTCCGGTTTGGCGTGCGGGACCATTGCCAGGTCACCAGAGATGGTGACGCCGAATTGGCTAGGAGTTTTCAGGCGACTCAACTTCGTCGCTTGAGTCCAAGGTGTGGGACGTGCATTATGTAGGCATGGCAAGCTTGACGGAATTCAACCCGGTCGAAGCCGTCGCGGTTCTCACCCGCACTCCTGCAACCCTGAATGCGTTGTTGCGGGGGCTGCCCAGCATTTGGGTGCGCGGCACCGAAGGAAAAGATACCTGGAGTGCGTTCGACGTTATGGGCCACTTGGTCTTCGCGGAGCGCAGCGACTGGATGCCGCGGGTTCGGATCGTGCTGGAGGACGGCGAAGCGCGGCCGTTTGATCCCTTTGATCGCTTTGCGCAGTTGAAAGAGAGTCAAGGCAAGTCGCTGGAGCAACTCCTGGACGATTTCACCCGCCTGCGCAGCGAAAATCTAGCAGCGTTGCATGCACTGAATTTACAGCAGGAAGACTTGACACGACGAGGAAAGCATCCGGCATTGGGAGTGATCACGCTATCGCAACTTCTGGCGACATGGGCCGTTCATGACCTCACTCATCTGCATCAACTTTCCCGCGTGATGGCCCACCAGTATCGTGGCGTAGTCGGTCCGTGGAGCGCCTACCTGGGCGTGCTACAGTGTGCCGGTCATAGCGCTCCATAGGCGGTTGAGCTAGACGGCGCTTCCGCCGCGAATTACCTTGCACGGCCCCTGGGCTCCCTTTGAAAAGCGAGACTCGGGGCACCGGGCTTCTATCTCGGCACGACCGGCAGCAAAAGGCGCTGGGGTGCTGGGCTGTCGTGGAGGATGGTGTTGGTGGCCTTCACGAATTCCGAGCTATCCGCGGCGGTTTTGCCGGTGTTGAGGTTGCGATCGAAACGCGGGAAGTTGCTGCTGGAGATCTCTAGACGAATGCGGTGGCCTTTGAGGAAGACGTTGCTGGTGGACCACACGTCGATTTTGTACTCGTAGACCTTGCCGGGAACGATGGGAATGGGCGCGGTGGTGGATTCGCGGTAGACGAGCGCGGAGAATGCCTTCGGTGAGATTCTGTGCGAGGCCGTTGGGCCACACATCCACGAGTTTGGCGGTGAAATCGGTGTCGACGGCGGAAGATTTGGCGTAGAGATCAAGTGTTACCGGGCCTGTGACTTCGGTGTCCTGATCGAGGGGAGGCGTGGAATAGACCAGCACGTCGGGGCGGGCTTCAACGTCTTTTTGATCGCGGGGTCTCCGGGCGCAAGATGGATGGAATCGCAACATAGCGGACCGCCGACGGTGGGCACGGGATTGCCGGGATCGTAGGTGAAATGTCCGGTCGATTGAGGATGGCCCGCTTCGGTCGATAACGCTCCGTCGCCTGAGGCGGTGTTGGCCTTACCGCGGAGTGGAGGAAATACTTCGTCTCTTTGGCGCGTTCGAGTGGCCACGACTCCTCATCGCGCCATTTGTTTTCGCCCATGACGAAGATGTGGACGGGCTTGCTGGTGGCGAATTCATTCTGCTTTCCCTTGAAGAGGTAGTCGTACCAATCGAGGGTGACGGCGTTTTCGTCGAAGGATGCGTCGGGACCGAAGTCGACTTCGCCGACCTTGCGGCCCGAGCCGGAATGGCCGCCGATGGCGACGATCGAGATGCTGGGCATTGCGGGCGGCCTCGTTGCCGGCGTGTGCCTTGAGGCCCATGTAGTTGCTCGAGCGAGCCGCCCTGAAAGAGGTCGTACCATGCGGCGACTGTGAGTGAAGGCACCTGGATGTCGGGATAGTTCTCTTCGATCGACAACTGCTTCCAGTAGTCGTCGTAGTTGGGATGGGCGAGCCAGTCGTGGAAATAGGGAGCAAGAGCGTGGGTCAGCTCAGCGCCGGCGAGGCCTTTGTCGATGTTGAAAACGGGGTAGTCATTGAGGGGCAATACCGTGTCGCCGACGCGGGCATTGGTTCTGTCACGGATGGCGCGGTTGAGGGTGTCCTGGGCGAGGCCGGAGGTCCATGACTCGTCGAACCACTGCTCGAAGGCGCCGCCCTGGTAGGTCCAGTTTTCGTGGTAGTTGCTGGCGGTGACGATGGGACAGATGCCGGCGAGATGCGGAGGATGACTGATGGCTGCCAGCATCTGAGTGGCGCCGACATAGGAGCCGCTGAACATGCCGACTTTACCGTTGGAGTGGGGAAGGGCGGCTGCCCATTCGACGGTGTCGTAGCCGTCGTTGATCTCGTTTTTGAAGGGATACCATTCGCCCTCGGAGGTGTAGCGGCCGCGCACGTCCTGGATGACGACGATGAAGCCGCGCAGCGCTCCCATGCGGCCGAAATCGGCGGCATTTTCTTTGTTGTAGGGGGTGCGGGTGAGGAGCACGGGATAGGAACCGGCGACGGCCGGCTGATAGATGTCCGCATGGAGGGTGACGCCATCGCGGGTCTTCATCGTGACATTGGACTGAATGTCAATGTCGGAGCTGGTCTGGGCTGGCGTGGCGATGCACGGCAGGAGCGGAAGGACGAAGGCAAACAGGGAAAGCGAATTTTTGAGCATGAACTCTCCGGGTGGCAAAAGACGAGATCATTCTAAAGGCATTGCGGGGGTGGGCGTTTTTTGTGGAGTTGAGAGCCGGGGCTAAACAGGCTGCGGAAAAAGGAGGAATAGCGGGGGAATCGGCGTGAGAGCGTCCCGCAGGGGCTAAAGCCCTTCCCTTATTTTCATTCTCTTGCGTTTGCGGCACGGCTGAAGCCATGCCCTGTTACAAAACCTTCGTCAATCTCGACTGGGACGAGTCTTTCTGCAGCCTGTAGAGCCCCAGTTTGTTTTGGGCGTGTGGCGGCACGACTGAAGTCGTGCCCTGATACATGGCATGAGGTTTTTTTGCGGTTAGACTCCGCCTTTGCCGAGGAGGATGCCGATGCCATAGGTGACTGCGCCTTCTACGGCGCCGACGACGGTCATTTCGAAGCCGGAGGACCACCAGGAGCGGACGGTGATAAGGCTCTTGGCTGCGCCCACGGCAAAATGCGCTGCGAGGGAGATGATGGCGGCCGCAACAACTGCCGGAACGCCACTGAGGAAAAAGAACGGGATGATGGGGATGGCCGCGCCGACTGCGGTGGACAGCGCGCCGGAGCTGGCCGAGACGAGGGGGTTGGAAAGCAACTCCTTCAGATGAACCCAGGCGCTCGGAGGAGAGAGCGCGCAGGAGTTGGTCGGGATCATTGGCGATGTGGTTGACCATGTGGAGGGCGTCGGCTTCGGGGAGGCCTTTGACCTGGTAGTAGAGCGACAGGAGCTCGCGGGCTTCGGGGCCGTTCATGCGGATGGCTTCGCGTTCGCGGGCAATTTCGGCGTCGTAGATTTCGCGCTCGCTTTTGGCGGCCAGGTAAGCGCCGGAGCCCATGGAGAGGGCTGAAGCGATCATGCCAGAGAGGCCGGCGAGCAGCACGTATTTGCTGTCTCCGGCGGTGGCGCCAGAGACGCCGGAGACGATGCCGAAGATGGCGCCGAGGCCATCGTTAACGCCATAGATCGCGTCGCCGATCCAGGCGCCGGGCTGCTTGCGGCCCTGATTGCGCTTGGCGAGCAACTCTTCGAGTACGGCTTTTGCTTCGATTTTGGGAGCGCCGGCGGGGGCGGTGTAATGGCCGCGCAGGAGCGAACCAAGTTCGCGGTAGTGATCCTTTTCGTCTTCAATAACATGTTCGAGTATGGCGATGGAGCCTTCGTCGCCGAGGGCCTTGAGTTGTTCACCGTAACTGGCAATGTGCCGGCTTTCTTCGATTTCGAGCCGACGAAGAGCCATGCGGATGCCGCCGGCGCGATTGGCGAGCGAGTCCGCCTCGCCGCCGGGCCTGCCATGATAAGCGGGCTCCGTTCCGCCCAACTCGGCGATGCGGCCGTGCCAGAGCTCGGCATGTTCCCATTCCGCCCCGGCCAAGTGACGCAGTACCTGGGCGCGGACCGGGTCGGTATCGCGGTCGGCCAAAGCCTGGTAGGTGTGGTATCCCTCCATCTCCGCCTGCCAGTTGCCTTCAAGGGCTGCCAATACTTTTTGAAGCCTGGCGCTGTTCATGGTTGCAATGGCCACGTGTATCTCCTTGCTTTTCATATGAGGATAGCTGAAAAAGGCACTGCGAAGGTAGCCGGGAATGGGTGCTGTCTGGCCTCGCTTCCCATTGGGGCGGTTTCCCGTATAGTGTTGTGTGCAGCAAAATGGCCGGCGAGACCGACCCAGATGCTGCGCGCCCGGCTGAAACGTTTGACTGCCGGACCCGCGCGTCTCGAAGAA
This sequence comes from uncultured Acidobacteriota bacterium, assembly GCA_963718435.1. Classification (GTDB taxonomy): domain Bacteria; phylum Acidobacteriota; class Terriglobia; order Terriglobales; family Acidobacteriaceae; genus Telmatobacter. Next base: position 4,334 of record CAVQZQ010000078.1, on the reverse strand, counting down.
ACCGAGACGCGCACGACATGCCCTTACCGGGCATTACCAATTTTGAGGAAGCGGGGAACACTTCTGATGTCAACGCGATCCACACCACCAGCGACGCAAAACACGCCGAGTTATGTTGGGCCCGTTCATCACAGTAACGGCACTGTTTTTCATCTTCGGGTTTATCACCAACCTCAACATGGCGCTGGTGCCGCACCTGAGATCGATCTTCAATCTTTCGTATGCCTGGGCGATGCTGGCCGAGTCGGCGTTCTTCCTGGCATACTTTGTGTTCTCGTCGCCGACCTCGAAGCTGATTGAAACGATCGGCTACAAGCGCACGATGGTGGTTTCGCTGTTTATCCAGGTCGTTGGCTGCCTGCTGTTCGTTCCCGCCGCCAGGCTGGTGAGTTTTCCGCTGTTTCTTGCGGCCGTATTTATTGTGGGCGCGGGCGTAACGGCGCTGCAGACAGCAGTCAACCCGTATGTCGCGATTCTGGGGCCAGAGCATAGCGCTCCGGTGCGATTGACATTGGCCCAGGCCCTGAATTCGCTGGGAGGCACGATCGCTCCGCTGGTTGCCGGCGCCTATATTTTGACTGATCCGGCGAAGATGGAGTCGAAAGCCGCCATCGCCAACACGGTGCGCGGACCTTATCTTGCCATTGCCGCGGGACTGCTGATTCTGGGTATTGCCGTGGCGTTTTGCACCTGCCTCAAATCATGCAGACACAGTCGTTTCGTCCTGCGAAAGAGGGCGATCCGATTTTGAGCCGGAGCATCTGGGGATACAGCCACACGGTTTTGGGAGCGGTGGGGATTTTCCTGTATGTCGGCGTGGAAGTGGGATTGGCATCGATCGCGGTGAACTACTTCAAGAGCCAGGGCGTGGACAGTGCCAAGACGGCGTCCTTCCTTGTGTCGCTCTACTGGTTTGGCGCGCTGGTGGGCCGGTTGCTCGGGGTCTGGGTTCTGACCAAGATTAAGTCGGGAAGGCTGCTGGGTGCATTTGGGTTTATTGCGGCAGCGCTGCTGGTGGTTTCGATGTTCGACCACAGGGCAAACGGCGATCTGGACGCTGGTGCTGTGCGGATTCTTCAACTCCATCATGTTCCCGAATATCTTCGCGCTGGGCATTGCCGGACTGGGCCCGATGACCAGCAAGGGCTCGGGACTGATTATGACGGCGGTGGTCGGCGGAGCGGTGGTTCCTTTCCTGATTGGCGCGGCGGCAGACAAGATGGGGATTCAGCACTCCTTCGTGATCCCGATTTTCTGCTACCTGTTTATTGCGTATTACGGGTTGTGGGGCTCAAAGCCGAAGCGGACTGTGACGGGATAGGTTGGGTTGATTGTGATGGTGAAGCCCTCCGGGAAGTGCCGGAGGGCTTCGTGTGTCTGGCGGACATGCCCAGCAGATTCGTGCCTTTGCTCTGTTTGTGAGTGAAATGCATCCGCCGGACGAGTCTTTCGTCTAATACAGAAGCCACACTCGACAATTGCGCGAATTGTATTTCAAGTCCCTTTTCCCCAGAAAGAAAATACAAGCACTTCTCAGGAAGACCGAATTCACACGCGTCGGTTTGATAGCAGCGACTACAACCAAAACTCTGGAGGATATTTTTGCGTTTTCATTTTCAGACGGCTCTTATTTTGTTAGGGAGTATTGCATTTGCCCAGCAAGGCAACTTCGTTTCGGCGCAGATGGCGGCGTCTGTTGTGCAGACCGTTTCGACGGGACGGGCAAAATTCTACTGAGTCGCAGAAAGTCGGCGCAATCCGGTGGAGGTACCGAGTTGCCGAACGCTCCGGGGCAACCCGTAAAGCAGGATGCAAATCCGAAGGCGAAGGAGCAACCGAAGCGAATTCTCGGGCTTATGCCCAATTACCGTGCGGTCAGTGCGGGTGCGATTCCACCTCCGCCAACTGCGAAACAGGCATTCAAGATCGCCAGCCAGAATAGCTTTGACTATTCGTCGTTGGTATTTGTGGGCATCACGTCGTTGCTGGCCGAGGGGACAAATGCGCATCCTCAGCTTGGGAAAGGGCCGGGCGGTTTTGGGGATATTACTGGCGCGGTTTTGCCGACAAGACGGATGGCAACTACTGGGTAATCTTTGTGCTGCCAACCGCTTTTCACGAAGACGAGCGGTACTACACCAAGGGACATGGCTCCTTTCTGAAGCGGGGCATCTACGCAGCTTCGCGCGTGCTGATCACTCCCAACTACCAGGGGCATGACACCTTCAATGCTTCCGAAATCCTGGGGCGCGGCATCTCTCAAGGGATCTCGCTCTCCTACTATCCTAGCGCGGACCGGAATATCGACGATCTCTCGGAGAAGTATGGTTATGCACTGGGCGCGATGCTCTGACCAACACCTTCCGCGAATTCTGGCCGGATATCGCTTCGCATTTTCGGCACCGGCAACATTGATCTGCTCGCGACCGCGCTGCTGGATCTGACGAACGATGGGATCATGGGTTATTGAAATCCAGCGTAGTGAGTGTGAAGTTCATGACATAATTCGCAAAGAGCAGCCGCAGATCCTTCGACTCCGGTCGCTGCGGCGACTTATGCTCAGGATGACAGCGCATTTGTGGTGCGGACTCCAGACTCGGGACACAAGAAGCTGTCTCATAAATGGTCTAGCACCGCGAAAGGCACCCCTCAGGGGCTAAAGCCCAGCGATTTATGCGATCTTTGCGGCACGACTAAAGTCGTGCCCTTTCACAAAGCCATTGACCTTCGCGGCATGAAGTAAAGTCGTGCCCTTTCACAAAGCCATTTGTGAGACCGGTCGGGCTGTTTGCCAGGCTTAACGAACTTGCGCGATACTTCTGACGTTAAGTAAATCGCTTCAGTTGGGTCGCGCGGGGAGGGTCGAGCTTGCTCGATATTCGGAGGAGATGGTGTTCCCTGGTGGCTCGGCTGCTGCTGGCTGCCGCTGTTTCTTTGGCGCAGGCAGAGACCGCGCCCGAGATGGCGCGGGGGCTTTTGCGAACGGTGTCTATCGAAATCTGTTTGCGGAAGACGGCCATTCGCAGCGCAAGATTCAGGCGAAGGTGAACGCCGCGTATCGGCAACTCTTTCATGGCGACCCGCAGACGCAGGCGATCGCATTTGCGGCGGGCCGCAACGCGAATGGGCCGCTGATGTATGTGACCGACTGGGCCAACGACGATGTGCGCACCGAAGGCATGTCGTACGGGATGATGATTACGGTCCAACTGGGCAAGAAGAAGGAGTTCGACGCCCTCTGGAATTGGGCGAAGACTTATATGTATATCCCGGACCCGAAGGCGCCGAGCTATCAATTCTTCGCGTGGTCGTGCAAGACGGATGGGACACACAACTCAGAAGGCGCTGCGCCCGATGGGGAATCGTATTTCGCCATGGCGTTGTTGTTTGCAGCGAACCGCTGGCCGGGCGGGCAGGGGATCTATGACTACCACGCGGAGGCGGAGAAGCTGCTGACGGCCATGGTGCATCGGGCAGTGATCACGGCGCAAGGCAAGAATGGACCGCATAGCGTTGGGCCGATGGTGAATCTCGATCCGCCGATGATCCTGTTTGTGCCGGAGATCATGCCGGAGCCGTTCACAGATCCGTCCTATCACCTGCCTGCATTCTATGAACTGTGGGCGCGTTGGGGACCGCGGAGGATCGCGACTTCTGGATGCGGGCGGCTGAGACGAGCCGAGGCTTTTTTTTGAAGACTACGAATCCGGAGACAGGCCTGGCTCCGAGCTACGCGAACTTTGACGGTACGCCGCATATTTCGCGCTTTCCGCAGTCATCTGAGTTTGGCTACGACGCGTGGCGCACGGCGGGCAACTGGTCAGTGGATTGGTCGTGGTGGCATAAGGCTCCCGCGGAGCAGGGACTGAGCGATCATCTTCAGCGTTTCTTTGCATCGCAGGGCATTGACAAGTATGGGCCGGTTTACACGTTGGATGGCAAGGACCAGGGCTCCACGCCGGACTGACACACGAGGATCATCCGGCCGGGCTGGCGGGGACCAATGCGGTTGCAGGGCTGGCGGCAACGGATCGCGTGCAGGCGAGGCAATTCACCGAGGCGCTGTGGAACACACCAATCCCGTCGGGGCAGAATCGATATTACGATGGCATGCTTTACCTGATGAGCCTTTTGCATTTGAGCGGGGAGTTTCGGATTTGGGGACCGCGATAGGTTGCGCCTGGGTTCTGAGCGCTTGATTTCATTCGTTGAAGCTCATGCTTTCCCAGGTCCCAAAAACGGGACCTCCACGCCAACGAGCAACGACCACTCGCTGGGGACCCCAGGGGACTTAGCTAGAGCATTTCTCTCGATGATGTAGTGAATGACGAATT
>CAVQZQ010000077.1:0-80182 GCA_963718435.1 uncultured Acidobacteriota bacterium | reverse complement strand
CTCCATGGGCGGCAAGGGCGATGGCGCCTCCTACAAGGGTGGCGAGGAGCCGCTCGGCGGGGCTTAGGGCGGCGGTGGCCTGATACGCGAGGAGCGCTGCGACCGGCACGCGAATGAAGGTATGTAGCGCATTCCAGATGAGATCGAAGGCAGGAATTTTGTCGGCGAAAAACTCTACCACGAAGAGTGCGCCGCTGGCCGCGATCACATACCAGCTTGCCAGCAGGTGCAGCCCCGGTGGCAGGGCGAAGACACCGGTGTGGGCCAGAAGGCCGAGGGTGGCAACGGTGGCGTAGACGTTGAGGCCCGCCGCGAAACTGACCGCGACCAGCAGGGCCACGAGTTCATCGCCGGGGAATTTCATGGCGCAAGTATAAGTGCTTATGCGGCCGCGTGCCGATTTTTCCGGATACAACCTGGGCTGCCGGTGCGGTTGGGCGTTCCGCCAAAGCCGCTATCTTACCGTTCAAAGGTGCGAGGATGCGGCACCTGGGGAGTCAGGCGGAAATCAGGCTTCAAAGTAAGTTCGTGGGGCTTGCGATGAGTTCTTTGGGTTCTCGAGAAGGGGCGCCTGCTTGCGAGATGGCTGAGGCGCATACGGAGCGATGCATTTGCAGTTCGCTCATGGCGCGCTCCATCTCGACAGCGTCATAGGCTACAAACCTTGAGCTGAAATGAGAATAGGTTCCGGCGCAGGCCTCGACATATTCGTTGTTCCTGCTGCGGAGAGCCCCTTCGAGATAAGTGCAGGTTGAACAAGCCATAACTTCCCCTTGTGACCTTGCGGCCAGGCTTGTGTTAGTCGAGATAAGTGTGTCTTAGCGCGCCAGGATCTGATTCTCGGCGTGAAGCCAATCTTGTATCGCGTTGCCAGGTGTGCGGCCGCGGCTTTCATAGATCTGGAATGCGCGCTGCCTGATGGTGTCTTGTGATACGCGGATGCCCAGTGTTGTTGCTTCCACGGCTGCAGCGGGTTTCGAAGAGACAACTTTCAGCCTTGGCTGCTTTTGAACTTTTGTGACTATCATGGGGAACCCTTCACGGATCTCAAGGGCTAAGAATAAAAATACTTCAGAATAACCGACTTAGTTCAGAGAATCTGAAAGAGGAGATATAGACTCGCTCTATCTTTAAGGTTACTCTCATTACTCCCGCGCTGCAAACGGTGTGAGTTTGGATTCCTACTTATGCATTGAAGTTATCGGCTTACGACGCAGTTGGGCGGCATTCGGGCTTTACATCGTGGTGGAAAGACCCGAGAACAGCCCAGCCGACAAGGGCCCAGGTTTTTGCAGTCCGGGGTCCAAAAGGCTGGCAGATCTTGCCTGTTTACTGCTACGCCTCAAACTGGCGCAGATGATGGTCCAGGTGCTTGTACATCAGCACAGCCCACTCCTGCGGTGTGAGGCGACCGAAGAAGCTATGCGGATGGGTGGTGCAGCACTGCGGGCCGCCCGCCGCAAAGCGGTCAATCAAATGGCTGAGACGTTGCTGCTCCGCGCGGAGGTCGCGCTGATCGGCCACGATAAGGGTTTGCGCGGTCGGCGAATTGCGGCGCATCGGCTTGTTGTCGCGGAGCACCATGGGCTTCACGATCCGGCCAATGATCTGGCCGATGAACATGCGTGGCGGCAGGGTGTCTCCGACTGCCCACTCCAGGCTCGCGGCGCAGTGCGCCACGGCCTGCGCCACATTCATGGTGCCCCATTGCCGCTGGCTGTCGGGCTTGAGCTGCGCGACTCTCTGCTTGACCTCGGCGATGGTCGCGGGTTCGAAGAGATTTTTCATGCGGAAGCCTCTCGCGTGGACGTGTCCTGCCTGAGTGTATCCAAATACGTGGGCGATGAGGTTACATGGTATGAACCCGGATGCATTGCGAATGGTAGAATTCGGGCGAACCGCTTCTTAATGAGAAGAGATTGCGGTCCTGGAGGAGCCATGACGTCGCGCTTTCGCCTGATTTCCCTTCTGTTGCTGTGCTTCACCGCCTTACCCGTCATTGCGCAGCAGCGCCAATGGGGAAGACCCCGTCCGCCCAGAGTCGGTGCATGCTTCTACCGAGAAGCTGGTTTCAGTGGAGACTATTTCTGCCTGAAACTTGGGGAACGCTGGCCCTCGCTTCCGCCCGGATTCAATGACAAAATCACCTCGATCCGCGTGTTCAGTGGAGCGCGGGTACGCATCTTCCAGGATGGCAACTTTCAGGGGAACGGTCTCCGCATCGATAACGATGTGGACACCCTGGCCCGCATCAGACTTCGGGAAAACCCGTCGAAGACCTGGAATGACCGCATCTCTTCGATCGCGGTCTATCGGGATCACGATGACTGGGATCAGAGGCACCCTTAGCGGAGTTCTCTGGAACTGGATTTCGACGTCGACCTTCTGAGGGGTCCGGCGATGTTCCCGCAGTGCTCGCTGGGCCCCCTCCCCCCATCTCCTTTTTGCAAAATACTCATAACATTCATGTTGCAAGCAAAATACTCATACGTAACGACTTACGGGTGGTGCGCTCCTTGGCTTCCGATCCAGTGTCCGGCGTTCAGCAGCAAAAGCAGCGAAATTTGGTCGATTTTGCTATACAAAATGGCGCATTTAAGGGCGATTTGCCCGCATTTGCTCGCATTTTATTTACGCGGATGCTTTTTGCAAGTTGCGGGTTATAGGATGGTTAGCTCTTCAAATCGTACAGTTTTACAGGATTAATCGCAAAATTTGATGTCGATGCCGGGAAAACTCCGGTGAAGCGTTCGCCGGAACCCTGGCGTGCCTTCTTCTGGCCCATTTCCATTGTGCGCCCCAGAGGGGAAATTATATGCAAATCGGCAGATGGCGTACATCAAGAAATTCTGACTTACCCGACCGAGAGGAGGAACAATGACCGATGAAACTGCCGTGAGGCACACGCTTGATGAGTACTACCGCGCCTTCAGCACTTTAAGGGTTGAAGCCATTTTGCCTTACCTTAACCAGCCGGCATTGCTGGTTGGACCGCAGGGAGTGATCCCAGTGCCGACGCCCTCGGCGATCGAACCGATCTTCGGCCCCGTGATGGAGGGGCTTCGAACACGCGGGTATGCCCGGAGCGAGCTGGACTCGCAGGAGATCCGGATACTGGGCGCGCAGTCCGCGTTCGCAACCGGGATTGCCATCCGCTACCGGTCGGATGGAGGGGAGCTGGAACGCGCAGGCATCAGCTATTTACTTCGCAAGACAGACGATGCCTGGAGAATTGTTGTGATGGTATTGCAGGATGTGCCCAGGCCGTGACCCGCATCAACGAAATTGTGGTGAACCTGATGGAAGCCGAGGGGTGCACCCGGTCCGGTCGATGGGAAGTTAGCGATCTTCGGAGGGTTGGGGGCCAGGGATCCCAGGGGTGACTCGCAGGAACACTTTCTCTACTCCTCGTTTCCGGGAGGCTTTCGCTCCATCCCAGGAGAAGCCGTTGGATGTTTCTTCTCCAGGTGGAGTTTGAACTGTTCCGAGAGGTAGACGATCTGATCGTGGGAATTCGGAGCCGGAGGGTCTTGGGGTGGCATCGAATCATGACAAACTGAGCAGACTCCCGAAAAAGGAAACATATCGTCATCGATGAAGATGACTAGTTCGGGTCGCATGCGCCTCACGATGCGCCCGACCCTACTTTTGTACCGTGACCCGCGTCACGGTGGGATGTTTGCCTAGGAATATCGCCGCCTGATTCCAAAATGAAAGAGGTGGCCCGCCATCTCAATGTGTGATGAAGTGGAAACAAACGAGGTCCTTCGGCATGCCAACTTCCTGCATCCCAGGTCTCAGAAACGAGACCTGGGGCACCCACGTTCCCACGTTTGAGTTTCAGAGGATTGAGATGTGGGACACCCGCCTTACTGAAGGTGATGAAGTGGAAACAGCCGCATTGCTGATAACGAACGAGGTCCTTCGGATTGCCAACTTCCTACATCCCAGGTCTCAGAAGCGAGACCTGGGGCACCCATGGTTGAGTTTCAGGGGATTGAGATGTGGGCCACGCGCCTACGAGGTCCTTCGGCATGCCAACTTCCTACTTCCCAGGTCTCAGAAGCGAGACCCGGGGCACCCACGTTTGAGTTTCAGAGGATTGAGATGTGGGACACCCGCCTTACTGAAGGTGATGAAGTGGAAACAGCCGCATTGCTGATAACGAACGAGGTCCTTCGGATTGCCAACTTCCTACATCCCAGGTCTCAGAAGCGAGACCTGGGGCACCCATGTTTGAGTTTCAGGGGATTGAGATGTGGGGCACCCGCCTAAGGTGATGAAGTGGAAACAGCCGCGTTGCTGATAACGAACGAGGTCCTTCGGCATGCCAACTTCCTACATCCCAGGTCTCAGAAGCGAGACCTGGGGCACCCATGTTTGAGTTTCAGGGGATTGAGATGTAGGCCACGCGCCCACCTGACGCGCATCAACGATTCTCGATGGAAGGCGAAGGGCGGAGCGGGTCGGGAGATAGTGCAAATACTCAGCGGATTTCGAGGACTTCGATCCAATAGTAGCTGCCCAGGGTACGCGGGGGTGGGGCGGGGTTGCGGCGCGGCTTGCGGCCAGAGGTTTTGCGAAATTGGGGCTGGAGACTGATGTCCCAATAGACGACGTGGCCGGGCTCCCACTCGGCGGCCAGGCCTTCTCGATTGCCGCCGCCGCTGGCCTCAAGGCGCTGGCGCTGGAACTCAAGGAATGCCGAGAGCCGGTCCTGGCTCTCGTCGGGGAGCTTGTCGTATTGCGCTTCGGCTTCGGGGTGGTAGTAGACTCCCGCGTGCTCGTCGTCTATGGCTTGACTCATCCGGCGGCCGCCTCAGCCTGCGAATTCGCTTTCTTGTGCGGCCGCCTGGGCCAGCGTCTCTTGCGCAACGCGGGCGCGGCGCAGCGCGTTCTTGGCCTTGGCGCGCTTGCGCACATCGTCCTGCGAGACCAACTGGACGGCGCCGGATTTAATCTCGGCGCGGCGCCGTTTGAGGATGGCGTCGATCTCGGGCGTAATGAGATCGCGGCGGACGCGCGCGCAAGGGATGAGACGAATGTCAGAAGGGCCGTGCATGACGAGCAGAAGCTCATCGCCCTGCTCGAGGCCTGCCCGGGCAACGACCGAAGAGGGCAGGGTGATCTGCCTCTTGCCGGCCAGGCGTACGGGGTATTCAGCGGCTTCGGTTTCCTTGGTTTTTGCCATGCGGCACCTCGTCGGAAATTCCGACATTCCGATTATACGTCATTCCGCGAAGATACGTCCCAGCAGCAGGGCGAGAAACCCCAGGGTAAGGATAAGGATGCCGGTCCTGGAGAGGAACAACCAGAGATCAGCCCATTTATTTTCAATCTGTTCATTGGTGACCGATTCGCCGGAGCGCGACTTGAGGTAGGGAGTGTGCTCAATGAGTTTCCGCTTGCGGCCGATGGAGACACGTTCGGTTTTCTTGAAGAGGGCCTCGCACGAAAGAATGAGGGAACCGGCAAAGGTGATGCTGTCGCCGAAGATGCCGACGCCTTTCTTATGTGCAACAAGAAACGGCTGCAGGTTCTCCCACATTGACGCCTCCCGGGATGGAACGGAGTATAGCAGCGGGGATGCCGGGGGCTGCGACGAGGGATTGATGCGATCCCACCGTTGACGAGGAGACTGTCAAGGATGGGGCGCCCACATTTGTGGAGATGCTTGGGTGGACCACCCGCCCCTTCGGCATGCCAACATCCTACATCCCAGGTCTCAGAAGCGAGACCTGGGGGCACTCATGTTTTGAGGCGTTAAGATGTTAGGCCGCCGCCTTCTTGTGATACAATATGTATATACAGATGCGCTACGAATGGGATGAGCGGAAGAATCTCGAAAATCAGCGCAAGCACGGCGGCATCTCATTCGAACTTGCGGCACTTGTTTTTGAAGATGAGAACTGCCTCGTGGGTCCGGACCGCATTGATGAGGACGGAGAGCAGCGATGGCATGCGCTCGGGGCGGTTTCGATTGAAGAGGGCATAAGTGCCGTTTTGTTGGTAGTACATGTGTACCGGGAGAATCGACATGGTGAGGAAATCATCCGTATCATCTCGGCGCGGCGGGCTGAAAAGCGTGAGTGCCGAAGATATCAGGAAGAGAGTGTGGACTAAGCAGGAGCGGGACGCGCTTCGCAAGGCAAGTGCGGCGCAGGCTGCGGGGGATGATGCGGGGATCGATTTTAGTGACGCTCCGCGGCTCACCGCGGACCAGCTTTCACATCTTGTGCGGCTGCGCGGGGCCAGGCGCAAAGTTGCGGTCAGTGTCCGCCTCGACCCGCAGGTGCTGGAGTGGCTGCGCTCGAAGGGCGAAGGCCACCTGACGCGCATCAACGATATCCTGACCAATTTGATGGAAGCGGAAGGGCGGAGCGGGTCGGGGAGATAGCGCATTCCCAGGTCTCAAAGCGAGACCTGGGGCACCCAACCTTGGACACGGGTCAAGATGTGGGCCACCCGCCACCCCCATTTGTGGAGATATTTAGGGTGGGCCACCCGCCAATCCCAGGTCCCAAAAGAGGGACCTGGGGCACCCGGCTGCGCTCGAAGGGCGAGGGCCACCTGACGCGCATCAACGATATCCTGACCAATTTGATGGAAGCCGAAGGGCGGAGCGGGTCGGGAAGATAGTGCATTCCCAGGTCTCAAAGCGAGACCTGGGGCACCCAAGCTTGGAGACAGGTTAAGATGTGGGCCACCCGCCATTTCGGGCGGTAAGGGCAACAGAATCAACAGGACTTAGCGACTTGCTACTGAGCTACCACCCAACCCTGGCGGGGCTCGGATGGGGCATCCCCTCTTGTGGAGAAATGTAGGCCACCGCCTTTATATCGTTCAAATCCCCGAAAATGAAGGGCCCTTGGCTATTGCTATTATGGAATCCCGCATCCCGCGATATGTTTCAATAGTAAGGATGGGGATTCCCCGGAGGGCGACGGTGCGTGGGCGGGCGATTGCGGCTCGGCGGAAGGTGCGCGAGTACGCGATGGTGACGCGTGCGCTGGCTTCGACTGGGCATCCGGTGCTGGCGCAGATTGTGCCGATGCGGTTCTGCAATCTTTCGTGCGGCTATTGCAATGAGTACGACAAGGTGTCAAAGCCTGTTCCGCTGGAGGAGATGAACCGGCGCATCGACCACCTGGGGCGGCTGGGGACGGCGATGATCGGCATCTCGGGCGGCGAGCCGCTGACCCATCCCGACCTGGACGACATTATCCGGCGCATGCGGCGCACGGGCGCGATTGCGGGGATGATTACCAACGGCTACCTGCTGAACGTGGAGCGGATCGAGCGGCTGAATCGCGCAGGGCTCGACCACCTGCAGATTTCAATCGATAACGTCGAGCCGGACGAGATTTCAAAAAAGAGCCTGAAGGTGCTGGATAAGAAGCTGCAGATGCTGGCCGAGTACGCCGAGTTTCACGTGAACATCAATTCGGTGGTGGGCGGCGGGTTTAAAGACCCAAACGACGCGCTGGTGATTGGCAAGAGGGCGCTGGAGCTGGGGTTTGAGTCGACGATCGGGATCATTCACGACGGGAGCGGGCAACTGAAGCCGCTGAAGGACGACGAGGCGCGGGTCTACTTTGAAATGACGAATCGGAGGAAGACCAACTACGCGCAGTTTGACAAGTTTCAGGCGGCGATTGCCGAGGGGCGGCCGAACGACTGGCGGTGCCGGGCGGGGTCGCGGTATCTGTATATCTGCGAAGACGGGTTGGTGCACTACTGCAGCCAACAGCGCGGGTATCCGGGCGTTCCGCTGGCCGGCTACACGACGGCGGATGTGAAGCGGGAGTTTTTGACGGCGAAGAGTTGCGCGCCGAACTGCACGATCGGGTGCGTGCACCGGATCAGCTACATCGATCACTGGAGAGCTCCGCAGACGGAGACGGTTTCGCCGGGGATGGATGGGGGATTGGTGCGGATTGATGTGTAAGAGCGGAGCGGCGATTAGCTGTCAGCTTTCAGCGTCGTGAGTCAGAAGTTCATTGCAGAAATCGAGGGTCCAAATGCGGGTCCTTCGACTCCGTTTGGCCCAAAAGCAGGCCAAACTTCGCTCAGGATGACAGATCAATTCTAAAAGTCGTGCTCTTTCACAATACGATCTATGCAACCAGTTCTAGCTTAGTTAAAAGCGGACGGCGCATCCCCAGGAGGATGCGCCGTTTTTGTTTGGGTGGAGTGTTAGTTAGGGCTTCGGCTTGGGGGTGGGATGAGGTTGGGTTTTGGCGGCCGGGTGGGCAGCGGTGGCGGGCGGGGTGGCGGGAATGATCTTCGCCAGCTTGATTTTGTCGATTTTGGGGAATCTGGCGGTGAGGTAGACGTCGCCCTGGCTGGTGATCAGACCCTGATCGGGGGATTCGCCGTAGCCGGAATAGATTTTGTCGACCACGTCCATGCCTTCGAGGACGGTGCCGAAGGGAGCGAAGCCCATGCCGTCGAGGCGGGCGTTGTTGCCGAAGTTGATGAAGAGCTGGGTGGTGCGGGTGTTGGGGCCGGCGGTGGCGAAGACGAGGTAGCCGCGGGTGTTGCTTTGCTTGACGGGGTCGTCGTGGATGTTGGCGTCGGACCAGACCTTGTTGATGGCGGGGTTGGCGTTGAGGCCGAACTGGACGACGAAGCCGGGGACGACGCGGAAGAAGGCGGCATTGGTGAAGTAGCCGTTGCGCACGAGGTTGTAAAAGCGGTCGGCGCCGAGGGGAGCCCAGTCGCGGTGGACTTCGACCACGAAGTCGCCGGCGGTGGTGGTGAACCGGGCTTTAAAGACGGCGGGGGCCGCGGCGTGGAGCGAAGCGGGATTGAGCAGCGAGGGCCGGGGCGCGGCGGCTGCGGTGTGGGCGGCGCCGGGTTTGGCGGGAGAGCTGTGGCGGGGAGCGGGGGTCTGGGCATTGGCGAGCAGGCTCGCGCACAGGGCAAATCCGGTGAGTAAGGCTTTCATGACGACCGATTATATGGCAGCGGTCGGCTGACAGTTCACAAGGAAGGGCTCAAAGTGAGTGATGTTCCTGCAGTTCGCAACGCCTTTTGAGGCCATCGGCTTCGGCGGTGAGGTACTCCCAGTTCAACTCCCGTAACTGGCGGGCCATGATTCGGCCGATGAGGCCGGAGTATTTGATCGAGAGGGTGGCGAAGCTACCGTTTTTAAACCACTCCACCTGATGGCGGGCGGTAACGGCGATGCCGATGCCGCGAAATGCCCAGGTAAAGATGTGCGCGAGGTCGTCAAGCTCAGCCACTTTCCACACCACCGGCTCGAGTTTGGGCTGGACGAGGCGGGTGCGGCTGCCGACGGCGAGCGGGCCGGGATCGAGGCGCTGGACGCTGGTGACGGTGGGGGTCCACTCAGGCCAGTGCGCCACATCGAGCAGCACGGGCCAGACGCGCTCCGGTGGCGCATGAATTTCAACGGCAATACGGAAATCCTTCATTAAGCGGGGCCCAAGGATGAGAGATGATTCCGTTACTTGCGCGCGGTCCTGGTTGGTTTTTCTGTGGCGGTCTGGGCCATCGCCTGATCGATGAGCTGGAAGAGCTTGGTGCGATCGACGACTTCGACGAAGGGCGCGGTGTGGTCTCCGTTGGTGACAACCCAGATGGTGGGCGTGTGCTCGATGCCAACGCGTTGGCCGAGGGCGTAGTCGGCCTTGACTTCGGCCTGCAGCTTGCCCTGGGGATCCATGGCAAAGGGCAGGGCGACGCCGTGCTGCTGCGCAAACTTCTCAGTGAACTGGCGCAGGCCATTCAGGTCAACGATGGAGGGCTGATTGGCGAAGACGGAGTCACGGTATTCGTCGCCCAGCTTTTTGCTTTTGGTGTCGAACCAGCGGGCATTGACGGCGGCCTGCATGCTCCAGGCATGGAAGGGGAGAGGGAAATCGTGGCGTATCCAGGGGATGTGGTATTTCTCGGCGGCGTCGCGGAGCAAGGGATTGGCGTTGGCGCAGTCGGGGCACTCCAGGTCTTCGAACTCGACGATGGCGACGCGGGCGCCTGGGGGCGGCTTGAGCGCAGCGGGGTCGTGGACCGGTGTTGTGGGCGGCGGGCCAAACTGGGCGCGGGAGGCCGTGGCAGAAAACAGCAGTACGGCAGAGGTCAGCACCAGCAGCAGGCCAGCGGGATTGCGGGGGAAGCGAAGGGCGGAAGAAAAGCGCATAGCGATTGGACGGCTCCCTTTAGTCCATTGTAACGGCAGGGATGGAGGAAAGTTGCTGGTTGGGTGTGATGCGGCAGTTCCGGTGGTCACCGGGCGGGTGCGGGGTCTTTACCGCTCATGCGGGGCTGGCCGGTTAGTGGCGGCGGTTGGGGTCGTCTTCGGGGGATCGCTGGCGCTCGGCTTTTCGAGCTTCCATCCATCGGCGCCATTTGTAATCGGCGAAGAAGGAGATGGCGAAGACCAGAACGACGACGAGGATGAGGAACCAATTCATATTCAGGGTTCAGGGTTCAGGGGTCAGGGGTCAGGGGTCAGGGGTCAGAGTCGAGTACGGGTTCAATTACATCAGAACCAGGTTTGATTGCGGTAATCGAGGTAGGCTTGCCCGAACTTTGCCTCGAGGACTCTCGCCTCTTTGCCCGAACGAACGATCTGCGCGATGAGCAAGAGAAAAAGAGGCAGGAAGAGCCAATAGAGATGGAGGGCCACGATGATGCCGATCCACATCACGCCCACCGAGACGTAGATGGGATTGCGGAACCGCGCATAGAGACCATGCGTCACGAGCGCTTTCGCCTGGGGCGAGACGGAAAAGGACTTTCCCAACTGGAGGCGCGCGGTAATGAGCAGAACGTATCCAACGATGGCGACGATCACGCCGGCAATTCTCAATGTCGTCCAGGGTCGCTCTCGCAGGCCAGGCACGAAGAGATAGAGCAGCAGGCAAACCACCGGGACGACGAGCGCAGGAATTGGGATTTTCATCTATGCGCGGTCCAGATCATGCCGACGCTCCCTTGCGAAGGCCCCAAAGGACCAGGGCCGATGCGAAGACGATGACGATGCCGACGGACATGAAGCCGGCGGTGACAAACGTCTCCTGCCAGGGCAGACCATTGTGGCCAACTCCGGTGATGGGAGAGAGGGCCGCAGTTCCGAAGATGGCGGCCAGCAGGGTCACGAGCCAGTTCGCATAGGTGCCATACAGCATGGTCCAGAATGCGATGGCCGCGGCAGTCGCCGACAATCTCACGTGGGGCCAAGCAGCGCCGAGCGCAAGGAGGAAGGTGCCATTCATCACGCCTTCAAGATGCGCGGCAAGCCCCATGCGCACGTTGGCGAAATGCTGCTCGGCAAAACCGGTGAGGAGGCCGAGCAGGAAGAGGCACATGCCATGGAACATCAATCGCCGATTGGTGTCGTTCATATGGGAGTTTCCCCTCATTTCTGGTGTCGGTTGAGCATGAGGCGTTGGGGCGAGCCGCTGTCAAACCGGTGTGCTGTTAAGTCGGTCACCCATCGTACAGCAAGCGGCGTTGCGCCCGCAAAAGGTATTCCGGCCTCAGCAGCGGGAGGGAAATGGAGAGGAGGCAAGGAAACGGCGGTTCGACTTGCGGAGTTGGGGCGCACGATGGCAACACGGAGGTCGGCCGTTTCCCACCCTTCCGCGATACGACTGCGGAAGGATGGGGCACCCCGAGCTTGTTGGTGGGTCAGGGTACGGCATGGTGTTTGGCTTGTGGAGTTGGGGCGCACGATGGCAACACGGAGGTCGGCCGTTTCCCACCCTTCCGCGATACGACTGCGGAAGGATGGGGCACCCTGAGCTTGTTGGTGGGTCAGGGTAGGGCATGGTGTTTGGCTTGCGGAGTTGGGGCGCACGATGGCAACACGGAGGTCGGCCGTTTCCCACCCTTCCGCGATACGACTGCGGAAGGATGGGGCACCCTGAGCTTGTTGGTGGGTCAGGGTAGGGCATGGTGTTTGGCTTGCGGAGTTGGGGGAGGACGATGGCGACACGGAGGTCGGCCGTTTCCCACCCTTCCGCGATACGACTGCGGAAGGATGGGCAACCTCAGTTTGTTGGTGGGTCAGGGCCGGGCAGTTCTTATATGGAATCGCACTCGAGTGAGTGAGCG
The DNA here is from genome assembly GCA_963718435.1 of uncultured Acidobacteriota bacterium. Taxonomy (GTDB): domain Bacteria; phylum Acidobacteriota; class Terriglobia; order Terriglobales; family Acidobacteriaceae; genus Telmatobacter. Next base: position 68,098 of record CAVQZQ010000077.1, on the reverse strand, counting down.
CCATCGGGCTACTGTGCGTGCAACTGGGTTGTGCGGGAAAAACCTTAAATTCCGGGGCTTTCTTTTCACCAGCTTTTGGCCCAGGACGATCGACGGCTTTTCGATCAGATAATAGAAAATGCATGCCAAACCCAAGACTGCGATCAGATAAATTGGCAGATAGATGTACTCTAAATGGCCGCGAAACATATAAAGCAAAGTATATAGAACCGTACCATGCACGAGATAGACGCTATAAGAAATCTTACCTAGATAGACAAGGACGCGACGATTCAATAAGTTCTTGAAAGGTCCGGAGCAGAAAGCGAGTGCGATAGTAATGAATGATCCAATTGCAACGCTCCAGTCACTTATCTTCCGCGGAGCGAGTATGCGTGCGGTCGCCTCAGGAATATTGACAGGATGGTAGTAGAACAACAAGGCAAGGCCGAAGAGTGGGAGAACAACGATGAGCGGCAGTTTTCCGTATCGCGCCCGAATCAACTCCCGATTCTTTGCGAGGAGTGCTCCCAGGATTAAGAAACTCATATAGTGCAGTGTATCGGCGTATGGAATGGCCACAGCGCCAAGATGGAAGAGCCAGAAGACACTGTGGTGATCCGACAAAAGCGAAGCACATATAGCGAAAGAGAGCATCCACCAATTCCAAGCTCGGAGTGCGGCAATTGCGATAAATGGAAATATGAGGGAGATACGCATCTCATAGACCAATGACCAGAAGGCGGTATTGAATGCGGCCCAGTTATAATTACCCAAAAACACAACGTGCTGAATAATAAGATGCGAATTGGGCCGTTGATTCCAAGTTTGATTTGTCCATCCATCAGCCGTGACGAGGCCGTGGTAATGAAAATTCAATGCAACGGCCAGGAACAGTGCACCCAGATAGGGAAGATATATCCTGCAGATTCGTCGAACGATGAATTTGGAATAACTCAACTCCTTAGATTGCTCGTAGGGTAGAGTCAGCACGAACCCACTCAAGACGAAGAAAAGAATGACGGCATCATGTCCTGCAATGAGAAGCCTAAGTGGAGAATTCCAGGCTTCGAGGTAGCGCTGAGCGCCTAGACCGGACCAAAAATGACCGAGAACAACCGAGCCAGCCGCTAGTCCACGCAACGAATCAAGCTCACTAAATCGATGCGACGTATTACCAGGAATCTGCATTCTCTGCACTTCCTCTGTCGAGTTGCACCGTTCATTGACCCCATTCGAGAGAATTCAGCTGTAAGTGGCCGAAAATGGAACGGTCGTAAATCGAGTCCGCGTCCGGCACGACAATCCGCCGCCACTCTTGAGGCATCGGTGCCCTTCGCGAAATATGTGCTCGCACCGTTCGTCTTTGAGGTGTTCGATGACGTGCTCTGAATAGAACAGGCGTCGGGAATTATCTGGTAAGGGAAACGGCCGATCGCTGGTCAGATTGTGCACAAAATCGACGGCTTCCGCCCCGAGATTGATGAGCAGGTCACGGGGCTTGTCATCCCACCGCTTTTTGACTGCCCAGGTGTGCTGCGAGTACCAGCGGCGCAGCCGCGAGCGGGCCGCGTAGTATCTGGGCTTGGCGTCGAACCAAAAATGTTCAAGGGGGTTACGCGATTCACGGGCGGAAAACGCCAACTTCGAAGCCGGCGGACGACCCATCCGCGCGAAACTGTGGCGCAGGCAGTCATCTGGCAAAGCATACCGGAACGCTTGTTTCGCAGCCGGTTCCAGGGAGAACAATTCCTGATGAACCAGGCCCTTGAGCTTGGCTCGGATCTCCATTTGGCCGGTTGGACGCGGAAAATCCGATGAAGAGTACAGCACCAACTATTTATTTATTGCCGGCTGTCCGTCCTTCTCGTTGTCTGCGGCTTCAACATCTGCAGTGCCACCGACAGCGATGCGATGCGCGATTTTCCGCGTGGCAATGAACCTGCTCGGATGACCCACCTCACAAGAGGCCTTCATCCCATGTCTCAAAGTCGAGACATGGGGCACCCAGCGTGGCAATGAACCTGCTCGGATGACCCACCTCACAAGAGGCCTTCATCCCATGTCTCAAAGTCGAGACATGGGGCACCCATTCTTTCTACTCCGGTATTTTCAACGGCCGACGACGATTACGGTGAAGGTGCCAGGGAGCATGGTCGGGCGGGGGTGCGGGTTGGTGGCGGTTGCGGGGGGCGGGGGGCCGAAACTGGCTGTGACGAGATACATGCGATCGGCGTCAGGGTCGTAGGCCATGGTGCGGGCACCCTTTTGTGTGGGCAGATTCTGAAGGGTGGGGTAGTTGGGTTTGCCAGCATCCACGACGGAAAGAACGCCGTCTTCGCCGCAGGAGGCGAACGCCAAATTGTGTTTGGGGTCCCATGCTGCGGCGTCAGGGCCGTCACCGATGGCGGGAGTACCGAGCACCTTGCCGGATTCGGAGTCGACCACGGCCATCTTTTTGCCGTCGCAGACTGTGAAGAGCCGGTGGCCGGGGATGTCGAAGGCCAGGCCTGAAGGTGACTGGCAGCCGGCGGGCCACTCGGCAGTGAGGGTGCGGGCGTGGGCGTCGAGGCGGACGATCTCCGCTCTTGTCCTCGATGTTGTCGAAGACGGTGCCGTGGCCGTCGACTACCGGGAATTCGGGCTTGCCGGGCAGCGGAATTGTGGCGACAACTTTCTGGGTCACGGTGTCGATGACGGTCGTACTTTTGCTGCGGCCGTTGAAAGCCCACACGGTCTGTGTGGCGGGCTCGAAGACGATGCCGTCAGGATTCATTCCGGCGGGGATGGTGGCGACGATGGCCAGGGTGTTGCGATCGAAGGCTACGACCGTGTTGCCGCCGCCATCGGAGATGTAGCCGAATTTGCCGGCGGTATCCAGGGCCACTCCGTGGGTGCCATGGAGATGGCCGATGGTGTTCAGCAGTTTGCCGGTCTGGGTGTCGAGTACGTCGACGTGGTCGCCGCGGGTGATGAAGAGGCGGTGCGCCGGGGAGTCGACGACCAGGTAATCCCACCAGCCGGAGTCGGCCAGCTTCCAGTGGTCGAGGATGTGATAGGGCTGTTCCGACGCAGCGGGGCGGGCCGAAGCAAGAACGGTACAGAACAAGGCCGAGGCGGAAAGCGCCCGGGCCGCACGAAGGAAGTTGCGTCGGCTATGCATGGAAGACTCCGCTCGATGGTGGGGTGATCGTTTGGGATTCACCGGACTCAGAATTGTGCCATATTCGCGTGAAGTTACGCTGAAAGGTTGCGGTTCGCAGTATTCGTTGCCGGCCGATCTTGCGAATGCTCCTTAGATGAAGGGGCCTTATGCGAATGGGGCCTTATGCGAATGGGGCCTTATGCGAAAGCTTCAGGGGGATGAGCAGAAACCCCACTTGCGACAGGCAGACGGACAGTGACGGTTGTGCCTTCGCCTTGCTGGCTGGTGATGGCAATGGTGCCTCCGGCTTTTTCGACGATGGCCTTGCAGATGGCGAGGCCGAGGCCTGCGCCGCCGGTGGAGCGGGTGCGCGAGGGATCGCCGCGATAGAAGCGCTCAAATACATGCGGCAGAGCCACGAGGGAGATGCCCTCTCCGTGATCTTCGATGACCAGCTCGACGGCGGCTTGACCGCATGAAGTCAGACGGAGATTTACGATCGACCTGGCAGAGCTGTGCTGCAGAGCATTGAGAAGGAGGTTCGAGATAAGCAGGGAACAATCGTCCACGGCAAGGGGAATCGGCATGTCTTCACCTTCCATCTCGGAGAGGCCGATGCGCACGCCGCGAAAGGCAGCCACCGTTTCGAGTTCGTCGATGGCTTTACGCACGCATTCGGCGATATCGCAGGCGGGTGACAGAGGAGCGTTGGCTGTTCTGGACTCATTCGCATCGGGCGCGTTTTCGAGGCGCGCGAGGGTGAGCATTTTGGCGACCAGTTCCTCGAGACGGTCGGAATCGGTAACGCATCGGGCGAGGCCGGCCTGATATTCGTCGGCGGTGCGCTGGCGAAGGCCGAGGAGTTGCAGAGAGGACTTGACGACGGCTACGGCGGTTTTGAGCTCGTGGGCCGCGTCGGAGACGAAGGTACGCTGCTGGATAAAGGAGCGCTGCAGCCGTTGCAACACGCTCTCAATCGCCTGCGTGAGGGGAGCCAACTCGCGGGTGGTGCGGGCGCTTGGCGGGGGCGAAAACTCCCACGCGTCGACTGAAACTTGCGAGGCCAGAGCGGCGAGCTGGCGCAGCGGCTCGAGACCGCGGTGGAGCAGCCACGCGATCAAGGGGCCGGTGACTAAAAGAAGAAGAAGGCTGCCGGCCGCATAAAACTCGACTGCGCCGCGAATCGCGCTCCAGACGCGATCGGTGGGCGCGCCATAAAGAATGGTGACAAAGCGCAAATGGCCGCCACCGGGCTCGCCGGGGTCGACGATACGCGAGCCCTTCATGCGCAGCAGGCGATAAGGGCGCTGGCTCAGCGCGAATCGCGAATATCCCTCGCGCTGCGGAGTTGTCATTGCGGCGCTGCCTTGCCAGTTTGGCGAGCGGCCCAGCAGATGGCCCCGTCCGTCCCACACCTCGTAGACGTCTTCAGGAGGCACATGCAGATCGGCCATGTCGAGCATGACGTTGTCGCCGGAGTCTTCGGCATCCTGGACCGCGCCGAGCACGCTGTCGGCGCGGCCGCGAAGCATGATATCGAAGGCGCGGAAGTGGGTATGGCGCTCATAGCCGAGCGACAAAAAGATGACGGCCACCGATGAGACCAGTTCGACCGCGAGCACCGCGGCGATGAGCCGGAAGGCAATGGAGCGTGATTTCCCGTTAGCCAAGAGCCTGCTCCAGATTCAATTCTCGATCGACGGCGAGCCGGTAGCCGCGTCCGCGCATGGTCTCAATCACAGGCTCCGCATCGGGACGCGCTGTGTCGAGTTTCCGGCGCAGGTTGGAGACGTGCGCTTCGATGACGTTGGAGTGGTGCTCCCAGTTGTAGTCGTAGAGGTGCTCGAGTAGTTCGCGCTTGCTGACAATTTTGCGCGGGTGGTGGATGAGGTATTCAAGGATGCGGTATTCGGTAGGCGAGAGGTCGACCAGCGTGCCGGCGCGGCGGACGGTTTGCTCGAGAGTGTTGAGTTCGACATCGAGCGCGTTGAGGGTGGGGTGGGCCGCGCCCTTTCCGCGGCGGATGAGGGCCTTGGCGCGGGCGATGAGCTCGCCCAGATCGAAAGGCTTGGCAAGGTAGTCGTCGGCGCCGGCATTGAGCAACTCGACGATGGTGTTCTTGCCTTCTTTGGCGGTGAGGATGAGGACGGGGGTGGGGTCCTGGCAAGCACGCAGATGTTTGAGCACGCCCAGGCCATCGAGCTTGGGCAACATGAGGTCGAGAATGACGAGGTCGTAGACGCGATTGCGCGCGCAGTCGTCACCCGCCTCGCCATCCGCGGCCCAATCCACCGCGAAGCCGGGCCCGTCTCGCAAGGCAGCAGCGAGGTTGTCTGCCAGCCGAACCTCATCTTCCACAAGCAAGACGCGCATTGAGGCAGATTTCTCCTCAGCAATTATCGCTGGTTGAAGATTAAATGAGGCTGAAGCGGGCGTTGCAGGTGAGCGCATCGTCATTTGTGGGCGATGCGATGGAGCGGCGAATGGATGGGTTGGACACAAAAGGCAAGCCCTGCGCGCTTCATGGAGACGTGCAGGGCTTGATCCGGGAGCAGGCATGCCCCGGATTAGAGATTACTGAGCGACTTGAGTGTTTGCCGACTGATTCCGGTGGGCCAGGATCTCGGCCAAGGGACCAAGCAGCGGGAGCACGCGGCGCCTGCCGTGCAGGGCATTCATTCCACAGAAGACCCAAAGGAGAGTTGCGGAGACCCAGGCTGCCGAGAGCAGACCCACATAGACTACCGGCCCGAACGCCATGGTGAGGGCCAGTGCATAGGTGGCAATGAACAAGGCGAGATTGAGCTCGAGAGATTGCCAGGCGTGGAAGCGCACCGTGGCGCTCTTTTTATAGCGTGTGACGAGAAGAAAGTAGATTGCCGGCACGAAGGTGACATAGGCAAGAGCACCAAGGGAGTTTTCATGAAATACAGAGTGCTGTATATCGGACATAGGCCCTCCTCGCAATAAGTAACCTTAATTTGTAAACTTTGGTTACACAAATTACGGTACCGAATGGGGAGGGAATTGAGAATACCCCGTTTGCGCTATTGCTTACCACTTTTGTGGGCTTTTGGGGCGACAAAGCCCGGCGCAAGACTCTCGGGGGATGGCGATATGACGCAATGTTCCTGTCGAGGTCTTGCCACGGCTTGCCAGTGCTACTGCAGGGCTTCGCGAGTGTGTTCGGGAACAAGAGACCGGGTGGCTGTACGGACTGGCAGCGGGTCTCTGTTCACCAGACTTTCGGCCCAGGCGCCGATTATCGGGAGCTTGATGCTGTTGCCGCGCAACGCCATCATTCCGCATAGCCAACAAGTGAAGGCCAAGCCAATCCAGGCTCCCAAGGTGACGCCCATGTAGACGTAAGGCCCCCAGGCAACAGTAAGCGCCAGGACATAGGTGCTGACTACGGTGGCGAAGGCGATCCCGATAGCCTGCCAGGCGTGGAAGCGCACATAGGCACTCTTTTTGTAGCGCGGGACGAGCAGGAAGAAAATTGCTGGAATCAAAGCGAAGTAAGCAAGGGCACCAAGAGAATTTTCAGAGGAGTATGACTGCTTCGGGCTGGACATTTTCTCACCTTAAGGAACTGGGATGCTTTTCGCATCGCTGAATCACACGATACCGAATACGACATCTGTTTGAAATGCGTCGTTTGAGCCATCGCTTACGACTTTTGTGGCCTAGAGGGATCTCTGATTAATTTCGAATGGGGCGCCCACATTCCCTCAGGGGCTAAATCCCGCGCTCTTTTGCTGGGTTTGCGGCGCGACTTAAAGTCGTGCCCTTCCAAAACGGCGGCTTATTCAGAGGCTCCCTAGCAGGCTGCGGAAAAAGGTGTTGATTCGCCGCGAGGTTCTGGGTGGGTGCCCGCAGGGGCTAAAGCCCACATTCATTTTAGGGCGTTTGCAGCACGACTGAAGTCGTGCTCTGTTACAAAGCTTTCGCCAATATTGGCGGCAACGAGTTTTTCCGCAGCCTGCTAGAGCTGTCGAAGGAGAACGACTGTGAGTTGTGCGGACGCGCTGGGGGTGGCGGCCAGGGCTTTTCAGCGTCACGCTCACTCTACGCAGCAGCGGCACGGGAACGAATCCGGTACCGCTAGCCGGTCTCCGAATTCGTCTCACGTTTTAACCGAATGAAGGCTGGTCGAATTTGTCTTCTATTGGTTGGTGTCCAGTGGGTGTTGCGATTCTTGGTAGAACTGGTTTTGGAGCGTGAGGCTGACGGTGTCGGCTTTGATGGCTCTGATGGCTTCGGCGATCTGGCGCGACCACTCTTTCTGATCGAACTCACCCAGTTCCTTGTTGGCGGCGGCGCCCTGGCCCGCGTAGTGGTTGGGGAAGCGTGCATACCACCAGATGCCGGTGTAGACGGAGTTGGGGAGAGGATCGCGTTTCTGGTCGGCGCCCGATTGCTGGGTGGCGCGATCGAGGTGAACCAGGTCGGGTCGGGCGACGAGCATGCTTGAGGACTCGACTTCGCCGGCGTGCATGTCATAGGGGGTTTGGAGCGCGGGGCGTCCCGGCACGTCTTCCTTCGGCAATCCGAAGACGTAGACCACGTAGTCGCGGGGGCTGGCCATCTGCGACTGCGCGAAGAGCGGCAACAGGCTCTGGTTGCCGCCGTGGCCGTTGACGATCACGATTTTTTTGCAGCCATTGCGCGCCATTTCGCTGGCTGTCTCCTGCAGCAGGGTGAGCTGGGTTGAGAGGCTGTAGGCGACGGTTCCGGGCTGATGGCGCGCCTCGAAGATCTGGCCGAAGTAGTATTCGGGAAAAACAACCGCGTACTCCTGCTTGACTGCGTTCGTCACTGCGAAGCGCACGTCGAGAAGGTCAGTGCCGAGGGGAAGATGCGGACCGTGCTTCTCGATGATGCCGAAGGGGAGCACGCAGACACCTTGCGATTGATGGATGGCCTGGATGAAGTCGGGGCCGGTGAGCTCTTCCCATTTCGGAGAAAGATTTGTTTGCGAGAAGCCGGCTTTGGCAGGGAGCAGAAGGACGATCAGCGATAGAAACACGCGCAGGTTTTTCACGATGAACCCCCGGGTCTGGCATTGGAACAGGCGATGATAGCACTCGCCGCGATGGGTTGTGCCGCGGCCCCTGCCTCGATGCAGTACTCTCATAACTGCAGTCCCATTCCCCATTTACGGACGCCCATGCGCATTATTCTGTCGAACATCGGCACCCTCGGCGACATCAATCCGCTGATTGCCATCGCACTTGAGCTGAAGCGTCGCGGCCACGTGCCGGTGATGGCGCTGCCCGCTGTTTATCAGCCGAAGATTGTGCCGCTGGGGCTGGAGTTTCGCGCGGTGCGGCCGGACATTGACCCGAGCAACAGCATTCTCGTCGAGATGGTGTATGACGTGAAGCACGGCACCGAGCACGGGCTTCGCGATTTTTTATTTCCTTCGCTGCGCGAGACCTACGACGACCTGCTGGATGCCGCGACGAAACCGGAGCGCGCCGACCTGCTGCTGCTGGGGGAATTGAATTACGCCGGGCCGCTGGTCGCGGAGGTCACGGGAATTCCGTGGGCCAGCTATGTGCTGGCGCCGCTGTCCTTCTTCTCCGCATTTGACCCGCCGGTTTTGCCGCCGTTTCCCAGGCTGGCGCGGGCGGACACGGTTGCCGGATTCGGCCGCGTGATCAAGCGGCTGGCGCGCTTCACCACCCGCAAGTGGCCCGAGCCGATCTACGCACTGCGGCGGGAACTGGGCTCGCGAGGCGCGAATCCGCTATTCGATGCCAAGCATTCTCCGAACCTGGTTCTGGCTTTGTTTTCGCGGGCACTGGGGACCGAACAAAAGGACTGGCCGGCGCATACGCTCATTGCCGGATTTTGTTTCTACGATTCCGATGCAGGCAATGCGGCGCTACCGGCGCATCTTGAAAATTTCGTGGGTGCCGGGGCGGCGCCGGTGGTGTTTACGCTGGGCTCGGCCGCGGTGCTGGCCGCGGGAGACTTTTACGAAGTGTCGGCGAAGGCTGCCATGAGCCTGGGACTGCGCGCGGTGCTGCTGATCGGGACGGATCCGCGCAACCAGTTGAGTCAAAAACTGCCGGATACAATTTGCGTGGCCGAATATGCGCCGTACTCAGCGCTGTTTTCGCGGGCCTCGCTGGTGGTGCACCAGGGGGGCGTGGGCACGACGGCGCAGTGTTTGCGCGCAGGCAAGCCGATGCTGATCATGCCCTATTCGCACGACCAGCCCGACAATGCGCGGCGGATGAAGCGTCTGAAGGTGGCGCAGGTCATCCAGAAGGACAGCTACACGCCGGCCCGGGTGGCGCGCAAGCTGAAGGCGATGCTGGCTGACCCGAGTTTTGCTGAGCGCGCGCGGAAGGTCGCGCTGCAAATCAGCCGCGAGGATGGCGTGAAGACCGCGTGTGACGCGCTGGAAGCTCTGTCTGCGCGGAGCCGAAAGTGAATTCAACCTGTAGTTGACTCCAGGTTCCGAGAAGAAACTCGACTGTCACGCGCGGGGATGGAGCAGGCACGACCGCGCCCTTTGGCGTCCGGCAGAATCCCATGGCAATTTCCGCGGGCAGGGATTCTGCATCAAACAACTCGTATGGATAGGATAAGAATGCCCTGGTTGCTGGTTCTTGTGTTTTGCGGGTGTGTTTGCTGCTCGCCGCAGTGGTGCGGTGCGCAGGAAAACGATGCCAATTTGCCTGACAGCCCGACGCCGCAGACGGCGCCACCGGCGAGTCCGGGCCATGACGGAGCGGGGGGGCGGGAAGTGACGTGGCGCAGCCTGCCGCGCGACTTTCTCCACGATCAAAAAGATATCTGGCTTTTATTTCCTTCGCAGTTAGCCAGAGGGCATTACCTGATTCCCACCCTTGCCGTTGCCGGAGGAACCGCGGGACTGATCTACGCCGATCCGCATGCGATGCCGTATTTTCAAAAACACGCGACCAACCTTGACGATTTCAACGACGTCTTTGACGCGTACATTTCGACCGGCGAAGTTGTTTCGATACCGGCCGCGCTGATGACCGCCGGATATATACGACATGACAAATACGAGGTAAGCACGGCGCTGCTGGCGGCGGATGCTTATGCCGATAGTGCTATCGTGGACCTTGCCGTGAAGGCCATTACACGTCGAGAGCGCCCCTCGGACATCGCGCCGGGCGCGCCTTTTACCGGCACGTTTTTTAATGGAGGCAAGTCTCCGCTGAAGGGCAGCAGTTTTCCATCGGGTCACGCCACCGGCGCATTTTCGGTGGCTACGGTTGTGGCCACACGCTATCGCAATCACCGCTGGGTGCCGTGGGCAATGTATAGTTTCGCGACGGTCATCAGCCTTTCTCGCATCACAACAAGTGCGCATTTCCCCTCGGATGTATTTCTCGGGGCGGCGCTGGGGTATACCGTTACGCGCTACCAGGTGCTGCGGCCGCAGTGAGACATGGGCTGATCGGGTTGACCTTGATCGTGTGCGCCCGATGGTCGATCTTCGCTTAAAATGCATCGTTTGCGGAACTTCGTGATTCCAAATCAAATGCACGGCCAGTTCCCGAATCTCCAAGATTTGGGAGGCAACTCTGTGCTGCGAACGGCGCATCGCAGTCGATTGGACGGTGGAAGCGCGGGCCTTGAATGCGAAGCCCGGGACGCAGCAGAAGGGAGAACACCCGATGATCAAAAGTCGAATGTCGAGCAGGTTTTTATTGTCTTCAGCAACGGCGCTGCTGATGAGCGTGGCGGTCTTCGCGCAAGCCCCGGGAGGAGGAGGCGGCCAGCAACCCGGAATGGGACAGCAGCCCCAGCAACAACCGACGAATCCCAGCGCGGGCTATCCGGGGAATACTCCGGGAACAGCGCCAACAGGCCAGGATTACGGCGAGCAGGCCTTTGTGACCAAGGCACTTGAGGGTGGGGATGCCGAGGTCCAACTCGGCCAACTTGCGCTGCAAAAATCGCAGAGCAACGACGTGAAGCAGTATGCGCAAAAGATGGTCTCAGAGCACTCGCAGATGAGCGACAAGTGGTTCAAGCCCGTGGCGAAGCAGCTTGGCGCCTCGGAGCCGAAAGGGCCGTCGAAGAAGGACAAGAAGGAGATTGCCAGGTTGCAGGGGCTCTCTGGCGCGGACTTCGACAACGAGTACATCAAGATGATGTTGAAGGACCATAAGCAGGACCTGAAGGACTTTGAAACCGAAGCGCAGGCGGCCCAGGACCAGAATGTGAAGATGGTCGCGGAACAGGGTGTAAAGGTGATCACGCAGCACCTCCAACTGGCCGAGTTGCTCGCGAAGAACCACAATGTTCCGGTGGAGGGCAATTCGAAGGAAGTATCAAGCGTGCAATAGCAACCATTTGGTTGCATGAGGTTGCACTCAGGCGGCGCAATGGTTTTTGACCGCGGAGTGCAACGCTACAGTTTCTTAAATGCTCGGGGACGCCGCTTAGCGAAGCCAGCGATCTATAGGGAGAGAGTGACGGCGATACAAAGTACAACAGTGGTCACCCACTGCAATTTTTGCTTTTCAATCGCCAGATACGCGACGGAATGGATGGCAGCAAGGGCGGACGCGGCGTAATTCCAACGCTGCAGTTGTTTCCATCGCACGGTCCCGAAGGCTCTCAGGGAGAGATCGTTGGAAGTCGCCAGCAAGGCGATCACGATCAGGATGCTTATCGCACCGGTGTAATTCGCTGCGCCGAAGAGGTCGTGTCGAATAGGAAATGTGTAGTGTTCGCGCGGCGCATCAGACGTAATAGAGCCAGGGTTTGCCGCGTAGATGAACGTTCTGTCCAATCGCCACATGCAAGATGCTGAGAATTGCGGCCCAGATGCCGAGGTCCCGACGCAGGTCGGACGACACGGGGTTGGGCCGCTTCTTGAGCAGATTCAATGGGCCGACAAGCAGGGCGAGAACGAGAAGGATCAATGCGGGATATGTTGTGGCAAAGCTGGCGCGGCTGAGGACATCCGTGTAGGGGCGCGTCAAGTAGAGCGCAGCGACGCAGACCGTCGAAAGCGTAAAGAGCGGAAGATGGTGGCGAAGTAATCTTCGATGAAGACGCTTTGATTGGATTACGGGCATCGTGTCGACAAGGACGGGTGAGTTCGCGCGATCGAGACGCGAGCCCGTCTCAGCAGCCGGTTCCGGCCTTCGTCAAGGCTTCTTTCAATCCCTGCATACTGATGCGGCTCGAGGCTTCGGGCGTTCCGGCGCCGCGCCAGTGGGTCTCGAGGCTCACTGCATATCGGAAGCCATCGCGGTCAAGCGCGCGCAGTTGCCCCGCCCAATCCACTACGCCGGTACCGACCGGAGCCCATTCCCATTTGGCATCGGGCTTGCGAACTACGTTCTTTGCGTGGCAGTGGCCGATGCGGTGCTTGGGCAGCAGATTGTAGCCGTCAGGAAACGGCTTGCTGTCGGAGAAAGTGGCCGCGTTGCCGGGATCCCAATTGAGCATGAAGTTCGGCTCGGGGACGGCCTTGAGCGTGGCCGCAGCTTCAGCGCCGGTGGCGGTGTTGCACGACATTTCGTTTTCAAGCAGGAGAATCAGATCGTCTTTGGCGCAGCGGCGCGCGGCCTGGCGCAGCTTGTTATTGATGGCGTCGCGATAGGGCTTGACGTCGTCGAGGCGCCAGAAATCGAAGCAGCGAATGCGGTCGGTATGGAAGGTTTTGGCGAGGTCGATGCAGTGTTCGAGGAGCGCGTCCTGCTGCTTGAAGTCGAAGTCGGCGTGGAACTGGTCGCGGCGCTCGCTCTGCTTTGACAGAGGTGCACCGGGCCAGTCGGCCTTGTAGAGGGGACTGGCGATATCGGTCACGCGCAGCTTGTATTTCTCAAGCATGCCGAGCGCCTTCTTGATATCAGTCGCATCGAGTTCTGTGATGTTCTTGTTCCACATGCCGCGGAGTTCGATCCATTGCAGGCCGAAGTCGTGCGCGGCCACGTAGCAGGCGTGATCGAAGTCCTGCGAGATTTCGTCGTTGATGACAGCAACGCGGAAAGGGCAACTGGCACGCGCGATGTGCGGTATTGCGGCTACGGCGCCGACTGCGCTGAGCCCGGCAAAAAAATCCCGTCGCGATAAGGACATTGTTTTCTCCTGGATTTTGAAGCGCTTCGATCTAGGGCGCCGGATAGTCTTTTGTCGTGCCTGTACGCGAATTGGTCACTTTAAAATCGCCATTTGCCGACGCGACCACTTTGAAGTATGCGCCATCGCTTCCGCCTTTCAGGTTGGCGATGAGCGGGTCGGCGCTGTTGTGCGCGGCATCGGAGCCCTCTGCGGTGTGGAGCATGTAGAGGTCTTCGAGGCCGGGGCTGTCATGGACGGTTTGCCACGCCTCGGGGCTGCCGGCCTTGTTTGCGCCGTTATCCATGATGGCCACACGGGGATGAATCGCATCCACGAGCGAGCGTGAACTGGAGAGGTTCATGCCGTGATGATTCACCAGATAGAGATCGATGGTGCCGATGAGATTGTTGGGGCAGACGAGGGGAATTTCTTTGGCCTTGGTGAGGTCGCCAAGGTCGAGGAAGCGGAAGTTGCCAAAGCGGACCAGGATGCCCGCGGAGCGCGCATTCTCGCTTGGATCGGCTTCCCATTTGGGCTCGCTGCCGCAGTATTTGTTGGGCACGGGCTTGACGCCGGGCATCGACGCGATGTGTTCTCCATCGGCAGCGAGGACCACGATGCTGAGGCCGGGAATGCCGATGGTGCCGCCGGGATGAACGATGCGCCGCGGCTTGCCCTCAATGGCCTTGAGGTATGCAGCGTAGTCGTGACGCGTGATGTCGGAGTCCTCGCGATTTTCGCCGTGGTCGAGGAACTCGCCTACCTGGACGCGCTGGACGAGGTTGGGGACGCCTCCGACGTGGTCGGTGTGGTAATGCGTAATGAACACCTTGTCGAGCTTGCTGATGCCGGCGTCGTGCATGGCTGCCATGATGCGGTCGGTGTCGCGGGCGTTGTTGTCGGGCCAGCCGGTATCTACCAACAGCGATCCGCCGGAGGGCGCGACGAGGAGTGTGGCTTGGCCCCCTTCGACATCGATGGTGTAGATGAGCAGGTGATTTGCAGTGGATTGCGCTGCGACGCTGGACGACTCGGCAAGGAAGAGCGTGGCCACCGCGATGAGCAGCACGGAGAACACACGCGCGTGCCGCGCAAGAAGTGAGGGGCCAACAAGATTCACGCTGTCTTTAGCAGCAATTCGCATTTGCGGGAAATTGTATTCGACCAAGCCATTCACGGGAAAGCACGGGCCGGGGCCGATGGAGATGCATCTATATAGGGTGATGAGTAAAACGCGTGCTTGGTTCAGACATTGGGGGTCTCGGCATCCAAGGGTAGAAGCTTGAAACTTGAAGCGAGGAGAGAGCGATGCATCGTCTTGCAGGAAAGGTTGCGGTTGTGACGGGGGCCGGCTCGGGGATCGGGCAGGGAATCGCGAAGCGGTTGGGCTGTGAGGGCGCCAAGGTGATCGTCGATTACGTCGGAGACCCAGCCGGCGCGAAGGATACGGAGAAGGCGATCGAAGCAGCGGGCGGGGAAGGCGAGATTGTTAAGGCGGACGTGACATCGATGGATGACGACTGCAAGCTGGTGGATGCGGCGTGGAGCCGTTTCGGCGCGGCAGACATCCTGGTGAATAACGCGGGCATGGAGCACAAGTCTGACTTCTGGGACACGACGCAAGCGGAGTACGACGAGGTGATGTCGGTGAACCTGCGCGGGCCGTTTTTTCTAACGCAGGCATTCGTGCGGCGATTGCGCGATGCGAAAAAGCCGGGGCGCATCGTCAACATCAGTTCGGTGCACGAGGACATGGCTTTTCCGGGATTTGCAACCTACTGCTGCAGCAAGGGTGGGGTGCGCATGCTGATGCGAGACCTGGCGGTGGAACTGGGGCCGCTGGGGATTACGGTCAACAATGTCGCGCCGGGCGCGATTGCGACGCCGATCAATACGGCGCTGCTGCACGACAAACCGAAGCTGGATGCGTTGCTGAAGAATATTCCGCTGGGGCGGCTGGGCACGCCGGAAGATGTCGCGGGACTGGTGGCTTACCTGGCGTCGGACGATGCATCCTATGTAACAGGCTCGACATTTGTGATTGACGGCGGACTGAGCCGCAACTATCGAGAGCAATAAGACAATTTATGCCTGCAAAGATTGAAGACTACGCCCTGATTGGCGATTGCGAGACGGGAGCGCTGGTGGACCGCAATGGTTCCATCGACTGGCTGTGCTGGCCGATTTTTTCGTCGGAGGCATGCTTTGCCTCGCTTCTCGGTACGCCCGAAAACGGATATTGGAAGATCACGCCAGCCGAGGGGGATTGGACGACGACCCGTTGCTATCGCGATTCGGCGCTGATTCTGGAAACCACGTTTGAGCAAGAGGATGGAGCGATGCGGCTCACGGATTTCATGCCCATTCGCGGCAAGAACTCGGATGTGGTGCGGATGGTGGAATGCACCCGCGGAAGCGTCGCCGTACGCATGGAACTGGCGTTGCGCTTCGACTATGGCCGATGGTGCCGTGGGTAACGCACGTTGACGATGGCGTGCGTGCAATTGCGGGTCCGCATCTTACAGTGCTGCATGCGACCGTTCCCGTGCATGGCGAGAATCTGAAAACGGTGGCTGAGTTCAACCTGCACGCGGGCGAACAGGCTACGTTCACGCTGACCTACGGACCTTCGCACATGGCTGACCCGAAGAAGATCGACGCACGGCTGGCGCTCAAAGAAACGGAGACCTTTTGGAATAAGTGGAACGCGCGGCTGAAATACGAGGGCCGTTATCGCGACGCGGTGGTGCGCTCGATGATGACGCTGAAGGCCCTTACCTACGGGCCGACCGGAGGCATTGTGGCGGCCGTAACCACGTCGCTGCCCGAGGCGATCGGCGGCCCGCGCAACTGGGACTATCGCTATTGCTGGCTGCGCGACAGCACGCTCACGCTGCTGGCGCTGGCCAATGGCGGCTATTTTGACGAGGCCGAAGCGTGGCAGAACTGGCTGCTGCGCGCGCTGGCCGGAAGCCCGGAGCAGGTACAGATCATGTACGGGCTCGCGGGGGAGCGGCAACTGGTGGAGTGGGAGGTCGAATGGCTGCCGGGATATGAAGACTCGAAGCCCGTTCGGGTGGGCAACGCGGCGGCACTGCAGATGCAACTCGATATCTACGGCGAGATGGTGGACTCTTTTTTCCATGCGCAGCACAGCATGCGGCGCCACCGCGAAAGCGACTTCAGGATAATCGTTCTGCTTCTCGAGCACCTGGAGCAGAACTGGCAATTGCCAGATCAGGGAATTTGGGAGACGCGCGGCGGTCCGCAACATTTCACATATTCCAAAATGATGGCCTGGGTGGCGTTCGATCGCGCCGTTCTGCTGGCTCAGCAACTGGGGTACGAAGCGCCGGTAGATAAATGGAAAAATCTTCGCGATACGATTCATGCGGAAATCTGCGCCAGGGGATTCAGCGAAAAGAAGAACAGCTTTGTGCAGGCTTATGGCTCGGAACTGCTGGACGCGTCGCTGCTGCAGATACCGCTGGTCGGCTTTTTGCCGGGCAGCGACCCGCGCGTGAAGGGAACGGTGGAGGCGATTGAGCGCGAGCTGATGCCGGATGGCCTGGTGTTGCGCTACGACACGACGAAGGTGGACGACGGATTGCCGCCGGGGGAAGGTGTGTTTCTGGCGTGCAGCTTCTGGATGGTAAGCAGCCTGCAGGCCATCGGGCGCAAGGACGAAGCATGCGCGCTTTTTGAAAGGCTGCTGACGTTGCGCAACGACCTGGGGCTGCTTTCAGAAGAATACGATGTATATCGCAGGCGCCAGGTGGGGAACTTTCCGCAGGCTTTCTCGCATATCGCGCTCATCAATGCTGCGTTCGATCTCTGTGACGGAGAGGACGTGCGCTCGCGATCGCATCGACATGAGGGACATAAACCGGCCGCCTCGAGTTGAAGTGAAATCAGTTTGACTGGGCGCACGGGCTCACTTCGTGGACTAGCCGCCCTCACCTCGCGGACTGCCCGGCACTGCGAATTTCTCTGTAGCTGATAGAATGGAAGCTGCCGCAGTGTGCGGTGATTCACCGTATATTCACCTTCCAACCCTGACGGTCCTTTGGGACCGAACCCTAGAAGAGGAAAAGCAGCCCCTGTGAGCCAGACGATACGCAATATCGCCATCATCGCCCATGTTGACCACGGCAAGACCACCCTTGTAGATGCCATGCTGCGGCAGTCGGGCACTTTTCGCGCCAATGAGCAGGTGGCGGATCGGGTGATGGACTCGAACGAACTGGAGCGGGAGCGCGGCATCACCATCCTGGCCAAGAACACGGCCATCAATTTTGAGGGCGGCAAGATCAATATTGTGGATACGCCGGGCCACGCCGATTTTGGCGGAGAAGTGGAGCGCGCGCTGAAGATGGTGGATGGCGTGATGCTGCTGGTGGATGCAGCGGAAGGGCCGCTGCCGCAGACGCGCTACGTGCTGGCCAAGGCACTTGAGGCCAAGCTGTCGCCCATCGTGGTGATCAATAAGATTGACCGGCCTGACGCGCGTCCGCAGGAAGTGCTGGACGAGATTTACGATCTCTTCATCGATCTGGACGCGGATGAATCGCAACTGGATTTCCCGGTGCTCTACGCGGTGGCGAAGGCGGGCACAGCGACGCTGATCTAGCGAAGCCGGGCACAGACCTGCAGCCGCTTTTTGAGACCATCGTCTCCACCATTCCCGCGGCCACAGGCGACGAGGAAGGCACGCTGCAGATTCTGGTGACGAATCTCGACTATTCCGATTATTTCGGCCGCATTGCGATTTGCCGCGTCTTTCAGGGCACTCTGCATGCGGGGGATGACGTGACCATTTCAAAGCGCGATGGATCGCTGATGAAGACGCGCATCACCAAGCTGTTCACGTTTTCGGGGCTCAAGCGGACCGAGACTACGGAGACCGCGATGGGGGACATTGTGGCGGTGGCCGGCGTGGAGGGCATCACCATCGGCGAGACCATCACCAGCGTCGAGAACCCGTCGCCTCTGCCGCTCATCATCATTGACGAGCCGACGATTGCGATCCAGTTCAGCGTGAACAATTCGCCGTTTGCCGGGCGCGAGGGACAGTACGTCACCAGCCGCAATCTGAGAGAGCGGCTTGAAAAAGAATTGCTGACCAACGTGAGCATTCGCGTGGAAGACACCGGTTCGCCGGACAGTTTCAAAGTTCTGGGACGCGGCGAATTGCAACTCGCGATTTTGATTGAAATGATGCGCCGCGAAGGCTACGAACTGATGGCAGGGCGTCCCGAGATCGTGACCAAGATGGTGGATGGCACGCGCATGGAACCAGTGGAGCACCTGACCATCGACGTGCCGGAAGGCTATACCGGTGTGGTGATTGAGAAGCTGGGGCCGCGCAAGGGCGAGATGACGAAGATGCACAATCACGGCTCAGGACGCGTGCGGCTCGAGTTTCGCGTGCCCAGCCGTGGGCTGATCGGGTTGCGCAGCGAAATGCTGACGGAGACGCGCGGGACGATTGTGATGAACGCGTTGTTTGACGGCTACATTCCGTACCAGGGCGAGATTCCGCAGCGACCGACCGGCGCGCTGATCGCGGATCGGCAAGGTCTGACGACCACGTATTCTCTGAACGGTTTGCAGGAGCGCGGGATTCTGTTTGTGGGCCCGGGCGTTGAAGTTTATGAGGGCATGGTGGTGGGCGAGCACTCGCGCGATAACGACCTCGACGTGAATGTGGTCCGCGAGAAAAAGATGACCAACATGCGCGCATCGAGCGCCGATGAGGCCATCCGCCTGGTGCCGGTGAAAGCCCTCAACCTGGAACAGGCGATCGAGTTCATCGCCGAAGATGAGATGGTTGAGGTGACGCCCGAAATCGCTGCGTCTGCGCAAGAAGATTCTGCAGCAGAACCGCCGCCCCAAGCGGTGGGAGAAGGGCGTGGCATAGGGCCGCGCCAAGCGCGACACAGATGGCGGTGAAGTCCCTACCGCACTGCAAACATGTGGCACTTCAGCGGGATTTGCACAGGCGCTCGCATTCGGCATATTTCGCCTGAAGCCGCTGGCGGGAGTGTGCCGATTGGCAAGGTGCTGGATGACGATCAGGCGATCAGGCCGGGAGCATCCGAGGCCAGATTGTAACTCGAGTAGACGACGATGCTCATGGGCGGAATGAGATCGGCCAGTTGATTTTCAACTTCAAAGCTGCGGTCTGCGCGAAGGTCCACATAGCTCTTGTCCGCGGATTCCCTGGTCAGCGCGTAGCGATGAAGCTGGACAGGCGCGGGCAGGCCATCGAGTTCGATGCTGACATCGGCCGAGCGAGAGCCTTCATTGACGAGCACAAGAGTGAGATTGGCCTTGGCGGTGCGCAGCGCCGCGGCCACCAGCTTTCGATCGACGGCGAGGAAAGGACCTTCGACGCGGGTTGCCAGCACGCTGGGATATTTGGGGAGAAAGCGCGAGAGCATCGCGAACTGGTAGTACGCATTTGGTTGCGGGGAGACGGTGTCGAGCAGTTTGTCGTGGTCCGTGTCCCAGGTACGAACCAGTTGCCATTGACCATCGAGGTCTCCCCGATTGGTGAAACTCCAGCGATTGAAGCCGTCCACCCCGGCATTGATGCCGCGCACGACGAGGGAGGCGTTTTTGAGCCCGGATAGATAGCAGGCCGGCCCCTCGTCCGTGTGGCCCCAGCCGTAGGCCATGGTGCCTACCTCAGAGAGAAAGAGCGGCTTGTTCCGCGAGTGAGCCCACTCGGCCCAGCGGGCCAGGCGCCGCTCGGCCTCAGAGAGCTTATAGTCGCCGCCCATCGAATCCAGCACCGCATTGTAGGAATGCAGGTCATAGGCGCCGACGTAGGCATCGAAATCGACGTCGGCAGGCTTGAGATCGGGCAGATCTGTCCAGTCCGGTCCGGAGAGGGGCACTGTCAGACCGCGGCGGTCGAATTCCTCCCGGGCCGCCTTTAGTCCAGGGGTGATGGGAAGCGCCTTCATCTGGGAGTCTTGCCACCAGGAGAAACTGTCATAGCCCGGCTCGTTATCGATAGAGACCCAACGAATACAGGTGTAGCGCTTGACCTTGCTGAGGCGCTCGACGAGTTCCCCGAGGCCGTAGGCCCATTCCTCCATCGAGTAGGGTGCACTGCGGAGCCGCCTGATGGGATCTTC
Source organism: uncultured Acidobacteriota bacterium (assembly GCA_963718435.1). Taxonomy (GTDB): domain Bacteria; phylum Acidobacteriota; class Terriglobia; order Terriglobales; family Acidobacteriaceae; genus Telmatobacter. The sequence goes on along the minus strand of CAVQZQ010000077.1, from coordinate 47,761 downwards.
GGCATTGCCGGGGTAGGCGTTCCACGCAACGTTGCTCCACATCTGTTGCAGAAAGATATCCACGCCACGGTGCTCGGCCCAATCAAGGATGCGGTAGAGCACCCGCATTTGAGGATTGTCCCAGTCGAATACCCGTCGCCGGAGTTCATAAATGCTCTGTTCCAGTTCCAGGCGGCACCAGTCGAGGCCCAGCCACTCGGCGTGTTGGAAAAGTTCGTGCCAGTGTTTGTCGTCGTCGGCATCGGGATTGCCGCCCCAGGCACTGCCTGACCAGGAGCCTCCGTCCGGCTGCATCCCGGGAAGAGGGCCGGTCATGACGTGAAAGGATGCGCCGATGCCACCGCGCATAGTCCGCACCGGCTCGCCGGCCGCGACGTGGATCTTTACCTCGGCCAGCTGGAGGCCGCCGGAATGGTCGGGAGAGGAGCCAAACCCGGCCGCGGAAGACACGGCGAGCGCTCGCGGCGAGAGGGCCGCCACTCCCAGGGTTGCGGCGCATCCGAGAAACTGTCTTCTGGATACATAGGTATTCGCCATGATCTCTCCTTGATCATCCTGAAAGAGTTCGCTCGCGTGAGTGGAGCAGGCCCTTTTTGCTGTGGATTGATGCCAATAAAGATAAACCTAGCGCGATGAAACTGCACGCGGGCACCTTTGTTGTGGGGAATGCGCTGGTATGGTCTGAAGGCATTCTCCGAGAGGGCGGCGCCCGGACAGAGCAAAAGACGGAGGCTTCAGCGGTTGAAGCGATATAGTGTTCGAATGAAAATCTTCAGGCTTCTTCCGGTTTCCCTGGGAACCCTGCTGCTGTTTTTCGGCGGAATCCGCCCTTTACCCGCGCAGGTCTTGGCGAATCCATCGGCCTCCTCGCCGCAACTGGTGATCATCGACACCGATATTGGCGATGATATCGACGACGCGTTTGCAGTGGCGCTGGCGCTGCGGAGTCCGGAACTGAAGATTCTTGGCGTGATCACGGCGTTCGGGAACACGGAACTGCGGGCTCGCCTGGTGGACCGGTATTTGGCCGCGGTGGGCCGCAGCGACATTCCGGTCGAAGCCGGCGTGCACACCGAGATCGACAACGTGATGACCCAGGCCGCGTATGCGAAACGGGCGCCGGACCGGAAACATCCCGATGGGGTCGCGTTTCTGCTCGATCAAATTCGACAACATCCGGGCGAGATTACGCTAATTGCGATTGGGCCGCTTTTCAATGAGCAGGCGGCCATCGCGCGCGATCCGGTCACTTTTCGCAAACTGAAGAGGGTTGTGATGATGGGCGGGAGCGTTGAAAGGGGATACGACGGGCCAAATGGGGAGCGTCGGCCCGCCGAGCCCGAGTGGAACATCGATCGCGATCCGGCTGGGGCGAAGGCGCTGTTCGCGGCCGGAGTGCCGATTTTCATGATGCCGCTGGATTCGACCCAGATTCACCTGGAAACGCCGGAGCGGGAGTCGATCTTCGCGCACGGTTCCCCACTGACCGACCAACTGACGCTGCTGTACCACCAGTGGAAGGGGGCGAAGCCGGACCATGCTCCGACGCTGTTCGATCCGGTGACGGTGACATATGCGTTCCGCCCGGACATTTGCCCGGTGAAACCGCTGCGCATCGAGGTGGACGACAAGGGCTTAACCCAGGCGGTGGCAGGAACTCCGAACGCGGAGGTTTGCCTGCAGTCGGACGAAAAGGGATTCATGACCCTGCTCCTTTCCCGGATTAACGGGGAGTGAGGGAGAGGGCGGCGAGAATTGCACAGCTTCCCCACAGATAAAACCTGTGATGTGTGCGCAGTGTCACTGGCAACTCCATTGACAGCAGGAGAAAGTAGGAGAAAAATGGCGGTCGATGACAATTAAGCCGTTTTAAGCGGCGCAGCGAGGGAAAGTGAGGAATATGTTGAAGATGAAGGTTTTGGGTGTTGTGGCGTTATTGGGTGCGGGAATGTTTCTGGCCGGCTGCAAATCGGCGCCGGATTTGACTCAGAGCCAGGCCCTGGCGTTGATTCAGGCCAACTATGATCATGCCGCCCCGGCGGGCGCGAACATTCTGGTCAACGATTTGGGCATGAGGCAAGGTATCTCGGCCAAATATTGGACGCGGACGACGATTTATCCGAACAAGTTCTGGGCCGATTTTACCCTCACCCCAGATGGCAAGAAGGTGGTGAAGCTGCCGGCGGGCGGCGACGTGATTCAATGGCGTCCGGATAGCGCGACCGACACGGGTTACACGTATCGGGTTGTGACCGTGGCTGCGAATCATCTGAAGGCGCGCAATCCACAGGATGTGCAGGATGAGGGCTCGGCAACGGCCAAAGGCCTCCAGTTTACTGAGGCAGTTGATCTTACGGGTGTGCCGGATCCATTGCAGGCGATTGCGCACAACCCCGGGAACCAGTTGACCACCAAACGGCATGCAAGCTTTGAGTTGGCCGACAACGTCTGGAAGCTGCATTCGGTCGAATAGCGACGAGTCATGGATCGAGAGAAGCGGTGGCAGTCGCATCCGGTTTCTTGCAACAGGCGCAGCGCGCGGGAGCTTTCTCGCAGTCCGCGCGTTGATTCTTTGTGGAACTGGGCAGGCATTGCGGATTCGCTCGATACTGACTTAAAATTCCGTCAAGTTCCTTTGTTATTATCATTTTCGGGCTCGAGTGACTTTAAAGCGAGCTTCCCACATGACTTGCGCAATATTCGTGTATTGATCCTCGGTGGAGGACTTATATTCGTTGCCGGTTGCGGCGGCTCCTCTGATGGGGGCTCCAGCGGTGGCTCGGGCGGCGACAGCCCGACGACCGTAACATTCACCGTCAAGGGTGCAACGCCCACCGCAGTCGCCACCCAGATCGGCTCCGGCTCGTTCACCGAGGCGACGCTCGTTTCCGGCAAGCTTACGCTTAGTTTGCCCAGCGGCACCACCAGTTTTGCCGTGGCATTTGTATGTCCATCCACGTCATTGACCTTCCTAAGTCCTCAGCAGACGGAGGAGAATGTGATTGAGGCGACGACGCTGGACGGTACCTCGTTTACCGAATCGTGTCCGACCCAGCCAACCGCGCCGGCCACCGGAACGCTGACTGGATCGGTGGACGCAAGCGCTATTTCGGGGGCCAACATTCTGGAGGTCTACGCTCAGAACCCTCAGAGCGCTCAGAACGGCCCCGCGGGATTCCCGTTTCCGGTGCTTGGTTCGAGCGGCAGCTTCAGTGTTGCCGCACCATTGGGTACTGACCGGGTGCTGGTGCTGGCCTACGATTCTGTCCTGAGCGGCGATATTGAAAGCCTAGGCGACCTGGCGGCTGCCAAAAACTTCAGCAGTCAACTCGTTCCCGGTGCATTGAACGGAGGGAATACCGTTGTCCTCGGGGCCGCTGATGCGACGACGCTGGAACCCGTCACGTACACCAACGTTCCATCGGGGTACGGCGGACCGACGGTCCTTGCGGGCTTTGAAATGAGCGATGGCGGCGTTACTCTTCTCGGAACCTCCGATACGAACGGGTATCCGGCATTGCCGGCGGGGGTGGAGCAAAGCGGGGACTCCTATGTTTTCAATGCCACCGCGCACAACACTTCCAATCTTGGGGAGCAAGTCCGGGTGATCACGACTTCGGCGTCGGCTGGTCCGGAATCGTTTACGTTTCCGACGGCGTGGACGTATGCAGGACCTGCGGCAGCGGCGTGGCCATCGTTTAACGTTGCTTATGCTGGGTTTGCAGGCAAGACGGGTGTAACCGATGCGGTGGTTGAAAGCTGGACGACGGGCGCGACTGCGGCAAATCTGGTTGTTGTGATTGCCACGGGGAATTCTCTGAACGGATCGACGACCCTGGCGGTCCCGGATCTATCGGGGCTGGCGGGATTCCTGGCCGCACCGGCCTCTGGAACTAACTTGGTCTGGACAGCGGAGATTTCCCAGAGGAGTGTTCCGTCTCTCTCGACGGCGTCGAACGGGTCCACGATGATGGTGTCCAACGCGGGCACATTCGTGGTTCCCTAAGTCGAGCGCGCGGAAAATGCTTCTCCGAGGGAGAAATCGTTGACCCCATCCCTGTTTCTTGGTATTGTAAGAAGGTTCTGCAAGAACGCCTCCGTGCGTGTGTCTTGACGTCGGAAGCGCAAGGGTAGCCCGGCTGGATGTAAAAGCCATGGGCTGAACCCGAGGCCGGGCGCAGTTAGCCGGCCGCATAGGTCCCCGGATTCGCTCTCATCTTGCGGAGGGCAGGGGCACATCGCATCGGTGCTCGCGCGTTTCTCCACCTTGGAGGGCTATGCGAGCCGGAACCTGCGAAACGGAGTTGGCTCCGCTTGGGCGGACGACCGACCACCGTCCTGGTTCTCGTCTGAAGTGGAACGAAGGCAGACGCGAAGCAGCAACAATGGGGCTTCTGTGCGCGTGCGCGCCATGTTGGGCGGCAACTCGCAGGAAGGCCCAAGGTTCTGCGCGCGGCTGATGAGCTAAAGGGTTTTGGGGTAAGGAGTTTCAGTTTGCCTACTTTTAATCAGCTTGTCCGCAAGGGGCGTACGGCCCCCCGTTACAAGACGGCATCGCCGGCATTGCAGGCTTCGCCGCAACGGCGCGGCGTCTGCACCCGCGTGTATACGCAAACGCCCAAGAAGCCGAACTCGGCCCTGCGCAAGGTAGCCCGCGTGCGGTTGACCAACGGCATTGAGGTCACGACCTACATTCCCGGCATCGGCCACAACCTGCAGGAGCACTCGATTGTGCTGATCCGCGGCGGCCGTGTGAAGGATCTGCCTGGCGTCCGGTACCACGTGGTGCGCGGCACCCTGGATTCGGTCGGCGTGGCCAATCGAAAGCAGAGCCGGTCGAAGTACGGCGCGAAGCGTGCCAAGGGCGGCGCGGCGGCGAAGAAGTAACGACAGTTGTCAGTGGTCAGTTGTCAGTGATCGAAGGCCTGGCGACTGAAAACTGATCACTGATAACTGAGAACTGTTTTTGAGGGAGATATGCCGAGAAAAGGGCACATAGCGAAGCGGGAAGTGGCGGCGGATCCGGTTTACGGGTCCACGCTGGTCACCAAGTTTGTGAACTCGATGATGTGGGGCGGCAAAAAGTCGACAGCCCAGGGCATCTTCTACGAGGCGATGAAGAACCTCGAAGAGAAGGGCGGGGGCGACGATGCTCTGAAGCTCTTCAAGAAAGCGGTAGAGAACTGCAAGCCGCTGCTCGAGGTCAAGACTCGGCGGGTGGGCGGCGCCAACTACCAGGTGCCGATTGAAGTCAATCCCGAACGGCGCACCTCGCTGGCAATTCGCTGGCTGATCACCTACGGGCGCAACCGCGGCGAAAAGGGCATGACTGACAAGTTGTCGCAATGAGCTGCTGGATGCGGCCAACGGTCGCGGCGCAGCGATGAAGAAGAAGGAAGACGTGCACCGCATGGCCGAGGCCAACAAGGCTTTTGCCCACTACCGCTGGTAGAAGCAGTTTCGTGATCAGTGGACAGTGATCATTGATCTGACCGGGTTTCAAGACATTTCGGAGTTAACGACCGCTGATCACTGACCGCTGATCAATGGAATCAACCGCGGGCTGAGCCCGCAAGGAAAATGACCGTGGCTCGCACTATACCTCTGAACCGCTGCCGGAACATCGGAATCATGGCGCACATCGACGCCGGAAAGACGACAGCGACAGAGCGCATCCTGTTTTATACGGGCATCACGCACCGCATTGGCGAAGTGCATGAAGGCACCGCGACCATGGATTACATGGAGCAGGAGCAGGAACGCGGCATTACGATTACGTCGGCCGCGACGACCTGCATGTGGAAAGACATCCGCATCAACATCATCGATACGCCTGGGCACGTGGACTTTACCGCCGAGGTGGAGCGCAGCTTGCGCGTGTTGGACGGCGCGGTGGCAGTGTTCGATTCGGTTTCAGGCGTGCAGCCGCAGACCGAGACAGTCTGGCGGCAAGGCGATAAGTACAAAGTTCCGCGCATCTGCTTTGTGAACAAGATGGACAAGAACGGCGCGGACTTTGAGTTCGTGCTGGACTCGATTCGCAAGCGGCTGGGCGCAAGGCCTGTCGCGCTGCAGATTCCCATTGGCGCGGAAGCCGGCTTCAAGGGCGTCGTCGATCTGATCGAGATGAAGGCCGTTCTGTGGCACGACGAGACCATGGGCGCCGAATTTTCAATCGAGCCGATCCCCGCCGACCTGGTGAAGAAGGCGGAGGCGTTTCGATTGCAGCTGATCGAAGTGATCGCTGAGACCGACGATGTGCTGCTGGAGAAGTTTCTCGAGGGCGAGACGCCGTCGATCGCCGAGCTCAAGGCCGGCATTCGCCAGGCCACAATCGATCTGAAGGTTTTCCCCGTGATCTGCGGAAGCGCTTTCAAGAACAAGGGTGTGCAGACGCTGCTCGATGCGGTTGTGGATTATCTGCCCAGCCCGTTGGATAAGCCTCCGGTGGAGGGCATCGACCCGGATCACGCGGGCAAGATTGTTGTGCGCAAGGCCGACGATAACGAGCCGCTGGCGGCGCTGGTTTTCAAGCTGATCAACGACCCGTTCGGCAAGCTGTCGTTCGTCCGCGTCTACTCGGGTTCGCTCAAGACCGGGGACACGATCCTCAATCCGCGTACCGGCAGGACAGAGCGCATTGGGCGCATTGTGAAGATGCACGCCAACAAGCGCGAGGACGTCACCGAGATTTGGGCAGGTGACATCTGCGCATGCGTTGGACTTAAGGAATTGAAGACGGGCGATACGCTGTGCGATCCGCATCATCCGATTGCTCTTGGCGCCATCACCTTCCCGGAACCCGTGATCCACGTGGCCGTCGAGCCCAAGACCAAAGCCGATCAGGAAAAGATGGGCATTGCTCTTTCGCGGCTGGCCGACGAAGACCCGACCTTCAAGGTGCACACCGACGAAGATTCGGGGCAGACGATTATCAGCGGGATGGGCGAACTGCACCTTGAGATTCTCGTGGACCGCATGAAGCGCGAGCACAAGGTCGAAGCCAATGTGGGCGAGCCCAAGGTGGCCTTCCGCGAGACCATTCGCAAGGCGGCCGAAGCCGAGGGCAAGTACATTCGCCAGACTGGCGGCTCGGGCAACTACGGGCATTGCAAATTGCGCGTTGAGCCCAATACACCGGGTGCGGGCTACGAGTTCATCAACGATATCAAGGGCGGCGTGGTGCCCAAGGAATACATCAAGCCCATCGATCAGGGCGTGCAGGGAGCTCTGGAACTGGGCATCCTGGCCGGCTATCCCATCGTGGATGTGAAGGTGATCCTGTTTGACGGCAGTTATCACGAAGTGGATTCGAACGAAATGGCCTTCAAGTTTGCCGGTTCGATCGCGTTCAAGGAAGCAGCCAGAAAAGCGTCGCCGGTGTTGCTGGAGCCGGTAATGGCGGTGGAAGTCACGGTTCCCGAAGAACACATGGGAACCATCATTGGGGACATTAATTCGCGCCGCGGGCGCATCGAGGGCATGGAGCATGCAGCCGGATCGCAAGTGATCAAGGCGATGGTTCCGCTGAAGGAGATGTTCGGCTATGTGAACGACATTCGTTCGTCCACGCAGGGCCGCGCGTCGTACTCGATGCAGTTTGCGCGTTATGAAGAGGCGCCGCGCATGATCGCCGATGAGATTATCGGGCGTGCGCAGGGCAAGTAGAAAGAAGTGGACAGTGGTCAGTGAACAGGGTTCAGCCTGTCGACGGCCGGATGAAGTGATGGGGCCGGAAAAGGCACGACGGAACTGATCACTGACAACTGAACACTGAAAACTGGTTTGGGGCTGGAGCCGGATGGCCGGCGCCCCTGGTTGCAACGGGCAGTATGAGCTACGAAAGGGATTCGGAACTTTTATGGCGAAGGAAAAATTTGATCGTTCGAAGCCTCACGTGAATGTGGGGACGATCGGGCACATCGATCACGGCAAGACGACATTGACGGCAGCGATCACCAAGGTATTGCAGAAGCACAATCCGAAGAATACGTTCCGTTCGTTCGACTCGATCGACAACGCGCCGGAAGAGCGGGAGCGCGGCATTACGATTGCCACGGCGCACGTGGAATACGAGACCAAGAACCGGCATTACGCGCACGTGGATTGCCCCGGTCACGCCGACTACATCAAGAACATGATCACCGGCGCGGCGCAGATGGACGGAGCCATTCTGGTTGTCGCGGCGACCGACGGTCCGATGCCGCAGACCAAGGAGCACGTGTTGCTGGCCCGCCAGGTGGGGGTTCCCTGCATCGTGGTGTTTCTGAACAAGTGCGACGCGGTGGAAGACGAAGAGCTGACCGACCTGGTGGAGATGGAAGTCCGCGAGTTGCTGTCGAAGTACCAGTTCCCCGGCGACGATGTGCCGGTGATTCGCGGCTCGGCTTTGGGCGCCCTGAACGGCGAACCGAAGTGGGAAGCCCAGATCGATGCGCTGATGGACGCGGTGGACAAGTATGTGCCGCAGCCTGACCGGGCGGTCGATCTGCCGTTCCTGATGCCGATCGAAGATATCTTCTCGATCTCGGGGCGCGGCACGGTGGTGACGGGCAGGATCGAGCGTGGCAAGGTGAAGGTGGGCGAGGAGTCGGAGATTGTGGGCTTCCGCGAAACCAGAAAGACCGTCGTCACGGGCGTTGAGATGTTCAAGAAGCAGCTGGACGAAGGTCTGGCCGGGGACAACGCCGGTCTGCTGCTGCGCGGCATTCCGAAAGAGGATGTGGAGCGGGGCATGGTGCTGGCCAAGCCGGGATCGATTACGCCGCACACCAACTTCAAGGGCAGCGTGTACGTGTTGAGCAAGGAAGAGGGCGGACGTCATACGCCGTTCTTCAAGGGCTATCGTCCGCAGTTCTACTTCCGTACCACGGACGTGACGGGAGTGGCGGAGTTGCCCGAAGGCACGGAGATGGTGATGCCGGGCGACAACGTAGAGCTGGCGGTGGAACTGATTACGCCGGTGGCGCTTGAGAAGGGTCTGCGCTTCGCGATCCGCGAAGGCGGCCGCACGGTGGGCGCCGGGACCATCTCGGAGATTACCAAGTAGACGCTTGCCGCGTCGGGCGGACCGCCCTTCGGGCGCATGCAGCGACGCGGCAAGTGAAACCTGATCGCTGATCTTTCATCAGTGATTGCGTGGAAAGAAGAGCCAATGGTTGGACAGAGGATTCGGATTCGGTTGAAGGCATACGATTATCGCGTGCTGGACACCTCAACCGGCGAGATTGTGGAGACGGCCAAGCGCACCGGAGCAACGGTGGCCGGTCCGATTCCCTTGCCGACGATCAAGAACAAGTACTGCGTGCTGCGTTCGCCGCACGTGGACAAGAAGTCGCGCGAGGCGTTCGAGATTCGTACGCACAAGCGGCTGATCGACATTCTCGAACCGACGCAGCAGACGGTGGACGCGCTGATGAAGCTCGATCTGCCTGCCGGTGTCGATGTCGAGATCAAGGCCTTCGAAAAGTGAGTGGACAGTGAACAGTGGTCAGTTAACAGAAAAACTGACAACTGATCACTGACAACTGAAAGCTGGGTTTCATTCCGGCAGTGCCAAGCTGAGTGCTTCGCATGATGAGGTGAGGGAAGAGATGGCAGTCACAGGGATTCTGGGAAAAAAGATCGGCATGACGCAGGTCTTCGACGAAAAGGGCGATGTGCATCCGATTACGGTGCTGCAGGCGGGCCCGTGCGTGATTACGCAGTTGAAGACGCTGGCCAAGGACGGCTATGACGCCGCGCAGATTGGGCTGGTGGAGTTCATCAAGGCCAAGAACGTGACGAAGCCGCAGGCGGGACACTTCGCAAAGACCGAAGCGCCGCCGGTGAAGGTCATCAACGAAGTGGGGATTGTGGCCTCACCCGAGGGCGAGGAGAATACCAAGGCCGGCGATCGCGTGCTGGTGGACATCTTCAGCGACGCGAAGTTTGTGGACGTGATTGGCACCTCCAAAGGCCGCGGATTTGCGGGCGTTGTGCGCCGCCACGGATTCGGCGGCGGCCCCAAATCGCACGGACACATGTTCCAGGTGCAGGGCTCGATCGGCGCCTCCAGTTTTCCGTCGCGTGTGTTTCCGGGGCAGCGTATGCCAGGGCACATGGGCGCGGAGCAGGTGACGGTACGCAACCTGCGCATTCGCGGCATCGATTTGGAAGAGAACTTGTTGATGGTTGAGGGCGCGGTGCCCGGATCGCGCGAAGGCTATGTGCTGATTTCCAAAGCCAAGACTCCGCCGCGCGAGCGCCGTGGTTTTGCCGGATCCGGCACAGTAGATCCGTTGAAGGCTTCGAAAAAGGCTGGCGGCAAGCGCAAATAGCACCTCCGGTGCGGGTGATCGCGCCTTGCGGCGCATGAGGCTGAAGTGGAGTAGGGGCGCTCTGACGGGCGCGAAAAGATTGAGAGCCGGGGAAGAGACCGGCGGAAGAAGAAGATGATGGCAAACGTTGATGTGTTGAATATGAACGGGGACAAGGTGGGCTCGCTGGAATTGTCCGATGCGTTGTACGGGCCGGACCAGGTCAACGAGGCTCTGCTGTGGGAGGCGGTGAAGCACTATCGCGCTTCGCTGCGCCAGGGCACGCACAAGACCAAGAGCCGCACGGAAGTCGCCGGTTCCGGCAAGAAACTCTGGAAGCAGAAGGGCACGGGCCGGGCTCGTATCGGTTCGGTGCGTTCGCCCCTGTGGCGCCACGGCTACACGGTGCACGGACCGAAGCCGCGCAGCTACGACTACGCGTTTCCGCGCAAGAAGCTGTTGGGCGCGCTGCGTTCGGCGCTGGCTGCGAAGCTGGCCGACGGCAAACTGACGGTGGTGGATTCGCTGGAGATCAAGGAAGCCAAGACCAAGCTCTATCGCGCCGCTCTCGACAAGCTGAACGTGACGCGTACCGCGTTGCTGGTGGAAAACGGCAAGACGCTGACCCAGGGCTTGTTGCTGGGCGCGCGCAATCTGAAGGGCGTGGAACTGGTGCTCAACAACGAAGTGCATCCTTACGATCTGCTGCGCTATGAGCGGGCCATTTTCTCGACGGCTGCGATTGAGCAGTTGACCGAGATGCTTGAGAAGAATGCGTCGAAGCGCAAGGCAGCCGCGGCGGCCAAGAGCGCAGCGCACACGGAGGCTGCATAATGCCGACTCTTTACAGCGTAATTCGCCGCCCGTTGATCACCGAAAAGGGTTTGGGCGTAAAGGAGACTGAAGGGACGCTGGTGTTTGACGTGGCGCCCGATGCCTCCAAGACCGAAGTCAAGCAGGCGGTCGAAGCCCTGTTCAAAGTGAAGGTCGCCGCGGTCCGCACGGCCAATGTGATCGGCAAGGAACGGCGCAGCGGCAAGTTCGCAGGCTTCCGTCCGGACTGGAAGAAGGCGTATGTCCGGCTGAAGGCAGGCGAGAAGCTGCCGGAGTATGTGAGCAACCTCTAACGGCAGGGATCAGTGGTCAGTGAACAGTGATCGGTTCCAAGTTAGGCCTGGCCAAGTGGGATTATCGGAGCTCGGAAGACGAAGCGGGCTCCGGAGAAACGGGGAGAGCGGCGCTTGAGTTTGGGTGCTGACACTCAAGGACAAAGACGATGCCAATCAAGACATATAGACCGATAACGCCGACGCTGCGCTTTCAGACTTCGCTGGTCAACGATGACCTGACGACGGATAAGCCGCACAAGCCGCTTCTGGCGGTTCGCAAGCGTACGGGCGGACGCCGCAATTCGGGCGATCTGACCATCCGCCACCACGGCGGAGGTCATAAGCAGCAATTGCGCCTCATTGATTTCAAACGCGAGAAGTATGGCGTGCCGGGGCGCGTGGCGACGATCGAGTATGACCCCAACCGGTCCGCGCGGATCGCGTTGGTGCACTATGCCGACGGCGAGAAGCGCTACATCCTGCAGCCCGTGGGGTTGAAGGTGGGCGCGACGGTCAGCTCAGGCCCCGAGGCCGACATCCTGGTGGGCAACGCGCTGCCGCTTAAAAACATTCCGTCCGGCACCACAGTGCACGCGATTGAATTGAGGCCGGGCAAGGGCGCGCAGATGGCGCGTTCGGCCGGCACGCAGGCGCAGTTGGTGGCCAAGGAAGGCGACTACGCGCTGCTGAAACTGCCTTCCGGCGAAACCCGCAAGGTGCTCGCCGAGTGCATGGCAACCATCGGGCAGGTAGGCAACACAGATCACGAGAACGTAGCGATCGGCAAGGCCGGGCGCAACCGCTGGAAGGGCATTCGTCCCACCAACCGCGGCGTCACGATGAACCCGGTGGATCACCCGCACGGGGGCGGCGAAGGCAAGACCTCGGGCGGCCGTCATCCGGTAACCCCGTGGGGCCAGCCCACGCGGGGCTACAAGACACGCAACAACAAGCGGACCGACGCGTTCATCGTCAGCCGCCGGGCGAAGTAAAACGGCAGCCTTTAGCTACTAGCTTCCAACTTCTAGCTAAATGCAGCAGGAAAAGATATCAGGCAATAGCTGAGCAGTTAGCTTGGGCAAGAAAGAGCTAGAGGCTGGCAGCTAGAAGCTAGGAGCTGAGATTTATGGCACGTTCGACAAAGAAGGGTCCGTTTGTGGATGCGCACCTCACGGTAAAAATCGAGGTGCTCAACCAGGCCAACGACAAGAAAGTAGTGAAGACCTGGTCGCGGCGTTCGACGATCTTTCCCGAGTTTGTGGGCCACACGATCGCCGTACACAACGGCAGGAAGTTTGTTCCGGTGTATGTGACCGAGAACATGGTGGGTCACAAGCTGGGTGAGTTCGCACCCACCCGCACCTTCAAGGGTCACACCGCAGGCAGCAGCAAGGCCGCTGAGACCAGCGCCAAGCCGCGGTAGAACAGGGACTAGGGACCAGGGACTAGGGACTAGCCGCTGGCGGAGATTGAGGACAGACGAATGGCAGTCGAGACAAAGGAATACCGAGCCGAAGCCAGGTTTCAGCGCGTGTCGCCGCAGAAGGCGCGGCTGGTTCTTGATCTGATCAAGGGCCGGGGGGTTCAGGAGGCGCTGGAGACGGCAGCCTTTACTAAGAAGCGCATCGCCCCCGTGATTCACAAGCTGCTGATCTCGGCGGTGGACAACGCCAAGTACGTGGCCGAGGAGCGGGGCATCGATCTGGACGTGGACAGCCTGTATGTAAAACAGGCGCTGGCCAACGACGGACCGCGCATGAAGCGTATCCGCCCGGCGCCGATGGGGCGCGCATACCGCTATCAACGCAGGCTGACGCACATTGTGCTGTCGGTGGCCGAGCGTGCGGGAGCCCAGGGCCTGGTGACAAGAGCTGAAGATCCGGAGACGGCAAAACCGGTTGCAGGAAAGAGCAAGACGGTTGCGGGCAAGAAGCCGGTTGCGAAGAAGGCAGCGGCAAAGAAGCCGGTGGCAACCATCAAGAAGAAGGCCAGCAAGAAGGCCTGAGGCCGGTCTCATCAACCGGGCTGAATTTTCTCGCAAAGAGTTTGAGCCCCGCTTCGAGAGAGGGTCTCACAGTTGACGACAGGGAAACCGGGGTCATTTTTATGAGACCGGTAGAGATTTTGAGAGGAAGTATATGGGACAGAAAGTCCATCCTTACGGATTCCGGCTGGGAGTGAACAAGCCATGGCGTTCGCGCTGGTTCTCAGAGCGCGACTATGACAAGCTCCTGGTTGAGGACGTGAAGCTCAAGGCTGAGCTGCGCGAAAAGCTGAAGGCGGCCGGGGTGAGCTCGGTCGAGATCGAGCGGCCAGGCAACAAGCTGCGCTTTTTGATCCGCACCGCCCGGCCGGGCATCGTGATCGGCCGCAAGGGCGCGGAGATCGAGAAGCTCAAGACGGAGCTCGGCAAGCGCACCAGCCGCGACGTGTTCATCGACATCATCGAGGTGAACAAGCCGGAGCTGGACGCCCAGCTGGTGGCGGAGAACATCGCATTGCAGTTGGAAAAGCGCGTCAGCTTCCGCCGCGCCATGCGCAAGAGTGTTGACTCGGCGCTACGGTTTGGCTGCAAGGGAATCAAGGTGCGCGTTTCGGGCCGGTTGAACGGCAACGAAATCGCCCGCTCGGAGTGGTATCTGCAGGGGCGTTTGCCGCTGCACACGCTGCGCGCGGACATCGACTACGGTTTTGCCGAGGCGCATACCACCTACGGCGTGATTGGCGTGAAGACCTGGATCTATCGCGGCGACATTTACGAGCAGAAGCGCCGCCAGGCTCCCGCAGTCGGAACGAGCGTGTTTTAGAGACAGGGATCAGGGGTCAGAAATCGCTGGTCAGTGGTCTTGAGAGATTTGGTTGTAGAGATTTGCAAGGGACCCGGGACGTGGGTTGGGGCGGGATCGAACTGATCCCTGATCCCTGATCCGTGACCCCTGGTTTTCGAGGTTTTCGTTATGTTGATGCCTAAGAAGGTGAAGTTTCGCAAGCAGCAGAAGGGCAAACGGCGCGGCAAGGCGTGGCGTGGTTCTTCGCTGTCGTTCGGCGAGTACGGCTTGAAGGTCATGGAGTGCGGCTACATCACCGACCGGCAGATCGAGGCCAGCCGTATCGCCATGACGCGGTTCATCAAGCGCGGCGGCAAGATCTGGCTGCGGCTGTTTCCGGACAAGCCGATTACCAAGAAGCCGGCCGAAGTCCGCATGGGCTCGGGCAAGGGCGCGCTGGATCATTGGGTGGCCGTCGTGCGGCCGGGCAAGATCCTGTTTGAGATGGAAGGCGTGGACACGGCGACAGCGCAGGAAGCCATGCGCCTGGCGTCGAACAAATTGCCGCTCAGGACCAAGTTTGTGATGCGGCCGGGCGCTGAAAAAGTTGTGGCCGCGATCAAGAAGTAGGCGGGTGAGATTGGGTGTGTTGAGGTTCGTGCTTTCCCATCCTTGCCGCAAAGACAAAGACGCGGCAAGGATGGGGCACCCAAAGTGATGGGATGCGCCGCTGATTCCGAGGAATGAGTTGAGCGCCGGAGAGAAATGATGGAACTCGCAAAGATTCGCAATTTGAGCGACGCCGAACTGCTGCACCAGGAGAAGACAGCCGCAGAGCAGCTTTTCCGGCTTCGCTTTCAGGTCTCGCTGGGGCAGAACGACGGAGTGAAGAAGCTCCGCCAACTGCGCAAGGAGATCGCCCAAATCAAGACCGTGGCCCGCGAGCGCGAGCTCGGGATCCGCGGCGCGGCGAAAGAAGTCGCGGCGGAAAATGCCGGAAAGGGAGCCCGTTGATGACGGCAACGACAGAAGCAGGACAGACGCCGGCGGCGGCTAACCGGCGCAATGAGAAGGTTGGCAATGTGGTTTCGACCAAGATGCAGAAGACCATCGTGGTCGAGGTCGAGATGCGCAAGCCGCATGCAAAGTACAAGAAGATTATGCGCACCACCAAGAAGTTTTATGCGCACGACGAGCAGAGTTCGGCGCGCATGGGTGATGTGGTCCGCATTCGCGAAACCCGGCCGCTGAGCAAGCTGAAGCGTTGGGCTTTGGAAGAGATTGTGCGGCGTTCGTCGCTGGTGCAGGTTGAAGACACAGCAGTGAAGACCGAAACCCAGGCTGCCAGCTAAGGCGAGCGGTGAGGAGAAGCAACCATGGCAGTGCAAATGAGAACCATGCTCGCGGTGGCCGATAACTCCGGCGCACGCAAGCTTCAGGTGATTCTGCCGCTTGGCGGCGGATTGGGCAAGAAGGCTGGTCTTGGCGACATCGTAACCGCGGCGGTGAAGGAAGCTTCGCCGGACGGCACGGTCAAGAAGGGCAAAGTGGTCAAGGCGGTCATCGTTCGCACCCGCAAGGAGTATCGGCGGCGCGACGGCACCTATATCCGGTTCGATGAGAACGCGGCCGTGGTGATTGACGATGCGCATGAGCCGGTCGGTACGCGCGTGTTCGGGCCAGTGGCCCGCGAGTTGCGCGAGAAGAAGTTTTTGAAGATTGTGTCGCTGGCACCGGAAGTGGTGTAGCAGTGGTCAGGGAACAGTGATCAGGGGTCAGTTTTGACGGTGGCACGTTGAGGTTGTGATTGCTCGATCGGTTTGTTCAGTTGATTGTGTCCTTTGTGGCGCAGAACGAACTGATCACTGATCACTGACGACTGTCCACTGTATGGAGATAGAGATGCCGAGTTTGAGTATTCATCGCAATGATACGGTCAAGGTGCTCACGGGCGCCGACCGTGGCAAGACGGGCCGCGTGCTGCGCGCCTTCCCGGACAAGGGCACGGTGCTGGTGGAGCACGTGCGTGTAGTCAAGAAGACGATTTCGAGCAAGTCAGGGCAGCGCACCAAGGGTGGCATCGCCGAGCACGAGTCGCCCATCAACATTTCAAATGTGGCGCTGGTTTGCCCCAACTGCGGCGCGTCGCGTGTGGGCTTCAAGAAGGAAGGCACGACCCGGGTGCGCAGCTGCAAGAAGTGCGGGCAGGAACTGCCCACGAAGAAGTAGCGACAGGGATCAGGGGTCAGTGGTCAGCGAAAACGAGCAACTTCCGCAACGGTAAACGGTCGCCGCGGCGACCACTCCGGACGCCGGATGAGAGAGAGCAAAACGACATGGCAGCAAGGTTGAAAGAGAAGTACAACAAAGAGATCAAGCAGGCATTGCAGAAGGAACTGGGCATCGAGAATTCGATGGCGGTTCCGCGGCTCGACAAGATCGTGGTCAACATGGGGCTGGGCGAGGCCACACAGAACACCAAGCTGCTGGACCCGCTGGTGGCCGACCTGGCCTCGATTGCCGGACAGAAGCCGGTAACGACCAAGGCCAAGAAGTCGATTGCGGCGTTCAAGGTGCGCGCCGGGATGTCGATTGGAGCCATGGTGACGCTGCGACAGGACAAGGCCTATGAGTTTCTTGACCGGCTGATTTCGACGGCGCTGCCAAGAGTGCGCGATTTTCGCGGCGTATCGACGAAGAGTTTTGACGGGCGCGGCAACTACACGCTCGGATTGCGCGACCAGTTGATCTTCCCGGAGATTGACTACTCCAAGGTGGAGAAGCTGAAGGGCATGAACATCACGATTGTGACGACGGCGAAGGACGATAACCAGGCGAGGGCGCTGCTGAAGCACTTCGGAATGCCGTTCCGGCAGGGCGCGTAAAAGGGGATCTGAGGATTTATGGCAACCACTGCAAAAAGAGTAAAGGACGCGCGGAAGCCGAAGTTCAGCTGCCGCAAGCACAACCGGTGCCAGCTCTGCGGGCGGCCGCGTGGATTTCTGCGGAAGTTCGGCGTCTGCCGTTTATGCTTCCGCAGCCTGGCGCTCAAGGGTGAGATACCCGGCGTCGTGAAGTCGAGCTGGTGAATAAAGGCAGGGATCAGGGAACAGAGATCAGGGATCAGTTGTTCATGCTGAGGCTGGCGACTGAGGTCAATTCGATAGTTCGCCCCTGATCCCTGACACCTGAAACCTGACCACTGTTGTATGCATTTCCGCTGGTTCCCGCCAAGAGAGCGGCGGGCGAACGGGGAATGAAGGAGAAGGAATGAGTCTGACCGACCCAGTAGCAGATTTTCTGGCGCGGATCCGGAATGCGATCCGGGCGCGTCATCAAAAGCTGGACGTTCCAGCATCGAAGTTGAAGACCGAGATTGCCCGCATTCTCAAGGAAGAGGGCTACATCTCGAACTACAAGACCCAGGAAGAGGACGGCAAGCCGATTCTCCGCGTGTACCTGAAATACGGGGGGCAGGAAGCAGCGATCCGGGACCTGGCGCGCATCTCGCGTCCCGGCTGCCGCGTTTATATCGGCCGCGATGAGATCAAGCGTGTGCAGGGCGGCCTTGGCATTTCAATCATGACCACGCCCAAAGGCGTGATGACGGGCCGGCAGGCGCGCCGCGAAGGCGTAGGCGGCGAATTGCTCTGCGAAGTGTGGTGAGGCAGGGAACAGAGATCAGGGGTCAGGGATCAGTTGACTTTGTACCTGGGAAAGTTCTCCGATTAGTCCGGCCGAGTGGGTCGGTGCAGTAAAGGCTGGACCGGATTCAGCGGATTGAGGTGATCGAGTTTTTCTGATCCCTGCCCTCTGAGCCCTGATCACTGTTTTGCGGCTGCAGTGGAACGCGAGGAGCATGAGGCTCCGGCGGGACTCGCAAGCCAAATGAAGGATTGAATCGATGTCGCGTATTGGAAAGAAACCGATCCCGCTGCCGGCGGGCGTCAAGTACACGGTCGAGGGCAACACGGTTTTGGTGGAAGGCCCCAAGGGCAAGGTTTCGGCGCTGATCGCCGAAGGCATTTCGCTCGAAGCCAAGGACGGAACTCTGCATGTTGTTCGCACGGACGACAAGTTTGCCGCAGTCCATGGGTTGACGCGGGCGCTGGTGTTCAATGCCGTTGAAGGCGTGACCAAGGGCTGGACAGGCGAACTCGACATCGTGGGCATCGGCTACCGCGCGGAATTGAAGGGCAAGGGGACGGTGGTTTTTACGCTGGGCTATTCGCACCCCATCGAGTTTCCGCTGCCCTCGGGTATCGAAGTGGCGATCGACCCCAAGCAGACGCACCTGACCGTCTGCGGCATCGACCGGCAGAAGGTGGGCCAGGTGGCTGCCGACATGCGCTCGCTGCGCAAGCCCGATCCCTACAAGAACAAGGGCGTGCGCTACTGCGACGAGAAGCTGAAGAAGAAGGCCGGCAAGACGGGAGGCAAGTAAGAAAGGCGATCAGGGTACTTTGAGCAGTCGAGAGTGCTAATTCGAACTGGATTCGACTGATCACTGAACGCTGACCTAGCTGAATTTAACCGAACGGAGTCGCTGGGCGGCTCCGCTGATAGGAATGAGAAGACCGATGATTACACGAATCAAGAGAAACGCAATTCGGCAGCGCATTCATGCGCGCATCCGCGCAGAAGCTTGCCGGCACCGCGGAGCGGCCGCGGCTGAATGTGTACCGTTCGCTGAACCACATTTACGCGCAGGTCATCGACGATCAGAAGGGCGAGACGCTGGTTTCAGCTTCGACGCTGGCTTGAAGCTAAAGACCGGCGGCAACGTGGCAGCGGCCAAGGAGATCGGCAAGGCAGTTGCCGAGCCGGCACTGAGAAGGGCATCAAGAAGGTGGTCTTCGATCGCGGCGGATTTCTGTATCACGGGCGCATCAAGGCCCTGGCCGACGCAGCGCGCGAAGCCGGGCTGGAATTTTAGCACTGCGGTGCGGCCGGCGTTCTGGTCGAGTGTTTGGGCCGGTAAGATAGGGGTTTTGCCAGGGCGCGCGAAACGGAGCGGCCCGGAAGGACAGACGAGAGAGCAATGATGATGTTGAAGAAGAAACTCGATGCCAACCAGTACAACCTGAAGGATCAGGTGGTTGCCATCAATCGCGTGACCAAAGTGGTTAAGGGCGGCAAGAACATGTCGTTTGCCGCGCTGGTGGTTGTGGGCGACGCCGCTTCGGGCGTGGTGGGCTACGGTTCGGGCAAGGCCAAGGAAGTTCCCCAGGCCATTCGCAAGGGAATCGAGTCGGCCAAGAAGAACCTGGTTAGCGTGAACCTGACCGACACCACGATTCCGCACCAGGTGCTGGGCCGGTTGGTTCCGGGCCAGGTGCTGCTGAAGCCGGCACCGGAAGGCACGGGCGTGATTGCCGGCGGCGCGGTGCGAGCGGTCATGACTTCGGCCGGCGTGCAGAACGTGCTGACCAAGAGCCTGGGCTCACCCAATCCGCACAACGTGGTCAAGGCGACCTTCGACGCGCTGGTGCAGTTGCGCGACAGGGGCGATGTGGCCACCATGCGCGGCAAGACCGTGGAGGAGATGTAGACCATGGCCGAGACCAAGAAGATTCGCATTCAGTATTACCGCTCCAAGAACTCCACGCCCCTCAAACACAAGCTGGTGATCAAAGGGCTGGGCTTTACGCGGCTGAACCAGATTGTCGAGCGCGTGGATAACGAGTCCATTCGCGGCATGGTGAAGACGGTGCCGCACCTGGTGCGGATAGTGAGAACTAGTGAAGCAGTGAGATCAGGTTTAGAGGATCGAAGTAAGCCAATGTTGCAGTTACTCTTGACTCTCCGAACTCCGATCACTTGCACTTGCACAAACGCGAGTCGGCAGGACTCAAATCCTGCCGGCGCTACAGCGAGGAAAATCATGGCAAAGAATCTATCGAATTTGCGCGCGCCCAAGAAGGCCAATACCGGGCGCAAGCGCGTGGGCCGGGGCATGGGATCCGGCATGGGCAAGACCTCAGCCCGCGGCCACAAGGGCCAGGGTTCGCGTTCCGGCTTCAGCCTGATGCGCGGTTTTGAAGGCGGCCAGATGCCGCTGCACCGCCGGCTGCCAAAGCGCGGCTTCACCAACATCTTCCGCACCGAGTACACAGTCGTCAATCTGGACCGGCATCGCCGAGCTCTGGAAGTGGCAAGGAGATCGCCCTGGACGACTACAAGAAGCTGGGACTGGTCTCGAGCAAGAAGGCGCTCATCAAGATTCTCGGCTCGGGCGAGCTGACTTCGGCCATCACGATCCATGCCCACAAGTTCTCGAAGTCGGCCGTCGAGAAGATCGAGAAGGCCGGCGGCAAGGCCGTGGTTCTGGGCGGTACGGCGGCGCCGGCAGCAAGGCCTAGGCGCTCCGATACTCCCAGCCGGTTCGCCGGCAATGGAATCCTGGGATCTGCGGCACAAGTACGAGATTGACAGCGTGTGATCTCGGCCACATAGACGTGCGATTCATGACCAGTTTCTGTACGGCTCTCAATGAATCCGGGAATGCTCTAAGATGGAGTAGGTAAACATTCGAGCTGGCGGAAAACGCCTGAAGCGGATAACCAACATGCTTGAGAAATTTCTCAATATTTTCCGGATTCCTGACCTGCGCAAGCGGGTTCTGTTCACGCTTGGCATTCTGGCTGTTTACCGGCTGGGCGCGTGGATTCCCACGCCAGGCGTGAACGCCCACCAGCTGGAGCTGATGTTCAACCAGCAGAGCGGCTCGGCGCTGGGACTGATGGACCTGTTCGGCGGCGGCAACCTGCGCCGCATGACGATCTTTGCCCTGGGCATCATGCCCTACATCACCGCTTCGATCATTTTTCAGCTACTGACCGTGGTCTATGAGCCGCTGGCGCGCATTCAGAAGGAAGGCGAGCTGGGCCGGCGCAAGATCACGCAGTGGACCCGCTACATGACCGTGATCCTGGGCGCGCTGCAGTCGATCGGCATCGCCGCCATTCTCACCAAGCAGGGCCTGGTGCTTAACCCGGGCATCGGCTTCAGCCTGATGACGGTGCTGACGCTGACCACGGGTACGGCATTCATCATGTGGCTGGGCGAGCAGATTACCGATCGCGGCATCGGCAATGGCATGAGCCTGCTGATCTTTGCCGGTATCGTGGCGGGATTGCCGCGCGGCGTCGCCGAACTTGTGCAGAAAGTCCAAACCAACGCCTGGGGCTCGCTGACCATCCTCGCCGTCGCTGTTGCTGATGGTCGGCATGGTCGCGGTGGTCGCATTCATCGTCTTTGTGGAGCGGTCAGCGAGCGGCGCATCCCCATCCAGAGCGCGCGGCGTATTGTCGGCCGGCGCATGATGGGCGGCCAATCCAGCCATCTGCCCTTGAAGGTGAACTCGGGCGGCGTGATGCCGGTCATCTTCGCCAGTTCCATTCTTTCGGCGCCGATGCTGTTCGGCCAGATGGAGTGGGTGCAGAACAGCCGCTTCTTCCAGCCCATCATGCAGGCGCTGCAGCCCGGCTATCCGTGGTATGAGTTCCTGTACATGCTGGGCATCATCTTCTTTGCCTACTTCTATGTGTCCATCATCATGAAGCCGGACGATATTGCCGACAATTTCCGCAAGTCGGGCTCGTTCATTCCCGGAATCCGGCCCGGCAAGCGGACCTCGGACTTCATCAACGACATCCTCACCCGCATTACGCTGGTCGGCGCGCTTTATCTGATCATTATTTCCGCTGGTGCCGACCTTCCTGATTTCGGGCATCCGTTTCGACAAGATGTGGCTCATCGGCAGGTTCTTTGAGAGTCTGCCGACCTGGGCGACTCATGGTTTGGGGGTCAATTTCTACTTTGGCGGCACCTCGCTGCTGATTGTGGTGGGTGTGGCCATGGATACGGTCAACCAGATCGAATCGCAGCTGATCATGCGCCATTATGACGGCTTTTCCCCGCGCTCCGGTCGTATACGCGGAAGGAAAACCTGGTAATGTCTGTCATCTGTAACGTGCAGTCGAACAGGGCCGGGCAATCGGAGTCGAAAATGATCGTTCCCGGCCCGATTCTTTTGTTGGGCGCGCCGGGCGTGGGCAAAGGGAACCCAGGCCAAGGAACTGGTCAAATTGTGGGGCATCCCGCAGATTTCCACCGGCGACCTGTTGCGCGCCAATGTGGCCCAGGGAACGCCGCTGGGCAAGTAGCCAAAGAAATCATGGGCCGGGGGGAACTGGTTCCCGACTCGCTGGTGAATGAGATGGTCGCCGTGCAGGCTGCAGGAGCCCGACACGGTCAACGGCTACATTCTGGACGGGTTTCCCGCGGACGCTGGGGCAGGCGAGCTGGCTGGACGGCCGTCTGGCGGCGCAACCGCAGACGCTCTCCGGTGGTTGCCGTCAGCATCCAAGTGGACTATAATCAGTTCTTGCGCCGCATTACGGGGCGCAGGAACTGTCCTGTCTGCCAGACCATCTACAACGTCTACTCGAATCCGCCCCAAACGGGCTGGTTTTTGTGATGTGGAAGGCGCAGCACTGATCCAGCGAGCCGACGACACGGAAAAGGTCTTCACGGAGCGCATGCGCGCTTATGGGGCCCTGACCGCGCCTGTGGTTGAGCACTACCGGAGCTGGGGCGTTTTGCAGAAGTGGATGGAGACCGGCCGATTGCCGCGATTGCGGCTGGAATTGTTGCCGCCGTTGAGCGGCTGCGCCAGATAGCGCAGTTGGCGCAAAGCGGTTGATTTGTGCGTCGGTGCGAGCTGAAAGCGGAGAGGCTGAACGGGGTGGCGGTGGTACTGAAGTCGTCTCAGGAGATCGAGAAAATGCGCCGCGCGGGCAAGGTGGTTCGCGAGGTGCTGGAGTTGGTGCGCGGCCAGTGAAACCGGGCGCCACCACTCTCGATCTCGAGAAGGTGGCTGAAGCGCGCATCGCCGAACTGGGCGCCAAGCCCGCATTCAAGGGCTATCACGGATTTCCGTGCGTGCTGTGCACCTCGGTCAACAGCGAGGTGGTGCATGGCATTCCATCGAAGAAGCGGGTCCTGAAAGAAGGGGACATCGTTTCGGTGGATTGCGGGGCGGTGGTCGATGGCTATTTCGGCGACGCGGCCATTACGGTGCCGGTGGGCGAAAAGATCGCGCCTAAGACGGCGCGACTGCTGAAGGTGACCGAGGAGTCGCTGCAGGCGGGCATTGCGGTGGTAAAGCCGGGGGCGACGCTGGGCGATATCGGCGCCGCGGTGCAGAAGGTGGTCGAAGCCGAGGGATTTTCGGTGGTGCGGGATTTTGTGGGCCACGGGATCGGCGTCCACATGCACGAAGATCCGCAAGTGCCGAACTTCGGCGAAGCGGGCCGCGGGATGAAGCTGCGGGCGGGCATGGTGATCGCGATCGAGCCCATGGTGAACGCCGGCAAGCCGGATGTGCGGGTGTTGCAGGATGGCTGGACGGCTGTGACCGACGATGGAAGCATGAGTGCTCATTTTGAGCACACGGTGGCGGTGACCGACACCGGCGCGAGAATTCTGACCGAGTAGAAGCATCTCGGTCCAAAAGCATCACGGTGCGGAAGCACCAGAAGCGGGATACAGTTTGTCGAAGGAAGACGCGATTGAGGTCATGGCAGTGGTCACTGAGACGCTGCCCAATGCCATGTTCAAGGTGAAGCTCGAGAATAACCACGAAGTGTTGACCCATGTTTCGGGAAGAATGCGCAAGAACTTCATCCGCATTTTGCCTGGTGACCGCGTGGCCGTGGAACTGAGTCCCTACGACCTGAATCGCGGACGAATTGTGTACCGGTACAAATAAGACATTGATCAGTGGTCAGTGAACAGTGAGACTGAACACTGGGAACTGAGTTCAGACCGCGGCCACGTTTGAGATGCGCGGAGAAGGGCAATAACCAATGAAGGTCCGTGCATCGGTAAAGAAGATTTGCGTGAAGTGCAAGGTCATCAACCGCCGTGGGGTGGTTCGGGTGATCTGCGAGAACGCAAAGCACAAGCAGCGCCAGGGCTAAGCGAGCCTGGCAATAGGCGGAAACTCCACGAAAGTGAACAGGGATCAGTCAGAGACAATTCGAAGCACCTGAATTCGACTAGAGCACTGACCACTGACACTGATCACTGGTCAAGAGGCTAGTTAGCTTGAGTCAAGGCTTGCGATGAACCCCGGAAGCACTCCGCGAGACACCCGCCGTGCGAACCGGCTAAGGCCGGCGGCACAGACCGGAGCAAACCGTAGCAGAAGGAATTCAGAATGGCACGTATTGCTGGCGTCGATCTGCCCCGCAACAAGCAGGCTCGGATCGCGCTCACATACATCTTCGGCATCGGCGATCCGCGCGCCGCGAAGATTCTGGAGAAGGCGAATGTTGATGCCTTCAAGAAGATCCAGGATCTGGGCGAAGACGAGGTCAACCGCATCCGCCAGGTGATCGAGGACGAAGGCGACGTCGAAGGCGACCTGCGCAAGGACATCCGATGCACATCAAGCGTCTCATCGACATCCAGAGCTATCGCGGCAACCGTCATCGCCGGTCGTTGCCGGTGCGTGGACAGCGCACCCACACCAATGCCCGCACTCGCAAGGGCCCGCGCAAGGGCACCGTGGCCGGCAAGAAGAAAGCGACGGGTAAAACCTAAATGGCGAAACCAGAGCAGAAGGCCGCAGCCGGCAAAGCGGCAAGAACAAGAAGTTCAAGAAGCGCGAGCGCAAGAATGTGCCGTTTGGCATTGCGCACATTCAGGCCTCGTTCAACAACACCATCGTCACCATCACCGACCAGGTGGGCAATACGCTGAGCTGGAAGAGCTCGGGCTCGCTCGGCTTCCGCGGTTCGCGCAAGGGCACGCCGTTCGCGGCGCAGCAGGCGGCCTCGAATGCCGCCAGCATGGCGCGCGATCACGGTTTGCGCGCGGTGGATGTGCGCGTAGCCGGTCCGGGTTCGGGCCGCGAGTCGGCCATCCGCGCGCTGGCTGCCGCGGGCATCGAAGTGCGCTCCATCCGCGACGTAACGCCGGTGCCGCACAATGGCTGCCGGCCGCCGAAGCGGCGCAGAGTGTAAGAAGCAGGGATCAGGGAACTAGGGTCAGAGGGCAGTCGGAATTGGGCGTTCAGGACTGCAGCTGATCCTGAGCACTGACAACTGAAACATTGGGCCGGGAAGAAGTCTGCCACCGTGAGACGTAAACCGGCCGTCATCCGAAGTCAGGAGAAGAAATGGCACGTTATACCGGAGCAGTCTGCCGCCTTTGCCGTCGCGAAGGCACCAAACTTTTTTTGAAGGGCACCAAATGCTTGTCCGATCGTTGCCCGATTGAGAAGCGCAACTTTCCCCCGGCCAGCACGGCAAAGATCGCAAGGCCAAGATTGTGGGCTACGGCCTGCAGCTGCACGAGAAGCAGAAGGCCAAGCGCATGTACTTCACGCTTGAAGGCCAGTTCCGCGACTACTACGAGAAGGCCAACCGCGCCCCCGGCGTTACCGGCGAACTGCTGATTCAGCAGTTCGAGCGCCGTCTGGACAACGTGGCTTACCGGCTGGGATTTGCGATTTCGCGGCGCCAGGCTCGCCAGGTTGTTCGTCACGGCCACGTTCAGGTGAACGGCCGCAAGGTGAATATCCCTTCTTACCAGGTGAATGTGGGCGACGAGATTGCGATCCGCGATGCTGCGAAGAAGATGGTCATCGTGGAGCAGGCCACGCAGTACGCTGCGCAGAACCCGAGTGCCCGCATGGCTTGAAGTGAATTTCGAAAACCTCTCGGGCCGCGTTTTCGCTGCCCAAGCGCAAGGATGTTAAGCTGCCCGATCAACGAACAGCTGATCGTCGAACTGTACAGCAAGTAGCAGGATACAGGGATCAGGTCAGTCTATCAACCTGCACAGTGAATCTAGGTCCGCTGAATTCGGGCTGCCATGGTCGAGCCATACGCTAGCGTGCTACGAGCTGATCCGCTGATCACTGAACAACTGAAGGAGAACTTGCGCGGCCGCCGCAAAATGCATCGCGACGTACATGCCGCGCGGGAAAAGAGACAACGATATGCTTTGGAGAGGATTTCAAAAACCGAAGCGCCTGGCAGTGGATGCCGAGACGCTCACCGAAACATTTGGCAAGTTCAGCGCGCAGCCCTTTGAGCGCGGATTTGGCACGACCATCGGCAACGCCCTGCGCCGCACCCTGCTCAGCTCCATCGAGGGCGCCGCAGTCACCGCGGTTCGCATCGAAGGCGTGCTTCACGAGTTCCAGTCGATCGCCGGCGTTGTGGAAGACGCGACCGACATCATCCTGAATCTCAAGCAGGTTCCCTTCAAGCTTGCGGGCGAAGGTCCCAAGGCGCTGTATCTGCGCGCCGACCAGCCCGGCGTTGTCACCTCGCGGCATGATCGAAGCCGATGGCGACGTGGAGATTCTGGACAAGAACGTCTACATTGCCACCGTGTCTGAAGGCGGCCGCTGGACATGGAAATGCGCCTGAAGCGCGGGCGCGGCTACATCTCCGCCGACAAAAATTTTGATGCCGACCTGGGGCTGGGCTTCATTCCGGTGGACTCTGTTCACTCGCCCGTGCGCCGCGTGAACTACGTTGTCGAAGCGGCACGTCTGGGCCAGATCACCGACTACGACAAGCTCACGCTGGAAGTGTGGACCAATGGCGCCGTGCTGCCCGCCGATGCTGTCGGCCTGGCCGCCAAGCTGCTGAAGGACCACATGAACATCTTCATCAACTTCGAGGAAGAAATCGAAGCCGAAGCGCGGGGCGAAGAAGGCCGCATCCTGCTGCGCAACGACAACCTGAACCGCTCGGTCGAAGAGCTGGAACTGTCGGTCCGCAGCTACAACTGCCTGAAGAACGCCAACATTCAGTCGATCGGCGAACTGGTGCAGAAGACCGAAGCCGAGATGCTGAAGACCAAGAACTTCGGCCGCAAGAGTCTGAACGAGATCAAGGAAATCCTCGCGCAGATGGGCCTCTCGCTGGGCATGAAGATCGACGAGAACGGCAACGCTGTTCCCGGACCGACCAGCATTCCCCCGGCCACAGCACTGGCTGCCAGCTACAGCCACTTCGACGACGAAGACGAGCCGCTGGATTCAGTCGACCTCCAGTTGCCCACCGAGACCGAGAACTTTTAGACCGGCTCAGCATCCCAGGTCCGCAACATGCGGGACCTGGGGCACCGCAGAATCTGGGTTACGCGAAAGCAAAACTATTCGAAAGAGAGTTTCACCATGCGCCATCGCAATGCAGGATTCAAGCTCGGACGCAACACCAGCCATCGCCGCGCGCTGCTGCGCAACCTGGTCACGTCCGTCATCGTGGAAGATCGCGTGGAGACGACCGTGGCCAAGGCCAAGGCTGTCCGTCCGCACGTGGAAAAAATGATCACCCTGGGCAAGAAAGGCGACTTGCACTCGCGCCGCCAGGCACTCAGCTTCCTGATGACCGACAAGGCGGTTACGCGGCTCTTCGACACCGTGGCTCCGCGCTACGGCGATCGCCAGGGCGGCTATCTGCGCATCGTCCGCACTGGATTCCAGAAGGGCGACGGCGCCGAGAAGGCGTTCATCGAACTGCTGGGCGCGGAAAAGCAACTCGACGCCAAGCGCCAGAAGCGCGACGACGTGAAAGCCAAGAAGCGCGCAGAGTTGGAAAAGCAGTTGGAAGAAAGCAAGAAGGAAGAAGGCGGCGAAGAAGCGGCGTAGGCGGTTCTTTTCCGGCTTTCGGCCTCAGTTTGAAGGCAAACACGGGCGTCCGCTACGGCGGACGCCCGTGTTTGCCTTGCAAAACATTAACGATTTTGAATGCCAATTCAGCGGGCCTCGGGGTGAAATTTCCCGCAGCTACTGGACCAACTCTCAACGATCGGTATCGAGACCAATGTCGAGTGCGGTCTGTGCGGATCCAGAGTGCGTCTTGTGAATTCGCTGCTCTAAGACGAAAACAACTGCAGGAGATTTGTGATGTTCAGCAGTTTCCTCACCCGAGGCGTGAGGTTCACCAACTCCAGCACGCAGAATCCTCGGTTTAACGCAGAGACTTTGAGACCTACAATCGCTCCCAGGCCGGAGCTGTCCAGATATTCGAGATCCGCGAAATCGAGCACGATGCGGTCCCCGCGCAGAATCAGCGGATGTACAAGGTTGCGGATCTCATCTGTATTTTCGCTGATCAGTTTTCCCTGGCACTTGATGGTCGTGGTGATCCAATCCCGCTCATCCTTGGTCTCTTCGATCTGATAATGGAAAGCAGTGCCGGGCGCAGTAGACATATATTCACCTCGGTCCGATACCGGCCGATTCTAACTTCCTGTGGTCGAAGAATCAGGTTAATTTCTGGTTAATCAGTTGTTTCTTCCATCGAACTTAAGAGCGAAGCCTAAACAAGATGCAGTTAAGACAGCGCTCACGATTCAACACCCTCTTCCCGTGCCGAAAGCCCCTAATTCCGTGAAGTTTCTGAAGCAAAAGGGAGGAAGCCCTCGCGAGACTCCGCCCCATTGCAGTCCGTTATTGCAGTTGTCTGAGTGCCCTCATTGATCGAGTCTCTCCTCCTGGAAGATTCCTCTTCCGTTAGTGAATTAGATCTGGAGGCTCAGAGGAGGATTGTCGGATTCGAGGATTTCCAGCTCATGCAAGATTGATTCTTCAGACTGGATTTTCAGTCCCTATGCCGCTTTTGCGAGCCGCCTGGGTTTGAAAAGGCGAATGAAGACATAGACCAACAACTGCAGCGTAATGGCGCCGCAGCAGTCCAACAGAACGTCGGAAGGAACGCCGGTTCGATTGGGAAGAAACGACTGGTGAAACTCATCGGCACTTGCCACGAGGGCCGTACTGAAGATCGCAAGAAAGGCATCCAAGACGAAGCTGGAGCGCGGCAGCGTCATCCACCAGGCGCGCAGCCAGGCCAGCCCTACCGTTCCGTATCCCAGAAAATGACCGGACTTCCGGATGTAATGGTGCAGTTTCATCCATTGGGCATTGGCGACATGACCAAAGATCGACTCGTAGAGCCAGCGGAATGGTCCGCTCGTCTGGTCAGCTCCGAAGTATTTTGTCGACTCTATCGCGATCACGCTGAGGCATATTGCTACCGGCAGCCAGGCGCGCAGCCAATAAGTAAATTTCTGCCGATCATCCGAAAAAGCCAAACAATGCTGCCTTTCTGCGCTGCCTTTCTGCAACAGCCGATGGGGTGCGCTTTCCGCTTACAGATTGAAATGCGGTGCCGATGGGAATCGGAGCCAGCGGAGCCATGAGCAAAATTGCACAAAGGAAAGCGGCTTACCTAACGTGCATGTTATTCGACATGATAGTTCGGCGCCTCGCGGGTGATGATGACGTCGTGCACGTGGCTCTCGCGCAGGCCGGCGCCGGAGATGCGCACAAACTGCGCCTTCTCCTGCAAGCTCTGCGATGGTGCCGCAGCCCAGATAGCCCATGCCGGAGCGCAGGCCGCCGACGAGTTGATAGACCATGGACTCGAGCGGTCCGCGATAGGGCACGCGGCCCTCGATGCCTTCGGGCACGAACTTGGCGAGGCGGTTCTGGCTGGCGCGCTCGCGCTGCACCACGCCCTCGGTGCCCATCTCGGCGCTGGCCAAGTCCGCAGTGCTTTGGAAGTAGCGCTCGCCGGAACCCTGGCTCATGGCGGTGAGCGAGCCCATGCCGCGATAGCTCTTGAAGCTGCGGCCCTGATAGAGAATGGTTTCGCCGGGGCTCTCGTCGACGCCGGCAAAGAGCGAGCCGATCATGACGGAACTGGCGCCGGCGGCGATGGCCTTGGTGATCTCGCCCGAGTACTTGATGCCGCCGTCGGCGATGACGGGCATGCCGTGCTCGCGTGCAGCGCGATAGGCCTCGGCAATGGCCGTGATCTGCGGCATGCCCGCGCCGGTGACCATGCGGGTGGTGCAGATGGAGCCGGGGCCGATGCCGACTTTGATGGCGTCCGCGCCGGCATCGATCAGCGCCATTGCGCCTTCGTAGGTGGCGACGTTGCCGGCCAGCAGGCCGACGTCGGGGAAGCGCTTCTTCACTTCGCGCACCGCTTCAAGCACGCGCGAAGATGGCCGTGCGCGGAATCGATGGCCAGCACGTCCGCGCGGGCGTTGACCAGTTCGGCAGCGCGCTCCAGGAAGTCGCCGGTCGCGCCGATGGCTCCGCCCACGCGCAGCCGGCCCTTTTCGTCCTTGCTGGCGTTGGGGTACTTCAGCTTCTTCTGGATGTCCTTGACCGTGATCAGGCCCTTGAGCTCGTACTGGTCGTTGACGACCAGAAGCTTTTCCACGCGATGCTTGTGCAGGATCAGCTCGGCCTCTTCAAGCGTGGTGCCGACGGGAACGGTGATCAGGTTCTTCCTTGGTCATCACGTCGCCGATGGGGACGTCGGTGCGGGTTTCAAAGCGCAGGTCGCGATTGGTGAGGATGCCGACGAGCTTCTTGCCCTGGGTGACGGGCACGCCGGAGATTTTGTAGCGGCGCATCACTTCGAGGGCGTCGGCGATCATCTGGTCGGGGCCGATGGTGACCGGGTCGACGATCATGCCGCTCTCAGAGCGCTTTACCTTGTCGATCTCGCCGGCCTGGTCGCTGATGGTGAGGTTGCGATGCACGATGCCGATGCCGCCCTGCTGCGCCATGGCGATGGCCATGCGCGACTCGGTGACGGTATCCATGGCCGAGGAGAGCAGCGGCGTGTTCAGCGTGATGTCGCGGGTGAGCTGGGTTTGCGTGCTCACCTGGCGGGCACAACGTCGCTGTAGGCGGGCACCAGCAGCACATCGTCGAAGGTAAGGGCTTCCGGCAGAGTTTTGGCTAGCATAATGCTCTGATGCGCCTGGCGAGCCCGGAGATTCGAGTCCCAGGCTCGGCAGGCGCTTGAATCTATTGTAGCGGAGGGGGCGAATGGGGTTGATCCCGGCTTGCGAACGATGAGCGCTCATCAAACTGACGCTGCTCCCTCGGGGACTCTTTCGAGAATTCCTAGCTCTCGCTGCCATGCGCTCTCAGATGCGCATGGGGATGCGTTCTTGTTCACCTAAGGTGAGAACGACGTAGCGTCGCCAAAGAAACTTCGCCCTTCCCAACCCGATCTCGCTCCACGGTATGCGCAGCGGAGGGTGACCGACGCGAAATGGCAAGAGTACCGACAAATAGAGGGCATCCTGGGCCGTGGTCATGCGAATGACGCTGCTGTAATGGCCCCAGAATCGCATGTACACAGTGTAGAAAAACGGCCCCGCGGAAGTTGTATCGCCACAGGGTTCGGAGTCGCGTTATTGAAGCGCCTGGAAAGAGCGAACCAGCCACTCACCAAGCCGATTACGAAGCAGATCGAAGCACCACAGAGTTCCGAGGAATATCGCGAACATGAGCGGGGAACTCAGGAATGAACTTTGCCGGGCTGGCTTGCAACGTGTACCTCGCGTGAACCAGCTTTACTCATCCTCTCGGACATATCGTTGATCGGGATCCACGGATTACACGCCCGACCGGGTACGGCTTGGGGCTCGACTCATCGTTGGCCTCCGGCGCGCCGGTGCGCCAGCGCTCGAAGCGGCCCTGCAGCAGGCTCATCAGGCCCGTGTACCAGTAGCCGATGACGAACAGAATCAGAAACGGCGCGGTGAAGTAGTTCTGATTGGAGAAGGTGTAGAGGATCGCCAGGAAGAAGTAGCCGCCGAAGAGCAGCTCGATCCATGGAGCCAGCTTCAGGCGCTTGCGATATTTGGCAGCCTGCGACTTCTCGCCCTTCTTGGCAACGCGGTACTTGGGTGTGCGCACAAACGCGCTCTTGATGCCCAAGAGCGCCTCCATCACGGCCTTGGTATTGGTCACGGTGAGGCCGATGCCCAGGGCCATCAGGAAAGGCAGGTAGAGGAAGGTCTTCATCCAGGTCTTGGGGAAGAGCTCGCGCTGGCTCATCACATAGAACACCGCAATCGACAAGCTGGATGCCGTGAACAGCGGGAAATCGATGAGCAGCATCTGGAACCAGCCCTGGTAGAAGCGGCAAATCATGGCCGGAATCAGCAGCGCCGACATGATGACCATCAGCGGGTAACTCAGGTTCGCGGTCAGGTGGTAGACGGCCTCGATCTTGATGCGGCGCGGGACGTTGGACCTGAAGATCATGGGCAGGACCTTGATGCTGGTCTGGATGAGGCCCTTGGCCCAGCGCGCCTGCTGGGTCTTGAAGGCGGTCATCTCGATGGGCAGTTCGGAGGGGCATTCGACCTCGGGAAGGTATTTGAACTTCCATCCGGCCATCTGCGAGCGATAGCTCAGGTCGGTGTCTTCGGTCAGCGTGTCGTGCTGCCAGCCACCGCCGTCGCTAATCGCCTTGATGCGCCACATGCCGGCGGTGCCGTTGAAGTTGAAGAAGTCGCCGGACCGCGACCCGGGCGCCGTGCTCCAGCACAAAATGGCCGTCGAGGAGGATGGCCTCGATCTGGGTCAGCATGCTGTAGTCGCGATTGAGGTGGGTCCAGCGCGTTTGCACCATGCCGATCTCCGGCTCGGCAAAGTGGTGGATCACCTTCATCAGCCAGTCGGGCGGGGGCACAAAATCGGCGTCGAAGATGGCGACGAACTCGCCTTTGGCGACCTTCAGGCCGGCATCTAGCGCGCCCGCCTTGTAGCCATGGCGGTTGGTGCGGTGGATGTACACGATGGGATGGCCCAAGCGCGGCATAGCGCGTCCACGATCGCCGAAGCCACCTGGTGGTCTCGTCGGTCGAGTCATCGAGCACCTGGATCTCGAGCTTCTCCTGCGGATACTCCATGGCGCAGACCGCCTCGATCAGGCGGTCGATCACGAACTGCTCGTTGAAGATAGGCAGCTGCACCGTGACCCGCGGCAATTCGTCGAAATGCCATCGGCGGGTTGGGATTGTAGTTCTTGCGGTACTTGAAATAGAGGTAGCAGAGCGTGTAGCGGTGGACGCCGTAGAGCGCCAGCACGATCATCACGGCGAAATAGGGGAGCAGCAGCGCCGCGTCAAACCAGTTCCAGTAGTGGTGCACCGTGGAGTCGGGTCGTTGAACTGCATCTTCAGGTAGTGGCGCGAAGCCGTTCTGGGGCAAAGGAAAAGATAGGGCGCCATGCGCAGCGGCAGCCCGGCAAGCCGATGGCAGGAGGCTGGTGGACTGAGTCAGACTGGCATCGAGCGCGGCGAACAGGGTGAGCCTCCAGACTGATAACAAAATTGTAAGCGATGCGGGTAGCGTGGGCAGAGATCGGGTCGGTCAGCGTGGAGAGCCTACTTACTGAATCGCCGCGTTTCGGTCGTGCTGCATTTGCACTACTTACGCTGTGTCGTAATGTCTCTGACAGTTGGAGAATGCTTTCATGTCTACGTTTGCCGCTGCTTCGCCATCGTTGCCGCCGCAGGGCGGCAGCTTTCTTGCTGGAAACTCGTGACGCCCGCCGATG
The DNA here is from genome assembly GCA_963718435.1 of uncultured Acidobacteriota bacterium. Taxonomy (GTDB): domain Bacteria; phylum Acidobacteriota; class Terriglobia; order Terriglobales; family Acidobacteriaceae; genus Telmatobacter. Next base: position 14,174 of record CAVQZQ010000077.1, on the reverse strand, counting down.
TCTTTACCCCGGAGGATCTGAACGAGGAGCAGCGCCAGATCGCCAGCACGGCAGCGCAGTTCGCGCGGGAAGAAATCTTGCGGGTTGCGGCGGAGATCGAGGCGAAGAAACCGGGTGTGCTCGCGGGCTTGCTGCGCAAGGCGGGCGAACTCGGGCTTGACGGCCGTTGACATTCCCGAGGAATATGGCGGGATGGGGATGGATAAGATCAGCTCGACGCTGATCAGCGATCACATTTCGGTGCTGGCCAGCTTCTCCACGTCTTTCGGTGCGCACGTGGCCATCGGCACGCTGCCGCTGGTCTGGTATGGCACGGAGGAGCAGAAACAGAAATACCTGCCCCGACTGGCCACGGCTGAATGTATCGGCGCATATGGGCTTTCAGAAGCCAGTTCGGGCTCAGACGCCATGAACGTCCGGACCCGCGCCACGCTTTCTTCTGACGGCACGACCTACACGCTCAACGGCGAAAAGATGTGGATCACCAACTGCGGCATCGCGGGGCTGTATACCGTCTTCGCCAAGATCGATGGAGAGAAGTTTTCCGCGTTTTTAATTGAAAGAGACACACCGGGCCTGACCGTGGGCGCGGAGGAGCACAAACTGGGGATTCGTGGCTCGTCCACCTGCCCTCTGGTGCTGGACGGTTGCAAAGTGCCCGCCGGCAACCTGCTGGGTGAGCCCGGCAAGGGACACCACATCGCCTTCAACGTGCTGAATGTCGGTCGGTTCAAGCTGGGTGCGGCTTGCGTCGGCGGAGCCGCGGCACGCCCTCGGCCATATGATCGGCTATGCCAAAGAGCGCAAAGCGTTCGGTAAGGTCATCGCGGAGTTCGGGCTGATCCAGCGCAAGATTTCTGCAGCCGCGACGCAGCTTTATGCTGCAGAGAGCATGGCGTATCGAACGGCCGGGATGATCGACGCGAGCATGCAGGCGCTCGGTCCGGAGGCGGCCCGCGATCCGCGTGAGATTCAGAAGAGGATTGAGGAGTACGCGGTTGAGTGCTCCATTCTGAAGGTATATGGGTCGGAGATGCTGAGCCTGGTCACAGACGAGTTGATTGCCACGATGGGCGGGTATGGCTACGTCGAAGAGTACCCGGCGGAGCGGCTCTACCGGGACGCGCGCATCAACAGGATTTTCGAAGGGACCAATGAGATTAACCGGCTCATCATCACCGGGTGGTTGATGAAGCGGGCGTTGAATGGGCAACTTCCGCTACTGGCGGCGATCAAGAAGCTGATGGATGAGGTCACGCAACCGCCCTCGTTCGACGGGGGAGCCGATGAAGGCAGTGTCCTGGCGCGAGAGGCTGAGGTGCTGTCGGCGGTGAGGAAGATGACGCTGTTTGCAGCGGGCGTGGCCAGCCAGCGTTTCATGACCGCATTGCAAGATCAGCAGGAAGTAATGGCCGACCTGGCGGACATGATCATGCAGGTGTTCGCTCTGGACTCGGCGCTGGTGCGGGCACACAAACTGCAGGGTCGCGCTGCTGCTGGAGTAGCAGGAGCTATGACCGGACTGCTGGCAGACGACAGCATGGCGCTCGCGGAGAAATCGGCGCGGCGGGTGCTGGCGGCCTGTGGCGAGGGCGATATGCTGCGGACGCAACTGGCGATTCTGCGGCGGCTGGCGCGATTTACACCGGCGGACGCGGGAGCGTTGAGCCGGTTGGTGGCGACTCAGTGCGTGGCGATGGGACGGTATCCACTTTAGTTGGTTGGCCGGCTCCAGCCTCATCGTGCACTGGAGCCGGGCAGGCGTTCTTGGGAACTCAGGCGTGCGCGTGTTGTTGGACGCCATGGCTGACTGACTGGACGATGGCGCGGTTGAAGGCGGGAAGGTCATCGGGCTTACGGCTGAAGATGAACTGGCCGTCGGTGACCACTTCCTGGTCGACCCATTTGGCGCCGGCATTCTTCATGTCGGTTTTCAATGAGGGCCAGGAGGTGACTGTCTTGCCTCTCACCACGTCGGCCTCCACCAGCGTCCACGGAGCGTGACAGATGGCGGCGACGGGCTTACCGGTCGCAACGAACTGGCGAACAAAGTTAACGGCTTTTGGATCCATGCGGAGATGGTCGGGGTTCATGACCCCGCCAGGCAATACGAGCGCATCGTAATCATTGGGATTGGCGCTATCAAGGGTCTTATCTACCTTGACCTTGTCACCCCATTCCTTGAAATTCCATGCTTTGATTTCACCGCTTTTGGGTGAAATGACCACGGTAGTTGCGCCCTCCTTGTCGAGCGCTTTGCGGGGTTCGGTAAGTTCGACTTGCTCAAAGCCATCGGTCGCAAGAATCGCGATTTTCTTGCCGTTCAAAGAACCCATAATTTCCTCCTGTGTGCTTAGTAGGAAGCCTCGTTGAGTAGTTGGGTTGCCGAGTCGGATGGCACTCTCGGAGAGGCGTTTTTGGCGGATGAAAACGGATTCGGGAGCGGGACGAAACGCGAAAACGTGGCACGCGGTTTGCATGATTGTGATGTGGCGCATTCATCCTCAAGCTTGGCGCACATGGGTCAAATACGGGCTCGAAAACGGAGCGTTCAGGTGGGCGTGTGAATGAGAGGTCTGGCGAGCAGATCAGTAGTGGCGGGCGGCCTGTCGATGGAATGAGTTTGCGCATTTTCTTCGAGTAATCATCGAAGCTGGTGCCGTAGCGGTACGCAGTGGAGCGTCGGGATGGATATTGACGATGACGAAACCGGTCAGCATTGAGCCCTGGAAAGATGGCGGCGCACCAGCAGTGACGGAGGCCCAAAGGAGGAGATCAGGTCGCCGAGATCATTTGGGTGACGTGAAAAGCAAAAAAGCGGAGGCAAAAATTCATCGGGTCCGACGCTGCATTTTCTCCACGCGATCAGGATCGCGCGGCAACGCCGATGCCAAGGCGAGTGCTGCTCCGGCATAGAGCAATGTGTCTGCGACGTAATTGAATGCTTCGTTCATCTCCGACGCTGATCCGCCATGGGCGAGGATCAAAACGAGCATATACAGGAATAGAGTGAGGGCGGTCATCAATGCGCCAATCGAGGCTGCGGCAATCCGAGACTTCTTGTTCAGGGCCAAGCCGATTCCAGCGGCGAACAGGATCGCTCCTGCGAGATATGCCCATACGCCGGGGAATGGGACCCAGGGCGGCGTCGTCATTTCCAAAGGAACGCCGGGCGCAAACAGCGGATGAAGAAAATGATCTATGGCAAAAACGATCGCTGCAATCGCGAAGACGATGCGCGCGAACAGAATCATCCATTTCGATTGTTGCGGCGATGACGCGCGACTATGCAGTCCGGCGAGAGCCCATGCGGCTGCGGCAAAAGAGAGATCTCGGAGCGAAGATGGCCCACGCGAATCGATCCTTAGGAATCTCGAGGGCAGACGGTATGTAAATCATGCAGACAAAGAGGAAGAACATCAATCCGAGCAGGGTGGTCGACAAGCGTTCAAACTTCCTCAGAGTAAGGCTGGCAGCGGCCGCGAGCAGCGCGCATCCGACAAAACGAGGCCAGAATACGTGCGCCGGCATCCAGGACGGGACCATATTCTGGACAAATTCAGGGCCGCGGAAATGCTCGGGCGCGAATACAGCGAGAGAAACGGCGATGAAGACAGGGCCCAAGGTGATGAGCTTGTGCCAGCCGCGAGCCGCGCTGATCTCTTTTCGGAGTATGAAAACTCCCGCGACAAGATAGATAAGCAGCGGCACCGCCCATCCAGAGATTTGTCGATGAAAGCATCAAAACCTCTTTCGCGAAGGTGCTGCGGCGGAATTATATCCCGGTCGCCGACGGTTGGAGAAGAGATGGGTGAAGGATGTCCGATTTCCGGGTCGGGCAAATGTGGCTCTGGATTTGGGAACAAACGTGGTGGCCGCAGTCATTCAGTGGAAGAGCAGAGGATGTGAGTCAATAGGCGTGAGCCGAAGAAGCCCGCTTCCCTGGATGAGAAGCGGGCCGGTTTCGTTGGCTTCCACTCTTTGCGATTGAGCAGCGCGAAGAGTGGGAAGCCCCGGGTGATGTGAGCGCTAGGCCTTGGCTGAAGTAAGAGCGCCGAGGTCGGCCGCGAGCTTTTCAGTGGAGAAGGCTTCGATGAGATCGCCTTCCTTGATATCGTTGAAGTTGCCGAGGCCGATGCCGCATTCCATGCCGTTGGTGACTTCGCGGGCATCGTCTTTGAAGCGCTTGAGCGAGCCGATCTTGCCCTTGTAGACCTGCTCTTCACCGCGCATGACCTTGACCTCAGAGTCGCGGCGGATGACACCGTCCTGTGACGCGGCAACCGGCGATGGTGCCGACCTTGGGAATACGGAAGACCTTGAGGACTTCGGCGCGGCCCACGTAGTTTTCCTTGAAGGTTGGATCGAGCAGGCCCAGCATGGCGAGGCGCATCTCGTCCTGCAACTCGTAGATGATGGAGTGCAGCCGAATTTCGACGTCTTCTTGCTGCGCCAGTTCGGCGGCCTTGCGTTCGGGCGCACGTTGAATCCGATGATGATGGCGTTCGATGCGGTAGCCAGCAGTACGTCGCTCTCGGTGATGGAACCGACGCCGGAACGGATGACCTTGACGCGCACCTTCTCAGTGGACATGCGGACCAGCGAATCGGCCGAGGACTTCGACCGAGCCGGTGACATCGCCCTTGATGATGAGGGCCAGGTCTTTGACCCCGGCACTGACGAATCTGTTCCGCCAATCCTTCGAGCGAGACGCGTGAGCTCTTGGCGAGTTGCGCCTCGCGCTCCTTCATCTTGCGATACTGGGCTATGCCCTTGGCCTTGTCGCGATCAGCGACGACGAGGAACGTGTCGCCGGAGTCGGGCATGGCTTCGAGGCCGAGGACTTCAACTGGAGTCGAGGGGCCGGCTTCTTCGATGGCGCGGCCGCGATCGTCGAACATGGCGCGGACTTTGCCGAAGGTATTGCCGACGATGTAGCTGTCGTTGAGGCGCAGGGTGCCGTCCTGGACAAGCACGGTCGCTACGGCACCGCGTCCGCGATCGAGCTTGGCTTCAATGACCGAGCCGACAGCCTTGCGGCCCGGAGTGGCTTTGGGCGCGCGGATGTCGGAGACCAAGCAGATCATTTCAAGCAGCAGGTCGAGATTGATGCGCTTCTTGGCGGAGACTTCGACGAAAACGGTGCCTTCCTGTCCAGCGCCGGCCCACTCTTCCGGAATCAGGCCGCGATCGGCGAGCTGCTTCTTGACGCGATCGGGATTGGCTTCAGGCTTGTCGATCTTGTTGACTGCCACGATGATGGGCACGTTCGGCGGCCTTGGCGTGGTCGATGGCTTCGAGGGTCTGCGGCATGACGCCGTCGTCGGCAGCGACCACGATGACCACGATGTCTGTGACCTTGGCGCCGCGAGCACGCATGCGGGTAAAGGCTTCGTGGCCGGGGGTATCGAGGAAGACGATTTCGCGGCCGGAAGCCGGCGAGCCTTCCTTGGCGAACTTCACCTTGTAGGCGCCGATGTGCTGGGTGATGCCGCCGGCTTCGCCTGCAGCCACGTCGGTTTCGCGAATGGCGTCGAGCAGCGAGGTCTTGCCGTGGTCGACGTGGCCCATGACCGTGACCACGGGCGAGCGCGGAACTTCAAGCTCGCCGGTGTTCTCGGCTTCGAGGACTTCTTCGATGGCCTGGTTGGCGATCTCCTCTTCGTAGCTGATGACGGTGGCGGCGGCGCCGAATTTGGCGGCGACGTCCTTCACCATCTCGGCGTCGAGGGACTGGTTGACGGTGACGAAGACGCCGCGCATGAGCAGGTGGCGATCAGGTCCTTGGCACGGATTTCGAGCTTTTCGGCCAGGTCCTTTACGCTGATGCCCTCGGTCACGGTGATTTCCCGCGTGATCGGCAGCGGCTCTCGCTGATATTGCGCCCCGCCAAAACGTGGCGGCGGCACAAAGCCCTTCATCGGGCCTTCCTTCGTCTTTGGATACTGCGGACGACCGCCGCGGCCGCTGGAGGGGGCACGCTGCGGACGAGGCGCTTCCCCGGTGGGCGGAGCGCCGCCGGCGCCGGGACGCGCGCCGAAGCCGCCGGGACGAGGTGCACCAAAGCCAGGACGTGCGCCGAAGCCGGGCCGGTATGTGACACTTACTTAGCTTAATACCCCCTATTTTAGAGTCTTTAGCTTTAGATTCTTGTATATAAGACTACTAATTGAATGAGCTTTCACTCTATTCTTGATGCATTACTATTCCACTATTGACTAAGTTTGTGATAGCATGAAGGCCTTAAAGATATATTTGAGCTAGTAGATGCAAAAGATATATTTGAGCATGAAGACCTTAAAGATATATTTGAGCAATAATAGTAATTGAGTAGCTAAGTTAGCTGTTTGCTAGCTGACAGAATTGTGGGGTAGCTAAGTTAGCTATTTGCTAGCTAACAGAATCGTAGGGTAGCTAACCGAGCAATTTAGCGGGGACATGGACTAACCAAGCTAAACCCATCTATTTGCTCGCTTAGCTAGCGATCAGATCAAATTGTCGGCTCTCCCGAAACGCTGATGTAGAAGCTTTCCTTTTATTGGTAGACTAAGCTGGCAAATTAAGCACTTATTAATAACCCATTTGACCTGGCTTTTAGTAATGCCATAGTAATTCTCTTGAATCTAGTTGTATGTCTTTTAGGGACCTGTAAATATTAGAATTAGACACCTTAGTTTTTAGATAAATGCTTACTAGCATGGTGAAGGTTTTAATGCGCCCTACAAATTATATCGAAAGCATCATATGTGCATGCTGCATATCGAGCTAGGAGTATAGTGCCTTCTTTTGTATGTTTGGCTTGCTGATATACCTAAAATTATTAACTAAATAAATAAAATACAAGTAGATTTGCTTAGCTTACCTGGTTGTCCTAAAGCTCAAAATGCTTCAATGCATAGAACTTATTAGTAGCAGCACGATGGCGCATTGCTTTGTTAGGGTGTTGGCTCTTCTCATTTCGATGATTAAGGTAATAACGATAATTAGAGCATTTTAGAGAGGTCAAAAGCCGTAGATTAGGCTTTCCAATGAAGTAATCCATGAATTCCTCATTGAGGTCCTCTAGCTAGGGCTGTACTCTAGTAGGTGGCGGTGATGAGGGCATAAAGTTGACACCCTAAGGGGAACCACTAGGTAGACCAATATCCATAGTAATAGATAGGAGAGATAGTTGAATAGGTAGGATATTGACAAATTGTACTAGTAGAATAGGTAGAATAGGTTGAATTTGAATAACTTAGATAGGTGGAGCGGGGCATTATTATAGATATTCTATCGTAGGTGTTGCAGTTACGAGTGCATGGTTATGAGTGCGTAGCAAAGTAAGCAGTGGGATCGACTCATTACCATATCTTTACATTATAACCGCCGACTATTTCTAACTATGTGTCAGTTGAGTGTATTTAATTGTCATGAGCGCATCATAAAACACGCCCATAAACGGATAGCGTCGGCATAGAATTACAGCGCGTAAAAACTCCTGTACGAAACTGTACCCCGCAACTGTAGGCACCTTGTTCAGCTATATTGAGGATTAATTACGGCAATTCTCAGCTGGGTTGAGTTTTGAAAGCAGCGATAATCTCCAATTAAAGGTCATGGGGTTGAGGCTCCTGGCGCCAGCAAGGTCAGCAGCGGCGCCAGCAAGCTCAGCCCCAAGCGCTACAGCGATACCGACCGTAAGCATCACCGTACGCATTTGTGTAATTGGAGCATTTTCAAATTGATGAGAATTCACTAATTGACCAATTGGGTTACATCAATCTAAATTCTGTTGCAGCACACAATATACGACCAGAAGCCAGTGCTTATGGCACTTCGAAATACTTGGTATTGAGGTTTACTGAGTTTTTGGTTGCTGAGAATGAAGGGGAGGGCCTGCTTGCGTATTGTGTACAATCAGGTCAGATAAGTGTTCGTCACGTGATATTTTAACCTATATTACTTCCACTACCTATAACTCTACTAATTCTCAACACCAATTAGTCTAAATAGGCTCAAAATGAAGCTATTTAGTACTCTGTTGCTCCCCCCTTGTTCTTCAAGCAAGCCTTCTATCTGCGTGGCATAGAATCACACAATTTCAAGAGGAAGTTTTTGTCAATCTAAGGCCATGCTATCTGCAAGGCTAGGTGCATATCCTTTGTGTTTCTGATCTCACACCTATGCTTGAAGATTATATCTTTGACATATTTCCAGAGGTTCTCAATTGGATTGAGATCAGGTGACTAGGGGGGCTAATTCATCCGACTAACCTTCTCATTCTCTAGACCCTCTGGTTTCCCTATTTATAGCCTTCTTAGCTCTCAACGCTTCTTCTTATATAAGGGACTTAAGAAGGGCTTCTTACGTGGTCTATGCTTTGCTTTCCTAAGGATTTGAAGATAATTGCAACTGTGTGGTGGTTGAGTTTCTTACCAGATTTAGAAGGCGTGGCGAGTACTTTTAATAACATCTTTGTATCTTGACACGCTGTTCGTACAAGAGCTCTAGGCCCTCATGCTGTAATTTTCTTAGGACGACTACTTCTTGGCTTGTTTTCAAACTTAAGGTCAGGGCTAATAGACTGGGGGGTGATGAATGAGGAGCAAGTGGTGTGGGGTATCTTGGTTTTGCGCCAAATCTCAGTCGGATTGTAGCTTTCTTCATAGAGGGTCCAGATTCTGGAATTTTGAGTTTTAGTAAGCTCCTTCTGGGGCTCCTTTAGTGCGACTACCATAGTTGAAAGTTTGGTACAATAATAATTAAAGGTGATTTAATAATTAATGTTTTATTGTGGGACGGTGGGGTAAAAGATGACTAAGATTATAAGCGAATGTGACGAACACTTATCTGACCTGATTGTACATCCCGACGCCAATATGACGAGGTTGGCGGAGGTGATACCGAAGGAAACACATGCGAGTGAGTTTGATATTATGAGTAAAAAGTGTTTGCGCTGACTCAAACGGCAGTGCTCACAGATAAACCGGATATGGCCGGGGATTCTATTGCTTTCTTGACACAGAAAAGAAGAGAGTGGCTGTCAGGAAGATATATCAGCTGCCAGTGAGACATGCCTGGGTTGCTCTCTAAGGAAAGGGAGATTGTTGACAATGATAAGCTGAAAATGAGGATAGTTCTGAGTCTAATCTGGATTGAAATAAGTTCGGAATGACTAATCCAAGTCTGATTTACAAGAAGATATTATATTGGAATTGGGTGTACAATTTTTGTCTATGAGTAGGGCAAATCTCATGAGCCACATTTCTAAACTGAAGTGCAAACCAAATAGATGTAGGCCATCTAAATCAGACTTCTGTAACAACTAGCACTGTGCATTTATTCTATAGCATGTCTCTAGTCTCGTGCCCCCCCCCCCCTTTCTCCCCTTAAGTTCTTCTAGCGGTCTTCTCGCCTCCTTTAGACTTCACCCTCGATACACATCGGAGAAACTAAGCTTTGATAGCATGCTAAATAACATACACTCGTCTGCGAAACTGCCTATGCCTGCCACGTGGCGCAAGGGATTTGTTTCGTGTGCAAATATCTCCTGATACTGATACGGTACAGTACTTTGAATAGCCTCAACAATTCATCGTTTTCTCCTAACTATCTTCACAATAGACCAAGGCCCTAGAACAGAATATTCTCTAATGGAGTCGAGAATGACTACTAGCGGACATGCGTTCAAGATGGGTGTCCCTTGCATTACTCCAACAATCCGTAAGCAGTCATAGATAACGTATCCAGCATGATTTCGACACGGAAAGTGTCAAGACTGGTCCAGGAGGGGCTTCTTTCCGTGACTTCCTCATGGAACTTGTTGCGTTGTGATCAATATATCGACTATGTGGCCAAGCTTGACGCGCCAGAATTGTCCATGGGCAGTCAGACGGCGAGAGTGAATAGTAATTTATTTGCATAAGAGAAATTCTTTAGGACATAACTTGTGAATAAGATATTTCATATGATTTGAACTGTGATTTCGAGATGTTCTTCATGCCAGTCGATATTCAGTTCCCAATAAGCCTCCTGGTCGCGCTCCACCTTGTGGAGCTCGACAACCAAATGCCAATTTTGACTTTCATGAGGCTTGAAGATCCAGTGTTCGCGCTCTGTAAGGTCTTTTGGCTTGAAGGCATAAACGCCTTTGTTGACTCGGATCACGCCTTCATGAGAGATGTCTAGATCTCTGCGATTTCTTAGTGTGTCAGGATGTAATTTCCAGAAATGTCTAGCGCCTTCTTCATGGAAGTCATCAAGCAGGTAATGCGACTGCTCAAATGCCCGCAGCTCGACGTAGCGTGTCTGCTGGGTCCATCGCTGAATCTCAAGGTCGGTATCTGCTTCGTCCGTTGCAAAAAAGACGACAGGAAAGAAGTCAAAGTCGAATCCTGCTTTGATAGACTTGATCCCGTGCACAGGCTGGTCAAAGTATATGACACCTGCAGTGCCTGTGCTCATGAGTGGCATTTCTAAGCTGCCAACAGGCTTCATTGATATTGCACCATAGCTGTGCGTTTGATGCTGGGCAGATCGGCTGGGTTCAGATTGTCCTGTGAGAGTGAGAGCTCCGTATGATGCATTATCGCACGAGCCTGGGAGCCTTGGATAGCAGCGTGCGCGGTCTGGCGACCACAGTCAGCCTGATTTGAGTCTGAGGTCTGGCTCTGGGCCACGCGAAAAGCCGCGGAGGTGTCGTCACGTCCAAGGCCATGGTTCAAGGCATGGGACAGAACCAAAGAATTTGCCGTCTCCCGTCCCGAAAGAGCCAGATCGATGTTTGAGAGCGGACTCAACTTGCTAATACTCCGAGAGTTATGTTTGGTTTGCGGGAGCTTTCCAGCTCTCTCTATCTGTGACGGCCGGCCGCCATCCTCCCAGTCATGGTGAGCGACAAGTGCATACGGCCGCATGGCATCGCCGCGTCGCAAGAACTCAGGCGCATGAACTCGGATGCCATAGAGCTGCGTGTACGATTGATCTTTCTCCCAACCGGCCACATTTTTCTTCCGGCGGTACTCGATATCTGGTGAGCGAACAATATGCATCTTCTGCCATTGGAAGTTGGCCAGATGCGGTACCTCGACGAGGCTCTGGCCTTTAACGGTGACTCTGTAGAATCTCGAAGTTTTGGTGCTTTCCCTAGCGAGCAAGATAGCATACCTGGTCCAAATGGAGCCTGGTCCGCAATCGAGAAGTGCGGCGTAGACATTCAGATCGTAGGGTGTTACCTGTAACTCGATTTCAAGGCCAATATTGGTCATAGTGTAGGCTCTGATTTCGTGGTCCTCTTCCATTGTCGACACGTCACTGCAATCCTCAAATCGAGCTAGAGAAGGAGCCAGTAAAGGCAGCACGTTAGATGCTCCAAGACGCACTGGTTTGATATCTTTAGCTGTCCAAGCAAAGATCGAATGGTCATGCGAGTGCTTGATTATTTCTTCTTGTAATCGAACAAACGCTCGATCGCCTTCACCGTATAGTAGAGGCAAATTCACCTGGAAGATTCCAAAGAGGCTATAGGCGACATCCTCAACTCGAGTAGCCTTTCGATGGGCTGCCCAAGACATCCTGACGGCCACAGGATACAGCAGAATATTCTGTGGATCTGTCAGCACTTTAGCTGGAATTCGTATCGGGTGCTGTGCGTTGTTTGCGATATCGTGCTTGGATGCTAGCCGAGAAAAGTGCTGGTCGTAGAAAACTACATGTACTGGAGCCAAAAGTTCCTGTAAAGTCCATGCCCTTGTAAACCAAGAACTGTCCGCAATCCGTGCCCATAACGGTGCAGCCTCGCCAGCAGTGACATCGTTAAGATAGGCTGTTACGATATACCCATATTAAGGGGTTGGTCGGTAGCTGGCTTACCCCTGATCTGCATCAAGGGCGGAGCACCAGGGTATAAGATTATGGGCAGGTCCCGCATCCATGATAGCATCTTTATCATCAATACAATCAATTTTACCGTCATGTTCATGTGCTCTGCCTGTTCAATTTGACATAGGCGTAACACACTTTCGCACTCGCATACCACTCGTACATGCTGTTTATTGCTTCAGATAGCTCGGCGCTACTGTCTTTGTCTATGCAGCATGTATCAACCCACGCATGTGTTAGACCATCTTGGATAGCCTGGCGGCAGCAGAACAGGATTTTGGACCACCCAGGCATCCAGCGGCGATGAGTGCCCTTGATGTCGTTGAAGGTGACCTCCTCTCCATGGACCCATCGGTGCGATAGGATTGCATAGTCTGGTCGGTCTTGAGAGGCATTAAACTCTTCCAGCTCCAATGTCGCGGCGTTGATCAATCTCATACTCACAGCGGCATAGCTTGCTGCGGTGATAGGAGATGGGGATGGGGAACGATTGAGTGGCAGCTCATGGAACTTTCTAAAAGAACGCCACACTTTATATAAAGGGAGTTGTTAACGACAGTCCACCTTTTACTAACGACAGTCCAACATTTACTAACGACAGTTCATGGAGCTTGATTATGCCGACATGTCTCCGGTACTCGGACTTGTATGCGATTGCGCACTGTAGATAAAGTACCATATTATTCCAAAATCATAACTCTATATATTGCTATTTCCTACGACTATGAAATTGAATCCTGTGATACTTGTTCACTAAAGCTCTCTTGCGCCTACACCTCATTCAATTTGACCTTCCTTGTAGGTGCACCACGCCTACTAGACCTGGAGCTAACTACTGTTTCCTTAAGTGCTGTAATAGCTTTGGTTAAGGCCTCATCGCTAACTTCTGCTACTACAGCTCTGAGCTCGGCTACTGTAGGTGCAAATATGTCAGGTGTTAATTGATGGGCACTGTCACGGACTCAGTCAATAGTGAACCGGTGATGCGTCAATAGAAGAGCAAAAGCCCGATCAATTGGTAGTCCTAAATACGAGGATCTAAAGCTAGGGAAGAAGAAGAAGAAGAAGAGCGCCGGCCGGAGAACTACTCTTAAGCAAGCTACCGGTCATATGCTACGCTAGTGCCGGGTCTGTGTCCCTGTCTGTGTCCGTAAAGAGTCTAGTGCTATTGACCGTTACGGTCTAGAACGGAGCCGTGACACTTATGATCTCTGTACGCTCTGGATCTAGAACAGGTCTAGGCGGCCTTCTTTAAGGGAACATAGGTGCTCTCAACAATCGAAAACATGTTGTCAAAGGCGTGGGCTTGGAGGATATCGGTATATTCGTCACGGGTATTGAAGTTGCCTAATGGAGGTGGAGAGCCAAGGGGTCTAGGTGATGCAATTGAAGGCATAGTATAATAGCAGTTATAGCAAATGGCACAGCAAAGTATCAATAGCTTTGATTTCAATTCTGGAGTGTGGTGTTGAAGGAAAAAGTAGGAGATGTATAGAATAGCGGTGTACCTATACTTTATTTATAGTGCGCAATCGCATACAAGTCCAAGTACCGGAGACATGTCGGCATAATCAAGCTCCATGGACTGTCGTTAACAACTCCCTATATAAATTCAGTATAAAGTATAATATAATACAGCTAGTATGACTATGTTATTCCCCCTTGCTCTATCATGGCTATTGGCCTATTCTGTAATTCGGGGCTATAGTATAAAGCTTTTACCAAGAAAAATTATACAGCAATTTTACTAACTTGGCCCCCATTTTCGCCGAAATTACTAACTTGCCCCCCACCACCGCCATATATTCCCAGGCCTATAACTTGACAAGTAGTCATCCAAAAGGCTTAACCCCGGGCTTATTTTAAAGCCCTGAATAAGCTCTTCCTTTTAGTCTAAGTGGATCTTGAAACAAAAATAGTTTGGTGGTGAGATTGGACCTTGAATACAGCGGATCTCTAGGGACCCCCTTCGTTAGTGTTACGGTCCCGTTCTAGACTGTAACTGTCGACATGGCACTAGACGCTTTACAGACACATATAGGGACACAGACCCGGCACTAGTGTAGCATGTGACCCGTAGACTGCTTAAGAGCAGTTCTCCGGCCGGGGTTCTTCTTCTTCTTCTTCTTCTTCTTCCTTAGCTTTAAATCCTCGTATTCAGGACTACCAATTGACCGGGCTTTTGCTCTTCTATTGACGCATCACCGGTCCACTATTGACTGAGTCCGTGACATTCGTCATCTGGAATTTTGAGCCTATATGGGTACTGTTGATACTAAGTATAGAACGAAGCCATTTTCCAGCATGTCGAC
>CAVQZQ010000076.1:0-87867 GCA_963718435.1 uncultured Acidobacteriota bacterium | reverse complement strand
CTCTCTGTGGAGCGCCTTCGACAGTTCCGTATTGCTGAAGGCTGCCGGGTGAACACAGTACAGCTGAATGGCACCCGAACCCGGCGCGCGGCGGAACTCGTCAGCCTCGGCGATCTTGCGGCGCAGGCCCCAGGCCTGAACCGAGAAGCCCTTGCCGGTGAGGTCGCGGCATGTTATCCCAGGCCTCGGCGTAGGTGGCGCACTCCCAGACGGGCCGCGGCGGTATCGCGAACACGGTCGCGCCGACGCCCTCCAAGCACCATGGCCGGCGAGCCGGTCGCAGTCCCGCCAGCGGGCCACGAGCAGCCCGAGGGGCATGTCGATCCCGGTAACGCTAGCCAGCGGCAAGTCGTCGAGCGTCGTCGCGACGGTGATGTTCTCCACGGTGACCGGACCGACCATTGCTGGTTGCGCCCCAGGCATCGAAGAACTCAACGCCGCCGCCGAAGGTGCCGGCGCCAAAACTCAAAACGGGAACTTTGAGGCCGCAGCCTCCCAGAAGTCGATATTCCATGCGGTTTGGATGCCCCGCGACACGCGAGGATGCAATCCGCTCGAAGTTGGAGTCGACTCGAATCAGTAATTTGGATCGCGTATTCGAACGACAGGCATTTTTTGCCGTTGGGCGGGCGATCACCGTGCTAGACTCTCTCAACTTCCCCCGGTTCCAAAACCCGCATCAATTCGCATCCCCTGAAATCGGAAAGTCGAGGGTTTATTGATGGCTTCAACGTCTCAAGACGTCCTTGTTGGGCGGGCCAGTGCGTTCGCCGGGCGCAACGGACTGCTGGACAGGTATTTCTATTTCGGCATGTCGCTCGTGTTCGCAGCGATCGTTTGGCGGGTTCAGTCGCACGGTCGACCAGAATCTGTTCCATGCGGCTCTTCCACGGCCCTTGCTTTTGTGGATTCATGGCGCGGCATTCTCGGGATGGGTGGTCTTCTACATCTTTCAGGCGACGCTGGTGCGCACGCGCAACGTGAAGTGGCACCGCTTCTTTGGCTGGTTCGGGGTGGGCCTTGCGGCAATTATGGTTCCGCTGGGCTTTACTGTCGCGGTCATCATGACGCGCTTCGATATGCGCGTCCTGCACGAGACCGGCGTCGAGACCTTCCTCAGCATTCCTTTTTACGACATGGTCGTCTTTGCCACACTCGTTTCGCTGGCCATCTATTGGCGCAAAAAGCCCGGCTTCACCGGAGGCTTCTCTTCCTCGCCACCTGCTCGCTGCTCGACGCGCCCTTTGGCCGCTTCGACGTGATCTTCAACAACGGGCTCTTTTTCCCCTGCCTCGACGCGGTGATTCTGCTCGGCGTGGCGCGCGATCTGATTGTGAACCGGCGCATTCACGCGGTATATCGCTATGCATTGCCCCTGCTGTTGGTGGCACAGAGCCTGACAATGTACCTCTGGAAGGGCAGTCCCGGGTGGTGGCTCCGCTTCACCCGATCCATCCTGGGATAGGGCATTGCGTTTCTCGTAAATTGTATCTACAATTAAATGGTGCATGTTTGGGACGAGGAAAAGTGGAAATCCAATCTCAGGAGGCACGGCCTCGACTTCAGAGACGCTTCCCTCGTCTACGACAACCCGGATAAGTGCACCTATACGGCTGATCGTGGCGCCGAACGGCGCTCGATGGACCTGGCGATGGCCGAGGTCGCGGAAGGTTGCTGGCCTTGATCTACACACGGCGTGGAGAAGGCGTCCGCATCATCTCCCTCCGTCCCGCCTCACGAGAGGAGCGGGAACAGTATGAAGAAGACACAAAGTAAATCCGACGGGAACCGTGTTCTGGCCCATAAAGAGGGCGACCCGATCCCCTTCGATCCGGAAGACGGCCCTTACGACCCGAACGACGCGGAGGCGACACGCGACTGGTTCTCACGGGCCGATCTGATTCGTCATGGCAAGGTTGTGCGTCGCGGCAAGCGCGGCCCGCAAAAAGCTCCAACGAAGAAGCTGATCTCACTGCGCCTCTCCCCGGAGGTGATTGAGCACTTCAAAGCGACTGGTCGAGGCTGGCAAACGCGGATCGATAGCACGCTGCTGGAGTCGATCAAGAAGAGGGCGTAGCGAAACTGGCCAACGTCGTTTAAAGAAGCTCCAGACTCATCGACGGTCAAGCCAGCTGTCTTGATCAAACCTCTCAACGTTCCGGGCGCCAACTCAGGATGGTGAGGAACCGTAAGATTGGCGCGAATACCTGGCTTCGTTAGGACCAGATGGCTGCCAACTTGGCCGCGTACCTGCCAGCCAGACTTTTGGAAGGCCTTCGCCGCCTCTTTTCCGGAGATGTTCGCCAACTTACCCAAGCAGTTGTCTCACATCTCTATGGTATGCAGTTTGCATAGGCTGTGTGCGTGGAAAAACGGTGCGCATCTCTGGATTCTGTGGAGTTCAAACAGCTACGATCAAGGGAGTCTGATCCCCTGGCAGTGCCCCTGCAGCCTTCTGATCTTCCGCCCAGAGCCAGGCAGTGATTGCCTCTTTGATATTGCTCAGCGCTTCTTGTTCCGTCTTCCCCTGCGAAAGACAGCCGGGGAGAGCGGGACATTCCGCCACAATCCAGCCTTCTTCATCTTTCGTCAAGACCACATGAAACATCATGGATGGACTCCAGCGCGAAACGGTGCGCGCATACACAATTTATACCCCAAGTGACTCCTGTGTAGAGATGGGCCGAGCTGTCATCCGGTCGCTGTACCTCTGGGTCACGGGCGCGAGCCCATTTAGACTAGATAGGTTATGACCACCCTGAAAGCCGTGCGCGGGACCCGCGACCTGTTGCCGCCGGAGACGGCCCTCTGGAATCGCATCGAAGCCACCGCGCGCTCGGTCTTTGCGCGCTACAACTTCGGCGAGATCCGGACGCCCGTTTTCGAAGACACTGCCCTCTTCTCCCGCAGCGTGGGCGAAGAGACCGATATCGTCTCCAAGGAGATGTACACGTGGGAGGATCGAGCCAGGGCGCAATCTGAAAAGCCGCAGTCCCTGACTCTGCGCCCGGAAAACACGGCCGGCGTTGTTCGAGCCTACATCGAGCGCAAGCTGGGCGAGACCGGGCAGTTGCAGAAGCTTTATTACATCGGCCCGCAGTTTCGTCGCGAGCGGCCGCAGAAGGGCCGCTACCGGCAGTTTTCGCAGATCGGCGCGGAGGTGATCGGGCCACCTTCGGCCGGCAGCGAAAGCCCGCTGCGCGATGCCGAAGTTCTGGAGATGCTGGCCACGCTGCTTGACGAGCTTGGCATCACCGGATGGACGCTTCAGATCAATTCGGTGGGGTCGGCCGCCGACCGCGCCCGTTACAACGAGACACTGCGCGAAGCACTCATTCCGTTGGCGCCGAAGATGTGCGTCGATTGTCAGCGGCGCGCCGTGACTAACCCGCTGCGGGTGCTGGACTGCAAGGTGCCCGAGGACCAGCCCATCATCGAGACATTGCCGAAGATCGTTGATTCTCTCGACGAAGAGTCGAAGAAACATTTTGCGGCTGTGCTGGCGGCGCTCGATGCGTCCGGCGTTCCTTACACGCGCAATCACCGCCTGGTGCGCGGCCTCGACTACTACACGCGCACCACGTTTGAGTTCACCCATGGCGGACTCGGCGCGCAGAATGCGCTGCTCGGCGGAGGACGCTACGACGGGCTGAGCGAGGCCATCGGCGGTCCCAAGGCGCCAGGCATCGGCTTTGCGATGGGCGAGGATCGGCTCGTCCTGACGTTCAGTCTCTGGAGTCGGCCTCGCCGCAGGTGGTGGACGCCTATGTCGCTCCGCTCGGCGAAGAATATCAACCCGGCAGCGCTCGCTCTTGCGCGTGAACTGCGCCGCGCCGGCCTGAGTATCGAATTGGGAGACGGCAGTTTCCGTCTCAAAAAGTCCTTCGAGGCCGCCGACAAGACCGCGCGCCGCATCGTCATTCTGGGTGAAGACGAGCTGCAATCCGGTATTCTGACAGTGAAGGATTTTGCATCTGGTGTGCAGACTAAGGTTCTCCGTGGAGAACTTGCGGACCCTCGCAAAGTGACTTGAAAAGGGGTGGTTTTGGCGTTGCCTGTTGCGGAATCAAAATTCTCTATGGGCTTCAGCCGGTGCATCCTCCGGTGTCGAAGATACCCTCGGCGGCTAAAGCCACGCACTTTTTGCGGATACATTACGGAGACTGAAGTGGTGCCCTTTCAAAACAACGAAGGAATAGACATTGTGCTCGATTTTTTAGGCAATCTGGAACGGACGCATCTTTGCGGCGAATTGCGCGCCGCCAACGCAGGGCAAGAAGTGGTGTTGATGGGCTGGGTCAACCGGCGCCGCGACCACGGCAACCTCATCTTTCTTGACCTGCGCGATCGCAGCGGCATCGCGCAGATTGTGCTGGACAAGGAGCTGACGCCCGAGGGGCACGCCAAGGGCGAGCAGGTGCGGCCCGAGTATGTTGTTGCCGCTGTGGGCAAGGTGAGCCTGCGCGACCCTGACGCCATCAATCCCAAGATGCCGACCGGCGAAATCGAGGTTGAGGCGACACGAGCTTCTAGTGCTCAACGACACGCGGCTCGCGCCGTTCTCGCCTTCTGAAGAAGCCATTCAGAACGAAGAGACGCGCCTGAAATATCGCTACATCGATCTGCGTCGGCCCGAGATGCAGCGCAATTTCTGGCTGCGCCATGAGATCACGCTGGCCATCCGCGAGAGCCTCAGCAAGCAGGGATTTCTGGAGATCGAAACGCCGATCCTGACCAAGTCGACACCGGAGGGCGCACGCGACTTCCTCGTGCCCAGCCGTGTCAATCCCGGGAAGTTTTATGCGCTGCCGCAGTCGCCGCAAATCTTCAAGCAGATTCTCATGATCTCCGGCTTCGACCGCTACTTCCAGATCGCGCGCTGTTTCCGCGATGAAGATCTGCGCGCCGATCGCCAGCTTGAATTCACGCAAGTCGATCTCGAAATGAGTTTTCCGCACCAGGAGACGGTCTTCGATGTAGTGGAGAAGTTTCTTGCGGCTGGGTTTGGAGCGGCAGGCGTCACGCTGCCTACGCCCTTCCCGCGCATGACCTACGACGAGTCAATGCGACGACACGGCAGCGACAAGCCCGACCTGCGCTTGCCTGGACTCACGGACGTGCGCTCCGCGTTTAGTGACGAGGCTTTGGCCACGCTGCAAATCGATCCTGCGCTGCCGATCGTGGCGTTGCGCATTCCCAGCGTCGGCGAACTGAGCCGCAAAGAGCGCGAAGACAACCATCCGCTGTTTGATAAGAAAAAGGGCGCCAAGTTCATTGACGATTTCAAACGCCTGGCCAAGAGCTTTCCCGAGTCAGCCACCAAGGTTCGCGAACTGGCCGGCGCGTCCGACGCCGATTTTGTGATTGTTGTCGCGGGCGACCCGGCTCATCCCGTCAAGGCCAGCGACACCAAGTTCACAGGCCGTCTGTCGGAGCGCGAAATCAACGTCTACTCCGCCGCCGGCAGCTATCGCACTGAGCTTTCAAAAAAATACGCAGAGAAGCACGGAGCCTTTCACGTGACGGAGAAAGCCGTGCTGGAGGCCGATCCACGCAGCGGAAGTCCTGTCGACGGCTCCACCGCATTCCATCCCATCTGGATCACTGACTTTCCCATGTTCGAGTATGACCTGGCGAGCGGGAAGTGGATGCCGGCGCATCACCCGTTCACCGCGCCGTTTGAGGCCGATATGGCCAACCTCGTCAGTGATCCGGCGAGCGTTCGCGCCAACTGCTACGACCTGGCGATGAACGGGCTCGAGCTTGGCTCCGGGTCCATCCGTATTCACCGCAAGGACGTGCAGCAGCAGATTTTTGCGTCGCTTGGCATCAGCGATGAAGAGGCCCGGGCGCGCTTTGGCTTTTTCCTCGATGCGCTGGAGTATGGCACTCCCCCGCACGGAGGCATCGCGCTGGGGCTCGACCGCATTGTCATGCTGCTTACCGGCGCGCCGAGCCTGCGCGAAGTGATTGCATTCCCCAAAACGGCAAAGGCAATCGACCTGATGGCCGATGCGCCGACCACCATCCCCGAACAGCAATTGAAGGAACTGCACATTCGCGTGGCGCTGAAGAGCTAGAACTGGTTGCATAAATATTGCTCGACGAGCGAGGGAGCTTCCTTCAGGGGCTAAAGCCACAGATTCTATGCGTCTCTGACGGCACGGCTGAAGCCGTGCCCTTTCAAAACTCCATTTATGCGACCAGTTTTAGTCATTGCAGTAGAATCGTGCGCATGAGACCTTCCGAGGTTCTGTCTCGACATCGCGACGCGATCCGGCGATGTAGTGCTCCAATCCGGGATGGCCAACCCGCGCCTGTTTGGCTCCGTGGTGCAGGGCGACGATGTCGACGGCAGCGACCTCGACATCCTGGTCGATCCATCGCCGGAAACCAGCCTCCTCGATATCGCGAAACTTCAGGCGGCAATTGAATCGACTGTGGGCGTCAAGGTCGATCTTCGCACGCCCAAGTTTCTGCCCGAGACCTTTCGGAATAAGGTGCGAAGCGAAGCTGTGCCTGTATGAGCCGCCACACACTGCGGGCACAGGATTATCTCGGCCACATGCTCGACGCCGTCCGCCGGATGCAACGATATGCTGAAGGCAAAAGTGCAGAAGCTTTTGTCCGATCAATTGTCCAGGACGGATGCGCGCAATTTCGAGATCTTCGGAGAAGGCGGCCCGTGAGTTTCTTGAAGTGCCTCCTCGTGCCTCGTCGCGATTTCCCGGCATCCCCTTTGCGGCAATCATTGGAATGAGTAATCAGCTCTCGCATGGGGACTTCGCAATCGATTGGTGCACTGTCTGGAAAACGGTCGAACGCGACATTCCAAGCCTGCGCGCGGAGTTGGAAAAAGCGCTCGATAGTATCGCGCAACGACCCAACTAGAGCACTCTCGGATAGAGCACTCTCGGAATCTGTTGGGGCTAATCCCGGTCGAACTCCGCAAACATCTCGCTCAGCAGGACGCGGATGGGCGTTTCGGGCACGGTCAACTCACCGGAGCGCACCTCTTCAAGCCGGGCTTCGGTATACCGATAGGCGATACGCGGGTCCGGGTCAATGATCCAGACATGCTCGATGCCAAAGGAGCTATATTCAGCAGCTTTCGCTTGCATCGCACGCAGCGTGTCTTCCGGCGAAACAATTTCGATGGCGATCAGAGGCGGCTTCGAAACGTAGCGATCGAATTTCTCGCCGGCGCGTACCACGAGGACATCCGGAACCCGAAACCGCATTGTCTGCGTCTGCGTGCGAAGCTCGGGAAAAACCTCGACGGCCCATTCGCCCCGCTTAATCGCGAAAAGTACCGTAAGATACCGCTGAATAATGGAGTGCTCTTTCTCGCCCAAGTTTCGTTCCTCGATCCGCCCATCGACAAATTCGCGGTCCGGGCTCCAACTCGATCGCAGGTACTCCCGCACGGTCCAGAGCTCTTCCGAATTAGGCAACGTCGCCATGTCCCGATTATCCTCCAAAGCGGTTGCTCGCGCCATCGGCTGCAGACTCCGCGCTAGTCCGCCGCAACCTCCGCGGGGTCTTGCGCGCTGATCGCTACGCCATCGATGGAGAGGCAACTGCCAAGTTCGTTGAACTCCTTGCTCCAGCGCGCGCGGTCGGTGTCGGCCAAGGCATTCAGCGCATAGTCTGACGTACGCAAAACGTCGTACCAGATGTTTTGTGCCTGCCAGAGATTCAAGTCAAAGGGTAGCTCCTGCAGCGTGCGCGCCAGAGACAGCGCGCGTTCGAGCATCTCCAGCGATCCCGCGGAGAGCTGCAGCTCGACCATGGCGCGTTTCATGCGCTGGTCAGCGATGTAGCTCAGCGTGGCAGTCTCCAGCGGGACCTGGTCGGCCTTGGCCAATTGCAGAAACGAGCGGAGCAGGGCGAGGTCGATGGGCTCGGATTCAAGTGCGCGACGCAAGCCGGCATTCACCGCAAAGCCTGCGGCCAGCGTAAGAGCGGGCGGCTTGGGCAATCCAGCCTGGGAGAGGAAGTGCAGCAGGCTGGCGTGGTCCTCGTAGATTGTGGTCAGCGAATTCTCGATGTCCCAGAGCGTGGAGTTCAAAATGATCTGCACAATGCGCCGCTGCTCGTCGGAGAAGAGTGAAGTGAGCGAATAATCCACATGACCATAGAAGCGGTCGAGCAGACGAATCACCTCGGGGAAATCGGCGCGTTGCACGTGCTCCATGGCCTCGGCGGCAAACTTTTCGAACTCCTCCGCATCGCCCTCTTCGTACTGCTTGACCGCGGCGGTAATATTCTGATCGCCGAAGTGGAGAACCGCATAGGAAAATCCTTGCTGTTGTCCCGTAATGACGCTGGCGATGTGAATGCGGCCCAGTGCCAGCCTTCCGCGGCCCGAGGAGTGAATGTCATAGGAAATGCGCCGCACGCGGTAGCAGAAGAGGTCAGTCTCATCGGCAAACGAGGAAAACACGCTGCTGATGGCGTAATGTGCGGCAACCGCCTCCAGCCCGAGTTTCATCGAGCCGATTTTGGCCTGATAAATGCGCGCGCCATCGCCTGCGCTCGGCACGTTGGAGCGCGCTTCGGCAAGTCCCGCAAGAAACGCCGGCTCCATTCCCGCCGCCTGCTCGCCAAACAGATCTTTGGCCAGCTGCAACACGCGGGCGGCATACGCAATCACCTGCACCGTCTCGATGCCCGAGATATCGTCGAAAAACCATCCGCAGCTTGTGTACATCAGCTGCGCGTGGCGCTGCATCTCCATCAGTTCGAGCGCGCGCACGCGTTCCACTTCAGTCAGCGGCCTCTTTTGCTGATCCAGAAAGAAGCGATTCACACGCGCATCGTCGCGGTCGAGCACCACCTGGATATATGCGTCCCGCGCCGCCCAGACGTTTTTGAAGAGCAGGTTTCCTGCCTTCTCCGTCAGCGGAGCAATCGCATCACGCAATTCGTCGAGCGCTTGCCGCAGCGGCTTTCGCCAGGCCTGAATCCATCCCGGCCTACCACCATTGCAGCCGCAGTTGGAGTGCCAGCGCTCGACCCCGTGGGCACAGCTCCACGACGTGTTGTCGACAATCTCACACTCGTACTCCGGTGGGAACTGCGCCAGAAAGCTACCGTAGTTGGTCAGCTTGACCGTCTTGTCCTGTTCCAGCAGACGCAGCGCGTAGGCCAGCGCCATTTCGCCGTATTTGTGGTGGTGACCATAGGATTCGCCATCGGTGGCTACGTGGACCAACTGCGGCTCCGATCCTTCTACGAACCCCCCTTTGAGCCGAGCGGCCAATCCCTCTCCGGAGTTCAACAACCCTTCAAAGGCAATCGCCCGCGAGGTCGGTCCGTTGTAAAAGAAGACAGCAATCGAGAGCCCTGACTTAAAGCGAACCAGGTAGGGGCGGGTGGTATCGACAGTCGCTCCTGTGGTATCGGTCCACTCGATTTCGGTGTCGCGAACGCCTTCCTTCAGCGTTCGAATGCGTTTACATTGATGCGGCGCCAGAACCGTGAACTTGATGCCGTGCTGGGCCAGCAGTTCCAGCGATTCGGTGTCTGACGCTGTCTCTGACAGCCACATGCCCTCTGGCGCCACGCCGAAGTGCTGCAAATAATCTACGATGCCCCAGCGGATCTGGGTCACGCGGTCGCGCTCGCTGGCCAGCGGCATGATTACGTGGTTGTACACCTGCGCCATGGCCGAGCTGTGGCCGTTGTAGATTCTGCGACTGCGGCGCTCGCCATCCAGAATCATGCGGTAAGTGCGCGGCGCATTCTCCTTGAGCCAGCTCAGCAGTGTCGGTCCGAAGTCGAAGCTGATACGCGCGTAGTTGTTTACGATGCGGGTGATCTGGTTTTTGCTGTTCTGGATGCGCGCCGCGCCGTTGGGGGCGTAGCACTCCGCGCACACGCGCTCATTCCAGTCGTGGTAGGGCGCCGCGGTGTCCTGTGTTTCCACCGTTTCCAGCCACGGGTTCTCTCGCGGCGGCTGGTAAAAATGACCATGAATGCAAACAAAACGCTTGCTCGAAGACATGAATTCCAATCATGTGCCGCAGCTTTTAAGGATGCCCGGCTTTCCTGACTATTGTAGGCTCGACTGTCCTGCCGGAGGTGTTCCCTTGGCAAGGTCGCAGGCCCGCCACATATACCAGCTTGCCACGGAACGGAACGGCGCCCAGCGCTTTCCCCTTTTGGTCAGCACCTCGGGCTTGGGCAAATCGGCCGCTTCAAGGGCCCGCGTTTTCGGCAAGCGCATAAACGTCAACGCAAATCCCTTGCGCACGCCGTAGTCGGTCACCGGCAGCACATCGGGCCGCCCCATGCGGAAAATCAGCAGCATCTCCACTGTCCATATGCCGATGCCGCGCACGGCGGTGAGCCGCTCCACAATTTCCTCGTTGGACATCCTGCGGATCGCGGCGTGCGTGGGCACCGTGCCGTCGAGCGTGCGCGCAGCAAGATCGCGCAGCGCCTTGATCTTGTTGCCGGAGACGCCGGCGGCGCGTAGCGGTTCGTCCGGTGTGTCGAGCAGAAGCTGCGGCGCGGGGTCGCCGCCGAAATACTCGCGCACGCGCCGATGAATGGTAGCCGCTGCCTTGCCGTGCAGTTGTTGATAGAGAATCGATTCCAACAGCGACTCGAAAGGCGAAGGCGCCGGATCAAGCCGCAGCGTAAACGCGCCGGCCCGATCAATCAGGGCGCCCAGTTTCTCGTCGCTTGCGCGCAGGTGTTCCAGCGCTTCGGCGGGGTCGAAGGGAAGTTTGCGGCTCCGGCCGCCGTGGTCGTGCATCATAGGGCAACAGTGTATCGCGCACAGGCGACGGTATACGACCGGGACTGGCCGTTGCACAGAGCCACCATTCTCGAGGGCCGAGTTTCGCATTCAAGAATTTGCCCTGAATCATCGCCCCGGCACGAAAAGTCAGAGCGATGGGGTCCAATCCTCAAACAGATCGGGATCCTTGGATGATGGGGGGAAGCGATGAGTCGGGTTTGCCATCAGTTCGTTGTCCTCAGCGCTCCCCCTGGAGAAGCGTTCGACTAACCAGATGGCCAGGAACGCGGTCGCAAATCCTCCGGCGATGTCCATCAGGAAGTGCCACTCCAACAGGATGATTGAAGGAATGAGCAGCGTTATGTAGAGGAACACCAGAGGTCGAGCCAGTCTCTTCCACGGACGAAGGAACCAGAGCCCGACGATGGGCAGCGCCGTGTGCAGGCTAGGAAATCCGACGTAATAATCTTTGAAACTCACGGCAATCATATCGGGGGTTAAATTGTGTGCATAGAGCGCGCGCACCCTCTCAAGGAACAGCTCTTCCGCCCAGAAGGCTGACAGCGAGCGAGGATAGGTCATCTGATGAAGCGTGCCGATGGAATAGGGACCCTTTACAGGGCATATTGCGAAGACCGTAACCGCGATTGCGTAGCAAACGAGGAGGGTGCGCACATACTTCACGCCATATTGCTGATTTCCACGCAGCACAATGAAAATCAGGGTCGCGGTGATTTGGGCGAACATTCCGTAGTAGACCACTTCAAGAAACCTGAAGAACCCCAGCGGAAGGTGACTCATGCTCCAATGTGTAATATTGGCGACGTTGGCGTGGAACACGAGCTGATCCAAACGGGCAAAGAGCTCATCGTTAGTTGCTGCATATCGGATGCCGGCAAGAGCGTGATTGAACATAGCGACCACGACCAGCCCGCAAAACAGGTAAAGCGCGGGAAAAAGGATGTCCGTCAATACTGCCTGGAATCCTTCCGCTCGCCGTTCCAGCAATTCGGAGATGCCCAGAACGCTGATGGTAACCATGAGGCCGATCAACCAG
Source organism: uncultured Acidobacteriota bacterium (assembly GCA_963718435.1). Lineage (GTDB taxonomy): Bacteria > Acidobacteriota > Terriglobia > Terriglobales > Acidobacteriaceae > Telmatobacter. The sequence goes on along the minus strand of CAVQZQ010000076.1, from coordinate 76,060 downwards.
CCCATCAGGAAGATCATCATGGACGCAAGCACAAGGGCTATGATGATGCGGCCTTTCTGCTTTTGCACGCGCCTCAGAAAGGGAATCAGCGTCATCTCGAACGGGAACACGATGATTGCATACATGATCGCGAAGAAAGAGGCACCGACTGAAGTTCCGCCCCAATAGGCCGCTGCCATGCTGCCTAGATCGATCCGCAGCGGCAGGTGGGCCAGACTGAAAAGAGGAATGACAAACAGGATGGGGATGCCAATAAACAAGTAATCGAAAACAGCCAACCGGCAAAATCGGCGCTTGGTGCCTGCACGCAGACCGTCGCGCTCGGCGTCGAGGGTGAAGTCGATTTCAGACTGGCCGAGCGGCAGTTCAGGACTGGCCAAAGCTTCCCCCATTATCAGCGGATGAGTTCTCTCAATATACGTGTGCATTTTGAACCGGCACAACGAAAATCAGGGCACAACCAAAACGAAGGTCACGGGTTGGAAATCAGGTCGGAATCGGCCTGCCAGACTGCTTTTCACCGTGGTTTGCTCCCGCCCTCGCTCCCTCCGCCTAGTAACATCGGGGTCAGAGGAAGATCAGGAGCAATCAGATCATGAAAATGCGCCCCGGGGCCCAAACAGGATTTCTGCTATGCGGCAAGGAATGGAACGAAGGCGAAGCGCTTGAAGTTCGCTCGCCGTGGGACCAGGGCCTTGTGGGCCGGGTGACCATTGCCACACGCGCCGATGCCCGCCAGGCAGTGAATCACGCCGTCGCCAGCCTGCGCCGCACCCGCGCTCTGCCCCGTTGGAAGCGCCGTGAAATCCTCGAGGATGTGGCCGCCGCCCTCATCGAACAAAAGGAGCGTTTTGCGCAACTGATCGTGGCGGAGGCCGGAAAGCCCTTGCGCCTTGCGCGCGCTGAGGTTGATCGCGCCGTGCTCACCTTCAAGACCGCCGCTGAGGAAGTGGCGCGCATGGGCGGCGAGAGCATTCCCCTCGACCTGACTCAAGGAAACGAAAACCGCTGGGGTTTGGTGCAGCGCTTTCCCGTGGGACCCGTATTGGCTATTACGCCGTTCAACTTTCCGTTGAACCTTGTCGCGCATAAGGCTGCGCCGGCCATCGCCGCCGGCTGCCCGCTCATTCTAAAGCCCGCACCGCAAACGCCCTTCACTGCACTGGCGCTTGGCGAAGTCATTCTGAAGGCCGGGTGGCCCGAAGAGGCACTCGCCGTGCTGCCTCTATCGAATGCCGATGCCGCGTGGCTGGCCGAAAAAGAAGATCGCATCAAGCTCGTCACCTTTACCGGCTCAGCCAAGGTCGGCTGGGAACTCAAACAGAACTCCGGCCGCAAGCGGGTGCTGCTCGAACTTGGCGGCAACGCTGCGCTGATCATCCACGGCGATTGGCCCGATCTCGACGAGGCCGCCCTCCGCTCTGCGCAGGGCGCATTCGGGTATGCCGGCCAGTCGTGCATCAGCGTGCAGCGCATCTTTGTCGAGCGCCGCGTCTTCCAGAGCTTCCTTTGGAAACTGGTCGAGTGTGCCGCCCGGCTCGTCCTCGGCGACCCCGCGGCAGAATCAACGGACGTGGGCCCGCTGGTTCGGCTGAGCGAAGCGGAACGCGTCGAAGCCTGGATCAAGGATGCTCTTGAAGGAGGCGCTAAACTCGTCGCTGGCGGCGAGCGGAAGGGCTCTGTTGTCACCCCAGCTATTCTGACCGCAACCAAGCCCGGCATGAAGATTCGCGACGAAGAAGTGTTCGGGCCTGTTGTCACGGTGGAGCCCTACGAAGACTTCGAACAGGCGCTGGCCGATGTGAATCATTCGAAATACGGGCTGCAGGCAGGCCTGATGACTCGCGACGCCGGGCGCATTCTTACCGCCTACCGCGAACTCGAAGTAGGCACCCTGATTGTGGGTGACACACCCAGTTGGCGTCTCGATCCGATGCCGTACGGCGGCGTGAAGGATTCGGGCCTGGGCCGCGAAGGTCTCCGCTCTGCCATTGAGGAAATGACAGAGCCGCGCATGCTGGTAATGGCCGGCATCAGCTAGGATCTTCACCCCACGAACGAGGACCTGTTCGTGGGGGTCCTGGGACCTGGGCGCACCCATAGCTGGTGCAACAACAAGCGGTCAGAGACCAGTGTGGGTCTAGTTGGAGCCCCTGCCCCTCACGGCTTACCATGAGAGCGGAGGATCCCCTTCCCATGTTCACGCCGCGCCCCATCGGTTACGTGCGCAGCCCTTACACCGACAGCAAAGCCATTCCCAAGGGCCTCGGCGTCAAGCATGAAGCCGAAGGGACGTTGGAGATTCTGCCTGAATTCGCGGCCGGACTTGAAAGATGTCGAAGGCTTCTCGCATCTTTTCGTGGTTTGGGTTTTTGATCGCTCCACTGACTTTGAACTCGTCGGCAACACGCCCGCCGATCACCGCCCGCACGGCGTTTTCGCCACGCGCTCTCCGCGCCGTCCCAACCCGATCGGCCTTACCGTGGTCGAGCTTCTCGGCCGTGACAATGCCTCGCTGCGCGTGCGCGGCGTCGACATGCTCGACGGCACGCCTATTCTCGACATCAAGCCTTATATGTCCAGCATCCCTCAAGAGAAGTTGCGCCGCGGCTGGCTCACGGAAGCTGAAGCTGCAAACGCGAAGCCCGGTTAATCAAAGTGCGCCAGCTTACTCCGCGCGCAATGCATTCACGGGATTGACCGCAGCGGCTCGTCGTGAGGGCAGATAGCACGCGATCCACGAGATCGCAATCACCGATGCAGTGGCGAGGCCATATGTCCATGGATCCGTCGTGCTCACGTTGAACAACAGCGAGGCCATCAGACGCATGGTAGCGAATGCCGCACCCACGCCGAACGCGATACCAATGGCAGTCAGCATCAATCCCTGGCGAACAAACATGCCGGTCAGCTCCTTGCGCTGTGCGCCGAGCGCCATGCGAATGCCGATCTCACGCGTGCGCTGCGACACCGCGTAGGAAATCACGCCGTAGATACCGACGATCCCCAACAGCAATGCCATGCCGCCTGCGACGCACAGCATGACCAGAGTGAATGAAGTCCGAGCCATGGACTTGGTATACAGCTCGCCAACCGTGGTCGGATTCGCCAGCGGCAGATCGCCATCCAACGACCACACGGCTCTTTGCACTTCTGTCATGAAGGCTGCAGAACCAGCCCGTGGCGAGCGGATCACAAATCCGACGCTCCGTTGCACCGTCTCCTTTTGACCTTCGAAGTTGTTCATGATCATCGGCCAATACACCGATGTTGGCGCGGGCTTGTCCACGCCATCGTCGTGTACATTGGCGGCCACGCCAATCACTTCGCGCCAGTCGTCGGTGTTGCCCACGCGAATGTGTTTGCCCAGCGCGTTGTCAGGGCTGTGCCAGTATTCTGTGGCCATATTCTCCGAGATGATGGCGACCGGCTGCTTTGCGTATATTTCGGACCACGTCAAATCGCGGCCTGCCACAAGCGGGGTTCCCATGGTCTTGAAGAATCCAGGCGCGACGAACTTGAACCGGCGCAGGGGCGGAAGCTCCCCTTCCTGATAGGTGTGGTCCTGGGCAAACACCGGGTCCATTGAACTATTGTTGTCGAGCGGAACGGAGGTCGTAATGGCGACGGACGAGACGCCCGGAATGGACGCAATCTTGTCCGCAATGTCCTGGTCGGTATGAACCACCCGATCGCGGGCGGTATCGGGTATCTGCGACTCGGGGATGAAAAGGCGGAAGGTCTGCAGCGAATCGGGGTCAGTGAAGCCCGGCGACACGTGCATCATGGCGCGGAAGGTGCGGATCATCAGTCCGGAACAGATCAGCAGCACCAGCGCGAGAGCAACCTGCACCACTACCAGCGCCTTGCGCGCGCGGTGGCGTTCGCGGCCCTGGCTGAGCCCGCGTCCGCCTTCGCGCAGACCCGTGTTCAACGTCACCCCGCCAAACTTGATCACAGGAATCAACCCAATCACGAGGCTGACGAATAGCGCGAGACCGAGGGTAAACAGCAGCACCGGAACGTTGATTCCGATCTCGTGCAAGCGGGGCAGTCCTGTGGGGGCCTTGGCGACCAGAACACGCAATGCGCCAAATGCAAGCGCCAGGCCGATCAGGCTTCCTGTAAATCCGAGCACCAGGCTTTCAAAGAGGATGCCCGCAGTAACGCGGGCTCGGCCGGCCCCCAGTGCGGTGCGAATGGCGAGTTCCTGTCGCCTGCCTTCGACGCGAACCAGCAGCAGGTTTGCCACGTTGGCGCACGCCACCAGCAGCACGATGGCGATGGAGCCCATCAAGACCCATAACACGCTTCCCACGTTGCCGATCACGTCCTGCTTGAGGAAACGCAGATTCGGATAGATCTTAGCTTTCTCGAGAAGGGCGGGACTGAATCCGTCGGGTGCAGGAAAGCTTCGCAACGCAACGGGAAACAAGCGAACCATATCGGCACTGGCCCGCTCGATGGTCACGCCCGGCTTCAGGCGCGCAAGCGCCTGATAGCTGAAACCACCCAGCTTGGTCTTGCTGCGATCGAGTTGCATGGGAACGATCAGAGCAGGATCTTCCCAGTCGAGAAAATGAAAATCGCGCGGCAACACACCAATGATCTCGCGCGCCGTTCCATCCGCGGTGATGGATTGGCCGATCACAGAGCGGTTGCCCCCGAATCGTTTCTGCCAATATCCATAGGAAATCAGCACAGTCTTCGGCACATTGGGCGAGTCATCCCGGCGAGTAAACAAGCGGCCGAGCATCGGTTGGACGCCGAGAATCGGAAGTGTGCCATCGGTGACGTCGAGACCGCGCACGCGTTCCGGCTGGCCCGCGCCCGTCACGCTGAGGGAGTCCCCGTTGTAAAGCCCGATTTCCTGCAGGGTGGTGTTTTGCTCACGATCGATGAAGTAGAGAAAGGGCGCCATGTTCAGGTTTTCAAGGCCAAGGCCGGGCGCCTTGTGCCATACGCCGATCAACTGCTCCGATTGCGGATAGTTCAGGGGTTTCAGCAGCACGCCCTCGATCACGCTGAAGACCACCGTGTTGGCGCCGACGCCGACCGCGAGCGTGATCAAGGTGATCGCGGTAAAGAGAGGCGCTCTGCCGAGTCGTCTGGCTACCTGCCTGGCTTGTTCATTCAATAGCGCCATGATGGAGATCTCCTCTGCGTGGATTGATCGAGCAGGCGGATATGCAGCGCCTAAGGGAAAATGCCTGTTGGGAGACAGTACGGAAACAGCCGGCGAAAAGTTCGAAGTATCCAGCGGCCTTGCGCACGGCAAGTTTTCTTATCCGCAATCAGGTCAGCGAGCGCCGGCCATTGCGATCACGTCTTGGGAACTGACCCTTTCGGCTCGGATCTTCCTGGGCCAGCGGACTGTAAAGCGGCTCCCTTGACCGGGAGTCGACTCCACGTCGATGGCGCCGCCATGCCGGCTGACAAGCTTTTTTACGGTCCAAAGCCCGATGCCATTGCCGCGTGCGCCCTTGGTGCTCACTCCAAACTGGAACAGGTTTCCGAGACTGGCAGCGTCAATCCCCACGCCGTCGTCCTCCACGACCACCTGTACGTCGTCTGTTCTGCCTTCGATCGAGATCCTGACCTGCGCGCCTCTCTTTGTGGCCGCCTCGCACGCGTTCCGCGCCAGGTTCAGCAGCACCTGCCTGGTCTCCATTGGATACGCAGTCACCGTGCAGTCGCCCGCGCACTCAATCACCAGTTCCACGCCTCGCTGGCGCAGCAAGGGGTGGAGCAGGAACTGCACCGACTCCGCCGATGTTCGCAGATCCACGTTCTCCGGCTTCTGATCCTGGCGAAAGAAACCTAACGTCGAGCGCGTAATCGTGCCGATCCGCTGCACCTCGTCCGCTGCCATCTGGGCCATCGCTGCAGTTTCCGGCGTGGATGTCGGGAGACCCTTGAATCAGAAACAGGAGATTCTGGACGGCGCCCAGCGGATTGTTGATTTCATGCGTAACCACGGACGACATGCGGTTCCACTCTTCCAGCTTCCTGGCCGCGAGCAGATTGTCTTCCACTTGCGCCTTTTCCGTCACCGCGTTGGCGAGCTTGTCAGCGTAGTCGTTGATACCGAAGCCCAGTTCCGGCGCGCGGCGGATGAATTGAATCGCAACGTAGCCGGAAAGCGCTGCCGTGATGATGTTCGCCCATGCGTCAATCCAGAACACCGGGTCCCAGGTGGTCACCACTTCCATCAGATGCGTCGATCCGCACGCCACGATGAAGAGAGCGAACCCCACCAGAAAAAAACTCCAGTCGCGTGCGATGGACCGGCGTGTCTTGCGGGCCAGGTAGAAAAGAATGAAACAGAGGCTGACATAACTGAGAAACGTGATGGCGTTGGCGACCACCATCGTCCAAATCAGATGTTGATCCTGCCGCCAGCAGACCGCATGGGGCATCAAGCCTGAAGACATAAGCATAGGGCTTCAAATCCTCTGGAAGCGTTTTGCGAAGAGAATGAGCCAAGGCATGTTTTGTGATCGATTGTGAACCGATTTCCTTGGTCAGACGGCACAAGGCCAAAGTCGATCAGCTAATCCCGTGGAAGTGTGTGACACCACATCGGGTAAAAGCGAATCGAGGCACTCCTCGCGATAACAAACGCCACCAACCCTTTTACCAGCCGCCGACCTGTGGACGCAATCAGGGGCCATGCTGCATTTCGCATCGGGGAAGCCATGTTGTAGACCGATTTGTTCTCGCATCGGCTGCGGCAGCGCAAATCCCATAAAACTCCAGATGCGCATCGGTGTGCGCGCTTACTTCTACCGCGTCAAATGGGAAGAATCTTTTCATGTGGCGCGGCCACATGTCTTTGTGGCATTCTTGTGTGGCGCTCCCACAGGAGGGAAAAGGCCCCCGTGTCCAAACTTGACCTCTTGCAGGGAACGCTGGATCTCATGGTGCTCAAAACGCTCGCCGCCATGGGTCAACTCCACGGCTACGGCATTGCGCGACGGATCGAGCAGGTCAGCGGCAATGAAGTGCTGCTCAACCAGGGGACGATTTACGCGTCACTCGTGCGCCTTGAGCAGCGCGGCTGGATCGCATCCAGTTGGGGCGTCTCGGCCAACAACCGCAAGGCACGTTTTTACTCGATCACCAAATCCGGACGCCGGCAATTGGCGGAGGACTCCCGTCACTGGGAGCGTCTCACGGGCGTCATGGGCCGCGTGCTCGGCATGAGCAAGACCTCGAATGAGGGGGAAGTATTGGCGAAAGCGGAGAGCTTGCTTGAGCGGGTTGAAGCGCCTCCGGGGCCGGATGCGCGCCTTCTTTCCAAGCAAGCCCTCGACGCCGACATCGAGGATGAGTTGGCCACGCATCTTGATTTCGCGATCGAAGAGAATCTTGAGCGGGGCTTGCCACCCGAAGAAGCCCGCCGCCTGGCGCTGGTGAGCATCGGCGGCATGGAACAGGCAAAAGAGCATCACCGTGAAGCGAGAGGAATCATGACACTCGACATTCTGCTGCAGGACCTGAAGTACACCCTCCGCACGCTGGGTCGCGACCCCGGCTTCACTATCGTGGCCATTCTGATCCTCGCTCTCGGCATCGGCGCCAACATCGCGGTCTTCAGCGTCGTGAACACGCTCATGCTGCGCCCTCTACCCTTCGCCAACCCGCAGCAGCTTGTGTGGATCGCCCCGCCGCCGACCAAGTGCGGCTTGTCATGCGCGACCTATTCCACCGATGCCTACGATACGTTTCGCGTGCAGAGCCGCTCGTACCAGGATGTGACCGGATACTTTGCCTTCTCCAGCCCCGGCAATCTGAGCCTCAGTTCAGGGAGGGCACCGATCCCGGCAACGAGCATCGACGTGATTGCAAATTTCTTCAAGTGCTGGGTGTGCAGCCGGCGATGGGCCGGGTGTTTACGACGGCAGACGCGCGCAACGGAGCGCCTCCGGTCGTTCTGTTGACCGACGCGTGGTGGCGCCGCCAGTTTAACGCTGATCCAGCGATTGTGGGTAAGGCATTCGACATGAACGGCCACCAGACCACCGTGATTGGCGTGCTGCCCAGGACCTTTGACTTCGGCGCCGTGTTTTCGCCCGGCGCGAAGGTGGACGCCCTGACGCCGCTCAATCTCTATGGCCCTCCGCGCGACTGGGGAAACATCATCACCTTCATCGGGCGGCTCAAGCCCGGCATCAGCCTCGCACAGGCGCGGCAGGACGCAGAGAATGCGTCACACGTACATGTGCTGGAATAACAAGCAACCGCAATCCGTGCGGCAGCTATAAAGGCGACGTGGTCCCGGTGCCGCTGAAGGACTACGTCAGCGGCGCTGCGCCGCGCACTTGTTGTGCTGTGGTCCGCCGTTGGGGTCATCCTGCTGATTGCCTGCGTCAATCTCTCCAACCTGATGCTGGCTCGCGCCGCCGCGCGCAGCAAGGAGTTCGCGATGCGCGGCGCATTGGGCGCAAGCCGTGGCCGCATCGTTCGCCAGTTGCTCACAGAAAGCGTGGTGCTTTCGGGTGCGGGCGCATTGCTCGGCCTTGGACTGGCTTTCATCCTCGTCACCTGGCTCGCGCACCAGGGCGCGATCGCGCTGCCCCTGCTGAGCACGCTGCATATCGACGGCGCATCTCTCGGCTGGACCGTTTTAATCGCCGTCTCCGCGGCCATCCTCTTCGGTCTCGTTCCCGGGCTGCGCATGGCCGGCGGCAACCTGCAGGAATCGCTCAAGGACTCCGGATCCGGCGCAGGGCTCGGGCGCAGGCACGAGCGTCTGCGCTCCGTTCTCGTCGTCACTGAAGTTGCTCTGGCCTGCATGCTTCTTGTTGGTGCCGGCTGCTGCTGCGCAGCTTCCTCCAAGTATTCGATGTCGACCTTGGATTCCAGCCCGAGCACGCGGCCGCCGTCAAGGTCGAATACGACGACTTGGCACCCACCAACCACGCATCTGTGCAGAAGCGCACCGCCATTTTTCAGCAGACCCTCGCACGCGTGGCGCAATTCCCGGCGTCGAGGCAGTCGGAATCACTGACTACCTGCCGCTCGGCCAGAATCGCGCGTGGGGAACGCCGCTCCCGAAGGGCCTGAAGCGTCCTGACAAATCACCGCCAAGTCCCCTGGTCTACGTGGTCACACCTGGATATCTTCGCGCCATGGGCACTGGGCTGCGCGGGCGCGACTCCACGTGGGACGACGGCCCCAAGAGCGCGAACGTCGTGATCATCAACCAGGCGTTTGCTCGTCACCTTGCGGACTTCGCCCAATGGCCCAAAGGCGATGCGGTAGGACGTAGATCACCAACAGCGACCAGGACCTGCACATTATCGGCATTACCGACGATGTGCACGAAGAGTGTGTCGAAGGAGAAGCCGGCTGGCAGATTTACTATCCCGTGACCCAGGCCGGGCCGGCCGGCGCTGAACTCGTAATGCGCACCACGCTACCGCCCGCCGTCCTGGCTACCAGCGTGCTTCGCACCCTGCGCGACCTGAACCCCAAACAGCCTGCCGCGAGTTTCGACCCATCCGGATGCTCGTGGACCACGCCAACTCACCGCGCCGCTTCTTCATGCTGCTGGTTGCCTCGTTTGCCACGCTTGGCCTGCTGCTTGCGGCCCTTGGCATCTACGGTGTCATCTCCTACTCCGTCACGCAGCGCACCCAGGAGATCGGCATCCGCATGGCCCTCGGCTCTACCATGGGCCGCGTGCAGGCGGACGTGATCGGCCGCACGCTGCGCCTTGCCACAGCCGGTGTCCTGCTCGGCACCGCCGCCTCTTTCGCGGTGGCGCGGCTCATCGCCTCGCTGCTCTTCGATACCTCGCCATCCGATACCGCTACCTATATAGGGATGGCGGTCGCGTTGCTCCTGGTCGCGATCATCTCGGGCTACGTACCGGCCCGCCGCGCCTCGCGCATCAGTCCCATGGTCGCGCTGCGCTCGAATTAAGAAAGGAACCGACTGAGCGCAGCGATTGACAAGGAAAAGCCGACAGTAGCCGACACGTGACTCTCTTGCAGAGGTAGAAATCACCGCTGCACATTCGGGATTCACTTATCGATTGGGCGACCGTATTGCTCCATAAGTGCCCCGCGAAAGCTGTCGACTTACAGGCATCCAACTGCCGACTTCATCAGATCAAAAAAGAGAGTTACGTATCCCACTTAGGTAACCTGTTATCTTGTTGCGTAACTTCAGCTTTCATTACGGCGGGCATGGGTTGAACTCACGATTCCTTTTGCCTCTTCACGCCGACTAGTCAATGATTGCAGTTTAGCCGATTGCAGTTCAGGAGCACTTTCGGAATGCACGCGCATCCTCGCTGCGTCTCCTTTGTGGGGCATGGAGACGCAGTCAGTATCTTATGAATCGCACAAGTTTCGCCTGATAGGCAGGTCAAGGAGCTAAAAATGAACAATCGAATGATTGGGATTTGGGCAAGGATCCAGAACCTGGTGGCGGGCGAAGGCCAGGACCTGGTCGAATACTCCATGGCTTTCTCCATGATCGCCCTTGGCACCGTCGCCGGCATGACCAGCGTGGCCACCGCCGTCACGACCGTCTTCGCTACCATCACGACGATGTTCACCAGCAACTTCTAAGCCTTCGTCTCATCAGGGATGCAGCGCCGGCGCGCCAGCCACCACTCCTGCGGTGATCTGCCACTGAGTAAAGTAGCCATGAAGGCGTGCGGTATTGTGCGCCCAGTTATCATGCTGCGGCCGATGATTAGTTGAGCGCCATGCATGCCGGTCTGAAAAGGAACGGACAGAAAAAAAGCGCCCCTCGGTAAGCCCTGCCTGGATTCATTCCAGATCTGGCAAACCGAAGGGGCGAGGAGCCGCAATCACAAGAAAATGAGCCGTCCTCCATCGACCTTGCAGTCAGGATTCCCTGACCGCAGAGACACTTTGGACGCCATCTTCTGGACCGAATTCGAATATATTCGTGGCGAATTGCACGCGGCAGGTTCCATCGGGTACTAAGTTCACTGAGCGACCTCGGATTCTACATTCAAAGGGGTTAATCCCGCGTAGACAACCGGAATGTCGGGACGTATGATACGGCAATGCGGAAGAGGAAGAGCCTGCCGCCGCGCTGATTTCCACAAGCGTGAACAGGCAAGTTATTGATCAGCTGGGTAAGCGCCGGCACGTGCCCGCTCTGCCGCTGATTGAGATGTGGTTCGCGGGGCGGAGTCACCCTGCGAGCAGTTTCCCCCCGGTGCCTGGAGCCGAGTCGAGGAGTTCGCAATGGGGTTGGCGCCGAAATCAGTGCAGGAGATTGAAAAGCCGGCGGCCGCTGTTATTCCCGTTTTGATCCGCGAGCAGTTGGCACGGCTCCTCGTTCATCCTCTCTTCGCTAACAGCAAGCGCTATCCGGCATTGCTGGCGTACGCCGTCGAACAAACGCTTCTGGGCAACGCATCTGACCTGAAGGAGCGCAGCATAGGTATCGAGGTCTTCGGCCGCTCCCCCAGCTACGACGCGAACGCAGACCCGGTTGTGCGCATTACCGCGGGCGAGGTGCGCAAGCGCCTCTCGCAGTACTACTATGACTCCGCCCACGACGGCGAGTATGTCATCGAGCTGCCGATCGGCTCTTACGTGCCTCTGTTTCACGCGCCCGATGCTCTTGAAGATTCGCAGCCGATGGCGGCCTTGCCTGAACCCACCCTCCCTGCACCGCAGCCGCCGACTACTTCGCCCGTTCCCCGTCGAAGCCGTTTGGGCTGGCTGACAGTTGCCGGCCTGGTCGCTGTTTCCGGCGCCGTGGGCCTCGGCATCGGACTGCGTTTTCCCCGAACTGAACCCGCCAAGCCACCCTCGAACTTCGATCGCTTTTGGCAGCCTGTGACGTCCAGCGCTAACCCGGCAACCTTCTGCCTTGGCGAACCGGCCAAGAACATCGAGGTCGGCTCCATCAATTCGCTTGAAGCGCCGGTCGCCAAATCCAAACCGGAGCCTCTCTACTTTCGCCTGCAATACTCCGGCAATCTGGCGCTCGCCGACGTCATCACACTTACCCGCACCGCTGCGGCCCTTGAAGCCCGCCACAAGACTTTTCGTGTCGTTCCTGCCTCCGAGGCCAGCTTTGAGCGGCTCCGCGAGGGACCGATTGTGCTGATCGGCGCCTTTGACAACATTTGGACCTTGCGCGTGACACAGAAACTGCGCTTCGGCTTCGAGTCAAAGGACGGCGTGGCCCTGCTGGTCGACCGCAAGAGTCAGAAGGCTACTTCCTGGGCCACTGCCTGGGATTTGCCTTATGAAAAACTCTCTCATGACTACGCGATTGTGGCCCGCATCCACGACGGCACCACCGGACAACCGGTCATCATCGCGGCCGGCATCTCTGAAGAAGGCACCGAGGCCGCTGGTGAAATTCTTTATAACCCCGTCTATCTCGATTCGCTGCTCTCCAAAGCACCGCCTGACTGGGATCAGAAGAACATGGAAGCGGTTATTGAGACACAGGTGATCCAAGGGCATTCCGGCCCGCCCAACGTGCTTGCCGTTGAAACCTGGTAAGCGACTTCAAGGGACTTCGAACGAGGAAGATCTCAAAGCGTCAGACGAAATCAACGGCCAGCATCGCACCGGACTCAGAAATCAACTGGGGATAGATTCACACATCAAAAAAATATAGTTGGATGCGTTTATTCCGCATCCTTTTTATTCATTGCTCCCGGTTCGGCCTTTCCGAGACCGCTCCGTCACACGAATCCCGCAGCCGGGCGGCGCTCGAAGTGCACCACCCGCGTTGCCCGTATCGTTCCACGCCATCATTCGCCGGCTCTCTTCGTACGATTCGATTCCAAATGGGATCGCCTGACGCGCATCGAGAAATCCGACGTCTTGTCTATGATTTGGATTTGGCTTTTTGCGCAGCCCACCTCTTGCGCTGCGCGTCGGCGATACGCTTGCGGGCATCCGCGCTCAGTACGCGCTTCTTGCGCGTCTTAGCCGGCGCCTTCCTGGTTTTCCGCTCTGTAACTTTTGTAGCAACTTTGCCGGAGTCGGCGAGCAGGGAGCGAACCTGTGTCAGCCTTGCAATCTCCGCATCGATTTGGGCAAGTATTGATTCAATAAGCATAACGAGAGAATAACTCAATTTACCGCTCCTGCCTACTCTTGCCCCTTGAGTTATTCAACTTACCTGCACTTCGATGCACCCTCATCATTCAGCTTTGCCGATTGTTTTATTCATATAAGCCTTTTGTAGCACATGAAACGCAAGCTTTCTCTGTCCCTTTTCTGAGATGAGCCCTTTGCGATTGAACTCATCCTGAATTCCTGCAAGCGGCCTGTTCGGCGAACGGAAATCCATCAGCACCCACGGGCTCATGCCTCTAAGTTGTGCGATCTTGTTCAGCATCGGCAGTTGGTGACGATAAACATTCGCCTGGTATTCCTCGGTCCAGCGCTGGTTCTCGCCGCCATGCAATCCCGCTTTGGCTCCGGCGCCAAATTCACTTACAATCACCGGCTTTTGATAGTCAATTCTCCATTCAGTAACATCAGCCGACTCGGGATGTCCTTCATACCATCCGATATATTCGTTCATGCCGATGACGTCCAGTGTTTTGCCTAGCGGATCGTCCACGATCTTTGTGTGTCCCTCGCTGCGCACCAGTAATGCAGCCGTGATCAAACGCGTTGGATCCAGCGCACGCGCGCGCTCAGCCAGCGTCTCAATGAATTGCGTGCGCGCCTCGTTATTGGGCGTCTCATTCGCCATCGACCACAGGATGATCGAAGCATGATCGCGCGAAGTGTTTATCTCTTCGTCAAGTTGCTGCTCGGCCTTGGCCAGGACTTTGTGATTGTCAAAATCCAGCGCCCAATATACCGGGTTCTCCGACCACACCAGAATGCCCATGCGGTCTGCCGCGCGCAGCATCGTTTCATCGTGCGGATAATGCACCAGGCGTACATAGTTACAGCCAAGCTCTTTTGCCCACCCCAGCAGTGTCTCCGCATCCTTGTCAGACCAGGCGCGCCCGGTGCGATCGGGCGCTTCAGCATGGACAGAAATTCCGCGCAGGAAGATCGGCTTCCCATTGAGCAGAATTTCGGTTCCCCGCGTTTCAATGGTCCTGAAGCCCATCAGCTCATTAATTGAATCTTCACCGGCTCGCACTTGAACCTTGTAAAGCTTCGGATTCTCCGGCGACCAGCGTTCCAGTCCTGTCACGTCAAAGTGAACTGCAGCGCGCCCATTGTCGCCTGTGGTCGCGGATGCCTTTGCACCTAACTCCGGAACCTCCACCTCTACCTTTGTGCCGGGCTGGCCATCCATTACGTGAACCCAGCCCTCGATTACTGAACCCTCTCCACGAGTCAAATGCAGATCGTATTGGTCGATGAAAGCTTCGGGAATTTCAATCAGTGAAACTTCGCGTGTAAGTCCCCCATAGTTCCACCAGTCTGTCTCGAGTCCGGGAACGCCGTCTTCAACGCGCGTGTTATCTACCGCCGCGACCACAAAGTTGCTGCCCGGATGCACTGCTGCCGTGACGTCGCAGTTGATCGCGGTAAATCCGCCCTCGTGCTCGCACACCTTCTGTCCGTTTACCCAGAACCAGCTTCGATAATTGGCCGCACCCACGTGCAAAAAGATATGCGTGTGTTGCTTTGGCTGATAAGTAAAATCACGCTCGTACCACATTGGCCCTTCATAGTAGAAGAGCGATTCACGCTGCGTGTTCCAATCTCCCGGAACTTTCAACCTGGGCGCGGTGGAGAAGTTATATTCAGTCGGAAATGAATCATCGGGCTGCACCTTCCGGTTCAGGAACCAACCATTCTTCTTCTCTACGTGATGAAAGCTGAAAAGTCCCGCAAAGTAAGGATCGACAATCGAGCCCCAATCACCGTTCAGTGAAGTGGCAGGCCGCAGGTCTGCGCCAGTCAGCACAATGGGCGCGGACTCAGCCCAGCAAGCAGCAGACGCAATGAAAGCGCCAAGCAATGCAATCACTTGAATGGACGTCGCAAGGACACGCGCAGAATCGCGGGTAAATTGGAGCTTCATGCCAGATCCTCTTTAGCTTGAAATAACGCAGGCGCGGGTAATTCAATGCAACTGCTTGTCTGCCATTGACGGACTGGCTATCTTATCGTTCGACGGGTGGAGTTGTATATTCTGCCTGCGTCCGCAAACAGCAAAAGGGGCAAGCGCGTCGGCCTGCCCCCATGCGGATCGATTGATCTGTCTTCAGCTATCCCAGGTACATCACGTGCACATAAGTGCCGAGCCGCACGTTGTAGGCCAGGTACCAACCCACATGATCCGGGTCATCATAAATTACGATGTCGTCCGAGTCCCAATTCCATCCGTCACAATAGGCTACGTCCGCCGGCGCAACGCTCCAATACCAGTTATTGAACGAGAAGCGGTCAGGACCGCCGCCTGCCAGGTGCCACCTGTGCGATGGGCCAAAGCCGCCAGTAAAGTGGCCGTGCGCCCAAGGCTGGTCAATATGATAGTTGGCATCATTTTTACCGGTGTCGTGACCCACCCACTTTTTGCCATCCACGTGGGGAGCGTTGGGATGGCCCGCTTTGTCGCTGAAATTACGCTGTTGCTGCGGAGCCTGATCGTGCTGCTGCTCCGGCTGCTTGCCCTGCGGATGCATCTCGTTCTGTTGCGGCGGGGCGGGACGAGGAGCGCGAGCCGGCCCCGGCCCGTGGGAAGGGGGAGCCTGAGGATGGAACTGGCGTTCCTTGTTATTTTGGCCAAACGCCGACAAAGAAACGACAAGCAATGCTGTCAATGCAATTTGCGCTGCGCGCATACGAACCTCCCGATGCCATCCGGGGCAGCCACCTAGCATAAGGCTAATACCCGAATAGGTCATCCTTACTACACTAAATCTAACCCTGCGCATGCACGCAAGTTGTGTTTGGATAATTCTCGACGCTAAGGCAGTGCTGTGAACACCGCGCTGGCCGCAATCAACGGCCGCGCAGCAGATACAAAGTTACTGTCCCATGAACGTTACATGCACATAAGTGCCCGGGCGCGCAGTGCAGGCCAGATACCCGTAGATGAACCAGTTAGACGACAACAGCCGCTGGTGTGCGCCGCCACGCATACAGTGGGAACTGGTTTGCCATCTCGGCCACTTCGCCGCGGATGTTTTCCAATGCTCCATCGTTGCCGCGCTGCTCCAGCGCCTTCGCGATCCACAGAGCGATCTGCCGCATCTCCGACTCCTTCATGCCGCGCGTGGTCAGCGCCGGTGTCCCAATGCGAATGCCCGATGGCTTCAACGGGGGGTTGGTGTCGTAGGGAATTGCGTTCTTGTTCACCGTGACGCCTGCCTTGCCCAGCGCCAGTTCCGCCTCCGAGCCCAGGATGCCCTTCTCGAACACGTCCACCAGGAGCAGATGATTATCGGTGCCGCCGGAGACGAGGCGATATCCTGCCTCTTGCAGGCTTTTCGCCAGCACCTTCGCGTTGGCAACAGTCTGTGCAGCGTAAGTGCGAAACTCAGGCCGTAGCGCCTCGCCAAAAGCTACCGCTTTGGCTGCCACAATGTGCACCAGCGGGCCGCCCTGCTGACCGGGAAAGACCGCCTTGTCTACCGCCGCCGCCAGCGCTTGCCCGCACAGGATCATCCCCGCGCGCGGTCCGCGCAGCGTTTTGTGAGTCGTTGTGGTCGTGATGTGCGCATGCGGCACCGGCGAAGGATGCACGCCGCCCGCCACCAGGCCCGCGATGTGCGCCATGTCGAAGATGTACACCGCACCCACTTTGTCGGCAATCGCCCGCATGCGCGCAAAATCCCATAGCCGCGGATAGGCGCTGGCTCCACCAATGATGGCCTTCGGCTTTTCGCGCTCCGCAATCGCCTCAAGTTCGTCGTAGTCAATCAGCTCGGTATCGCGTTGCACATGATAAAACGTGGGCCGGTAGAGCTTTCCGCTGAAGCTCAGCTTGTGCCCGTGGGTCAGGTGGCCGCCGTGCGCAAGGTCGAGACCCAGGATCGTGTCTCCAGCCTGAAGTACAGCCATATACGCCGATGCATTGGCCTGCGAGCCGGAGTGCGGCTGCACATTCGCGTGTTCAGAGCCAAAAATCAGCTTGGCCCGGTCGCGCGCCAGGTTCTCCACCACGTCGCTGTATTCGCATCCGCCGTAGTAGCGGCGTCCCGGATACCCCTCCGCATATTTGTTGGTGAAAACTGAACTGGCCGCCTCCAGCACCGCTTCTGAAACGAAGTTCTCGCTGGCGATCATCTCCAGCCCCTCGTGCTGGCGCAGGGTTTCATTGTCAATGGCGGCGGCTACTTCGGGGTCGGCCTGGGCGAGGGGAAGCGACATGCGGTCAGTCATATTCCAATTTTAAGGCAAATCCCAGGGTCGATGCGCGCATCCCGTCTGAGGAAAAACAAGGTGCGACCAACAGCGCGAGATTCCGTCCCACCGCCAGACCTTTATCCGGCGCCTGCCCCATCGGCATTCCACCTGTTGACATTCTGCCCATGCGGTGCCACGCTATCTGTTGAAAGACAACAGGAAGCAAAATGGGCGAGAACAAATCCGATGTCCTGCAAGGCACGCTGGACCTCATGGTCCTCAAAACACTGGAGTCGATGGGCCCCCTACACGGCTACGGCATCGCGCGTCGTATCGAGCAGGTAAGCGACAACGCTCTCAGCCTCAACCAGGGCACTATCTATCCCGCACTTTTGCGCCTGCAGCAGCGTGGATGGATCAAGTCAGAGTGGGGCACCTCTGAAACCAACCGGCGCGCCAAGTTTTATTCCCTCAGCCGCATCGGACGCAAGCAGATCGAGATGGAAACCGAAAGCTGGGAGCGCATGGCCGCAACCATGGCGCGTTTTCTCACCTCCGCCAGTTAGGGGGCCGTAGATGGAGCTGCTTCGAATATTCCTCAGCCGCTGCGCTGCCCTCGTCCGTCGCCACACTTTCGATGTGGACCTCGATGAAGAATTGCGCGCGCACATCGATCTCGCCACCGCAGAAAATCTGCAGCGCGGAATGAATGCACAAGATGCCCGCACCGCAGCCCTGCGCGCCTTCGGCGGCGTCACCCAAACCCGCGAGACGTACCGTATCCAGCGTGGATTTCCCCTCTTCGTCCAATTCGTCCGCGATCTCCGCTTCGCCTTGCGTCAACTGCGCAAGGCGCCTGGATTCGCACTCACGGCCATTCTCACCCTCGCGCTCGGTATCGGCGCGGTCACATCGGTCTTCAGCGTGGTCAACGCGGTCTTGCTCAAGCCCTTCGCGTTTCGCGACCCGGATCGCCTCGTTGTGATGCGTGAAGTCGTGCAATTGAATAGCGGTCAGAAAGTGATCGAACCCGATAACTATCGCCATTACCTGCGCCTGGCAAGTAGCGCGAAAGCTATCGAAGATGCGGCTATCTTTGAGAATCCCGGAGAAAACGTGTCCTCAACCGGCGATCGCCCCCACATCGTCGGCGCCGTCACGGGATCGCCCAATCTCCTTCGCGTCCTTGGCGTCCAGCCCATTCTTGGCCGTGACTTCGTCTCTGCAGACGCCGTCAAGGGTGCACCGCCTGTCGTGGTCCTTAGCTACGAGGGTTGGCGAACTCTTTTTCAGGGTGACCCCAAGGTCGTTGGCCGGTCGATGCGCCTGGGCGGCTATCCGGCCATTGTCATCGGCGTGATTCCGCCCGACGTGCGTTTCCCGCAAATCGCAGTGGGGCCCGGCTTCGCCTCGCAGTCTAATCTCAGCGCCGAGCCCGATACCATGATCTACGAAACGCGCGCGCCCACCGACTGGGATCTCAAAACCGATAGCGGTAACTTCAACTACAAAGTCATCGCGCGGCTTAAGCCCGGCGTCACACTCGCGCAGGCCCGCGTCGAACTCGAAGCCCTGCAGAACTCCTACTCCGTCTCCGCGCACCTGCCCATCCATCTCGGCATCTCGGTCACCCCGCTCGCCGCCGACGTCACCTCCGGCATCAGCGGGGCGCTCTGGCTCGTGCTTGCGGCCGTTGTCGGCGTGCTCCTCATCGCCTGCGTTAACCTCGCCAATCTGCAACTCGCCCGCGCCGTCTCCTCCGAGCGTGAAGCCGCAGTCCGCGCGGCCCTCGGTGCATGCAAGTCCCAACTGGTCATGGCCCGCTTTGCTGAGATCCTCTTGCTCGCTGCCGCGGGAGGCACTGCCGGAGTCACGCTCGCATTCGCCGGAGTGCGCCTTCTGCTTGCTCTTGTGCCCGCCAACGTTCCGCGCCTCAACCAGGTGCAAGTCAATCTGCCCGTCCTCTTCTTCGCTGCCGGCCTCTCCATCGCCGCGGCCATCGCCTTTGGGATCCTGCCCGCGCTGCGCTCTCTCCGCGTGCAACCCCAGACCGCACTACAAGCCAATTCAACGCGCTCCGCCAACACGCAGGAGGGATGGAAGACGCGCAATCTTTTAGTTGCATCTCAGGTTGCGTGCGCCGTTGTTCTCCTCATTGTCACGTCGCTCGTCCTGCGCAGTTTTTCTCATTTGCTGAGGCAGGACCGCGGCTTCAACGCGAGTCACGTCACGCTGGCGCAGGTCGATCTTTACGCGCCGCAGTATAGCGACACTGCGCCCGGTGTGAAAGCTGCGAAGCTCGCCTTTGTCGACAGGGCCATCGGCGCACTTCAGCAACTGCCTGCCGTGCAGTCCGTGGCCGTAACCAGTGCCGCGCCACTAGCCGGCGAAACCTGGGTCGACAACATTACCCGGCCGGACCACACCGTACCCGAAGTACAAAAACCGGCAGTCAATGTCCGCTGGATCAATCCCGACTATTTGCCGACCATGCAAATCCCGCTCGTCGCCGGCCGCAACATCAGCGCGTCCGACCGCGCCAATCCTTATGTCGCGCTTCTCTCGGAGCGCACTGCGCGCGAGGCCTTCCCCGGCGAAAACCCCATTGGCCACCAGATCTCCGACATTGTTCCCGACGACCAGCACGCCGTGACCATTGTGGGCGTCGTAGCCGACACCCGCATCAACGGTCTAAAAGACACGGCCGCCATGGCCTACATGCCCTATTGGGACTTCATCACGGCTTCTCTGTCTCTGCCGCGACACGACTACCCGACACAACAGAAAGTGGATGTGTTTTATGCCGAACTGCAACGCCGTGTCGAAGGTCTGTCCGGTGTAAAAGCGGTGGGTTTTTCTTCCAACATTCCCATCGTTGGCCAGAATTCGGGACGGCTGATGACCCCGGAAGGCCACGTGCGGTCTCGTGACGAGGGTTTCTTGATTGCTTCGAATTATCTCGTTCAGGGAAATTATTTCCATTCGCTCCATATTCCGCTTATCCGCGGCCGCTATTTTGAATCGAAAGATGAACAGCCCGGTGCTCCACTCGTGGCGATCATCAGTGAGTCGTTTGCCGGACAATATTTTCATGGCAAGGACCCGGTCGGTTCGCGCATGAAAGTGGGTGATCGGTTTGACAGCCCGATGCCGCCCATCACGGTCATCGGCGTCGTGGGAGATGTGAAGCAAGGGGCGCTTGACCAGCCGACGTCGAACCAGATGTACGAGCCGCTCTCACAAGCTGCGGCTGCCCTGGGACCGATGGCCGCGATGATTGGGGTTGTCGGCAATATGGACATCGTCGTCCTCACGACGGAAAACCCGACACCACTGATTCCTGCTCTGGAGAAAACTGTTCATCAGCTTGATCCGTTGCTGGTGGTGTCGCGGCCGCATACGATGGATGAAGTTGTGGCTGCAACCGACTCGTCACGGCGATTCAACACCGTGATTCTGACGACATTTGCGGCCATTGCGCTATTGCTGTCGCTGCTCGGCATCTATGGGGTGCTGGCGCACACAGTCGCGCAGCGGACCCGCGAAATCGCTATTCGCATGGCACTCGGCGCAACACGACAGGCCGTTTTATGGCGCGCCCTTCGCAACGCTCTCACGCTGGCTGCAATCGGAATCGCCACGGGCCTGATTGCGTCTGTGGGACTCACGCGTTTTCTGGGCAGTTTGCTCTACGAGGTGAAACCCCTGGACGGGGACGCGATCTGGAGTGCGGCCCTCGTGCTGTTGGCATGCTCAGCGATTGCTGGATTGATCCCCGCGCGCCGCGCAGCCTCCATTGATCCGATGCGAACACTCCGATCGGAGTAGCGCCACAAATCCACCCGAGGCGCATCAAGCTCGATGCGCGACGGCCTTCGCGTTCAGCGGCTCAGCGTCTGCTCGGCAACGGCTATCACATGCCCATTCTTGCGATCTGCGAGAAATACAATCAGCCTGACCGGCCCCGTAGCCTCATCCCCATGCGCCAAGCTGTCGCCGGATAACTTCAGCGGCCGCCCATCTAAGGCCTTGGAGCCGAAATCTTTTATCACGCGCGCGACTGCAACGTGGTGCAGCGTGCGTCCCGCGTTCTCTCCGCGCGCGACTTCAGACCGCGTCGCGTTCGCCGCAAGCGCTGCCAACAGCGTCGCACTGGAACCAGCCGGGCCGTGCACGGCAAAACTAACAACGCCTCCATCCCAGCGAGCATTCTCAATCGCTAGCTCCTGCTTCGGCTTCTGGGCTGCGCGGGCGACAGTGTCGGCAAGCGCAGCTGCGTTGCTTCCGACAAACTGCGCTGCGCCATCCACCACCATCTGTGGCGTGTAGCTCGATGCCAATCCGAAGGCCTGCACATATTCCCTCTGCCGTTCGTCAATTTCGTCGAACGAGAATGGGTCCCGCCAGCCTTCATGATTCCAATACGTGACGTGCTCGCTCAGCACAATCGCCTCTGCACCGGGAACAGCCTGCGTCGCGTCAAGGCGCTGCAACAGCGTGTCCGCCGGCGGGCAATCGGAGCAGCCTTCAGACGTGAATAGTTCCACAAGCACCGGCACGCGATGGGCGGACGCTCCGGCCTGTCCAAAGACCGGCAAAGTCAGCGGGCTCATGGCAATCAAAAAGAGAAGCACAGCCTGTGAACGCAGGAGTCGGTAATGCATAGGGGAATCCATCCATTCGTACGATGATACCCACAGCGATTTCGTTACAAAAAGTCCGCGCATTGCAGAAGCGCACAAGGACGCTACGGGTTACCTCGGCGAGCGCAGCCGCAAAAAAAAGATCGGCTCATGGAGAGACTTTTCGTTGACCCATGGGTTCGGAGTCAACATGGGCCGAGAATCAAGAGGCCCTGGAGGAAAGCAATGAACCGGATACTCTTGATGTTAGCCCTTTCAACACTGATCGTTTCGGGGCCGGCCTTCGCTCAACAGAGTGAGCCTTCCCAGCCAGCTTCGGCACAGTCCGCTCCCAAAGAAGGATCGGTCAATGACCGCCGCCAGGATCAGCAGCAGCGCATTGGCAATGGCGTGCAATCGGGCCAGCTTACCGCAGGCGAGACCAAGAACCTCGAAGGCCGCGAGGCCAATGTGAACCGCGAAATCCACGCGGATCGCACCGCTAACGGCGGCACGCTTACACAGCAGGAACGCCGCCAGGTGAACCACCAGCAGAATAACCTGAGCAAATCGATCTACGCTGACAAGCACAACACCAACCAGGCGCACTTCGGCAACAACGAAGTCGGCCAGCGCCGCGAAAACCAGCAGGATCGCATCGCCAACGGCATCAAGAGCGGCTCAATGACCGCCGGGGAAACAGCTCGCACCGAGAACCGCGAACAGGGGATCAACCAGCAAGTACGCGCAGACCGCGCCGCTAATGGCGGAAAACTCACCGCCCAGGAACACCGCAACATCAACCGGCAACAGAATGGCGCCAGCCGCCAGATTTACCGTCAGAAGCACAACGGCGTTAGGGCACCTAAATAGACTTGCTTTTCACTGAACACTGCGAGAGCCGCCGGGTTGATCCCTGGCGGCTCTCGCGCTCTGACCTCGTCGTGCCTATCGCATCTGTTCGCTAGGGCGAAACGACTTCTTCTTTTTCTTCATGCAGCGGAGCTGCGCTCGTTGCTTCTCTCTTCTCCTGCCGCAGCGCCTTGAACGCGCGATATATAAACGACCCCATATACCAGCCATCGATGTACTGGAAGGGCGTCTCGCCGGTTGTGTAGTGGCCGCAGGGCAGCACGCGCAGCTCAAAGTTCAGGCCCACGCTCTTGAATGCCTCCACCACCTGCAATGAGTACTGCTTGGGAAATGTCAGATCATAGTTGGCATAGACCAGAAGTACCCGCTTGTCCGGTCCGCCGGCTTCAGCGCTGGCGATCTTCGGGTAATAGCTTACCGGGCTGATCGCGGACCACAATGAGCGGATGCGGTCCTGCGTAAGGCCGGCGTCGGCCAGCGCCTGCATGACGTGACGCGTGCTCTGCCCGGCCCACACCACATCGCCAAACGCAGTTGACGCGTGATTGAATGCGTTCACGCGAATGCGCTTGTCGTGAGCGCTCGCAAGAAACGCATAGCAGGAACCGAGGCTGGTTCCCAGCACGCCGAAATGCTCGTAGCCCTGCTCCTCAAGCCAGTCAATGCAGCAGCGGATATCCACCACCGCCTGGCGGCATGCTGAGATGGTGCGCCCGACGTTGGCGCTCACGGCATAGTCCGAGCGCTCCAATTCAACCGGCCGGCGAATGTCGTGGTACGGCTTGGAAAGCCGCAGCGCCGAAATTCCCATGCGATTGAAGATGGTGCACAGAGAGTTGTGGCTGAAGGCGTCAGCATTCCACTGCGGCATCACAATGATCGCCTGCCTGGGCCGCATTGAATCCTTGTGCACCGGCGCGGGGTACCATCGAGCATTCACCAGGTCATTTTCCGGATAGGGCGTCCTCTCCGGCGAAGTAAACCGCAGAAACTGAGCCGTCGGCGTCTTGCCGTCGGCTGCCAGTTGCTTGATGGCCGCGTCCTTGGCCAGCGTCTCCGGCCGCACGTTGGTGGGGAACAACTCAGGATGCCGGTCTTCCAGGCGAAAGTCCGTGGGCCGCTTATATCCAAAGAAAACTTCACTGTTCCGGGTGAGCAGCTGATTGATGCGCACCATGGCCAACTCGGCAGCCGCATCGTCGCGCACATCTTCAGGGCGCGGAACCGCTGCACCAAATCCATGCGCTGTAAGAAACGGCTCGACCCATTCAAAGCCCCACTCTAACGGACGCACCACGCGGTTTTCATCGCGCGTGGTCAGCCGCGTCTCCCACTCGTACATCCAACGCGCGTATCGTTCCTTCAACATGTCTAATTTCAAGTTTATCAGCGCAGAGGGAGGCGTTTAATGCGCCGGCGACGAGCGCTGGACAGCAAACAGGCACAGAGTTTAAATCGACCGCGCCGCTCGCCGCAATCGCAAGTGCTCGGCCGCGAGCCATCCCAGGCTCAGCAGCAGAATCAGCGCGACGATCCCCTGCGAAATGACGCAATAGAGGCACCACACCTGCAAAACGAAGTGTTCGATCGAGGTCAGCCAGAGAGCAAAATCGAATCCGATGAACGCGGCCAGAAGCAAAAGCAGCCTTTGCCGCGCCAATGCCAGCGCAGCGAGAGCGATGTAGCCCGCAATGCCGAGCGCAGCCACCGGCACACGATCAATCACCGCAAACGGGCTGTGATTCACCACGCCGCAATCCCACCGCTCATTAATCGAGCAGGGCTCGGTTGTCGTGGAGTAGTGAACCTGCAAAGCCAGCGCGGAAACCACAACGCCGGCCACTGCCAAAATTGCTATCGCATATCGCATCTGAGTCTGATGCTACAGCCGTCTTGCAGTTACTGCATCCGAAACCTTTGCAGCTTTACTGGCTTTCCCCTGAGAAAGGGACGGTTGCGTGAACGCCGGAAGTGGCAACATCAACTGCGAAGCCGTTCCAAGGAATTACCATGAACCCATGCTTCCCGCACCGGACAACGGCCGTCGCATTGCGTTCTTCGGCGGAAGTTTCGACCCGCCCCATCGCGGCCATCTTGCGGTGGCCCGCGCCGCCCGCGACGCCCTCCGCCTCGACCAGGTTCTCTTCGCCCCGGTCGGCGCGCAGCCGCTCAAGCCGCTGGGCTCCACGGCCGGCTTTCCCGACCGTTTGGCGATGACACGCCTCGCCATCGCGGGCGAACCCTCCTTTGTCATCTCCCTGGCTGATGCACCTGCCTCAGGTTCGCCCAGCAACGCCCCCGACAGTACACCCAACTACACAATGGACACGCTGCTCCGCCTACGCAGCGAACTGCTACCCGGCGACGCCTTGTTTTGTCTCATGGGCGCCGACTCGTTCCTCGGACTCCGCCGCTGGCACCGCGGCGCGGAGATCCCTTTTGCCGCTCCGCTCATCGTGGCCTCGCGCCCAGGGCAGGGCCTGGGCGACCTGGCCGCCGTGCTTCCCGATGGGCTTTCCATCGACGCTGAATCAACCTACGCCGCCCCGCAAGCCGATACAGATGTGCGCCTTTACACACTGCGCAATGCCGCGGGCCTCACCGCAATGTTCTATCTTCTGCCGGACCTGCACGTCGAGATCAGCGCATCGGAGATCCGCCGACAGGTCCATGCAGCGCGGGGCCGTCTCCCGGCGGGCCACGAACTCCTGCCCAACCCCGTCGCTGAATACATCGCCGTGCACGGGCTCTACAAATGACCATCACTTGCCCCTGCCGGTGTGACAGGCTACGATGGGCCTTGGAGAGCTATTCCTTAGAATGACCACAACGACCCCGGCAGCCCACGAACAAACCCGCACCCAGGTACAAACCGCAGCTCAAGTCTGTGAAGAAAAAAAGGGCGAAGACACCCGCATCCTCGAGCTCGATCCCATCGACTCCGGCTTGTCGGACTTCTTCCTCATTACCTCGGCCACCAATGACCGGCAAGCTATTGCCATCGCCGATGAGATTGAGTACCGCCTGAAGAAGGAGTTTGGCGTCTATCCCACATCCGTCGAAGGCCGCCGCAAAGGGGATTGGATCCTCCTCGACTACGTCGACTTCGTGGTTCACGTCTTTCTTGCCGAGCGGCGCGCCTTCTACGACATTGAACGGCTGCGCAAGTCCGCGCGCCCCGTCACGCCCGCCGAGTTTGATGAGGAGCTGAAGGCCGCGCTCGCCGCCAGAACCCGCGCTGCCCGCGGGAAATCGAAGGCCAAGCCGGCCGTGAGCAAAGCTGCTTCCGCGCCGAAACCAAAGGAGGCGGTAAAGAAAGCGCCCTTAAAGAGCGCTGCTAGAAAGACGACTTCCAAGAAAGCAGCTCCAAAGAAGACCACCGCGAAGAAATAGGTTGCACTTCGGCATACCCGCATTTCGTTGGCTCGGACCTTCATCGAGTTACTTACTCTGCCTACAAGAGAAAAGGGGACCTGCCGCAGCGGGTCCCCTTTGTTTATCAGTTTGAGTTGGTTAGAAGGTATAGTGCACCTGGAAGCGGATAGTGCGAGCTACCTGATACTCATACGGTTTGCCGTACTGGCTGTTAACGGTGACGCCGTCCGTGTTCAGGAGCGCCTTATAGTCATAGGGATGCTCATAAAGCGAGTAAGCTTCCCCACCGTAATAGAAAGGCAGGCCTCCCGGTGCAATAAAATCCGGTACATACGCAGTATCGATAGATCCGTAGTAAGCCACCACCTCATGCTGGTTGAGGGCATTGCTCATGGTCATGTCGAAACTGATCGCTTGAGACTCGGTGACCTTATACGTCTGTTTGAGGTTCAAGTCGGTCTGCGTAAACCAGGGGGTTCGGAAGGTCCTGGCATTACCCGTCGTGACCTCACCTGTCGATGGATTCTGAGTAACATCCACCCATTTTCCTAAACCCTCGGGATAAACCGGAAACTGCCCAAAATTGCCGCCGCCCGCGATACTGTAGCCAACGTTGAGGAAACTGCTCTGCGGCGTGCCGCTGTAGGCGTCCTGGAATACTCCAAAGGTGGTGGTCGAGTTGCCGCCCTCCTTAAGGTCGTAATAACCGTAACCCTTGAAAGCATTGGGGCGATCCGTGGCGAGCTTTCCGTTGAAGGATTTGCCATAGGCGTCGTATTGGAAGTAGGTCTCGTCAAAGGCGCGGCTGTTGTTTGGCGCGTTTCGTCCGCCGCCGCCGTCGGCCTCATTGCAACTGGTCAGCCCGCAGTAGTTCCCCCTGAAGTTGCTGTACGTATAGGAGAACATTCCCGACCAGTGTTTGCTGATGTTCTTGCTCAGTCGCAGTTCCAGACCGTCGTAACTGCGGCCCGCCTTAACATTGGGCGGACACGCGGAGTAGCTGTCACCCGTGTTGGGGTCAATGCCCGGCATCTGGCAGGTGGCGTTGAAGGCATTTGGTCCTTCTCCCGGATTGACGATGGTGAAAACCTCGTTGCCCGACGAGTCGAAGAGCGCCGCATCTTCGATCACATGATCAAGCCTGCGTCGATCCCAACGAGCTTCGAAGGCCAGCGTGGGGGTGATCTCGTAGTCAACACCGAGAGTCGTGTCGTGCTGACGATACGGCTTGAGACCATTCACAACACCCTCCGTGCCACGGTTGTTCAGGCTCTCGATGAAGGTTAGGCCGGCAGGAGTGGTGCCGCCGAAGTTGGCTCCGTCGGCGTAGCAATAGCGGGAGGTGGGGTCGAATTGAACGCTTACATCCGCAAGATCTTCATTGAGCGCGTAGGCGCAGTTTTGCCAATACTGGCCGCCAAATGAGCCAATCGCGACATTCAGCTTCATCATATCGGTGAAGGAGCCGTAGCTGCCGAAGATCTTCTCCTTGCCCTTCTGAGACGGATCCCAAGCGAAACCAACGCGTGGCGCAATTTTATCGTTCCAGCCGAAGCTGATCGGATTGGTCGGCAGACCAGCAGCATTGTTTTCGGCCGGGACATTCTCCTTTTCCACGCGGAGGCCGTAGTTGATACTCACTCCCTTACCTAAATTCCACGCGTCTTGCCCAAAGAAGGCGTGGTTATAGCTTGTGGCCTGTCCCTTGGTGCCGTAGTCCCAAACGATCACGTACCCATACTGTCCGGTGCAAGCGCCATAGATCGCGGCAAGCGCGGCGCAGTTTGCGGCGCCGGTGGCGCCTGCCGGAGAGTAAGCCGCGGTGCTACCCGGGAAAATCTGCAACGCCGGCGCCGGCCAGCGCTGGTAGATGTTGTTGTTGGATTTGTTCAGCTGGTAGCCGATTTTGAAGGAGTGTGTGCCAAACCACCCGCTCTTATTAAAGGCGACATCCTGGTCAAACTGCGTGCGTTTGTCGGCGTCGTAGAGGGTGTAGGTCTGGCTGTTGGGCTGATTGAAATAGCCGTTCGGCTCTTGCAGATCGGGGGGCAGCGGCGCACCGGTCGTGTCGGTTCCACCCACGCCGCTTCCGAAAAAGAGGTCGATATTTCCCGTGGTTGGGTAGCCGAAGTCATGATAATTCTCGAAAAAGTATCCGAAGCGGCTGGTGAGCACGATCGACGGAGTAGCTGAGTAATCCAGGCCAAGATTGTAGGTGCTATTGGGAGCGGAGTACCCAAGGGTATGCTCGTAACCGATCGGATTGATGCTCGAACTTACGTTGAATAGCCCGTTGACAGAATCCATATTGGGCAAATTCTCCCCTGACTGACGCTGGCCTTGATCCAGCGCGGAGCCGAAGATATGGATCTTGGACCCAAGGGCCGCATCGGCGCGCAGGTAAGCATAGTAGGTCTGTGTGTTCTGCCCGAACGATAGCTTACCGTTTTGGCCCGCGAAGGTGCTCGGAAAGTCATGGTTGTACGTTACGGTAGTTTCTTGATTGGACCACTCCGGCGAAAAGGCTCCTTCGAGGAACACTTTGTCTTTGATCAGCGGCATTCCGATCCGGAAGCCGGGGAATACATCGCTGGTGTGGTACGGCTTGGGCTGGTATTGCTGCCACGCCGTATCAGTATTTGGATTGAAGGCTCCATTCGGATCATAGCGGGGATTTGCCCGCGGAGATCCATTCAACGCGTCGTTGTTGAACATCCCCCATAGGCTGCCATGAATCTTATTGGTTCCCTTTTGCATGATGACGTTGATGACGCCACCGAGCGCGCCGCCATGCTCCGCCTGGATGCCGGAGGTATCCATCACCATCTCGTCGATGAAGTCAAAGGGTACGTTGGTATGGGAGTAGCCGCCAATCAGGTTGGCCGTCTCCTGGCCTTCCACGAGATACGAGTTCTCAGAGTCAGAGCCGCCAGCTACCGAGTAACCGAAGGCGTTGCCACTGCTGCCGCTGCCAGGAGAGGTCGCACCGTTACCATTGCCGATGCTGAACTGTGACATACCCTCAAGCGGCTCGTTGCGCGCCGAAGGCGCGAATTGAATCGCAGATTGGAAGGACGTGCCGTGGGGAATGTTCTGAACCGTTTCTTCGGTGATGTTGGTCAACGTGACCGAGGTACTGGTATCGATTTGTGGCGCCTCGGTGTTGACCTCGACCACCGTGTTCACTGTACCCACGCTCAACTCCAGGTTGATGGTCGGAAGATGTCCGACTTCGAGGGCAATGTTTTCACGCTTCAGCGTGTCGAAGTCCCGCACTTTCACCAGAATCGTGTATGTGCCAGGAGGAAGGTTGACAAACTTATAATATCCGGCTCCGTCCGTGATCGTTTCCTTCGAACCCACCAGGGTCGCAGCCGTCACCGTCACGCTGGCGCCGGGGACCACTGCACCCGACGGATCTTTCACCGTTCCTTGAATGCCGCCTGTCGTTTCCTGGCTGTATGCAGGCTGTTGAAGAACAGGAAGGGTGAACCCTAGAGC
Organism: uncultured Acidobacteriota bacterium; assembly: GCA_963718435.1. GTDB lineage: Bacteria > Acidobacteriota > Terriglobia > Terriglobales > Acidobacteriaceae > Telmatobacter. Next base: position 46,401 of record CAVQZQ010000076.1, on the reverse strand, counting down.
AAGCGCTACTGCAAACATCATAGCCACGCTTTGCAACCGGATAAATCGCATTGAATTCCTCCAAAATCGATAAAGACCGGAAATCCCTAAGAGGGAACTTCACGGTCGGTGTAGTTCTGCCTTGCGTCCGAGGCTCGACGGGAGTTGAGCCTTTCCGCTATCAAATCGAACAGACAATAGATGGCGATAACAAAGTGGGTCGTACGTAAGCCCTGCGGAGTGCGGCCTGTGACCGCTCTTCCTGGGTAGACAGGGAACGTTGCATGGTCGTTTACTGCATGACGAGGGCCAATCTTGACAGAACTGAAATAAAACTTGTTACTTATTGAAAATAAGATGATTAAGGATGGCTGGCAAATGGGCGCTATTGAACCAATCTATGGAAATATGGATATGACCTGCTCAGTATTCCAAAAATATCAGCTCCCTCCTGTTTTTGGGGACTTACAGCAATTCCTGAGTTCCGCGTCTTTTCGTAGTTCTGTGCAAGGTCGCCGCTCCCTGATGGTCGCATCGACATGAGTGCGGCGGCTCCGAGGTACAGCTCCTCAGAAATTGCGATAGCCTTTCCGGAAGAAAGCAAGGGGCCCGATTGCTCGGACCCCTTGCACCTACCCGGGAAGGCTGCTTAGAACGTGAAGTGCACGCCCAGCCGGATATTCCTGGCTACCTGGTAAAGATAAGGCTGGCCGTACGCGCTGTTGATCGTCATTGGCCCCGCGAACTGGCCGTGGACATTTGAGCGAATGCTGTTCATTCCCGCGACGTAGTCGTAGGGCTCCTCTGCTGCGGCATAGAACGGAGCACCATTCCTAAGTCGTACATGGTTCGGAGTGAGATAGTTCGGTGAGTATTCCGAGTCGATCTGTTGCACGTTCGAAACCACCGCGTGCTGGTTGAGCAGGTTGGCAAACGTCGCGTCGAACGATACGCTCTTCGACTCGCCGATCTTGTAGGTCTGCTTCAGATTGAAATCCGTGCCGGTATACCACGGCGTACGCTTCGTATAAGGAGCGCTTGCCGTGATCACGCCAGTAACTGCATCCTGGTGAACGTCGATCCACTTGCCGCGATTCACAATGTCCACCGGAAACGCGCCCGGAGCGGACCAAGTGCCCACGTCGATATAGCTGGTCAGCGGCGTGCCGCTGTAGGCCGTCTGGAAGATACCGAAGTCGGTCGCGAACTTATTGAGCCACGGCAGGGTGTAATAGACATACCCCTTGAGGGCGTTCGGACGATCGGTGGGCAGAAGCCCGCTTGAAGATCCGCCATTCGCGTTCCATGAGAAATATGGTTCATCGAACGACCGGCTGTTGTTGGGCGCGTTGCGACCGCCGCCGCCGTCGGCTATATCTGTGCTGGTCAAGCCCGTGTAGTTGCCGCGAAGGTTGCTGTAGGTGTAGGAAAACATCCCCATCCAGTGGTTGCCGCTCGCCTTGGTGACGCGGAACTCCAGCCCGTCATAGCTACGCGCGGGAGGAATAATCTTCTGCGGTGGGCAAGTCGCTCCGGCGCAGGCGGGTGGCGCCGCACCATAGAGGAAGTTGTAGAAACCGTCGAAGGTCGAATTGATGCCTTCGCCGGGATTCACGATCACATAGGTCTCACTCCCCGTGACGGTACTGAAGAGAGACGAGTCCTCGATCACATGATCCAACCGCCTGCGATCCCAACGAGCTTCAAAGGCGATGTTCGGTGAGATCTGGTAATCCGCGCCAACGTTGGAGTCATGTTGCGCGTAGGGTTTCAATCCAGGAGCCGTGCCTTCTGCAGACACACTGCAGGTTGGGCATGTCGTAGGCCAGGCGCGTTGGTTAAAGTTCTCAAGGAACGTCAACCCAGTCGGTGACCCACCGGCAAAGGTTGCTTCGGTGTTTTCCTGACCGGCGCAGTATCGGTTGTTGGCGTCATAGGTGGGGACGATCCCTGTGTAAGTGGGTGTCATCAATGCGTACTCGCACTCTTGCCAATACTGGCCGCCGTACGAGCTGATGGCCACGTTCAGCTTCATCTGGTCGTAGTATTGACCGAAGCCGCCGAAGACCTTCATCTTCCCGTTCTTGAAAACATCCCAGGCAGCGCCGATGCGTGGAGCGATCTTGTCTCCCCAACCGAAATTGATCGGCTTGGTGATCTTCGAATTGCTGGGCTGGTTTTCAGCTGGCAGATACTCGCGCTCCATGCGCAGTCCGGCGTTGATGGTGAGGCCCTTCCCCAGCGTCCATGCATCCTGGGCAAAGAAGCCATGATTATAAGCAGTAGCTTTGCCACCGCTGCCGAAATCATTCACGTTGACCACGCCATAGGTGCCCATGCAGAGTGCCTCATCCGGAGCGACTCCCGGTTGATCGATTGCTTCTACCGCCGTGCAATTCGCGTCACCGGTTGCTGTATTTGCAGTGTAGGCTCCGTCCTGTCCGGGCCAGATCTCGACAAATGGCGCATTGTAGGACTGGAAGATGTAGTTTGAATTCCGGTTCAGCTGGTAGCCGACCTTCAGGTTGTGCGTACCCGCCCATCCTGCATGAAACCAGGCAAGGTCGCCGTCCAACTGGATGGCCTTGTTCGCATTAAGGTGCGTGAAGTTCTGATCCAACGCCTGGGTTTGGAAACCTGTGGACTGTGCCAAAGCAGCAGGAAGGGGATTACCGTTTACGTCCGTCGTCCCTCCACCATTATCTTCAAAGTAGTAGATAGGGGTCGTCGTCTCGTACCCAAAGTCGTGGTAGTTCTCAAAGTAGTAGCCCAACCGTGCCGTTGCCACAAGGCTGTTTGTCAGCGTGATGTCGGCGCCTGTGTTCAACGTAAGGTTGGGAGCCGAATAGCCCAGGGTATGCGAGAACGCCGACGGATCGACGAAATTGCCGTTGCATGTCAGAGATGAGCCCGTGCCTGAGCATCCAGTGATGGTGTTGTAGTAGCCCTGTACGGAATCAGCCGACAGAGTCGCGCCACCCGGCAGAGACTCGCCCGCCTGCCGCTGGCCCTGCGCCAGCCAGGATGCAAAGACGCGAATCTTCTGCGTCACTTCGGCATCAACGCGGGCATAACCATAGAAAGTGTGGGTATTTTGGCTGAACGGAATAATGCCGCCGTTGGGGCCGTAGTTCAACTTCATTTCATACGCGTTGAACTCTGGGTTGAAGCCCGTGTAGAGGAATATGCGGTCCCGCAGCCTGGCATAAATCGGATCGGCGAGGATCTTCGGAAAAAGGTCTACGAGTGGGCCGCCAGCCTTGAATCCAGGCCAGAAGTCGCTCGTGTGGGGCCGAACCGGCTGGTAGTTCTGGTAGGTCGGATCAAGCTGGCCCCAGGCTGTCGGCGTGGCGCTCGAATTTGGATCGTAGCGCGCGTTGGCCGTCGGCGATCCGTTCATGCCGCCATCCTGGAACGACGTGAAGAGCCCGCCGTGCCACTTGTTGGTGCCCTTATCCATGATCACGTTCACAACGCCGCCGAGGGCGCCGCCGTATTCGGCCTCGACACCTGACGTTTTCATCTGGACTTCCGAGATAAAGTCCATGGGAACGTTGGTATGCGAATAGCCTCCGATGATGTTGGCCGTCTCCTGGCCTTCGACAAGGTAGGAGTTCTCGGAGTCAGAGCCGCCGCCAATCGAGAAGCCATTCGCGCCCCCGTTGCCGCCGTTGCCGGGAGAGGTGCTGCCGCCGCCGTTGCCGAATGCCGCCCCGCCAGCCAAAGGCTCGTTGCGCGCTGCCGGTGCAAACTGAATTACCGACTGGAACGAGGTGCCGTGCGGTATGTTTTGGAGCGTCTCTTCGGGGATATTGGTCAGCGTTGTGGTGGTGGTCTCATCGATCATCGGACCTTCGGTCGTGACCTCGACCACAGTGCTGACGGAACCAACCTTCAGCGTGAGGTCCAGACTGGGCAGATGGCCGACCTCAAGGACGATGCCGGGACGCTTGATGGAATCGAATCCCTCCGCCTTGAGAAACAACGTATAGACGCCGGGTGGCAGATTGGCGAAACGATAGTAGCCCGCCGCATCCGTCTGTGTTTCCTTGGTGCCCACAAGGGTTGGCGTGGTGACAGACACAGTTGCGCCAGGAATCACAGCGCCCGAAGGATCCTTTACGGTACCTTGCATCCCGCCCGTCGTTTCCTGACTATAGGCGATCTGTTGCATCGTACTCAGTGTGAACCCCAAGACAAGCGCCACGGCAAAAACGGCCGCCATGGCTTGGTATCGGAAATATCGCATTGAATTCCCCTCGAACGGAGGACGAAAAGGTTCCTGGGAGGAACCTGACGGTCCGCGTATGGTTCGGCGTCCCGCTCAGCTGGGGAATTGGGAGAGCTGTTCCGCGGTTAAAACTAACGAAAAACCTAAACAAAGGCGAAATGATAGTGAAACCCGTCAACGTGAATCCACGCAGAAGGGAGTACTGAAAGCAAAGAGGGATTACTTGACTTCTTTGTATGCAATAAGATGACCAATCGGCCGTTTTGGAACTCGATCTCGTAAGGCTTTCAGGAATAAATAGTTATCTTGATGTAAACGTTTTGCCCGTGTTCCGAATATATGAAAAAGCGGATAAAATCTACCGATTATTCTAAGAATGAACACATTTCCTGATATCGGGAGCTTCCATGCACGGTTTATGCAGCGTACTATTGCCAGGTTCATGCGCATCGTGAGGTGTATCCTCCTCCCCATGCACGTTACCCTCGCCCACGTCGGCCCCCGGCCTCAGGCAAAGGACAGTTTCAATACCCTCACCTCAACCTATTTGGAGCGATGTTCGACGTTGGCTCACTGTCAGGCTGAATCCTTCCGTACTGAAGGAGCGTTGCTCGATTGGCTTGGCAGGCAGCAAGGTCGAACACCCGCCACGGCCGTTCTGCTCGATAGCCGCGGTCGCCAGATGACTTCAGAAGCCCTGGCTGCCTGGCTTGGCACTCGCCGCGATGACGGCGCGCAGCACATCGTCTTCGCCGTCGGCCCGGCGAGCGGATGGTCAGACCTTGCGCGCGCCCGCGCACAACTTTTGCTCTCACTCAGTACACTCACTCTCGCCCACGCCCTTGCCCGGCTGGTCATCGCCGAACAAATCTATCGTGCATTTACAATCCTTACTGGCCACCCTTACCACACGGGTCACTAGGGAGCGTCTGGCCAACACGATTCGTGCACCGGACTGCTGAAACGTGGCAGACCTGGCCCTCGATTCCTGATCCCTGAGCCTTGAACCCTTATATGACCGACTCTCGTCGCGGACTCATCCTGATCAATACTGGCCCCGGCAAAGGCAAGACCACCGCTGCCATGGGCACGGCACTGCGCGCCGTCGGCAACGGCATGCGCGTGCTGATGCTGCAATTTCTCAAGGGTTCATGGCACTATGGCGAGCTCGACGCAGTTAAGGCCTTCGGCGAGAACTTCGTTCTCAAACAGATGGGACGCGGCTTTGTGAAGGTGGGCGGCGCCGAGACCGACCCGGAAGACATTCACCTCGTTCAGGCCGCCTGGGCCGAGGCGCGCGAGGCCATCCTCTCCGGCGAGTGGGACATGGTGATCCTCGACGAGATCAACTACGCCATCGGCTACGGCATGCTTGACGCCTCCCAGGTGGCCGAGACTCTGAGCCAGCGCCCGGAGATGGTCCACGTCATTCTCACCGGCCGCAACGCTCACCCGATGCTGGTTGAGCTGGCCGACACCGTCACCGAGATGCGCGAACTGAAGCATGCCTACCAGAAAGGCATCCTCGCCCAGCGCGGCATTGAGTACTAGGTTACTGACCGCGTGATTTCGCGCTTTGAGCTCATGCTTTCCCAGGTCCCAAAATCGGGACGTGGGGCACCCATAGCTGGTACAACAACAATCGGTCAAGGACCTAGAGCCCTCACTTTCCCGCATAACCCGAGTCAAAGCTCCATCGGTTTCACACGAGCACATCGTCATGTCAGGAGGCGTATTGTGCGGTTCGAATCTCTTCTTTTGGCGGCAGCCCTTGCCATTCCCTTTGCACCAGCGCAGCAAAACCCCACCCAGCCCGTATCCCTCACGATTTACAACCAGGATTTCGCGGTGGCCAGAACCTCCATCGATCTGGACCTGCATTCCGGCCTCAACGAATTCACGACGACCGGGGTCACCAGCCGGCTCGAGCCCGATTCCGTAGTACTGCGCGACCCTTCAGGCAAGCGCGTGGTTCAGGTGGTCGAGCAGAACTACGATGCCGGAGTCGTCAACCAGGACTGGCTGCTCCAGAAGTACGAAGGCAAGACCATCGACTTTCAGATCGGCACCGGCCCGGGCGGCCAGGTGCAGATCGTCCAGGGGAGGATCATCCGCGCCGGCAGTTCGATCAATCCGTATGGTCAGCAGAATCAGCCTCTGATCGAGGTCAACGGCAAGATGCAATTCAATCTCCCGGGCCTTCCGCTGTTTCCTGCGGCGACCGACGGGCTGCTGCTGAAGCCCACGCTGCGCTGGCAAATCCAGTCTGAGAAGGCCGATCGTTTCAATGCAGAGCTCGCCTACATCACCGGCGGCCTTGATTGGGAAGCTACCTATAATGTCGTCGTCCCGGGCAACAGCGACGTCACCGCCGAAGAGCAGGCCGACGTTCATGGATGGGTGACGATTCACAACCAGAGCGGCAGCGAGTTTCCCCAGGCCACCATCAAGCTGATGGCGGGCGATGTCGCCAAGATCCAGCCCCAGGGCTACGCCTATGGAGGCGTCAGAGCCATGAACATGGCCAAAGCACAGTCGGTCATGGTCGATGGCATTCAGGTCACCCAAAAAGCCTTCGATGACTTTCACCTCTACGACCTGCACCGCACCGTTTCATTGCGCGATGGGGAGACCAAGCAGGTGGAGTTTCTCGACGCTGCGGATGTAACCGTAAAGCGAAGTTATCTCTATGATGGCGAGTCTTCGCAGTTGCAGCCCATTTACGCTGGAAACATCAACGAGATGCGCGGCTACGGGCTCGACGGCGAAAATCTGAAGGTCAACGTCATTGAAGAGATCAAGAACAGCGAGCAGAATCATCTCGGAATTCCTCTGCCCGCGGGCCGCGTTCGCCTCTACCGCCGCGATGCCGACGGCCAGATGGAGTTCGTGGGCGAAAACACCATCAGCCACACGCCCGTTGAGGAAACGCTGAAGATTCCCACCGGCAGCGCCTTCGACGTGAAGGGTTCGCGTCGTCAGACCGACTTTCATGTCAACCAGCCTGACCGGATTCTCGATGAGACCTTTGAGATCAAAGTCACCAATCAAAAGCAGCAGCCGGTCAAGGTGACCGTGGTGGAACACATGTATCGCGGCGACAACTGGCAAATCATGAACAAGTCCGCCGACTTCACCAAGCGCGACAGCCACACGCTCGAGTTCCCGCTGCAGGTTCCGGCCAAAGGTGAGACCACTCTGACGTATTCTGTGCGCTATTCGTGGTAGCCCGGCACCAAGTGAAACTATGTGGGGTCGTCGTTACGAATCCGCTCACCGCAAATGTGACTCAAGAGAGCGTTCACTCAATTCGCAACGCCTGAATCGGTTCTACATGCATAGCTCGCCGCGCCGGAAGGTAGCAGGCCCCGAGTGCCACCAGCATGAACAGCAGTGCGGCCGCGGCATAGGTTAGTGGGTCGGTGGACTTGATGCCATAAACGTAGCCCGCCATGACGCGGCTCAGGCCCAATGCCACCGCGAGACCGATCGACACACCTGTGAGTGTCACGCCCAGGCCCTCGCGCAGCACCAGCCGCAGCACCGTCCGCCGGTCTGCGCCAAGAGCCATGCGAATGGCAAGTTCCTGCGTGCGGCGGCTGACTGAGTAAGACATCACTCCGAAGATGCCTATCGCGGAGAGTACGAGCGCCAGAGCGGCGAAAATCCATACCAGCATCATGGGAAAGCGAAGCGTGCCATAGGTCTGCGCCACCATCTCAGTGAGCAGTCTGATGTCATTCAACGGCTGCTCCTTGTCGAGAGCCAGCACCGCGTCGCGAATTGACGGCACTACCATCATCGGCGGGACGGCGGTTCGAACGTTCAGATTGGCCCATGAGACGGGGTGCTGCTCGAAGGGTACGTAGATGTCGGCGCGAGGTTCCCACAGATCGTATCCTCGACGATCCTTTACCACGCCCACGATCCTGAGAGCCTGCGCGGCGCCGGCGCTTTGTCCCGAGTAAACGTGCACCAGGATGGTGAGATGGTTTCCCACGGGATTCGCATGCGGCCAGTATCGGTGGGCCACGGTTTCGCTGATCAGGGCGACTGGCGTCGTGCCTGCGGCATCGCTTTCCATAAGCTGTCTTCCGGCCACGATGCCGATGCCCAGGGCACCGAAATCTCCCGACGAAACCACATTCAAGCCGGCGGTCGGTTCCTGCCCCGGCGCTGCCGGCGGATGGCCCTCGGGTTGGAAGAAAACTGTGGAACCCGGTTGCTCAATTCCAGCCGATTTCACTCCTGGCGCGCTCCCTACCCGCTGCAAGAGTTGCCGGAAAAAAGCTGCCTGTTGGACTGTCGTGTCGTATTTGTACTGCGGAAGATCGATCTCCATGGTCACCACATTGGTGGGATCGATGCCCAAATCGACCTGCATGAGGCGCAGAAATGTCCGCACCAGCAGCCCCGCGCCGGAAAGCAGCACCAGAGCCAGCGCAATCTCGGAGACCACGAGACCATTGCGCAGACGGCGCCGGCCCGACTCCGCCGTCAAACTCGCCCCACCTGCTTTTAGCGATTCGTTCAGATTGGTTCTCGATGCGGTCAAGGCCGGCGCCAGCCCGAAGATGATTCCCGTGCCCAAGGTCACGGCCGCGGCGTAAATCAGGACGCGCCAGTCGATGCTGATCACGCTCGCGTTGGGCACGCTGAAGCGCTGATAGCGAGACATCTCCAGGGTCAGCAGGCGATCACCCACGTAAGCGAGTACCAGCCCCAATGCCCCTCCGGCCGCCGACAGCAGCACGCTCTCGGTCAACATCTGAACGACCAGGCGCCCGCGGTTGGCTCCAATCGCCACGCGGACCGCGATCTCGCGTCTGCGGCCCGTGGCGCGCGTCAATAGCAGATTGGCCACGTTGGCACAAGCAATCAGCAATACGAACAGCACGGCTCCCGACATGATGAGCAGAGGCGTTTCCATCCGCCGGTGATACGCGGCATGAAGCGGTTCCACTTTGATGCCCCAGCCCTTGTTGGCGTCGGGATACTGCGCCTCAAGATTGGCGGCCAGCGTGTCCATCGCAGATTGGGCCTGCTTCACGCTCACTCCGGGCTGCAGCCGACCCTGAGCCTGCAGGTCGCGGGATGTGGCGCGCGCAGCTTCGCTCAGTTCGTCGGGCGTCAGCGCCAGCGGCACGAATACGTCCATCTCCTGGTCCCATGTGAAGCGGAAGCGGACGGGCATCACACCCGCAATGGTGTAACGCCGTTGGTTCAAATCGATCGTTTTGCCGAGGATCCCCGGGTCGGCGCCATATCGCTCCTGCCACAGACGATGACCGATGACAGCGACCTGGTCATGACCGGGCTGCATCTCGTCGGGCGCAAAAAAACGGCCCATGAGCGGCTGTATGCCGAACATCGGCAACAGACCGATGGAGGCCTTAATTCCAGTGACGCTCTCCGGCCGATTGCTTTCAGTAATGTTGAATTCGGACCATCGGTAGTAGCCCACCCACTCAAAAATCTTCGTCTGCTTTGCGATGTCGGCCATGTTGGGTGCGGACACGCCTGTTTGCACGTAGCCCTCTCCCGTCTGGTTCCTCCATTGCCCAAGCCCCACCAGTTGCTCCGGGCTCGGGTAGGGCAGGGGGCGAAGGATGATCGCATTCACGAGGCTGAAAATGGCGGCGTTGGCACCGATACCGAGCGCCAGCGTGAAGATTGCGACGGCCGCAAAACCCGGACTACGCACGATTTGGCGGAAGCCGAAGCGTAAATCACGGCCCAGGTTCTCGATCCACACAAAGCTGTTCATCTGCCCAATCCTCCACGCGAATCAAAGCAGGGCTCCCGAATTGCTTCATGACCGGCCGGGCACTTCTGGGAGCGCAGAGCGCACCACGTCAATATGTATACATATATTTTCTGCGATTCATCGGCAAATCCGAGGCAAGGTGGTAGAGTGATGCGGAAATGAACTCCGATTCGCCGATCGGTCTGGCAAGCGTAACCGGGGAGGTGCTGCATATGGACGACGGTGCGCATGTTGGCCGGTGGTAGCCGGTAAAGGTTCTGCGGGCAGCGCCGATCGTCGCTTGCAGGATCTTGGCATTCATCTCCCAGCCGCGCCAAAGCCCTTCGGGAGCTACGTCGAGGCACTCCAAACAGGCAACCTGCTCTTTTTGAGTGGGATGCTTCCCGTGGTGGACCACAAGCCAAAGTATGTTGGCAGGCTCGGGAAGGAACTCGACGCCGAAGCCGGACGGGACGCTGTCTATACGGCGGCCTTAAGCGCCCTGGCGGCAGCGAGGGAACATCTGGGCTCACTCGACAGGATCACGCGCGTTGTCCGGCTCGGAGTTTTCATGGCAACATCCGGGGATTTCTTCGACCAGCCCAGGGTCGCGGACGCTGTTTCGGATCTATTTCGCGACATCTTCGGCATCGAAAAAACAGCGGTGCGCCTGGTCATTGGCGTCGCCAGTCTTCCTCTCGGAATGCCGGTTGAACTCGAAGTCATCTTCGAAGTCGCAGAGTAAGGCAATCAGGATTAAGTGGACTTCAAACATTCACCAAAAAACACTGGAGGTTTTTATGGCAACAGCAACGGTCGCAGTTGGAACAATGAAAGTCGCGCAGATATCAAAACCAGGAGCGGGTTTCCAGTCGTTGAGCGGGAAATCCCCGAGCCAGGCGCCGGATACGTGCGGATCAAAGTGCAGGCGTGCGGCGTTTGTCACAGTGACTCGTTCACCGTGGAAGGCGCGTGGCCGGGAATCCAGTATCCCCGTGTTCCTGGACATGAAGTTGCGGGCATCATCGATGAAGTGGGCGCCGGTGTTTCCGTGTGGAAAAAGGGGCAGCGTGTCGGGGTTGGCTGGCACGGCGGCCAGGATAACACTTGCCTCGAGTGCCGACGGGGAGACTTCCGTAATTGTCAGAATCTGAAAATCCCAGGGATCAGCTATGACGGTGGATACGAACAATACATGGTTGCTCCCGTCGAGGCACTGGCGTCGATCCCAGACAGCTTGAAAGACGCCGAAGCCGCACCGCTGCTCTGCGCCGGAATTACAACCTATAACGCCCTGCGGCATAGTGGCGCGTTCCCCGGCGACCTGGTTGCGATCCAGGGAATCGGCGGCCTGGGTCACCTTGGAGTGCAATTCGCGAACAAGTTTGGTTATAAGGTCGCGGCCATCGGGCGAGGATCGGAAAATGCCGCGCTCGCAAAGAAGCTAGGAGCCAGCGTCTATATCGACAGCAAAGCGACCAACGCGGCAGAGGAATTGCAGAAGCTGGGCGGCGCAAAGGTAATTCTCGCCACGGCGCCCAACTCGAAAGCGATGTCTGAACTGATCGATGGCCTGGGAACGAACGGCAAACTCATGGTTATCGGCGCGACCTTCGATCCCATCGAGGTCACGCCGGCCCAGCTCATCATTGGAAGCAAGTCGATTGAGGGTTGGGTTGCGGGAACTGCAGCCGATTCCGAAGACACGCTGCACTTTGCCGAACTCAGCGGCGTGCGTCCCATGATTGAAACATATCCACTCGAAAAGGCCGCCGAGGCCTACGCGCGCATGATGAGCGGCGAAGCGGAGTTCCGCGTTGTTCTCACGATGTGATCTTGACCGGCAACGCAACCGGAAGACAAAGCGGGCACGGGTCTGCGGGGCTCGCACAAAAGAGGGAAGCGATGCATACGTTGCGTCTGCTCAGAGTGCCCCATTGGACCCTGTGCCTGCAGGTCTCCTGCATGGCGCTAGCTGTGTCGGTAATGGCCCAAAGCCCCGGAAAGGAATCTCCTATGAAGCCACCGATTCTTTATCGCACCCTACAGATCGATGGGCTCTCAATTTTCTACAGAGAAGCGGGTCCGAGAGATGCTCCGACCATTCTTTTACTGCATGGTCTTCCGTCGTCGTCGCGGATGTTTCAGCCCTTGCTGACGCGGCTCTCGGATAGCTACCATCTCGTGGCTCCCGACTATCCTGGCTTCGGGCACAGTGACTGGCCCGACCCAAAACAGTTCCCCTATACCTTTGACCACATCTCAGAGGTCATGGAAGATTTCACAGAGGCACTGGGCTTGTCACGTTACACGCTGTATATGCAGGACTACGGCGGCCCGGTTGGTTTTCGCATGGCACTTGCACTCCCTGAGCGGGTGCAGTCTCTCATCGTCCAGGATGCAGTCGCTCATAACGAGGGCCTCGGAGCGAACTGGGCGACGCGGCGCGCATTCTGGGCCGACCGGTCTGCTTATGAGGAGAAGCTGCGCACCAATCTGCTGTCGCTGGCAACTACGAAGACCCGCCACATCGGAGACGATCCGAACATCGAGCTCTATGATCCCGATCTCTGGACGGATGAGTACGCCTTTCTGAGCGCACCAGAGCAGGCGCAGATTCAAAGTGATCTCTTCTACGATTACCGTACCAACGTCGAGGGTTATCCAAAGTGGCAGGCCTGGATGCAGAAAGCGCAGCCAAAGCTCCTGGTTATCTGGGGCAAACACGATCTCTCGTTCGATCTGGGGGAGCCGGAGCGCTATCGCAAAGATGTACCGAATGCGCAAGTCCATGTACTCGACGCAGGACACTTCGCGTTGGATACCAAAGCAGACGAAATTGAGGGCGCTGGTAAGCGCATTCATGAATTCAGGGAAGTAGAGGATTAGATAGTCCGAGTCACGAATGCCCGAAGTCAAGTACGAAATTAAATTCGCCCGACTCCCGCTGGTTCAGAAGAATTCGCATCTTCATCACCTGCTTTGGAGGAGTCTGTCTGCGGCCGTCAAACCACCCGCGCGTAGGATGCCCGGAACATTGAAGTGCCTTACATAGTCGGCGTTCGTTGTCAGTGCGGGCACATTCTCTGTATGCAACGTGACCGGAACCTGGCTCACAGATGCCGCGAAGATGGACCACAAGGCTGCATCTCCCGAGGCATAAACATCCACGTCATGGCTGCTCTTGCTTGCGTAGACGATAGCGGTGACAATGTCCTGAACTCGCGCAGCGTCGTCGGATACGTTGAAGGTCAGAAACTTTGGACCGCCAGCGGCAACATCCGCTCGCTGCTCCTCGTCGGCATCATCGGGCAGGTTCCCTGAGATGCCATTCGAGCTATCTCCATTGCGCGGCGCCTTTGCGGCTCCCGTTTGAAAGGCATCGATCAGGAGAATGGGCCTTTGCTCCTTGCGAAGGCGGGAAAACGTTTCTGTTTTGAGTGCTGCGGCCGCACCATTTGTATCGATCACGATTGCCGTCTTTCCGGACCCAGGAATCCAAATGCCCGGCACGCGATCATTTCTCATCGCGCGACTGAGGACAACGGATTGACCTTTCACGTCGGCAATGACATTCTGGGGAATCTCGACGGAGAGTGTCTGCCGCAACCGTTCGCGGAGGAATCTCGAATCCTGAATCTGGTCGTTCTGCTTTTGCGCGATGTGTTGCCATAGGCGGAAAACACCATCAAGATCGAGGGCATCTGCCGGCAACGTGCGATTCGAAAGGACCGCCATATCCTGCAGCATCGGCACTGAAATATTGTGTTCGGTCAATTCCCTGACGTCACTAAGACCCGGATTTTGCTTGGCGAAGAAGCGGTAAACCGCCTCTCGGCTAAGCTCGTTAAAGTTATGTTGCTCGTTGATCTGGATCACGCCTACCTGGTCGGCCTTCCCGTAGAGATCGTAGATTCTCTTGATCGCGGGATACTCCTCCGTTGGAACGTTATGAGTCCAATCTCCTGTAGCAGAGACGAGCAGCATAGGCTTGGGCGCGAACATGGCGGCGATTTCAACGTTGCTCGTGTCGATCCGAAGCCCGGGCGCATTCTCGCAGAGGTCGCCACCCTGCATGATCGCCGAAACCATGTTGACTGGGGAGGCAAACTCGATCCGATCATCGACGGCCGTCAGCAGAAAAGTTTGCGTGCCGCCACCGGATGCACCGGCGATTCCCAGCCGGGTTGGATCCACATCGTCCAACGATTCAAGAAAATCGAGCGACCGGATGGAGTCCCAAAGCTGCAGGCCCAACGGACCGAAGGACCACAGCCGCTGCTCAGGGCTTCCGAAATGATGAGGCAACTGGATGGTGTCTGTGTACCCAACCATGTCATAAGCGAATACAACATAACCCTGGCGAGCAAGGCTGATACCGAAGGAGGGCCCGGAGTAGAGGGGTTCGTTCTGAGACGGCCATACGGCCAATGCCCTTGCGGATTGAGAATCCCGGGATGCTTCGCTTTGCCGTTGCGCGGCCGATAAAGATTGCCCCCAAGATAAAACCCTGGCAGAGGCTCGATCAGTACCTTCTCAATGGTGTAGTCCTTCTCCTGGATCTTGCCGAAGACTTCAGCATGAAGCGGGGACTTCTCCGGCATCGGTGAGAGCCCCGCTGCAATCAGAATCTGATTTCGGAGAAAGATCTTGCGCTGCTCCCAAGCGGCCAGACTGCTGAACGCGGGCAATGGCAAGTGTGTGTCGGTCGTCCGGATGTCGGTGTTGCGGGAATCTTCTGCCGGAACATGGCCACTCGGTTGCTGTGCATCGAGACGTTGAGCACTTGAAGGATTCATCGTTGATAGGGCTGCGATCAAGATCGCCGATAGCAAGCTGCGGTTGAAATACTTGCACACGTTTTCCATAGCGTCCTTAGTTAAGCCAGTCCAAGTCACCGTCTCATTCGACGCCGGCTGCATGGCCAGGGAGTGTCTGCGGATCGCAAGTCGGATCAAGCGTCAACCATCGCTCGAAGATCCTTCGTTTCCAAAATCCGTTTCGCGCTCCCCCGCTTCGCCACATTCAGCATCGCCTGCCCAATCTCGCGCGTAGACACGATCTGACTAGGCAGCGCACGCCTGAGCATCGGCATAAACGGCCCGATCACCTTGTAGAACTTCCGATACATGGGCGTCTTCGATTGAATGCCGTCGAGGGGTTCAATGAATCCAGGACGAAACATATACGCATTGAGGGGGAGGCGCAACAATGCATTTTCCGCGCGCCCCTTTACACGAGCCCACATGCTCCAACCCTTCTCGGAGCTGTCGGTGCCGGAGCCGGAAACGTAAATAAAAGTCATTCCCGGATTCACCCGGCTCAACGCTTCGGCCGCGGCCACGGGAAACCCATAGGTCACGCGCTCGTAGTCTGCTTCTTTCATGCCGCTCGAAGCCACCCCCAGGCAAAAGAAGCACGCGTCGAATCCCGCCAGGCTGGCTTCCATGCCCGAATAATCCATCAAATTCCGATGTACGATTTCGCGCAGCTTGGGGTCATGCACGCCAGTCGCGGTGCGGCCCACGGTCATCACCATTTCCACGTCCGGGTCTCGCAGGCTTTCGAGCAACACCGCCTGCCCCACCATCCCCGTCGCACCAAAAATCAATACCTTCATTGCCCCGTCCTGACTTGAGATTCTTTCAACACCATCGTGAAACCGCGCCCTGGGCGTATGAATGCTCGATCCAAGTTTCGCTTCATGCCAAGTGTACCGGCTTGAGGATTAGATGGTCCCGTTACGGCTCGGGGCTGGGAGCGAATGAACCTGCTGATTTATCCTTCACTCGATGCGTAAGACCCTCTCCGTCGCCATGATCGCCATGAATGAGGAGGCGAATCTGCCGCGCACGCTCGAGAGTGTCCGCTGGGCCGACGAGATCATCATCGTCGATTCGGGTTCTCAGGACCGAACCATCGAGATCGCCCGTTCTTTCGGCGCCAAAACCAGCTATCACGCATTCGGCGGCCACGGCGAGCAGAAGAATGTTGCTCTCGGCCTCTGCACTTCCGATTGGACTCTGCTGCTTGACGCCGATGAAGTGCTCACGCCCGAGCTACAATCCGAAATCCAGCGCCTGCTTGGTGAAGAGCCCAAATTCGGGGCCTATTGGATTCCGCGTCTCAATTTCTACTTTGGCCGCTGGATTCGCCACGGTGGTTTCTATCCAGACTATAAGCTCCGCCTTTTTCGCCGCGGCTCGGCCCGGCTTAGCGAGGGTGCCGGGCCACACTCCACCCCGCAATTCCCCGAGCGCAAAGGCAAGCTGAAGCATGACATGCTTCACTACGCGTATCCCACGCTGGCGATCTATCTGGAGCACATGAACCGCTACAGCAGCGAAATCGCACAACTGCTGTACCAGCGCGGACGCACCAGCAAATCCCTTCTCGCTTTCATTTGGAATGCGGTGCTGAACCCCGCGGCGACCTTCATCTATAACTACTGCATTCGCCTGGGATTCCTCGATGGGCGCGAGGGACTACTCCTTCACCTCAATCATTCCGTCTATATTCACTGGAAGTTCGTCAAGGCGTGGTGGTTGGCGAAGGGTAAAGAGTAGGCAACCGAGAGTTCTTCAGAGAATCGCTGGAGGATTCGGGCCGCGCAACATGAGAATATGCGCCGGTGGCCAGCGGGGGTTCGAATGGCATTCCTCCTCGTTCCCGTTCTGATTGCTCTGCTCGTTGCTGCAGCTACGCTTCACGTGATGCGGAGCCGCAGGGTTGCCGCCTGGCTGCTCGTTGCTTTTCCTGCCGTCCTTTGTGCCGGCATTGTCCTGGACCTCTCGAAGGGCGCAGTCGCCCTCGGCGAGGGCGCATTTGAGGGCGATCAAAAACAGCTGGTGTACTGTCTCTTCTTCCTTGCTCTCAGCTTGACTGCGGCCTTGTGCCCGAAGTGGCCGTGGCTGTTCCGGCTCGCCTGGGTGATCGATGCATCTGTCTGCGGAATCCTCGTGTACCTGGCTTATTTCTGGAAGGTCTTCAATTGAGGGTTGTGACAACACATGAACAAAGGAGCGCTATCTATCTGGCGCCCAGAACCTGTTTGGCGATGGTGGCGAGTTGAATGTTTGAGGTGCCTTCATAAATCTTGCCTATTTTTGCGTCACGGTAATATTTCTCGGCCGGATAGTCGCGGACGAAGCCATTGCCGCCAAATATGTCAACGCATTGACTGGCAACGCGTTCGGCGACCTGGGAGGCAAACAGCTTGGCCATGGCGGCTTCGCGCAGGTAAGGCTGGCGTGCATCCTTGAGGCGGGCGGCGTTGTAGACCATCAGCCGTACCGCCTCGATCTCCGTGGCCATCTGGGCGAGGGCGAACTGCACGGCCTGAAACTCGGCAATGGGCTTGCCAAACTGGCGGCGTTCTTTGGCATAGCGGACAGCGTGGCCCCATGCGCCCTCGGCCAAACCCAGCATCTGTGCGCCAATTCCGATGCGGCCTTCGTTGAGGGTTTCGATGGCGATCTTATAGCCCTTGCCGGGCTGGCCGAGGATATTGCTTTCCGGAATCAGGCAATCATCGAAGATCAGCTCGCAGGTGCTGCTGGCGCGGATGCCCAGTTTGTCTTCCTTGCGCCCGATGGCGAAGCCGGGCGCGTCGCGTTCGACGAGGAAAGCAGTGACGCCTCGGTAGCCGGCGGCGGGATCGAGGGTGGCGAAGACAAGGAACAGGCCAGCCTCGCGAGCGTTTGAAATCCATAACTTGCGGCCGGTGAGCCGGTAGCCCTGATCTGCTTTTTGGGCGCGGGTTTGCAGGGAAAAGGCGTCGGAGCCGGAGCCGGCTTCGCTGAGCGCGTAGGCACCCACGATGTCGACCGCGAGGCGCGGAAGCCAGCGGTCATGTTGAGCCTCCGCGCCCCATTTCCTTAACGCATTGATAACAAGCGTGTTGTGAACGTCCATGAGCACTGCAACGGCGGGGTCTACGGTGGAAATGGCTTCAATGGCCAGGACGGCGTCAAAAAAAGTGCCACCCGCGCCGCCATGTTGTTCGGGTATCTCGATGCCCATCAGGCCCATGGCAAAGAGCTGGTCGACAAGGCCGGAGGCAAATTGCTGCTCGTCGTCCATCTTTCGAACCAGCGGTGTGATGGTTTCCTCAGCGAATTGGCGGACTGTGGAATAGAAAAGTCTCTCTTCTTCAGAGAGTTGGGTGAGGGCAGATGGGGTGTGGCTGGCAGCGGACAAGGGGAATGCGGCCTCCGGATTCGGAGTGTATCAAAGATGAATGACGGGATGATGGAGCGGATGACGGCGTGGGAGCTGGATCGAATCAGGCTCTCACAGTTTCACAGTTTCACGGGGGTCTTTTTTGCGAACTCTATCATCTTGTTTAAATTGTGCTATTTAGCTTCTTTGGGGAGGCTATTTTGCTCGTATTTGGTCGGATTTGCTGCGCATTTAGGTGGCTTTTAGCAACATTTGACGGCATTTGCTGTGTCACTCCTCTCTTTTCCATCGTATGGGAATGCGCACCGTTTCCTTTTTCAGATACTTCAAGGATAGCGGAATGAGGGAAATAATCTGCAATTGGGGGGTGCTCCAAACACAGTAGATCCAGCTGTTTGCGTGGGCCAGGAGAGGAGGGGATTGACGCGGCAGTATTCGAAGAGGGTTTTGAACTCGGAGGAACGGTCGAAAAACATCCCGCAGTGGCTTCTATGAGACGGCTGGTTGAGTCAAGGTGTTTTTGCTTTTTCATTCATTGGCGTTTTTGCTTTTGCGGTTGCAATTGTCTTTGGAATTCATCTCGGGCTTCTATCCGCACTCGAATTGAGCCGCTGTTGATTTTGCTTGCGTTTTCCGGAATAAATCCCCGGCCTACCGCCCGAAGCGGAGTTTTTGCGCTGCCTATAAAGTCGTGCCATTTCAAAACCAGGACTTTGCTTAAAGGGGCAGACGCCATGATAGCGTCTGCCCCTCTTGTCTGAACCTGATGCCGGGTTATTGGATCGTCAGGGTAAAGGTTGTGGTCGCGGTATTGGTGGCCGAGGCGGAGTCCTGCCCGGTGACGGTAATGGTGTAAGCGCCTTTGGCGGGGTTGGAAGGTGGTGTGGTTCCACCGCCGCCGCTACTGCCGCCACCGCCGCACGCTGAGACGGCAAATCCAACTGCCAACAATGCGATGAGGCCGACCGTGGTGCGGAATTTTTTGGAGGTGCGACCCAGGAAACCGGCCAGAAGCAATCCGGCAAACGCCACTCCGAACGGTGCGGGGTTGGGACCCGATGGGTGGGAGTTCTTTGCCGTCTTCCCAGTGGCAAGGGCAAGGCGGTGCATGCCAGGCTTGCTGCCCAGGATGACGGCGGCGGCCACGCAATCCGAAGCCTTGGTATCGAGCGTGAGCTGGGTTGTGACCGCGGTTGCCCCGGTCACGGCGACAGATCCATCGCCGTTGCTGAGCGTGGTGGTGAAGTTGTAGCAGAGATTTGCCAGAGCGGTGTTATTCGACGTGGTGAAAGACAGATCGACCGTCCCCGTGTAACCACCCGCCGGTGTCACGGTGATGGTGGAAGTTCCCGAAGTCCCCTGGGTTACGGCCACGGCGCTTGCCGCGAGTGTGAAGGTGCCCGGCGTGGTGGACCCTGGGACTGTGACGGTAAGTGCACCGGTTGATGGAGCGTGAGTGGTGTCACCCGAATACTGGGCTACCACGTTATGAGCACCCGCGACGGTAAAGGTCAGCACATCGGCATAGGCGCCGTTCGTCAAGTTGAAGGTGCTTGCCGCACCTCCATCCACGGATACGGCTACCGTGCCGGTGGGCACGACGGAACCGGTCGCAGAGGCGACCGTGATCGTGAAGGTATCGTTCGCGTTGAGTGCCGGCGTCAGGCTCGAAGCCCCGATTGAGGTCGTCGTAGCGATCAGGGTTGTCGTGCTCGCAGTCCAGGCAGTCGCCAAAACATTGAGGTCAACCGATCCCAGCCCCGTGACCAGGTCATAGCCTGCGTTTGTGGTGTATTTCGTGGTGCTGCCGCTGGTGGTGCTGCAAAACGTGGTTCCGGCGAGACATTCATTGTTGCCGCTGGTCACGTCATGGAAAGCCGCCGCATAGGTGGCAGAGTTGGCCGCAAGGGTATAGAGCTTGGGGTTGATGAGGCCCTGACCGGCGGTATAATCCGACTTCTGATTGATGATGGCCATCATTCCGGCAAAGATGGGCGCCGCAAAACTGGTGCCGCCGGCGATGGTCAGGTCGTTGGTTGAGCTGTCGCGGAACCCGCTGTTGCAACTGGCGGCCTGGGCCGGGGTCGCCCCGTTTGCGGGAGACCAATCGCTCTGGTCGCTGGTGCAGTAGAGATAGCCGGGAAAGCTTGGCGAGGAGTACAAAGCGACGTCGGGCACATCTCGTTTGCTGTCGTTCGGAATACCGGGAACGCCGGTCTGCCAGCTGGGCTTGGCAAAGAGGGCGCTGGCGCCGCCGCCGCTGGCGCTGAGGCCGCTGCCGCCGACGGTGAGGAGATAGGCTTCGTCGTTCCATGCCCCTTCGGGGATGTAGATCTTCGCGGAGGTCAGGATGTCACTAGCACCCTGGGCATCCCAGTAGGTCGAGTTCGTGTCCACGTCATCGGCGGCACTGATCGCGGTACCGCCAACACCGGTCACATAGGCGCTGCTGGCCGGGTAGCTGACGGCCAGGGCCTCCTGTGTTGCAAGAGTAGGATCGCCCGTTTGAGGAGGATTTTCGACAAAGCATGCGGTCGAACCCTGATCGCCAGAAGCGGCGATGACTGTCTGTCCCTGCGTGGCGGCCTGCGAAAGGGTGGCCTCAAGCGCGGTGGCCTCGGTCTGCGGAAGTCCGGATTCGCAGGCGCCATAACTTACGCTGATGATGTTGCCCAGCTTGTTGTTGACGGCATATTGGATGGAGTCGAAGACACTCTTGGTCTGGTCGCTGCCGGTGTAGACGAAGAAGACGCTGGCTCCCGGAGCCATGGCGCTCGACCACTCGAGATCGAGATCGGACTCGCCTTCGTCCCCGGCGAAAGTGGATGCGCCGGTCCCGGTACCTGGAACGAGCACCAATGTCGGAGGCTTGTTGGGCAGGTTGGCGGCGCTTTGGAAGTTCGCGATGTCGCTGAGGTTGACAAACGACTGGCCGACAACGACAAGAGATTGTCCCGTGCCGTCGTTTCCACCCGAGACGAGTGGAGTCATGTCATAGACAACCTTGATGTCGCCGGGGGCAAAGTACACGCCCCCGGAGATACTCGACGTGAATGCACCTCGTGCACGCGTATTGTGAGGAACGTATTGCGGCTTGGGGCGAAAGTCGCTGAGGTTCATCACGGCCGCAATGGTGAGCGCGATCGCCCGAGGCAGGGACAGCTCTGTGGACGCAGCAAAGTGCTTCGCGCCTTCCACGTTGTAGTAGTGCATCTGGGTTTGGAAGGCCATTTCTGCCTGGCCGACGGTACCGGAGAATTGGATAGAGTTCTTGCTGCGAGCCACCGAGTCGACTGAGAATCCCTGCTGCTGGAGCCAGAGCGAAACGCTGTCGATATCGACCTGATTCATGCCGAAGCGGGTGGCGTACTGTTCGGGGGTCAGCCACTTGTGAAAGAGGGGCGAGGCGGGGTTCTGCTGGGCGGCGAGGAGCTCTTCGAGGTCGGACTGCTGGGCCGCGGAACGGTTGAAGACGATGGTCATGCCGTTGAGCCGGGTATTGGCCGGCATTCTTCCCGCGTCAAGCCCCCGCTGCGCCAGGGGGTGCAGGGAGCCTTTCAATAGTGTCATATAGGAGCTGGAAACCTCGGACTGGATGCGCGGAACGGGCGTCTGTGCGCCAAGAGCGGTTCCGGCCATTATGCAAGCGGCAATCCATCCGCAAATCCGAAGCTGGGCGGGCCTTGAGAGTACAAACATCGCTGTCATAGACACCCTTGCTAATTCAAGATATGGGAGACTAGACATGCTATCACGGGAAAGAGAGGTCCATGTTAGCTCTCCCTTTTGTTAAGGAAGATGCTAGTTAGCGGGGGAAGTTTTCGAGCTTAATTGACGATGCGTGCAATAGGGGGAGAGCAAGTTACCGCATGTATCATCGGTGTGACGCTCTACTTTGCAAAGCTTTGCATCGGCAGGTACCAAGGACCTCGCTGTGCCCGATCTATTGCTTGGTTGCTGTGCCCGCATACATCGCATTGCCAGGAGTTTGCCCTGTTGAAACAACACTATGGCTCTCTGATCCCGGTTTGGAGATTGGTCTCGCTGATTGGATTCGGGATGCTGCAGGCAAGGAGAAACCGCGCAAGAGCGATCAAGATGGTCTCGACGCCTGCGTTTGCATGGTCGTGGCTCTGCATCTTGCCGAGGGCAGGAATTGCTTGATGGTTGGCGACGCGCAGACTGGATACATCGTTGTGCCGGACTCGGCCACGTTGCAGTTTGAATTGGAAAACCGTTGCACCCAGACGGGCCGCAACCCGGCGGAATGGGTATCGACGGTTAAAAGGCGATCGACAGCCGTTTGGGTGGCGGAAGACGCCTCAAAACAGCACGGATGAGTAGCGCTCTGGTTGCTAGGATTCGGAGCTTTGGTGGCTTAGCCGAATTGGGCGATTACGGCGATTCATCCGGCAGAATTGGTGCACAGGGTTCATTCAGAGGCCCAAGCGTCCCAAAATCGCTCACAGGGGCACACAGGGGCGCTGTACAGAGAGGATTCCCAATCATCCTGCGTCTGTTGATTTGGCTCATGACATTTTCAATCGAGTGTTTCGTAAAGTGCCTGACCGGGTGAATGGAGAATGAGCCATCTGCGGACGATACGTGACCACTACACGCTTGAGCTAGAAGCACTGAGTGAACATGAGAACTCACCTGCGCGCCGGTACGCTGCATTGAAGGTTGATGAGGTGACAAAGATCACATTACGAAAGTTTATAGGGTGAGACTATCGCCCTGTGATCAGAAGATCACAGGGCCTAGCTGCCGTTATTGCAGCGGATACTCAGGACTTAATATGCAACACGATTCGTTCGTCGCCGATCAAATATTGATTCATTCACTGGAGAAGCGGTCAACGCCCATCGCTTGGAGTGGAGGTCGCATTCTTTTCCAACAGGGCGATGTCCCCGCTGGCGTTTACATTCTCCAAAGCGGTGCGGCTGCACTCATTATGAAATCAGCATCGGGCAGGACGGTAATGTGCGACGAAGCCTATCCCGGTTCGCTACTCGGACTACCCGGAATCGTTGCGAACGAACCATATACCGTGACGGCGATGCCTCGTAAAGGTTCTATGATCCGATTCGTGACTCGCAATGATTTTGAAGACTTACTCCGAACGGAGCCAGCGTTGCAACTCCCCGTGTTACAGCTTCTCGCGGCGGAAGTCCGCACCGCTAGGCTGACGCTTTCGGAAACCTAAGGCTCTTGGTTGTTCGCAGTCGTAATTCCATTCTTGGGGGTTGTGATGCAGGATCGAAAACAGTTCGTTGTTGAGTGCAGGCAATGTCGGCGGGACGTCCCCGTTGGCGTGAAGGAGTTTCCATTCCGCTCGATGGTCGTCGCATGCCCTCTCTGCGGAGAGCAGCACAGGTATTTGCCGTCCGAAATGGCGCTAAGCCGACCAAATCATCTGGTAGCCAAGCGGTAGAGTGATTTAAATCACATCAAGAATCGAAATTCTACGACACCATGACCATGTTGGGGTCTCGGTCAAAATGAATACAAGTCCTTTGATAGAAAGACTCATAGAGATTGAACGGGCTATTGGTTTCCGCGATGGTTGGCTCTGTCAGAGAACAATCCCAGAAACTAGTCGCAGCGTTTCAGAAGCACAAGATAGGGAAAGAAGCGGCACGGCAGAAACTCACCGCCAGCAAATAGGTCAGTGGTGCCCCCATTTATCAGTGGACTCATGGCTTATTCGGCTACGTCGTGCTCTGCGACTGGCTCCGATGGGCGTCCAAGAGGGGCGAGGTATCGGACTTCATCCGGGCAATCGCCGAAGCAGCGTTCCCTACTGAACTACGCACTCTTGCGTCAGGTGCTGCTCGAATTGAAGCGGCGGAGGCTAAATGCGATTCTTAGAGTGAGGCGGTTCTCGGCGTATAGGGTTGAATCGCCTTTGCCGTTTCTACAACAGAGGCTTCCCAAATTAAGGCCGGGACGGCGACGAGCAAGCTGCCTCTGCCCACGGCGGCGTGGCCGCAACGGGCAGACCAGAATGGCTCATTTGACGGCTGCTTCAATCCGCCATTGACGATTGGAAGAGCGAGGGGTTGCTGCTGTTAAGCGATGGATTTTGGGAGTGGTCTAAGTTCGCTTGCATAAGGGACGTGTTCACTCGATGTCACTGAGACAGACGCAGCCTGATGAGCGACGTGGTTGCGACCAACAACGGTCGTGTTTGCTCAGGGGTGTGTAAGAACTACCTAGATTGACTCCTGTTCATAGCTCTCTTGTGTCTTGAAAAATTCAATCGCCCAAATCCTGCCAAGTTATGTGAGGCGCAGACGTGCCGGTTCTCAATTCTCGGGAGGTCGGCTTCAACTAGAACCGTCGCAATCGTTTGGAAGCATCGGGAACAAATGGAGTCAAAGGTTCCGTCTGAATTGTGTCGATGAGCAAATATGAGAAATCCTGACGGCATGACCGATATTCTCCTTCCTTCGGCTCAACTCCCCAAAGAAAGAAGCAATTGGCTTGCCAATATACGGCGTGCGTTTCATCTCGATCGCAAAGAACCCGGTTGAGTAACGTTCCGCCGTATCGGGCAGATTGACTGTCGCGCCAGATGAGAAGGACTCTCCGCTCTTGAGCTTGTGCCGGTAGCCAATCGCGTGGCTGCAACTGGCTTACCTCAGCGGCTCCCTTGGCATCGAATTTACAGGAGAGTGGAGTGGGCATAGCCGACGCATTACTCATAGTATTCGCCGTATGCAGCATCGGCATCGTTGTGACTCTTGTCTGGTGCATAAAGACAGGCAGGGAACAGCGAAACCGAAAACGACGCTATAGACCGTTCGGAGTGCAACATGGGAACTCCTCCACTCACCGCTGAAAAATCGCTCTGGTCTTCACGCCGCCCGCACAAGTCAGCCTCCCTGTGAATAAATGACCCCTTGTGTTCGCTACCGGACGTACATATATCGCTTCCAGTACTTATGTTTTCTATAACAGCACAATTTTCTGGACACCCGGGCGATGATGCGCCTTTGGTCCGAAGGCTCCGAAACCGTCTGGGTGCCGGAAAAGAGGAGTTTATGCCTGACCGGCAGAAGCTTCGCAGAGTCTTTGTCGTCGATGACGAACCCTTGATCGCCTCGACGCTGGCTACGATTCTGTCCAACTCCGGATTCAATGCCATTTTCTTCTCCAACTCCCTTGAGGCTTTGCTGGCTCCCTGTCCGAAGCCCCCGATCTGCTCATTTCCGATGTAATGATGCCTTTCCTTTCGGGCATTGAACTGGCGGCTCACGTGAAGAAAGCCTGTCCGAATTGCAAGGAGCAGCTTTTCTTTCACGAAAGACAATTTACCAACGATCCCAAGCGCTGCAAGCAATGTAAAGCGAGGCGCGAGAAGGGGCGCGGACACCTGATTCTGGAAACGCGAACCAAGTGTGCAGAATGTGGAACGGCGACTACGGTCCCGTTCAAGCCTCGACAGGGAAGACCTGTGCTCTGCCGGTCATGCTTTCAGCAAAGGATGTCTCCAAGCGTGGCGTGATCGCGTTGTGAACGAATGAAAAAGCGGGGGATTCGCTCTCCGGCTTTCTCGTGCCCTCTCGTCTCGGCCTTGCGAACCAAGGAGTTTGAATGAGCAAGCCAATCCGTAACGTCTGGCCGATAATCCCGGCTGCGGAGACGAGATTATAATTGCGAAAAATTATATGGGTTTTCAGGAATAAGTATGTTGATACCGGACATTAGATCAAAGATATCCATGGCAATGTCCCCTACCGGACGGACGTGAAGGAACGCTGGCGCGACCATGAGGCAGGAAAAGTGCAATGGAATTCGAGAATTGGGTTCCAAACCGGGACGATATTGTCACGCTCAGTGCAAACGATACAAGACTTGAGCCTTGGCATGGTTCCGTTGCACGAGTAGGGGCTCTCATGGACGGCAAAGTTCATCTTGGAATTGTAGGGCGCGGATGGACCTATGTTACTAAGGGCGAGATTGTTATTGATAGACCTGCGGAGAAGATGGGGTGACACTTAGCGTCATTCCCGAGCCGTACCATCCTGAGGACGATGACTCAAAAGAGATTAGATGATCCGATTTGTGACTCGCAATGATTTTGAAGACGTAATTCGAACGGAGCCAGCATTGCAACTCCATGTGTCACAGTTTCTCGCGGCAGTAGTCCAATTGCGCGGCAGGCGCTCTCCGAAACCTCAAGCTGAATGGCATATGTCAGTTTTGAATTCTCCCTTGGGAGTTGTGTTTCAGGGTCGAAAGCAGTTCGTTGTCGAGTGCAGGCAATGTCGGCGGGATGTTCCCGTGGGCGTGAAAGAGTTTCCATTCCGCTCGATGGTCGTCGAGTGCCCTCTCTGTGGAGAGCAACACAGGTATTTGCCGTCCGAAATGGTTCTGAGCCGACCAAATCACCTCGTAGCCAATCTGTAGGGTGATTTAATCACATCGACAATCGAAATTCTACAACACCATGGCCATGGCGGGGTCTGAGCCAAAGTGAATACAAGTCCTCTGATAGAACGACTAATCGAGATTGAACGCGCCATTGGTTTCTGCGATGGTGCCACCATCCGCAAAATGTTGAGGGAAGCACAAGAGTGTGCTCTCGGGATGCATAAAGAATTTGCCGAGGGTTTCCGCCCCATGCAGGGACCTGACCGCACCCAGTCCAAGCCTGAAGAAGAACCAGCGACGTGCTAACAGACTATGCCGCTTGCACTAAGTGGCAGTCTGTCTGGCAACCCGCGTGTCTTGTCCTTAGCTGCGTTGCGTGCCACTATTTTTCTGGGGTACTGTTCTTTATCGGACGGACAGCTTTTATGGCGCAATGGCAGAATGCATCATGAAAACGACAGACTCTCCGTGTATCGTGGCCGCTGAGAGGATGGGAGAGGGCATTTTCATCGAATTCGATGACGGCAAGTCCGCTTTCTATTCGGCACCTCTCCTCTACACCACGCTGCCGCTTGCCGTCGCACCTATCGTCTCAGCGCCCGATGGAGAAGTGGAAACTGGAGATGTATGAGTTTCGCCCGAATCCCAAGAATCTCGGTGAGATGTCGGGCTTATTTGCAGCCCACGTCCAGTCCGAACATCCTGCCGATAAGACTCGCGAGGGCATGACAAAGACCATCCGTGATACGTCCCGAGACCGGGGCAAATATAGCGATTGACGTTTCCGCACAATAGGAAGAGACTTCCCCCCATAATCAGTCGCAGCACACCTTGGACACTTCCCCCAGTTCACGGGAGGGAGGGTTCGTGGCTTTTGTTGACCGAGTGTTGAAGTGCACGGATTGCGGGACTGAGTTCGTGTTCACCGCAGGTGAACAGCTTTTCTTTCAGACCCGGCAATTCCTGAATGATCCCAAGCGCTGCAAGCAATGTAAAGCGAAGCGCAATAAAGGTACGCGCCTGCGAACTGAGACGCGGGTTGAATGTAGCCTGTGCGGTGCAGAGACGACAGTTCCGTTTAAGCCCTCTCAAGGAAGACCTGTGCTCTGCCGGTCATGTTTTCAGCAGGGGCAAATTCCAAAAGTATCCTGAAGGTCGCATGGATTTTGTTGATCGAGATTTGATTTGTGTGGATTGCGGGGCTGGATTTACGTTTTCGGCTGCTGAGCAACTTTTCTTCCACCACAAGCAATTTAAGAACGACCCGAAACGCTGTAGGCAATGCCGGGCGAGGCGCAACAGTTGGTTCCGAAGGCCACTTCGCCCTGAGACTACGACAACGGGCGCGGAATGGGGATCGGGGACAACGGTTCCCTTCACTCCCAATCAAGCCAGACCCGTACTTTGCCGCCCATGTTTTCAAAAAACACAGTTGCAAACCGACTCCACCGCGCTTCAAAACGTCCATGCGGCGAGCGACCGTCCAGCGTGTGTTGTGATTCCATTCCGGGCGGCGAAGAGGAAGTTTTTCGTCGCCATCTGACTGACCCGCAGCGGCGATGACCACACACAGTTCAATCTCACTACGTTACGATGCCTTACGGATACCCCCGAGCATCCGCGCTGTCAGGCGGTCACGTGGTCAGTGTGCTTGAGGCAGATCACTGCATCCGCCTGTTGGCCTTTTTTCCCCTCGACAATGTCGAACTCGACTTCGTCACCTTCTTTGAGCGTTTTGTACCCGTCCGATTGAATCGCTGAGTAGTGAACGAAGACGTCCGGCCCGTCTTCCCGTCCGAGGAATCCATAACCTTTGCCGTTGTTAAACCACTTAACTAATCCTTTGTATTGAGCCACACGCTCCTGCCTTTCCCCGCGTAATTAACCAATCTGACGACTGGAGCCGCAGACGTTTCTTAGCTGGTTCAGCGACGACCCAAGCCTGAAAATCACAATGTCGGCAGATGGCAGGGTTCTCCGGGGTAGACCCATGTCTGTTCTGTTTCGGATGGACTACCGCCAGCATCGGGTGACCGCACTTCGGGCAATCGAAGGCGACGTTGTTTCCGAAGGCATCGCAGGGCAACCTATCGCCGTCCTCATTGACGCAATGGAAGTTGGTAACCATCGTCATATTCAGTTCCTCGCGGTGTATCGCGCTGTTAAATCGGTTCATTTAGCTTACGCCGGTTCCGGATGTGACCAGCACATAACTCCGAAAATGCCCGGTTCCACTTCCACTCAGGGTAAGTCGGTCATCGTACCGTTATTTTTGATGCGATTAATCGAGGAAGTGATAGCTGAGGCCAAGAAGGGGGAGGGGGACAGCCTTCGGACTTAGTGACTCGCCTCGCAGGTCGGTGGTTGCTTTGAATCGCCCGTATTGAAAGGCCGAATTTGGTGACCGGCCTTGTGTATTGTGGATTTGGTGCCATCGGAATCTAATACGGATAGGGAGGGCGATTCTTTGAGGCGAAAAAAAACAAACCCGACGAAGAAATCCGACCTCGCGTACACTTGCCCACACTGCGGGTACAGGATTCACCCGAGCGAGATACTTCTCAAGGACGGTGAGCGCATTCTGTGTCCCGCTTGTGTTAAGGAAAGCGTGTACGCACCTACCAAAGATCGTTAAAGGCTCCTGCCCCGACGCCAACATTTCCGCGTTGAATTCCCTCACGCACCTGAGCCTTCGAGACGGAATTTAGCCTCGTCCATGCTGTGACGTAAGGAATAATAAGACAAGCAGCCAGACGGTGATGTGCTGATGGCCCCAGAGCACCGGGCTTTGCTCGCTTGAGCGAAGACTTCCACTCGGAGCGCCTGACTGAAGCAGCGGCATGACGGCCCGAACAAAAGTGTGATTGACGTTTCCGCACAATGGGAACAGACTCTGCGCCATGATGAATTCCACAAGAGAGCGTGTTACGCTGCCTGGCGTTCTTTGCGGCAAAGGAGAGAGCGCGAGATGTAATGTTTCGGCCTTGAGAGTGACTCTATTCGGCACGAAGCTCCACATCGATTGCCAGCATGTCATTGAGTGGGTTTCGCAGTCCCTTCCAGAGGGCATCTATCAGTTGTCAATTGAAGGCAAAGCAATTGAAATGCGCCATTCCAAAGATGGCTGGAACGTAATTCAAGCTTGAAAACGGGATTGATGTGGCTTGGTTTGCACGGGTGGCACAGAATCCAAGGTGAGACATGTGCCAATTGTCTTCCACAATTCCGAGATTGCTGAGGCATTCTCCGCGAGGTTTGGAAAGGCGCTTCTCGCGGGAGGCTTGGAGCTTCTTCGGAATACCAGAATTTATGGTTCAACATCGAGCCAGAGAATTGGGTATCTCGGTCGGACATGCTCATCGCTGCTTTGCGGGACTCTCTTGAGAGTTTACCTCAGCCGACGAAGGAATTGCAGATGCAGTAGGCTGTGTCTGTGCCATCAGTTTCACTCGTTTAGAACCGAAGACCATGAAACGCATCGATGCAAAACTAAGAGCAGACGCCGGAGAGGCAAAGTTAGTCATCACGGACATCTTCAAAGCATCTCACCCCTCCGCGATGCGAAGCTACCTCACTTTCCTTTACGCCTCCGTCAAGTTCCTTTCGTCGCGCCACAATGACAAGTGGGGCATAACGCTTTTCGGAGACGGTGTTCGATTGAACGCTGGCTGGCTGGGAGTCCTCGCACTGCGTCGAGATGGGCTTCGTGTCTTAGTGCAGCGCGAATCGGCTCCCTCCGGTACGAGATTTCAGACGGCGACTCGAATCGCGCCCGAATGTTCTTGGATCAACGTGCCGCTCAGCGGACTTCCAACCGTTTTGCCAACCCTCTCAAAAGCGCACCTCGGCGCGATGTCCATCGCGACAATGCGCAAAACCAAGAAAAGTATCCGTGAAGCGCACTCAACTGGGGTCATCGAATACTTGTCAGAATTCCTGCATAAAAAAGTTCCCCGCCCGTCGTATCAGTTGAAGGCAGATTTTGGCCAGGACTACCTCGCGCTTTGGAGGCTTTAAGTTGCCATGGGCTCCGGAGACCCAACTCATTGGCCCGTTTTGAACTGAAAATGTATGGCCGGACTTAAGGTGATCACCGAGGACCCAACGCGAGTTCCTTCTCAATTGTAGAAGTCTCGACCGGAACGGGTTTGGACTTTAGAGGATAGAACTTCGAACAGTTATCATCACAGAACGCAATGAGGTCAACAAGTCTTAGGAAATACACCTCGTTCCGGCGGCGCCTCAGACGGGCTGAATTTACAGAGTCACATGTACGGAATTAGGGCGCAGGTCAACCGGTTGTAACAGCGCCAGCGAAGAAAGGCTAAACGTTGAAGAGCAACCTTTCCCTGCGACTGTGGACTTTGGTTTTGCCGCCCCAAAACGCCCTAATGGCACAGGGCGGCCGATGAAAAGAGCGTGAAAGCATCCGAGGTTCGTGTTTATGCAGTGAAGCGCTCGATTTAGGGTCAGTCATCGCGACTTATGACTTCCTTGACCGATCATCCGCAGATGAACAAAGAACTTCTTCACATGCTTGTCGTTTGCCAGCCATGCCTCTGGCGCGGTGATGGCTTGGGTCAGTCGATCTTCGCCTTCTCGCTGCGCCGGTCGGTAGCGCTGCGTGCCGCGTGGCTGATTCAGGGTTGCTTTGGTTCCAGGGGTGTGGCATCGCCGACGATGCGGGAGGTTACATGGGTCTTTTCAAAGCCCCGGTTCTCAGTATTCAGGATGATCTCGCGGTGAAAGAAGTAGAGCACGCGGATTTTGAATTCGGTGGAAAAGGTGACGGGAAACCAGACGCCGTCAGGTTGCGGGGCGTAGGTCACAGTGAAGCCGAGGCCTGGGAAATTCGTTCCGAGAAGCGTGCGGACGACAAAGGGAATCTTGCGCGCCATGCCGGTACTGACCAGGACGGGCTGGAAAGCAGTAGTGTCGATGTAGGCATCGCCGCTCCAGCCGAATTCGTCCTTGTCTTTGGGGCGGAAGGCGATGTGGAACACATCGCGATCGTTGAGGCGTTCGTGGCCGATCATGCGGAAGGTGTAGCTGGCCTGGTCCTTTGACGTGAGTGGAAACAGGTGGGCATTGATGCCATCCTTGGAATTATTGTGGAGAGATTCCAACGAATATTCTCAACGATGTCACGGTCGATCGTTTCGTCACTGTTGGGATCATCCATGGGGTCCTTACCCTTATCACCTTTGGATTTCTTTCCGGATTTGTCGCTATGCTTTGCGGGCTCCTTCGGCTTGTCTTCGTCACGCGGAAGCAGGGCGGCGTAGGGAACGTACCTGTGTCGTCTGAGGAACCGACCGTCGATCTTGAGCAATTGTTCGTTCGATGCGTCGACCGAGGAGGCGAAGCGATAGTCGGTGATTTCCTCGCACATGATCGTGTTGCCGCGGCGGGACGCCATCTTAGTGTGCTGCATGTAAATGTAGCGGGCGCGTTCCAGTTCGGCAGCGTCCTGATTGATGGCGACCTGCTTCATCACCGAATCCATGGACGGGAGCTGTTGCTGTGCGGGAGGTTTGTTGTCGGCTATGCAGAAATACGAGGAGAGGAAAAAGGCTGAGATAAGCGCCGGTCGACTGCGATTCATTGCCGCATCACCTCCCCATGGCGTTCGATTCATTCAAAGAATTGCTCGCCTGCGGGTCCCCGCTGGAACCAGAGACACGGAAGATCGGGAAAAGTTGTTGATTGAAGACGAATCCGTGTGACGAATGAACCGCTAGTCATCAATGTTGCTAGTCGACGGTGTATTGGGAGGTCCCGAGAGCGTGTGATCTCACTCTCGCATTGCGCTTTGCAGTCGGGTGGTTCGGAGTTCCAGGCAAACGCCGCCATTGCTGCGGCCCGGGTCCACCTCCTTGGTTGGTCTGCATCGTAAGTGAGTCCTGACAAACGTTAGTTCTGCTCCTTCAACTCTCGCTTTGGTCATCGGTATTGGGGCGTCCAGCGACTGGTCATGTAATGGGAGCGGGAGCGACCGTGTCCTGATCGTGTTTGGAACCTGGAAACCGCAGAATCCTGAGTGGTCGTCGTTGTTGTAGTGGTCTGAGAATCCGGCCGGGTGGAGGCGGGTTGGACCGGTTTGTTGCTCTATTGCAACCGTGGAAAAAGCCAGCAGGCCCAGGAGGGCGAGTCGCTGAATCGATGTCATGAGATGCCCTTTCAGATTCGCCTTTGGCCGGTTGGAACCTCCATTCCCGGCCAATCAGTCCCTTCAGCCCTTCTTTCCATACTTGCGTTGCATCGTGGCCATGAAGCGAGCGCGGCGTTCTGGGTTCCACGGTCTACGCGGCACAAAGGAAGAATTGCGATTCGCTCCGATGCTGCATTTTCCAAGCGACTGAGCCAACGCCTTAGCCGCAGCCCGTGGACTTGCAGCCTCAAGTTCCGCATTTCACCCGCATTTCGCTCGCAGAATTCTCTGTAGCGCAATGTCTTCGTACTTACTGCGCGATTGTTGACATGGTCAGAATCAGTTCCGATCCTGTCCCCAGCGTGACGCTGCGACTCGTGCTCGTGATTTTGGCGCTGCATCCTGGTCCGCCCTCAGGCTCCAGTTTCAGTGCAAGTATATTGACCACAGTTCCAGGATGCACCGTGTGCGGCGCGGCGCCAGGGGTCAGGTTTTCATCCATGCCATTGAGGGTGGTCGCCGCATCGTTCCCCGTGCTCGAGCCCCCAATCTGCTGCGCTCCTCCGGCTACTTCAACGGGAATCTCGGAGTGCATTCTCCTGGATTCATCGGGAGGCGCCACCAGGCCAATGAGCCGCAGCGAAAGTGGTTTCCTCGCGTGTCCATCGCAATCGCCATGATCGAACAGTAGCGATAACTCTGACGCATTGGGATTCTTGGACGTGTTGGATGATGTCACGTGGCCATAAAGAATCGAGCCCGCTTCCAGCCTGCAGCCTGGGTAGACGTATCCGTTAACTACCTTGATCCAAATTTCTTTACCCGGCTTCAGGCGGCCTGAGTCGATGCTGCCTGTAATCTTTGCCTCAATGGTCGAGTTGAGCGGCCGATCAGCGTTGTCGTGTGGCTGGCAGACGGATTCATCGGCGCCATTCTCCGGCGCGGTTGTCGCCACCGCCATCGTTTTGTTCTCCAACACTGGCGACACCCCCGCCTCTGTGGACTCGAACTTCACCAGTCCATCACGATAGTCGAGTTGCAGCGTTAGTTGATGCAGCATGTCAAAACCCAGCAACCCGCCGATTTCGAAACCGGCGTTGTGATTGATCGCGGCAGGATCAAACTCCAGAACGTGGCTTTGATGAGGCAGTGCCAGATTCGCAAACTGGAAGTCGAAGCTGTCGCGATATACATGCGCCGGAGCACCAGAATCCGTCTGTATGGTGTTCGTGAAGTTGACCTTCATGTTCGAAATAGCATGCGCTGTCTCCGACGTCATGGTGCTGAAGCGCATGCCGGTGTCGAGCACGAATAGCTGACGCGATCTGTTGTTGAGCGCGACGGGCACAAGCAGATACTGGCGCCGGTGATATACCGGAGTGAATCCTGCCAGCTCGGGCAGCGCTGGTCGATCTCCGGGTAGAGTGCCGGTCAGCGCGGGCAGCGGCGTCAGCGTAAGCTTCTCTGCGCGTGAATCGATCTTGATTAGATAGGACGCAAAGATATCGGTCCCGATGAAGCCGTCAGCCTTTCCAATAAACGGCGTCTCGCTCACCCCCACAAGGCAATCGCGGAATTCGAGCGGGCCAATATGTACCCTATCGAGGCGAACGGTTCCCTGCGGATCGTTGGCCCCCTGCTGCAAGCCGTTCGCGTCCGCCAGCGCGCGCGTAATGAAGAGGCCCGAAGCCGCCGAATCTACCACCAACTTGGCAGTACTCTTCGGCAGTTGAACCTCGATCCTGTAGCCGTCGATGTTCTTGCCGTCCTGCTTTGAAGGCAAAAGCGTCAATGTGGCGGAGGGGGTCGAGGGCAGAATTTTGCAGGTTTGCGAGTTCTCGCTCAGCAACGGCATCATCGATTGTGCCGTTGCTTCCGCCTTCTGCCGGGTTTCGGCGTCGAGGTCCTTCATGGTGGTAAGCGATTGCTGGACTCCCTCGATCTCCTGGGCCGGCCGGACAACACTGTTCCAGGCGTTCAGTATGTCGGGGTCGGTCGGATCGATGTCATAAGCTCTCTGCAGTTCCGCTCGCTCCGAAGCGTACATCGAGTCGATGCGCAGCAAGCGGCTGCGAATCAGGTGAGAGCGCGCGAAACAGTGATCTGCTGCACCTGCCGCATCGAGCGTTTGCTTCGCCTGCCAGGGCTGCCCCAGGCGAAGTTGCACCTCGGCCTCTGCGGTCAGCGTCGTGGCGGAATGGGGGTCGGCGGCCAGCATCGTTTGCACACGCTCGGCCGCCTCCGCGACCTTCCCTTCATGCAGCAGCGTGCGCACCAGCCCCGCACCGAGCGCAATGTTGTCCGGCTCTTGCGCCAGTGCCTGCGTGTAAAGTTGCTCCGCCTTTGCATAGTCGCTATCTCCGTAGGCCGTGTTCGCAGGAGTCACAATCTTCGATTGCACCGAAGTGCAAGCCGCGGTCTGACCGAAAACCGACGCCGCCGCGCACAACATGACGACCGGAAATCCGCGGATCAACGACGAAATGTATTCGCACTGGAGAGGGGAGAGATGATTTGTAGATGCCATAGGAGACCGTAAGCAAGAAGATTCAATAAACAACCGGAGTATACGACAAATAATGAAGAGAGACGGTCAAGTCAAATCGGTTATGGAGTATTCAACAACTCGACCAGTAACTGCCGTGTTGACGGTTAATCACCCGGAACGCCACGATATACGCGGATCATATATTCGCGGATCATTGTTATTCTTCAAAGGCAATCGTCCAGGGACCTTCGTTGCCCTCTCTTCATTGAGTGGGCACTGGTTGAGGATTGGAGCCAGCACCTGGAATCTTCGGACGAATAGCTCGCATAACCACCAGGAATACAAGGATAATTGCCCCGAGCCCGGCAACTCCAGTTGCCCACACGATTGCGGCGAAAGACCCATAGGCTTGTTCAAGTCCCCTTTCCGGCACACCGACGTGTAGCCTTACATCGGTGGGTTGCGATTGTCTTTCACCGTTTGTTGCCTGAACATCGTGATGGATGTTCAGGATGATCCTGTTGGACGACCCACGTTTAGGCCGGTATTTCCGCGTGAGAATCGCGTCATTTCCGCCTGGCTGCTGATCTTCCGTGTAGACACCGCTCTGAATGCGCGCACCACTCTCATCCACGATCTTCCAGTCAAGATCCAGCGGAGTCCGGTGATAAGGGAGAAAATAAATCTCGACTTGATAGTCCTCGTCCAAATCTGCTCTGAAGAAGGCTGACGTACACTCACCGCGTTTGAGCGAAATTGGCGATGACAATGGCTCGAAGTTGTGAGAAGTTCCAAACCACGCCAAATAGGCAAGAGGTGTTATGCCAATTAGGATCAATAACCCGCCTATGCTCCCGAAAATCATGCGCCACGGCCATCTTTTCACAGGCGAACTCCTCCGTTAACTATGCCACGGAAGTTCTATGCTTACGTCTCATTTCTGCCGGAGTGACGGGCCATCCAGAAAAAGTTCTCAATTGGCGCAAACAGCGCCCAAAGCAGCTCATTGAACCGTGAATTAAAGAGTTTTTCTGGATTCCGGTCGGATTGTGGCCGATTCGGAAGTGTCCCATCCGGAAGTTATATTCCCGATAACATTGCGCTCAAATGCCAGCTTTGCTAAATGCGAACCCGACGGCCGAAGCACCTCGACACAGCCGCGAGTGTTCTGATTAAGCATCCCGAAGACACGACTTCGCTCTCAAGACTCTGAGGGAAAAGGGTATAGTTGTCGGTCGATAGCTTCGGCACTGGCAAATCAAGCCGTAGCGGTTTCCGAAAGTTACCCCTCAAGGACCTCAAGATCGACCGGTTGTATGTTCACTGGATTACGATCGATCCATGCGAGAAGACCAGAGTCAGTTCGACGATCAAGATGGGCAAAGCCTGAACCTCGGGATCCTTGCCCATGGCGTCGAGATGTTCGAAGAGATGGAATTCCCATCGGACCAAGGTTGCAACGAAGTGCAAGGATACGATTTTGGCGAGCCGATGCCTCCAGAACAAATGGCCCAGCAGTTCCAATTGCAATGAATTTCGAACCCGCCCGAAAGGCTCTCGAGTTCATCAGACGGCCTTTGGCTCGGAGGAGGTCCGACAGGATGCCGCTAAGTCTCGACCGTTACACTGAGACCAAAAGCCAAGAGAGGCTGACATCTCTAAAGCGTCTTGGCGTAATCGCGGGGTTCGTGTTCTTGCTGGCGCTGCTTGTGGCTAACACGTTCGTCTTGCGGCGTCAGCTAAGCACTCAGGTTGGCCATCAGGATTTGGTCAATCACACGCGGCGGGTTCTCTTCGAATTGGAAAGAACTCAATCGCTTCTCAAAGACGCCGAGATTGGCCACCTCGGCTTTCTTTCCACCGGCGATCCAAAGCACCTTGAGATGTACAGCCTTGCCATTACCCAGGTCAAACCTCAATTAGTTGACCTCGCACAGTTGACCGCAGACAACCCGCGCCAAGAGGCGCATATCACCGCGTTGCGCACTCTCACCCAGTTAGAGTTGGCTGGACTCGCTCATTCCATCTCGCTTTACGCGGAAGGCAAGCATGGAGAGGCGAAGGCGCTGGCCAAGTCGAATGCGGGACTGGTGACGATGAACAGCATCAGTAATCTGGTCTCTCAGATGGAGCGGGAGGAGACATCGCTGGAAGACTCCCACACAACCGCAATGCAAAGGAGCACTCGCGTAACCATCTTTACCGTCTATCTCGCAGATCTTATCAAGGTCCTGATACTGATAGTCCTGGCATATTACATTCTTCTCGAAATGGAGCATCGCCAGGAATACCTTCGTGAGATATGGAGACGGGAGGAGTGGTACAGGGTGACCATCGACTCCATCGGCGAAGCCGTGATCTGCGCGGACGCTCAGGGGAAGGTCACTTTGCTTAATCCGATAGCGGAAAAGCTAACCGGCTGGTCGCTACCGGAAGCTGTTGGTCTGCCAATGGGAGAGGTCTTTCAGATCGTGGACGCCACGACGCGCAACGCGATCCCCCATCTCACGAAGAAGGCAGTCGGGCAGGCCCCGGCCATGCACCTTCCGGAGAACTGCATACTCATCGATCGGTACGGAAATGAAATATTCATAGCGGACTCTATGGCCCCTATTCGCACCCGCGAAGGGGAGGATACCGGATCGGTTCTCGTATTTCGCGACGTTAGTGCTTCGCGAGCACTGGCTGTGGAATTGGCACATTCCGCTCAACACGACACGCTGACCGGGTTGCCCAATCGAATTCTATTGAACGACCGTGTCGGCCAAGCCATTGCCCTTGCGTGGCGGCAGAAGAGCCAGGCGGCGGTATTGTTTCTGGATCTGGACGGCTTCAAGCATATCAACGATTCCCTGGGCCACCCCGTAGGCGACAAGCTCCTTCAATCCGTCGCAAAACGGCTGCAGGATTGTGTACGCGCCCCGGATACAGTGAGCCGACAGGGAGGTGACGAATTCGTAGTGCTTCTTCAGGAAGTACGTCGTCCTGAGGATGCAGGCGATGCGGCGAAAAGATTGTTAAATGCGGTGGCGGAGGTTCATTGCATCGAGGCGCATCAAGTTTACGTGACAGGCAGCATTGGCGTGAGCCTCTATCCCGCCCACGGCAAAGACGCTGAGACACTCTACAAAAACGCAGACGCTGCGATGTATCAGGTCAAGAAGAATGGGCGCCGGAACTATCAGTTCTATGCACCTGACTTCAACGTCCACGCCGAAGAGCGCTATTCAATCGAGCAAGGTTTACGGTGTGCATTGGAACGGCGCGAATTCGCGCTTTACTACCAGCCAAGAATCGATCTAAAGTCGGGAGCCCTCGCTGGTGCGGAAGCCTTGTTGCGCTGGACACATCCGACGCTGGGGATCGTTCCTCCGGAACAGTTCATTCCCATCGCGGAAGAGTCTGGCCTCATTTTGCCTATCGGGGCCTGGGTTCTGCGGGAAGCGTGCACGCAAGCGATTGCCTGGGCGGATGCAGGAATGCCTCTTGCGACCATTTCCGTCAACGTCTCCGCCGTTCAATTCCGAGATGGATGCTTTTTGGATGACTTGTTTGCAAACCTCAGCGAATCCGGTCTTGATCCGCATTCTCTGGAATTGGAAATGACCGAGAGTGTCCTTATGAAGAATCCCGAATTGACGACGTCGATCCTGAGAGCCTTGAAGATTAAAGGAGTGCGGATCTCAGTGGATGACTTCGGCACTGGCTATTCCAGCTTGAGTTATCTCCAACAGTTTCCCCTCGATGCTCTCAAAATCGACCGGTCCTTCGTCGAGCGAATCCGCAAGGGCTCAATCGATACGACCATTGTGAGGGCAATTATCCGCTTAGGGCAGAGTCTTCGCTTGCGAGTCATTGCCGAAGGGGTGGAGACCATTGAAGATGTCAAGTTTCTCAAGGCCCAGGATTGTGACGAGGCGCAAGGGTACTACTTCGGCCACGCGGTCCCCGCGACGCAGTTCGCCAGCCTGGTTCGATCGTTATAAGTTCTCCAGCCTTGCATGAGTGAGCTACACCGCGAAGTCAACAATCAGAATCTCCATCGCTAAACTCAATTGCTGAACAGTTGGCCTCGCCCGACTGGTTCACAAAGAGTGGTTCATAGACCAGGTCCACGACGGAGACCAAATTCGAATCAGGT
The DNA here is from genome assembly GCA_963718435.1 of uncultured Acidobacteriota bacterium. GTDB lineage: Bacteria > Acidobacteriota > Terriglobia > Terriglobales > Acidobacteriaceae > Telmatobacter. The sequence goes on along the minus strand of CAVQZQ010000076.1, from coordinate 7,105 downwards.
TTTTTCTATCCTGGTTTGGGGTGACGACATTATCGGTCTGCCGTGACCTAGGTCATGTGGGCAGGTTACTTAAGGTTGACCGGTAAGTGCGCCTGGATCTCTCCATAACTCTGGGAAAGGATTGACGTCTTCAAGGCAATAGGAACAGGCTTTAGTCCGCATGAATACCACACGAGAGCGTGTCACGATGTCTGGCGTCCTGTGCGGCAAAGGAGAGATTGCGAAGTGCAGGGTTTTGTTTTTTTTTTTTTTTTTTTTTTTTTTTTTTTTTTTTTTTTTTTTTTTTTTTTTTTTTTTTTTTTTTTTTTTTTTTTTTTTTTTTTTTTTTTTTTTTTTTTTTTTTTTTTTTTTTTTTTTTTTTTTTTTTCCCCCCCCCCCCCCCCCCCCCCCCCCCCCCCCCCCCCCCCCCTTTTTTTTTTTTTTTTTTTTTTTTTTTTTTTTTTTTTTTTTTTTTTTTTTTTTTTTTTTTTTTTTTTTTTTTTTTTTTTTTTTTTTTTTTTTTTTTTTTTTTTTTTTTTTTTTTTTTTTTTTTTTTTTTTTTTTTTTTTTTTTTTTTTTTTTTTTTTTTTTTTTTTTTTCGGCCTTGAGAGTGACTCTATTCGGCACGAAGCTCCACATCGATTGCCAGCATGTCATTGAGTGGGTTTCGCAGTCCCTTCCAGAGGGCATCTATCAGTTGTCAATTGAAGGCAAAGCAATTGAAATGCGCCATTCCAAAGATGGCTGGAACGTAATTCAAGCTTGAAAACGGGATTGATGTGGCTTGGTTTGCACGGGTGGCACAGAATCCAAGGTGAGACATGTGCCAATTGTCTTCCACAATTCCGAGATTGCTGAGGCATTCTCCGCGAGGTTTGGAAAGGCGCTTCTCGCGGGAGGCTTGGAGCTTCTTCGGAATACCAGAATTTATGGTTCAACATCGAGCCAGAGAATTGGGTATCTCGGTCGGACATGCTCATCGCTGCTTTGCGGGACTCTCTTGAGAGTTTACCTCAGCCGACGAAGGAATTGCAGATGCAGTAGGCTGTGTCTGTGCCATCAGTTTCACTCGTTTAGAACCGAAGACCATGAAACGCATCGATGCAAAACTAAGAGCAGACGCCGGAGAGGCAAAGTTAGTCATCACGGACATCTTCAAAGCGTCTCACCCCTCCGCGATGCGAAGCTACCTCACTTTCCTTTACGCCTCCGTCAAGTTCCTTTCGTCGCGCCACAATGACAAGTGGGGCATAACGCTTTTCGGAGACGGTGTTCGATTGAACGCTGGCTGGCTGGAGTCCTCGCACTGCGTCGAGATGGGCTTCGTGTCTTAGTGCAGCGCGAATCGGCTCCCTCCGGTACGAGATTTCAGACGGCGACTCGAATCGCGCCCGAATGTTCTTGGATCAACGTGCCGCTCAGCGGACTTCCAACCGTTTTGCCAACCCTCTCAAAAAGCGCACCTCGGCGCGATGTCCATCGCGACAATGCGCAAAACCAAGAAAAGTATCCGTGAAGCGCACTCAACTGGGGTCATCGAATACTTGTCAGAATTCCTGCATAAAAAAGTTCCCCGCCCGTCGTATCAGTTGAAGGCAGATTTTGGCCAGGACTACCTCGCGCTTTGGAGGCTTTAAGTTGCCATCGCTCCGGAGACCCAACTCATTGGCCCGTTTTGAACTGAAAATGTATGGCCGGACTTAAGGTGATCACCGAGGACCCAACGCGAGTTCCTTCTCAATTGTAGAAGTCTCGACCGGAACGGGTTTGGACTTTAGAGGATAGAACTTCGAACAGTTATCATCACAGAACGCAATGAGGTCAACAAGTCTTAGGAAATACACCTCGTTCCGGCGGCGCCTCAGACGGGCTGAATTTACAGAGTCACATGTACGGAATTAGGGCGCAGGTCAACCGGTTGTAACAGCGCCAGCGAAGAAAGGCTAAACGTTGAAGAGCAACCTTTCCCTGCGACTGTGGACTTTGGTTTTGCCGCCCCAAAACGCCCTAATGGCACAGGGCGGCCGATGAAAAGAGCGTGAAAGCATCCGAGGTTCGTGTTTATGCAGTGAAGCGCTCGATTTAGGGTCAGTCATCGCGACTTATGACTTCCTTGACCGATCATCCGCAGATGAACAAAGAACTTCTTCACATGCTTGTCGTTTGCCAGCCATGCCTCTGGCGCGGTGATGGCTTGGGTCAGTCGATCTTCGCCTTCTCGCTGCGCCGGTCGGTAGCGCTGCGTGCCGCGTGGCTGATTCAGGGTTGCTTTGGTTCCAGGGGTGTGGCATCGCCGACGATGCGGGAGGTTACATGGGTCTTTTCAAAGCCCCGGTTCTCAGTATTCAGGATGATCTCGCGGTGAAAGAAGTAGAGCACGCGGATTTTGAATTCGGTGGAAAAGGTGACGGGAAACCAGACGCCGTCAGGTTGCGGGGCGTAGGTCACAGTGAAGCCGAGGCCTGGGAAATTCGTTCCGAGAAGCGTGCGGACGACAAAGGGAATCTTGCGCGCCATGCCGGTACTGACCAGGACGGGCTGGAAAGCAGTAGTGTCGATGTAGGCATCGCCGCTCCAGCCGAATTCGTCCTTGTCTTTGGGGCGGAAGGCGATGTGGAACACATCGCGATCGTTGAGGCGTTCGTGGCCGATCATGCGGAAGGTGTAGCTGGCCTGGTCCTTTGACGTGAGTGGAAACAGGTGGGCATTGATGCCATCCTTGGAATTATTGTGGAGAGATTCCAACGAATATTCTCAACGATGTCACGGTCGATCGTTTCGTCACTGTTGGGATCATCCATGGGGTCCTTACCCTTATCACCTTTGGATTTCTTTCCGGATTTGTCGCTATGCTTTGCGGGCTCCTTCGGCTTGTCTTCGTCACGCGGAAGCAGGGCGGCGTAGGGAACGTACCTGTGTCGTCTGAGGAACCGACCGTCGATCTTGAGCAATTGTTCGTTCGATGCGTCGACCGAGGAGGCGAAGCGATAGTCGGTGATTTCCTCGCACATGATCGTGTTGCCGCGGCGGGACGCCATCTTAGTGTGCTGCATGTAAATGTAGCGGGCGCGTTCCAGTTCGGCAGCGTCCTGATTGATGGCGACCTGCTTCATCACCGAATCCATGGACGGGAGCTGTTGCTGTGCGGGAGGTTTGTTGTCGGCTATGCAGAAATACGAGGAGAGGAAAAAGGCTGAGATAAGCGCCGGTCGACTGCGATTCATTGCCGCATCACCTCCCCATGGCGTTCGATTCATTCAAAGAATTGCTCGCCTGCGGGTCCCCGCTGGAACCAGAGACACGGAAGATCGGGAAAAGTTGTTGATTGAAGACGAATCCGTGTGACGAATGAACCGCTAGTCATCAATGTTGCTAGTCGACGGTGTATTGGGAGGTCCCGAGAGCGTGTGATCTCACTCTCGCATTGCGCTTTGCAGTCGGGTGGTTCGGAGTTCCAGGCAAACGCCGCCATTGCTGCGGCCCGGGTCCACCTCCTTGGTTGGTCTGCATCGTAAGTGAGTCCTGACAAACGTTAGTTCTGCTCCTTCAACTCTCGCTTTGGTCATCGGTATTGGGGCGTCCAGCGACTGGTCATGTAATGGGAGCGGGAGCGACCGTGTCCTGATCGTGTTTGGAACCTGGAAACCGCAGAATCCTGAGTGGTCGTCGTTGTTGTAGTGGTCTGAGAATCCGGCCGGGTGGAGGCGGGTTGGACCGGTTTGTTGCTCTATTGCAACCGTGGAAAAAGCCAGCAGGCCCAGGAGGGCGAGTCGCTGAATCGATGTCATGAGATGCCCTTTCAGATTCGCCTTTGGCCGGTTGGAACCTCCATTCCCGGCCAATCAGTCCCTTCAGCCCTTCTTTCCATACTTGCGTTGCATCGTGGCCATGAAGCGAGCGCGGCGTTCTGGGTTCCACGGTCTACGCGGCACAAAGGAAGAATTGCGATTCGCTCCGATGCTGCATTTTCCAAGCGACTGAGCCAACGCCTTAGCCGCAGCCCGTGGACTTGCAGCCTCAAGTTCCGCATTTCACCCGCATTTCGCTCGCAGAATTCTCTGTAGCGCAATGTCTTCGTACTTACTGCGCGATTGCTGACATGGTCAGAAAATCATTTCCGATCCTGTCCCCAGCGTGACGCTGCGACTCGTGCTCGTGATTTTGGCGCTGCATCCTGGTCCGCCCTCAGGCTCCAGTTTCAGTGCAAGCATATTGACCACAGTTCCAGGATGCACCGTGTGCGGCGCGGCGCCAGGGGTCAGGTTTTCATCCATGCCATTGGGGTGGTCGCCGCATCGTTCCCCGTCCTCGAGCCCCGTGTTGCTGGCTCCTCCGGCTACTTCAACGGGAATATCGGAGTGCATTCTCCTGGATTCATCGGGAGGCGCCACCAGGCCAATGAGCCGCAGCGAAAGTCGTTTCCTCGCGTGTCCATCGCAATCGCCATGATCGAACAGTAGCGATAACTCTGACGCATTGGGATTCTTGGACGTGTTGGATGATGTCACGTGGCCATAAAGAATCGAGCCCGCTTCCAGCCTGCAGCCTGGGTAGACGTATCCGTTAACTACCTTGATCCAGATTTCTTTACCGGCTTCGGCGGCCTGAGTCGATGCTGCCTGTAGTTTTGCCCTAATGGTCGAGCTGACGGCCGATCAGCGTTGTCGTGTGGCTGGCAGACGGATTCATCGGCGCCATTCTCCGGCGCGGTTGTCGCCACCGCCATCGTTTTGTTCTCCAACACTGGCGACACCCCCGCCTCTGTGGACTCGAACTTCACCAGTCCATCACGATAGTCGAGTTGCAGCGTTAGTTGATGCAGCATGTCAAAACCCAGCAACCCGCCGATTTCGAAACCGGCGTTGTGATTGATCGCGGCAGGATCAAACTCCAGAACGTGGCTTTGATGAGGCAGTGCCAGATTCGCAAACTGGAAGTCGAAGCTGTCGCGATATACATGCGCCGGAGCACCAGAATCCGTCTGTATGGTGTTCGTGAAGTTGACCTTCATGTTCGAAATAGCATGCGCTGTCTCCGACGTCATGGTGCTGAAGCGCATGCCGGTGTCGAGCACGAATAGCTGACGCGATCTGTTGTTGAGCGCGACGGGCACAAGCAGATACTGGCGCCGGTGATATACCGGAGTAATCCTGCCAGCTCGGGCAGCGCTGGTCGATCTCCGGGTAGAGTGCCGGTCAGCGCGGGCAGCGGCGTCAGCGTAAGCTTCTCTGCGCGTGAATCGATCTTGATTAGATAGGACGCAAGATATCGGTCCCGATGAAGCCGTCAGCCTTCCCAATAAACGGCGTCTCGCTCACCCCCACAAGGCAATCGCGGAATTCGAGCGGGCCAATATGTACCCTATCGAGGCGAACGGTTCCCTGCGGATCGTTGGCCCCCTGCTGCAAGCCGTTCGCGTCCGCCAGCGCGCGCGTAATGAAGAGGCCCGAAGCCGCCGAATCTACCACCAACTTGGCAGTACTCTTCGGCAGTTGAACCTCGATCCTGTAGCCGTCGATGTTCTTGCCGTCCTGCTTTGAAGGCAAAAGCGTCAATGTGGCGGAGGGGGTCGAGGGCAGAATTTTGCAGGTTTGCGAGTTCTCGCTCAGCAACGGCATCATCGATTGTGCCGTTGCTTCCGCCTTCTGCCGGGTTTCGGCGTCGAGGTCCTTCATGGTGGTAAGCGATTGCTGGACTCCCTCGATCTCCTGGGCCGGCCGGACAACACTGTTCCAGGCGTTCAGTATGGAAGCCGATAATTGATAAGGCCGAGTCAAGGCGAATATGGGTCGAGATGCGTCACGTTCTCTTAGAGGTTTGGGATCCGATTGGAATCAGCGACGAACCAAATGCTCAAAACGAGTACGACGGCTACATTGGGAAGCTGTACGATCTTCTCGTTAGCCACGCTGATGATTCGCAGCTCATTGATTATCTGTACTGGGCAGTGCATGACAACATGGGCCTTGATGCAGCAAGCAGGTCTGACATGCAGACAACGGTCGAGGCTCTGAAGAAAATTCCGCTCACACCTGAATAACCGTCCAACCGGAAATTACTCTTCGGATAACACCTAGATCGTCATGTTGTCACAGATGTAACTTCTGGGTAGGCCACGATCCGACCAGAACATCTCAAGTGTAGTGATCGGGAGCGCATAAACACCAAACTGGCCATCGTATTATAGGTGGGAATGACCACAACTAAAGGCATTAGGTTCATCCGGTGGTTGATACTCGTTTGCGTTAATGGCACTGTTCCATCCGTCATCTTATGGAAGTACCATACTGGCGAAATCAGCTCTTCGATTGCACTGCTTTGCGGAGTGATTGTCTTGGCGGTTGGCAATACCTTCGTGTTGCTGGGGTTTTAGAAGCGTTCTAAACGCGACGGCAGTCCGATCAGAAGTATCAGTTGTCGGCGTAATGGCATTGGCAATTCTGGCACTTCTCTCGACCGTCCTCGGCTTGAAGCTGCTTCATCAAAGGAACGACTACGCAGATATTGCGATCTCTGATAAGCCCTTGAGCACCATTGAACCAGAGCAGAAGCGCCTCGTTGTCGAACTCATTCGGCGCACAGCCGTAATTAGCCAAGAAGAGAACAAGGCAATGGCTGAGGCACAAAAAGTGCCGATGAATCCTGTCGTATACGCACCAGAATCGTTCAGAGACAAAGAGATAATTGGATTCCGCCTTGCGCGCTTGACGAACTACGAGGAAATTGACTTCCAGTCCTTCGACAAACAGCAATCCGCGAGCGGGACTTTGCCGTCAGGAAGATGGGAGTCTTGCGACGCCGAATACCTGCAAAAGTGGGATGCCGAGAGGAAGGAGCAGGAAGACAGGGAGAAGTCAAGCGGCAAATCAGTTGGAGCATGACTGGCTCGCAAGCGTCGAGACGTGCTTGCTTTTTTTCGCCGAGCAAACGCGCGCGCGATATCGCAGTAGAGGATGGGGAGACTCGATATGGATGCGGCTGTGCGCAAGAACTTTAACGACCTGCTTGCTCAAAGCAAGGACCTTCATGAGAGGCTCGTATGCCACGTGCAAGAGGAAGTAAGGTTCAGAAAACAAGCCAAGGCTCGGATTGCGGAGTGAGGATTCCAAGTCGCGGTCGTGCCGCC
>CAVQZQ010000075.1:0-11735 GCA_963718435.1 uncultured Acidobacteriota bacterium | reverse complement strand
ACTGAATCCGCGAAGTTGGCGGAGGCGCCTTGTACTTGCGCCCGCGACGGTTGGGGCTTTGCGCGAAAGCAGCAAGACTGGCCGCCAGCCCGAGGACGACTGCAAGCACGGCAAAACGAGAGATACGACGGCACCACATGGGTTAATTGTACCCGCTTGCCCACTCACAAGCGAGGAGGAGCCTGAGGCCTTCCGTTGACCCGAAGAATGACCACCTCGCCCCGGCAGAAGAAGCCGATTTCCGGGAAAACCGGGGAACAGGTAAACTGAAATGGAGGTCGCTATGCCGGAAATTCAGCGCAGGAAGACACCTACGGTCAAAATCGGGAAGGTTCGTGTGGGCTGGGAAGTCCCGGTCGTTGTGCAGTCGATGACCAACACTGACACCGCGGATATCCCGGGCACCATCGAGCAGGTGGAAGCCCTGGCCATGGCCGGCTCTGAGATTGTCCGCGTCACGGTCAACAACGAAGACGCCGCAGCGGCTGTTCCTCACATTGTCGAGGGCCTTGAAAAGCGCGGTATTCACGTACCCATCGTCGGCGACTTTCATTACAACGGGCACCTCCTGCTCAAGAAATTCCCAGCCGCAGCTCGTGCGTTGGCCAAGTACCGATCAATCCCGGCAATGCGTCCATCGGCAAGAAAGACAACGACAATTTCCAAGTCATGGTGGAGTGTGCAGCAGAGAACCAGAAACCCGTCCGCATCGGCGTGAATTGGGGCTCCCTCGACCAGGCTCTGTTAACCAGAATGATGGACCAGAACGCCCGCTCGGAGCAGCCGCTGCCCGCCCGCGAAGTGATGATGGAAGCCATGGTCGTCAGTGCCCTGGAGTCTGCCAAGGCTGCGGAGCGCTACGGACTCCGCCCTGACCAGATCATCCTCTCCGCCAAAGTCAGCGGGGTGCGCGATCTGATCGATGTCTACACCAACCTCGCCGCCCGCTGCGACTACGCGCTCCACCTCGGACTGACCGAAGCGGGGATGGGCTCCAAAGGCCTGATCGCCTCAACGGCTGGCCTTGCGCCCTTGCTGCTAGCCGGAATCGGAGACACTATCCGCGTGAGCCTGACTCCCAAACCCGGCGGCGATCGCACCGAGGAAGTTTTAGCCGCGCAGCAGATTTTGCAATCGCTATCCATTCGCAGCTTCATGCCCCAAGTCACCAGCTGCCCCGGCTGCGGCCGCACCACCAGCACCTACTTCCAGGAGCTGGCCGAGCAGATCCAGAGCTACCTGCGTACCTCGATGCCGGACTGGCGCAAACAGTATCCCGGAGTCGAAGAGCTCAAGCTTGCGGTGATGGGCTGCGTCGTCAATGGCCCCGGCGAATCGAAGCATGCAAACCTCGGCATCAGCTTACCCGGCACATTCGAGGAGCCCAAAGCCCCGGTCTACGTCGATGGCAAGCTCTACACCACTCTGCGGGGCGACACCATCGTCGCCGAGTTCAAGCAAATTCTCGACAATTACGTCCAGAGCCATTACGGCCAGGGCACAAAGAACAACGAGTTGGTCGCTACACATTAGCCAACTCCTAAGCACAGCGATTTCCCCACCACAAATCTGTGCGCCCAGGTCCCGATTTCGAGATCTGGTCCCTGGCATCCGTTGGATCTATATGCCCGGCTTTCACTTTGGCTGCAATTCAGCGTAAGCTGGGACTTCCCCAAAAGAGAGTTCCGAATGCGGCGAATTGCGCTGATCCTCGTCCTATGTCCTGTCATGGCCTTCGCCGGCCATCCCAAGCCTTGCTTCCCTACCGAAGAAGCGGCGAAGAACCTCAACAAGGACGTTTGTATTTCAGCGCATATCTATGAAGTGGTAGAGCTTCCTAGCGGAACACGGTACATGGATGTCTGCGCGCCCGATACTCCAGACGAGCAGTGCCGCTTCACGATCGTCAGCCTCGTTGAAGACCGCGATGAAGTGGGCGAGCTGCGTAAATACCGCGATATGGATGTGCACATTCGCGGGATCATTCGACCGATGCATGGGCGAGCAGGGATCGAGCTGAGTCACGTGCGGCAGTTTTATGGAGGCCCTCCCAAGTTCAAACCCAACCCGAAACTTCTGCGCGGCTTCAGCGGCGAGCAAAGCCGGCCTCCGGGCAACGACCCGAACCTCCGGTCTCAAGGCGGACACCGCGCCTTCATGAATTCGCGCGACCAGGAACCACTCGGCCCAAAAATTCAACCAGCAAAGTAATACACATCGGGTCGTACACAAGGGAAGTTGGTTCTGGCGCGATCAATCGACCGGCGCGGCGGCTTCTTCCAGGGGCGGAGCAACGCGCGATCCAGCCCACAAAATGACACAAGACACGATCAATGAGATGAGGGTGAATCCCAGGCCGAGTCGAAGGCTTTGAGTGTGGTCGGAGATGGCGCCGATAATCGTGGGCGAGAATGTGTCGCCGAATGCATGAATGATGAACAGGTTGAGCCCGATGGCGGTTGCACGCACCGGCGACGATACCGAGTTGACGATGGCCGTATTGAGCGGCCCCGTATTGAGAAAGAGGAAAAACTCGGCGGCGAAGAGCGACGGAACCGCCCACGAAGGTGGTCCAAAAAATACCAGCGCCCCCCACGGCAGCGTCAGAGCGACACTCCAAAACGAAAGCAGATAGAGAGCGCGGTGATTAGTCCGAAGCCAGCGCTGCGCTATCCACCCACCCACCAGGGTTCCGGCAATGCCATCGATCACTGTAATGCCGCCTACAACAAGGCTGGCGTTGCCCACGGAGAGACCCGCAAAACGGTGCAGGAATGTGGGAACCCAGTTCGAGATCCCACCCATGGCGAAGGTAAGAGCAGCCAGGCCAAAAGTGGCGGTCAGATAGGCGGGGTTGCTGAAGAGTCCGCGGAATGTCGTGCGATTGACCGTGGGTTTGATATGGTCGCTTCCGCCTCGCTCAGGCTCCAGCCCGATCCACATGTAAAGCGTGGCAACCACCAGGCCCGGTATGGCGCAATACAAGAATGGCGCCCTCCATCCAAATATCGACCCCATCTTCCCTCCCGCTGCGTAGCCCAGGGCCGCACCGATGGGAATCGCCAGATAAAAGATGGAAAGGACACGGTTACGATCCTTCTCGGGATAGAAGTCGGCTAGAACCGCGGGGGCAAAGATGCCGAACGTCGCTTCACCAACCCCGACCAGGGCGTGTCGAACGAAGAGGGTCCAGTAGTCATGCACCCAGGCCGTGCCCAACGTGGCGAGGCTCCATAGCAGCGCTCCGGCAATGATGAGCGGCTTGCGCGAAAAGCGGTCACCGAGCCAACCTGTGAGCGGCGCGACCAGCATGTAGTGACAAAGAGCGCTGTGGTGAGCAAGCCCATCTGCTGGTCGGTCGAATGGAACTCGCGCTGAATCAGCGACACCTCGCCGGGCAGAATGTAGCGGTCAATGTAATTGAGAAGGTTCAGGCAGAGCAGCAGCGCGAAGGTGCCCAGGGCGGGGTTGATGTTCGCGCGAACTGCTTGAGTCGACTGAGCCAATGCGCTTTGTTCCTGAAGAAGAAGGGAGAGAACTCACAAATATCACGTCCAGTAGACTACAGGCCGAAATTTGATTTCGAGATTCATCGACGCTCAGACTTGTGGCCGGGGCCATCGCGCCTCGACGATCGTGCCAATTCCGCCGCGGGGACGGAACTCCCCTCGCACTGTGGCCCAGACCGGATCGCAGGCCTTGACCACGTCTTCCAGCACTTGGTTGACGATGTTTTCCTGAAAAATTCCAAGATTCCGGTAATCTAAAGAGATACTCCTTCAGCGATTTCAGCTCGAGACAGCGTTCGCGCGGCATCTAGCGAATGGTCAGGACCCCGAAATCGGGCAGTCCGGTTTTTGGACACACTGAAGTCAACTCCGGGTCGTCAATGGAAATCTCGTACCCGGGAAATTGGTTCTGCCAGGTTTCAATCGCTGGAAATGCGAAATCGAGACCGGCCTTGGCATGTTCTTCGGTATAGCGCGATTCCAGAGCCATCTCCCTATTGTACGAGGCTATAAATCAAGCTCCCAGGTTCGAGCTACAAGGTAATTTTCCAGACTGTCAGGCGGCTCTATGCAGAGGGCAGAGCGGTATCCGTATTCAATTTCAATCTGACATTCTAAGGTGTTTCGTTTAGTCAAATATTGCCACCATTGAACCCGCCAGATCATTCGCGCCGTTCGTTTTGGACACAATTTCTGCTCCCTCTGGGCGTGATATTGAGTCCTATATACTGGCTCAGGTCTACGAATGGCGGAAGCACGAAAGCAATTGGACAGGCGCTGGCTCTGGCTCGGCGCAATCATCGTACTGGTCCTGGTATTTTTCTCGGTGCGCTCCCTCACCAGGGAGCATCTGGAGGTGCGCGTCGCGCAGGTCACTCATGAACCGTTGGCAAGCACCTCCAGTACCAACGGACGCGTAGAACCGGAAAGCAATCAACCAATTCACAGTCCCATTGCCACCACGGTCAAGGCAGTCTACGTGCAGCCGGGAGACGAAGTACCCGCCGGAAAACTGATGATGGTTTTGGATGACATGCAGGCGCGAGCCCGGTTAGCCGCCGCCCAGAGCGGGGTTAAATCTGCTCAGGCTGGACTCGACTCGGTCATTCACAACGGCACATTGGAACAGCGCCAGGCGGCGGCCGCCGACCTGGCAAGGAACCGAATAGAGCACGATCAGGCTCAGCATGATCTGCAAGCCCTGATCAAACTCAATGCCACCGGAGCGGCCTCGGCAGGCGAAGTAGCTGCGGCCCGTCAACGGCTTGATGCGGCACAAGCCAGCCTCGACGCGTCTCTGCTCAGTTCGCAGAGTCGATACTCTCAATCGGAAGTGGCGCGGGCCCAAGCAGCCCTCGCGGATGCGGAAGCCAATCTATCGGCCGCGCGAGCGGTAGAGGCACAAACCTCAGTTCATGCCTCGATCAAGGGGACTGTTTATAGCGTGAATGTCGCCCGTAGTGAATTCATTGAGCAGGGTGCGTTGCTGCTCCAGATGGCCGATCTGCATTTTGAACGTGTGCGAGCCTATTTCGATGAGCCGGAAATTGGCGGCCTCGCCGTTGGCCAGCCAGTTCTGATCAAGTGGGACGCCAAGCCTGGTCGAGTTTGGCATGGCCACATCGAGCGTGTTCCTGTCACGGTGATGAACCTCGGCACGCGTACCGTTGGCGAAGTGCTGGTCCAGATCGACGGCGGAGATGGCGGATTGTTGCCCGATACCAACGTAACGGTCACCGTGACCACTTCCAGCGAATCGGGTGTGCTGAGTATTCCCCGAGAGGCGCTCTACTCTGAGAATGGCAAGACTTACGTCTTCAAGGTGGTGAACGGCCAACTACGCAGAACGCCGGTCGTAACCGGAGCTTTCAATCTGACGCAGGAAGCCATTGTCTCCGGACTCAAGGATGGAGACCTCGTGGCGACCGGAACAACCTCGGGACAACCCTTGCAACAAGGCATCCCAATCCAGGTTGTGCAGTGAGGAAGATAGCTCAGGCGGGTTTTATGGCAGCAGCCTTTGCCATCTCGGCTTCTGCGCAATCACAACGGGACCATGGCTCAGGCTAATGCAGCTTTGCAAGCGGGCGAGGCAGACAAGGCGATGACACTGCTTGGTTCACTTCCCCCGTCCGCCGAGTCCCACTACCTGAAGTGCCGCATCTTCTATTCGTTAGAGGATTGGGATTTGGCTGCGGCGAATGCCAACAAGCTGTCGATTCAGATGGACAGAACTCTTATGATCACCTTTGGCTTGGCCGGGCGCTCGGGGAGAAGGCAGATCGTCTCATTCCTGAGTGCTTTTTCTTTGGCAAAGAGAGTGCGAGAGGAGTTCGAAGAAGCAGCTCACCTGAGCCCGCGCGATGCGGAAGTTCTCGCTGATTTGGGTGAGTTTTACTATAACGCGCCTGGAATTGTGGGCGGGGGCACTGACAAGGCCGAAGCAATTGCCTCACGGTTGGACAAAGTTGACCCCACACGCGCTTTTGAGTTGCGTGCCGGAATAGCAAAACAACTGAAAGACTATGATGCGACCGAGCGAAATTTCAAACAGGCGATCGCAGCGAGCGAGCATCCTGCATTTCAATGGATGAGACTGGCCAGCTTCTATCGTCAACGCGGACGCTGGCCTGAAATGGAAGCGGCCGTTCAAAGCGGTTTGAATGCAGCGGAACACGACAGGCATGCGGGCGTTGCACTGTTCAATGGATCTTCGGTGCTAACCGAGGCCGGCAGGAATCTGGAACTGGCTGCCAGGATGCTCCAGGAATATCTCGCGGGCTCATCAAAAACAGAGGAGGCGCCGGCGTTTGTGGCGCACACGCGCCTTGCGCGACTCGATGCCCGACTCGGCGATGTAGCCGCGGCCAGGCGCGAGCGAACGGCGGCGCTGGAACTCGCCCATGATTATCGCCCCGCGCAGGAATTGAAGTTTTGACCGGATCTCAATACGTGAACAGTAGAAGGAAACAACGCGCGGTCTGGCAATCCATTCTCATCGGAATGGCGGTTGGCTCTGCGCCAACGATCCTCTCCGCGCAAGTCTCGCTGCCCACGGTGGTCGATCTGGCGCAGCGCAACAGCACTGCTGTCCGAATCGCCCAGGCCGATGTGAATAAGGCCGGTGCGGCGCTGGCAGAGAGCAGAGACGTCGTCGTACCTTCGCTGTCTCTAGGCACCGGGCTTCCGGCATTCCCGGAGGTGGGATTCACAGGAAACCCTCCTTCAATATGGACGGCGACGGTCCAGTCCCTGGTCTTCAGTATTCCGCAGAAGCGCTACATTGAGGCGGCACGCTTTGGACTGCAGGCAGCGTCCTCTAATTTGAAGGATGCACGTGAGCAGGTCGCGCTTGACGCATCGACGGCTTACATTGAGTTCGATACGGTTGAACACGATTTGACAGCCGCACATGAGCAAGAGGGATTCGCCACTCGCCTGGTTCAGATCGAGCAAGAGCGCGCCGAGGCCGGCGTCGAACCATTGAGTGAGCTATTGCAGGCGCGGCTTACGTCTGCGCAGGTTAAATTGAAGCGTCAGGAATTGGAGGCTCGCGCAGGAACGCTGGCGCAGCAGCTTGCCGCTTTGACCGGTCTACCCGTGGGGTCGATTACACCTGACCACTCCAGCATCCCCGAAGTCCCCAAAATCGCCGGAGACGAATCGCCGCGCCGTCTTTCGGGCATCGAGTCCGCGCAAATGTTGGCTCGTTCAAAGCAGCGCTCAGCAAAGGGCGATGAAGAGATCGACTACCTTCCCCAGCTCACTTTTGTGGCACAGTACAACCGCAACACTACGATCCTGAACGATGTGAATTCCTTCTTCGCCCGCCCGCTTCCGGCAAACAACTTCAGCTCGGGAATCGCTATCCAGATTCCATTGTTCGACATGGTGCACCGTGCAAAATCGAAAGAATCGGCTGCTGACGCCCTGCGGGCGACCGTCGAAGCCGAACAGGCGCAACGTCAGAACGAAATCCAGATTGCAGAGCTGACTGGCGGCATCCGCGAACTCGACACCGAAACAGAAATCGCAAGTTTGAAGCAACAGATTGCCGACGAGCATCTAAAAGCTGTGCTCGCGCAGTTGGAACTGGGGAACGGGTCTGGAGCCGGACCGAACGCCGCGCCTCAGCTCTCGCCTAAAGCCGAACAGCTGGCGCGCATCGATGAAAACGAAAAGGTTATGGAAGCACTGGACGCCGGGTTCGAACTCGTGAAGGCAAGGCTGACCCTGCTTAGGGCTCTCGGCCACATGGAAGACTGGTTAAACGAGTTGCACCCCAAATAGCCCCATTCCCCGTTTTCACGCCTGAGAAACGCCGAAAATGATAGAATTGAAAGGATGGCTATGCCCCTGAAAACGCTATTCCTGAACCCGCCCTCGTTTGAGAATTTCGACGGCGGAGCGAGCTCGCGCTGGCCGGCAACGCGCGAGATTGAATCTTACTGGTACCCGGTATGGCTGACATACCCGGCCGGACTTCTGGAGGGCTCACGGCTGCTCGATGCCCCTCCCCACCACGTCTCCGCCGCCGAAACCATTAAGATCTGCAAGGACTATGAGTTCCTGGTCCTGTTCACCTCCACGGTGGCTGGGAGGGCGACCAGCGGCTGGCCGAGGCCATCAAGGCCGCCAATCCCTCTATTCGCATCGCCTTCGTCGGTCCGCCGGTTACCACCTCCCCCGACAAGGCCCTGAACGAGTGCTCCGCGCTGGACTTCATCTGCCGCCGCGAATTCGATTACTCCGTCGTCGAGTTTGCGCAGGGCAAGCCGCTCAACGAGATTCTCGGCATCAGCTATAAGCAGGACGGCAAGATCATCCACAACCCCGACCGCCCGCAGATCGAAGACCTGGACGCCATGCCCTGGGCGACCAAGATCTACAAGCGCGACATGGATGTGACCCGCTATAACGTGCCCTTCCTGCTGCATCCCTACATCGCGCTCTACTCCACGCGCGGCTGCCCGGCGCAGTGCACTTTCTGCCTCTGGCCGCAGACGCTCAGCGGACACGCATGGCGCAAGCGCTCCACCGACGATGTGGCCGCCGAGCTGAAGTGGGCCAAGGAGAATTTCCCTGAAGTGAAGGAGTTCTTCTTTGACGACGACACCTTCAACATCCAGAAGGTTCGCACCATCGAGCTCTGCGAAAAGCTCAAGCCGCTGGGCCTGACCTGGAGCTGCACGTCGCGCGTGACCACCGACCGCGAAACGCTCAAGGCCATGAAGGAAGCGGGCTGCCGGCTGCTGATCGTGGGCTTTGAGTCCGGCGATCCGCAGATCCTCAAGAACATCAAGAAGGGCGCCACCGTCGAACGTGCCCGCGCCTTCGCCAAGGACTGCAACGACCTCGGCCTCGTCGTTCACGGCGACTTCATCCTCGGCCTGCCCGGCGAGACCAAGGAGTCGATCCGCAACACCATCAACTTCGCCAAGACGCTGGACTGGAAACCATCCAGGTCTCCATCGCGCACGCCTATCCCGGCACCGAGTTTTACGACTACGCCAAGTCCAATGGCTTCATCACCAACGAGAAGATGGAAGACGGCGGCGGCCACCAGATGGCGCACATCGAGTATCCCGGCCTCCCACCGACTACGTGATGGAGATGGTGCACCGCTTCTACGATGAGTACTACTTCCGTCCCAAGGCGGCGTTCCGCGTGGTGTGGAAGGCGATCGTCAATCGCGACGTGCCTCGCCTTTACGTTGAAGCCAAGGCCTTCCTTAAGCTTCGCGCGGAACGCAACAAGATGGTTAAGGAAGAGCGCAGCCGCCAGGCCGATCCGCCGGCCCCGTTAGGCGCCGGCGCGTAGACGTCCCTCGATTGCTCACTGAAGGGCGGGCCGCAATTGCGTCCGCCCTTCTTTTTCTTTGCGACCGCAGTAGGAACGCAGCATTCGATGACGCACACAACCTCACCACGCATCAGTAGCGATTCTGGGGCTGGTCGCGATTTGCGCACCTCTCGGCGATACCTGCCTTTCCCGCGGCATGACCCACTTTCCCCGATTACCCTGGCGCACCCGGCACCCTCATCGCAGCCGTTTTCACTCCATGGATCGCCGTGGGAATCGCGCTGCTTATCGGCTTTTTTGCCAGCTATCTCACGGCGCTCTCCTGGGCAGACCTCACTTTTGTCTTCCTGCCACCGCCTTCGGAAATGTCATCGTCGCCTTCCTCTCCGCGATTCTGGCTGCACGAGCCCATTTCCCTGCAGCGCTGGGCCGGAATCGTGCTCATCACGGTCGGCGTGGGATTCGTGGCGCAAGGTCCGTCGTTGACTGAGACGGCCAGCCGCGCGAAGTCTGCATTGGAAGAGGAGCAGGTGCGATGACGGTTCCCTCCTCTGCAGCCTCCGGGCCCGTGGGCTGCCGCAGCCATGATCGCCGCCATTGTGCTCACTTCCACCGCCGGCGAGGTGCTTACCGCCGCTGCCATGAAATCCATTGGCGATCTCGATGAGATTCGCGCCCGTCGGCATCAAAGGCGCGATCCGGGCCGTCATTACCTGCCCGCTGTTCTTTGCCGGTGTTGGCTTTCTTGCCCTGGCTTTCTTCTCGCTGCTCTTCGCTCTGAATCATCTGAACCTGAGCCTGGTTGCGCCGGCTTCGGCTTCTCTCACGCTGGTCACCAACGCCATCGCAGGCAAGTTGTTCCTGCATGAGAACGTAGATCGCCGCCGCTGGACCGCCGCCGTGCTGGTCTGCATCGGGGTCTATCTTCTGGCGCACTGAAATCTGCTGCCTTCACCTTCAGCCATCAGCTCTCAGCGGCTTCTTACCAAATACGCATCATCCCTGCGGCTTGAGATCCGGCTCAAGAATGCGTGGCTCGTGCCACATTTGCACACACCGCCTCGGCCGCGAGATGACCCGAGCGCGCGCCGCTCTCCATTGTCGATGGCCATCCGGTCGCTACCCAGTCGCCGGCCAGAAATCAATTCGGCCACGGAGCGTCGCGCTCGGCCGCGCCGCATCGATCCCTGGCGGCACACCAAAGGTCGCGCGCACTTCCTTGATCAGCGCCGCCTTTTCAGCTTTGCTGCGCGGCTTCCGGAAAGAACTCACCGACTCCGCTGAAGCCTGCGCGATCGCTTCTCGCGCGAACGCCCGCGAACGCCCGCGAAGCGCTTACCACCAGCTCCACATAGCTTCCCTTCACCTTGCGCCAAGGCTGAAGCCTGCCCTTGTTGTACATCCAGTGAATCTCGCGATCGAGCAGCACCGCGTGGTCCAGCGTCTGTGATCTCGCGATCGAACCACAGGTGCACGCTGCAGATGGGCCAATGCTCGTGCTGCGCAATCTGCCGCCAGACCCGTCCGCTCCCGAAGCCGGCGGCATCCCGGCACCAGCTTCTGCCAGCCTCGAACGGCAATGCGAGCACCAGAAACTCGGAGGTATCGTCCCCAGTGCGGGTGATCAGGTCCACCTGACGCTCTCTCGCATCCCACTCTGCGACTCGACATTTGCGTTGAGACGAACACGCGATCCGTGCTCTTTCAGAAACTGCCGCCCCCGTCGTAAAGCTCGCTCAGCGGCACGGTGCTCATCCCCATGCTTCCCGCCTGCGCAGAGTTCATGAAGAGCTCGCGCACCACCTTGGCTGCGTAAGGAACGCGATGTGCTCGATATCCGCGTTGAGCGCACTGGCAATCACCAACCGCCAGAAGTGATTCAGCGCCCCTCAGTCTGCTTGTGACGACGCGAGCCAGCTTCCAGTGTCTCCTCAGTCCATCTAGCGGCCCCGGCCTCATCATGGCTTGAAACGCGCTCGCCCAGCGCCACCTTGTCCGCGAAACTGAACGCGCTCGCGCCCTCAGCAGGCCCGGCATGCCGTGCAGCGGCGCGGGCAGCCCACAGGTCGCTAATGGCCCGCCGCGAACGCCGGCCGCCGGGCTCGATCATCGTCATGTCGCTGGTCCAGTGAATCTTGTCCGCAACCCCGATGCGCCGGTAGAAACCGAAGATTGTGCAGCACCCGAACACCACGTGTTGGCAGTTGTCGATCACCTCGTTCACGCCGGGGTGCAGGTATGAGACGCCCGTCCCCCCAGGTAGCCGCGCCGTTCGATCAGTTCCACACGATAGCCGGCTTCGGCAAGACCGCAGGCCGCGCTCATTCCAGCCACGCCGCCGCCCACGACGGTCACGGTTCTTGCCAACTTCTGTTGCGAAAGGCCCAATGCTTCTCCCTGAGATCTATTTTCCAGTTAACCTGG
>CAVQZQ010000074.1:0-6872 GCA_963718435.1 uncultured Acidobacteriota bacterium | reverse complement strand
TCAATGGAATTGTCATCCTGAGCGACCGAAGCGCAGCGGAGAGAGTCGAAGGACCTGCAGTTGCTTTTTTGCAAGCCCTTCGGGCAAACCGCTTCGAGAAACCGTGATGTGTCAGGGCCCGATTCGCCGCGGCGAATCGTGCCGCAAGCAGCAAGGAATAACCGGGGCTTCAGCCCCTGAGACATCGCTGTGAAGGGTACGGGCTTCAGCCCGTACATTCAGCACCAAAGAAATTCCGGGCTTTAGCCCCTGAGGGAATTCAAGTATGACCGCCGAAGTCCTCAAATACTCCATGGAGCAAGTTGAAGCGCTGGAGCTCGCCCCCGGCACCCAACACGAGCAGCTTGAAGGCTGGATCCCCGAGTTGGCCAGCGACAAAGACATTTGCCAGGCCCTTGAGAAAGCCTTCGAATATCGCGGCGACGTCACCCTCACGCTGAAATCCGGCGAGCGCATTCAGGCTTACATCTTCAACCGCCAGGTCGGCGCGACGCTGGCCGATTCCTACCTCCAGTACTTCACGCCCTCCGCGTCCGACAAGCGCAAGCTGAGCTTTGCCGAGATCGCCCGCCTCGAATTCAGCGGCAAGGATCGCGCCGCCGGCAAGCACTGGGAAGATTGGGTCAAGGCCTACAACGAAAAGAAGTCCGCTGGCGAAAAGTACGCCCTCCACCCAGACTCGCTGGAGTAGCGGCGGCTTGGACCATTAGGTCTTTTTCGTCAATGGTTCTACGCCTTGTCTTCGCCAACGCGATGCATAACCATCAATAAATGAGCAGTATAGCTCGTGCCTACGACGTTCTCTTTCCCTTCGCCATTGCTTGCGGCTAAAGCCAGGCTGTCGTAAGCCATTCTGCTTGTGGCGCCCGTGTTCCGAGGGAAAAACCACCTAAAAATGCTGTGAAACTGTACATCCGCACCTAACTCTAGCAAATTCAATCGAATGGGCTAACCGGTTCCACAGTTACACTTAAAATGTGTCGAGCAAATTGAAGCAAATCGCACTAAAATCAATCATTTTGCATACCAATTCCGACCATTTTGTGCAGTTTCCAGCCCGCCAGTTACCATTGAAGTTCAACCATGCGGATCTTTCTCACAGGCGCCACCGGTTTTGTAGGCCATCACGTGGCGAAAGCTCTCGCCGCCGAAGGTGCCGACCTCCGTATGCTGGTCCGCAAGACGAGCAATCTCAATAACCTCGAAGGCATCCCCGGCGATACCGTCGCCGGCGACCTAGCCCGGCCCGAATCCTTTGCTCCAGCCCTCGCAGACTGCGAAGCCGTCGTCCACGTTGCCGCTGATTACCGCCTCTGGATCCGCGATCCCGACACCATGTACCGCGCCAACGTCGACGGCACCCGCGACCTGCTGCGCCTCGCCCGTGAAGCCCGCGTCCGCCGAGTCGTCTACACCTCCTCCGTCGCCACCATGCACTTTAGGACAGATGGCATCGTCATCAATGAAGACACACCCGTCTCGCTCGCCGACATGGTCGGCCACTACAAGCGCTCGAAGTTCATGGCCGAACAGCAGGCAATCGCCGCCGCCCAGGATGGTCAGCAGGTCATCATCCTCAACCCCACCACCCCCATCGGCCCCAACGACGCCAAGCCAACGCCGACAGGCCGCATCTTCGTCGACTTCCTCAACCACAAATTTCCGGCCTACGTCGACACCGGCCTCAACCTCGTCGACGTAGCCGAAGTCGCCCGCACCCATGTCATCGCGCTCACCCAGGGTCAACCCGGCCGACGCTACATCCTCGGCGGCGAAAACCTGACCCTCAAGCAGATCCTCGACAAGATGTCGGCCATCACCGGCATCCCCTCGCCGACCACGAAGATCCCATTCGCCATCGCTGCCACCTACGCTTTTTTTGAGGAGTGGATCACCGGCCGCATCCGTGGTAAAGAACCCCGCGCCACGCTGGAAGAGGTTCGCATGGGCCGCAAGAAGATGTTCGCCTCCAGTGCCCGTGCCCAACAGGAACTGGGCTTCCGCATCCTGCCTGTCTACCCAGCTATGCGCGCCGCCATCGACTGGTTCCGCGCCAACGGCTACGCTCCGCAAGGCCAGCCATGACCCGAGTTGCCATCGTCGCCGCCATGCCTGGCGAGCTCAAACCCCTGGTCCTCGGTTGGCCGCACAGCACCCGCAATGGCATCCGGTTCTGGGCGAAGCGCAACGAAGAAGAGGAGTGGGATCGCCGCCTGCGCTGGAGCCGGCCAGCAAGCCGCCACGCGCGCCTTCGCCGCCCTTGAAGACGGTGGTCCCATCGACCTGGTTCTCTCCATTGGCTGGGCCGGCGCCCTCACCTCCGACGTCGAGCCCGGGACCGCCCACAACGTTGCCGGAGTCATCGACGTCCGTACCGGCGAACGTTTCCGCTGCGATGCGGGAGCAGGCGACCTCTGGCTGGTCACCAGTCCCAAAGTCGCCGGCGCGTCCGAGAAACGCCGCCTCGCCTCCACCTACGGCGCAACTCTGGTGGACATGGAAGCCGCCGCCCTCGCCCGCCTGGCTGCGATGCGGGGCATTCCGTTCTACTGCATCAAGGGCGTCAGTGACGGTTTCACCGAAGAATTGCCTGATTTCAACCGTTTCATCTCTCCAGACGGCCAGTTTAGACTGCTGGCTTTATCCTTTATGCGCTCCTGCGGCCCGTGGTACTGGCCCGCATTGGTGCGGATGGGCGAAAATAGTAGAAGAGCTTCCCAGAGCATTGCGGAGTGGTTGCTCAATTTTCTGGATGCAATGAGGTCAAATCAGAGAACAGAATGGCTACCCAAATCACAAACCGTGAAAGCACGGCGGAAACGAAGATCCCCGCCACCATGCGCGCTGTCGTCTATCGCGGCGTGAACGACATGCGCGTCGAAACCGTTCCTGTGCCCCGTATCGGGCCGGGCGAGCTGCTGGTAAGAGTGGCCACCTGCGGCATCTGCGGCACCGACCTCAAGAAGATTCATTACCGGCTCTCATTCCGCGCCGCGCATCTTCGGCCACGAAATGGCGGGAACTATCGTCGCCGTCGGCGAGGGCGTGGCCGGCTTCGCCGTGGGCGACCGTGTCATGACCTTTCACCACGTCCCGTGCAACGAGTGTTACTACTGCCGCAAAGGAACTCCTGCCCAGTGCCCGCTCTACAAGAAAACCGGAGTCACAGCCGGGTTTGAGCCTTCAGGCGGCGGCTTTGCTGAGTACATCCGGGTCATGGACTTTGTCGCCACAAATGGCGGGGTCGTCCGGATCCCTGACGGAGTACCCTTTGAGCAGGCAGCCTTCGTGGAGCCGGTCAACACCGTGCTGAAAGGCGTCAAACTGCTCAACCTTGCCACGGACGACACGGTTCTGGTCATCGGCCAGGGGCCAATTGGGCTGATGCACGCGGTGCTGCCAGCCGCATCGGGGCACGGGTGCTGACCTCGGATCTTTACCCTGAGCGCCACGCAATTGCAGCCAAATTCGGACTGCAAGCATCCAATCCATGCAGGGACGCGAGAATGTGGTCGACAGGGTGTTTGCCGAGACCGACGGCCGGGGGGCGGATGCCGTGATTCTCGCCGTGGGCGGCAATGCGCTGATTCGTACCGCCATGGACGCAGCCCGGCCCGGCGGTAAAGTGATGCTGTTTGCCCAGACCCAGCATGGCGAGGTCGACCATCGATCCCGGCGCGGTTTGCGTGGATGAGAAGACCCTGCTCGGGTCCTATTCGTCGTCGTTTCGGCATTCTTGACGAAGTGACCGATCTGGTCTTTGGCGGCTATCGCAATGGATTTGATCTGACGCAGTTGATCTCGCACCGGTTCCCGATGGAAGAAGCGGTTGCCGCGATCGAGGTGGCATCGCATCCCAAGGCGGACTCGATGAAGATTATGATTGAGCCTGTCTTCGGGGTTGGAGCGGAGTAAGGAGGCATCTGATGGCGACAACCATGAGGGCCGCGATCCTCCACGGACGCGAAGACATTCGCATCGAAAGCGTGCCAGTGCCCGAAGGCGGCGCCGGGAGAGCTGATCGTTCGCGTGGGCGCGGCGCTTACCTGCGGAACGGACTTGAAGGTTTTCGCCGCGGATATCACGCGCGCATGATTGTGCCCCCGGCGCTTTTTGGCCATGAGTTGGCCGGGACGGTGGTGCAGGCAGGTGACGGCGTCACCGACTTTTGCTCCTGGCGACCGCGTAGTGGCGCTCAACTCTGCGCCATGCGGCCAATGCTACTTTTGCGAGCGCGGTCAGGAAAACCTTTGCGACGATCTGCTCTTCAACAACGGCGCTTATGCGGAATTCATTCGCATCCCGGCGCGCATCGTCGCCAAGAACACGCTGCATGTTCCCGATCATGTACCGCTGGAGCATGCAGCGCTGACTGAGCCGCTGGCCTGCGCGGTACATGGCTTTGAAGATTCGCGTCCGCGCCCCGGCGACATCGTTGCGGTCATCGGCGGCGGCCCGCTGGGGTTGATGATCTTGCATGTGGCCGCGCTGGCGGGATGTGAAACGATTGCGGTCGTCAAGCATGACGGCCAGGTGAAGCTGCGCGCCAACTGGGCGCGGCCCATGTGGTGCAGACAAGCACCATTCGCAAGGCCATTCGTGAAACACGTGCGCTGACTCCCAAGAATCGCGGCGTCGACATTGCCATTGAAGCAGTAGGTGTGCCCGAATCCTGGCAGGAAGCTGTGGAGATGGTGCGCAAAGGAGGCACGGTAAACTTCTTTGGCGGATGCGCCGTTGGTACTGAAGTCAACCTCGACACCAATCGCATTCACTACAGCGACATCACTCTTCGCGCCACTTTCCACCACACCCCGGCGATCTGCCGCAGGCGCTGGACCTGATTGCGGGCGGCCATTTCCAGGCCAGCGCATTCATTACCGGACATGCCCATCTCTATGAACTCAACCGGGTCTTTGAGAAGTTGATGAAGCGCAGCAGCGAAATCAAGACCGCCATCGTGCCCTGAGGCAACGGAATGACCACGGCTACCCTGCACCCCGACAATGATGCGCTGCCTCAAGACGAGCTGATCGCTCGCGGCTGGTCGGCACTGCCCACGGCGTATCGCATGCCGGCGGCCCCGCCCTCGCTCGAAGAGGCGCGCGCATGGTGCAAGCGCCTGGCCGAATCGCATTACGAAAATTTTCATGTGGCCACATGGTTTTTGCCCAAGGCTTTGCGGCCTCATTTTCATGCGATCTACGCTTACTGCCGCGTCTCCGACGATCTGGGCGACGAGGTTGGAGATCCCGCAATCTCCTTAGCGCTACTCGACATGTGGGGTCGAGAACTGGATGCCTGCTACGAAGGCTGCGCGCGCCATCCTGTCTTTGTTGCGTTGAAAGAAACGATCCGCGCCTGCTCCATTCCCAAGGAACCGTTTGCCGATCTGCTGACCGCGTTTCGCCAGGATCAGACCGTCACCCGCTATCGCTACCATGCAAGAAGTTCTGGAGTATTGCCGCTATTCAGCGAATCCAGTCGGCCGCCTGGTGCTGTACGCCTGCGGCTACGCTGACGAGGAGCGATTCAGACTGTCAGATGCGACATGCTCCGCTCTGCAACTAGCCAACTTCTGGCAGGATGTGCGCGTGGATTTCGCCAAGAATCGCGTGTACCTGCCTCAAGAGGACATGCGGCGCTTCGACGTGAATGATGAAACCATCGCGAAGGGAATTGCTACTCCAGGGTTTCGCGCCTTGCTTGATTATGAAGTGGATTTTGCGCGGAGGCTGTTTGAGGAAGGGCTCCCGCTGATCGGCATGGTCAGCCGCGATCTGGCGGTGGACCTTGACCTCTTCAGCCGCGGCGGACTTGAAATTCTGCGCGCCATCGAGCGCCAGGACTATGATGTGTTGAGCGCAAGACCCGCTATCTCAAAGCGCACCAAATTGGCGCTCGCGTTGCGCGCTGTAAGCGACAAGATGCTGCCATTTTTCCGCCTCGGGGTACGTTCTTGAGGGAAGGCGGCTTGACCCAGGCACTCACATTGGATGAAGCGCTACGCGATCTGCCGGGCCATCGCGAAACGCGAAGCGAAGAATTTCTATTACGCCTTTCTGGCTTTGCCCGCCCGAGCGGAAGAATGCGATCTGCGCCATCTATGCATTCATGCGCCGTGCCGACGATCTGGCCGACGATGAAAGCCTCTCCCGCGATGAGCGCCGCCGTCGATTGGACGCATGGCTGGCCGCATGGCGCGAGGCGAGCCAGGGCGGCACGACGGCCGATCCGGTTTTTGTTGCCGTGCGCGACGCTACCACGCGCTTCGCAATCCCGCTCAGTTTGCTGGACGAGTTAGTGGCCGGCACGACCATGGACCTGAAGCCGGCGACAAGCAGCGCGCCCGATACCTATGCGACATTCGACGATCTCTACGGCTACTGCTATCTGGTTGCGTCCGTAGTTGGCCTGGTATGTATTCGCATCTTTGGGTATACCGACCCGCGTGCGGAGAAATTGGCCGAGGAAACGGGTATTGCGTTTCAGCTGACCAACATTTTGCGCGATGTGGCGGAGGATGCAAGCCGGAATCGCGTGTACCTGCCGCTGGAAGATCTCGCCGCGCATCATGTCTCTCTCGAAGCATTGCTGCATCGCGCGCCCGGAATGCCGCCGACTCCCGAAGAAAGGGCACTTCTGGAGGAAATTTCTCGTCGCGCGGAAAATTACTATACGTCGGCGCAGGCCTTATCGCCGATGATCGACAGCGAGAGCAGGCCGGCGCTCTGGGTGCTTGTGTCGATCTACCACGCTTTGCTCAAGCGCATTGAGTTCGCCCGGTACGATGTGTTTTCACATCGGGTCAGTGTGCCGCTGACAGAGAAGATCGCGATACTCGCCGCAGGCCTGTCGCGTATGGCGTGGAC
>CAVQZQ010000073.1:0-8499 GCA_963718435.1 uncultured Acidobacteriota bacterium | reverse complement strand
TTCAACGTGAAGTCGCTGGCGGAACACGTGCCGATTGCGCTCGACGTGCTGGCCGACCTAGTGCTGAACCCTGTTTTCGCCTCGACCGAGATCGAACGCGAGCGGGGCGTGATTCTGGAAGAGATCAAGATCGACGAAGACAACCCGGATGTGCTGGTCCACGAGCTCTTCACGCAAAGTTTCTGGAAAGACCATCCCCTGGGCAAGCCGATTCTGGGCACGTCGGCTACGGTGGCCAAACTCGACCAGGAGAAACTGTTCGCGTATCACAACGACAGCTTTCATGGCGGGAACATGGTTTTCTCGGCGGCCGGCAACCTGGACCACGATCAGTTTGCCGAGGCGATTGCAGAGAAGTTTTCCGGCCTGACGTCTGGCGAGGCAATCCGCGAGCAGAAGGCGCCAGAAGCCAGCGCCCGGATTCTGCTCCGCAACAAGAAAGCGCTCGAACAGGTACAGATCTGCCTCGGCGTTCCCGCTCCGCCCATTACGGACGACAATCGGTACACCACGCTCATTCTCAACACAGTGCTCGGCGGTGGGATGAGCTCGCGGCTGTTCCAGACCATCCGCGAGGAGCGCGGCATGGCCTACTCGATCTACTCCGACCTGAACCCATATCGCGACACGGGCACACTTTGCATTTACGCGGGGACCTCGGTCGGCAAGGCGCTCGAAGTGGTCAGCCTGATCCTGGCTGAATTCCGCAACCTGAAGGAGAGCCCGCTGAGCGAGGAAGAGCTGACCCGCGCCAAGGACCAGTTGAAGGGCAACATCCTGATGGGGCTGGAGAGCTCCAACTCCCGCATGGCCAACCTGGCGCGGCAAGAGATGTACTTCAAGCAGTTCTTCAGCGTAGAAGAGATCACGGCGCGCATCGACGCTGTGGATGCCGCGCAGGTGCAGCAAATGGCTCAGCGACTCTTTGATCCGGACCGCATCGCGGTGACTCTGCTCGGCCGCCTCGACGGCATCAAGCTGAACCGCGCGAAGCTGGTGTGTTAGAGGCAGGGGTCAGGGAACAGGGATCAGGGGTCAGGGGTCAGAGGTCAGGGTTCAGGGGTCAGGGTTCAGGGGTCAGGGTTCAGGGTTCAGGGGTCAGGGTTCAGGGAACAGGGGGTCAAGAATTTTTGCCTCCACTTAGCACCCCTGTAACAGTCGAATTCGTTACAAGGGCCGTCGCTCTTGATTACTAATCACCCATCCACTGGCTACAAAACAACTGCCCGGTCTCCCGTTCCCTTTCCCCTGATCTCTGAACCCTGATCCCTGCCTTTCCGAGCGTCTTATTTCCCTTCCGCGTCCATACGGTATACGATTTTGTCGGGAGTGGCCGGTGTGCCGGCCTGCTTCGTGAGGCAATGGGATCCCATGAAATGCAAGTTCTCAATCTATAGCAATCGGCGTGGCGTGCGCGACGGAATGCAGCCGAACAGGGCGCCTGGGGAAAGGTTTTCGACCGATGGGCAGGGTGGCTTCACGTTGATGGAGCTGCTGATCGTTATTTCGATCATTCTCATCCTGATGCTGGTGGCGATTCCCACGGCGGGCAAGATTCGCAAGCACGCCAACGAACTCTCGGCGCAAAAGTCGCTGCAAACGATTCAGGAAGCGGAATCGATGTATGAGTCCACCTATCCTACGAATGGATACGCGTGCAGCCTGCAGTCTCTCGGCGGCGAAACCGCCTCCGGACCGCCGAGCGCGACGGCCGCCGGAGTGATCAATGGCGAGCTAGCAACCGGCATCAAGTCCGGGTATATCTTCACGATCGGAAACTGCACCAAGGTGAACGTGAACAACGCGGACCGCATTACGAGCTATACGGCCACCGCAGTTCCGGCCACTCCGGGGAAGACAGGCGATCGCGGCTTTTGCCTTGAATCGGGCGGCGCCATGAAAGCCGACCCAGCGGCGGCACCAACTGCACCCAGATGGTGCAATGACCCAATCGATCGATCCAAGCCTGCGCATTCAATTCGGGCTTTCTGTTCCGGTTGTGTGTCTGACAGCCGGGACGGAAAGATGTTTCTTTCGGACTCTACGCCGGACAAGGCAATTCATCGCTTGTGTAGCATTGCTGCTGTTGACTCCGTTTATTTACGCCGGTGCTGGTGCTGCGCCTTCGCTTCCTCCCAAGAACCTGAGCGTTCACGACGTGGCCTCGCGGGTCGACCGCCACTACAACCAGCTCCATTCGCTGCAATCGCGATTTAGCGAGAGCTATGAGGGGCTGGGGATTAGCCGCACCGAAAGCGGCACCCTCTTCCTGCTTAAGCCCGGGCGAATGAAGTGGGAGTACAGCGCGCCACCCGGCAAGCTCTTCCTGCTTGATGGCAAGTATGCGTGGTTCTACTCGCGCGGGGACCCGAAGGTGCAGCGTATTCCGGCAAAAGAACTGGACGACCTTCGCTCACCGCTGCGCTTTCTGCTCGGCCATACGGAACTGGAGAAGGAGCTCGAGCATCTGGAGATGACGCCGGTGCACAATGGACAGTTCACGCTGACCGGTCAGCCCAAAGGCCAGCAAAAGCGCGTACGCCGGCTCACGCTCACCGTTATGCCCGATGGAGCCATCACCGCCATTGAGATTGAAGAGGCAGACGGCGCGCGAACGCGCTTCACGTTCACCGGCGAAGAACCCGACGTGCATGTCCCTCCAGGCCTATTCCAATTCACGCCGCCTCCCGGCGTGCCGGTGGTGGATACGCTGCCGCCTGTGTAGCAATCGGCACCGCTACAGCATTTCTCCTGATGGTGTCTTGGTTGAAGAATTCCTTCAGGGGCTGGTCTCCTCCTGGCACCTCGAGTGCGCTGCGGAAAGCCTAGCTCTCCGCGAGACCAGCCATCTCATCCCATCTAAACCGGCTGCGGAAAAACTCGGAACTTCGGACAAATAATGACGGCAAGCATGCGTCCGGGGCTAAAGCCATTGATGCTGCTGGCCTTATGCGGGGGTTCAAACCCCCGCCTCCCTCCGTTTGAGTTTTTCCGCAGCCTGTGAAGCCCCAGGTTTCATGCACCTTTACGGCACCCTTCGACTGCGCTCAAGGGGCAGGCTTTGAAGCCGTACCCTTTCAAAACTCTCCACGCCCACGAGAGAGAGCCCTAAACGGTCTCGACTTTGGCTGGAGTTTAAGGGGTATGTCCCCGGAACGCAGGGGGAGCGGGCAGCTCGAAGACCTGAATTTCGCTACCATTGAGGACGGCCACGCGGCGACTGGAAGGCGAGGTGGCCACGTTGCCGCCGCCATCGAAGATTGGGCTGGCGGTTGTCTCGAGGGCGATCTTGCCGTTGGCAGCATTGAATACGCGCACGATCTGACCGTTGAAATTCTTCGGGTCGATGGTGTGGGGGTGTCCGTCGGTGACGGGGTGCTCAACGATCACGGTTTCTCGGGCGATACGCGATCCATCAAGCGAATTGACGAGTTGTGGCCAAATCTCATGTTTCGTCAATTGAAATCCCCACATCCGGTTACCGGTGGTGGATATCGCGACGAGGTCCCATCCGCCGAACACATCGCATGCAGTGATCAGGAACTGATGCTCTGACACAAATTCTGAGGTGGGCCGGCAGGCCGAATTGACGCGGTCCAGAAACCTGGCTTTACCGTCGAAAGATTTCAAGTTCAGGATCCACCGGTTCGTATCCTCACCGGGAGCTTCGATGAATCCCTCTGCATTGATGGACATTTGGGCATGCTGAAGCAAGCCGGAGAACATGCCGGCCTCCACCTCCTGGTAGCCGTCGGAACTCGTGGACTGCGGAACTGCCAGGCCCATCTTGCTTTCCACCACGATCTGGCCTGTGTCCCGGTTGAGAGTGCGCACCACAAGGTCAGGTTTCAACTGGGGCGGATCGGGTTTCGAGTCGGGCTTTTGCCCCGGCGCGGGCATGCTGGTCTTGGCCGCAGCCGGACCGTCGGGCTGCGCGTCTTTCGGCTTGGCCGGTGGCGCCAGGTAGTTGACGCTCATGAACTGTTGCGCTGGAGTGAGCTCCAGCCAAAGCAGCCGCCCTGGGAAATGCAGGGACGGCTTCATCTGAAGCGAGGCGTCGCCTTCCTGAATGCCATTTCCATCGCGCAACAGGAAATGGCCGTTTTTGAGCATCCAGAGGTAGCGGGCGCGGTCGTGTAGCGTCCATGACGTCTCGGCCTCGATCTTCCCATCCGGCAGCGTCACCACCACGGCGCGGACTTGCCTCTCATCGTTCCCCAAGCTGCCTCCACCCTCACGCTCCATCAGACCGGGCACTTGAAAGGTGAACAGCAGGCGGTTCTCGTCGATGAAATCCAGGCTGGCGAGGCGGTAATGCCGGCCCAGATAGAAAACGCCGGGGGCGGAATAACCCAGGGGTCGAACCGGAATCGAGAACGCAGGAGGTAATGTGGGTTTTTCGGGAACGTGGTCGGAGAGCTTTTTGCCGATCTCCTGGGGCAGGCTCTCGGGCAGGCCAACATCCTGCGCAACGGCGGAAATCACCGACAGCGGCAGGGCGGCAAGAGCCAGCCAAAGCCATGTCCAACTCTGAATAAAGCGATGTGGGGTCACGAACCCAATTTACGACAATTCGGCGGTTTTGGGGCAGGAATGCCGTTGGCGGTTTAGTCCAAAGTTTTTGTTCACGAGGCTAACGAACTTTGAAATGGTGTCTGACAGCTCTCTGGCTCTTTGCGCGATTCACTCGTATCGGAGCGCTTCGATCGGATCGAGATTTGCGGCACGAATCGCCGGAATCATGCCACTTACGAGGCCGGTGATGGACAGAATCACCGTGGCGACGACGATGGATGTGGGGGAGATTCTCAGATAGATGTCGGCGCCTTCGGCGTGCTGGGCGAGTGCGCTGTAAAACGGGATTCGGCCCACCATTATCGAAACAAGATAAGCCAGGGCGATTCCGCTGATGCCGCCCACGCCGGTGATGACGAATGCTTCCGACAAAAACTGGAGCAGGATATGGCGCTTGCGGGCGCCCAGTGCCTTCTCGACGCCAATTTCGCGGGTGCGCTGCTGGACGGCCACCAGCATGATGTTCATGAGGCCGATGCCTGCAATACCCAGCGTGAGAGCGCCCACCAGCGAGAGCAACACCTGAAGAGCAAGCGAAAGGATACTGAACTGGTGGAGTTGCGTGAGAAGGTTAGCTACGTAGATCGCGTTGTGGTCAGTGGGCCGAAAATGATGGGCCGAGCCGAGCGTATCCCGCAGGCTTTTCTCCGCCAACTGGTAATCACCCTGATAGTTGAACCAGATGCCGTCGAGGTACTTCGTGTCCTTGATGTCGCTCATGGTGCTGAAAGGCACGTAGATTTGACGGTTGCGATCGTTCTGCTCGCCGCCCTCCTGCATCTTGGGAGAGAGTACGCCGACGATCGTAAACATCACGCCATTCAGCCGAATGGTTTGGCCTACGGCCCAGGCACCCGAGAAGAGCTTGGTCTTGGCCTCGGACCCGATGACGCAGACATGGGCCCGCTGCTGGTCCTCGGCCCCGTTGAAAAAGCGCCCGTTATCGGTGTCGAGTTTCCAGATGTCCTGAAAGACTGAGCGGACGCCGTTCACTGTCCACACGTACGTGTGGAGATCGTTTTGCACCGGGACGTCTTTTTGAACCTGCGGTGAAATGTGCTGGATTCCAGGAACGGCGTTCTGCAGGCGGTCGACATCATCTTCAGTAAAGCGCACCTGGACACCGGCTTTATCGCCGCCGGCCTGTTCGCTGGTGCGACCGGGGAATGTGCCGATGACGTTGGTGCCCCACTCGGCGAAGATGGCTTCGATGGCGTGGCTGAAGCCCGCGCCATAGGCCAGGAGCAGCACGACCGTGGCAATGCCCCAGGCCATTCCGATCATGGTGATAGCCGTGCGGCGCCGGTTGTAGATCATGGCTTCCCACGCCTGGCCCCAGATGTCTGCGAACATGATCAAAACTCCTAGCTTCGAGCCACTAGATTTTAGAAGCTGCGTTGCCCTTCTACTCCCGCCTCAATGCTTCGATCGGATCCATCTGCGCTGCTTTGCTGGCTGGATACAACCCTGCGGCGACCCCGCTGACGACCAGCGACCCGAGTGCCAGCGCTGCCGACCACGGAACAAGCCGCGGTGGGTCCCATCCCGGCATTTTGCCCGTGAGTCCCTGCTGCAGGAGCCACATGAAGCCCGCAGACAGCACAATGCCGATTACCCCGCTGATGCCCGTCAGCAACAACCCTTCCCAGAAAAACTGCGACAGGATGCTGCGCTTTGTGGCGCCTACCGCCTTCATGAGGCCTATTTCGCGGGTCCGCTCAGTGACGGAGACCAGCATGATGTTGATGATGCCCACTGCGCCTAACCCCAGCGTCACAATTCCCACGCCGCCGAGAAAGATGTCCATGGCGGTGAAAATCGCCCCAATCATCTTTTCTTCCTGCACTGTATTGAATTCGAAGAAGGCGTCGTCCAACGTGGGGTCAAATCCGTGCCGCTGCGCAACCACACGGTGCACTGCGGCCACCGCTGCCGCGATTTCGCCCTTGGTGGTGGGCTGGTATTGGATGGAGGTGAGCGCGTCCTGGGGAATGTTCTCGCCTTTGAGAGGAAACAGCTCCTGCATGGTGGTGACGGGGATATAGACCTTCTGGTCGTCGAAGTCGTTGTTCCCGCGACTGATCTTGTCTACGCCTCCCACCACAGTAAAGGCGGTACCGTCGACGGTGATGGTTTCGCCCAGCATGGGGCGGCCATTGAACAAGAG
This sequence comes from uncultured Acidobacteriota bacterium, assembly GCA_963718435.1. GTDB lineage: Bacteria > Acidobacteriota > Terriglobia > Terriglobales > Acidobacteriaceae > Telmatobacter. The sequence goes on along the minus strand of CAVQZQ010000073.1, from coordinate 1,757 downwards.
GGTGGCAGCCTTGAAGCCCAGAACCGCGACACGGCGCCGCGCGGAGAGGTCCATGGCGTCAATGAAACGGCCGGTGGCCATAGGGATGAAGCGGACTATCGTGTAGTTCGGTTCCACGCCCATGACATGGCTTGAGGTGTTGCTCCACTGGCTCACTTCATAGAGATCGGAGCGCGCCAACTCCACTGTGACGGCGCGGAGTTGCGGCAAATGACGCACGGCGTCGGCATCGCCCATGGTCAGCTCGTAGGGACGCATTCCGGTGTGCTGGTTGGCAACCGCCGGAATGGTCCCGTTCCACATCATGACCAGGTCGTTGCCGAGGGTCGCCAACTGGCGATGCTGGCCCGACCGAAAACCCTCGCCCAGCCCCACCAGCACCAGCAGGGAGCCCACGCCCCAGGCAATGCCGAACATGGTGAGGAAGCTTCGCAGCTTGTTGGCTGCAATCGCCCGAAAAACCTGACTGAGAGTGTCAGAGAAGGTTTGCATAAGGATTCGACGCGCCTCCAACGACTTTGCCGCGCAGATGCCAGCTTCTGGGTTTAAGCGCCTCAGTGCATGTACGCATATTGAGAGGAGGCAGTTCCGCAGACTGGAACCAGGTCTCTGACCGTGTGATTTCGCGCTTTGAGTTCATGCATTCCCAGGTCCCAAAATCGGGACTTGGGGCACCCATAGCTGGTACAAGAGCATGCGGTCAGAGACCTAGAGCAGGGTCATGCCCGCTGCGGCGGATGCATTTACGTCGAACGTGACGGTTTCGCCACAACCGGCCGAGTATCCGCAGCGCTCGATAAGGCAATCGACGAAATCGACTTTGGCACCTGTAAAGCGGCGAAGCGCCTGGGTCACTGCTGTCTGCCCTTCAAGAACCACTTCGGGGGAATCGAGCAACTGGTTCAGGCATTGAATGAGCTGGGACTTGGTCGCGCTGTAACGGCGAAGCAGGACCCAAACCAATTCGGCGAGCACGACCAGGGATACGAATCCCGGATTTTCCGGTGACAGCGATTGAAGAAACTCGTCGGCACGGCGACACTGGTCCGGGTCATCCTGCGCAAAGAATCGTGCGAGAACGTTGGTATCGAGGCCGGTCATTGATCGTAGCTCAATCGTCGGATTTCAGTTCTCCCGCCCAGCCTTGCGCGATGGTCTCGTTCATTTCCTCAATCGTGACCGGCTTCCCGGTCCATTGAAGGAATCCCTTCAAAGCCATGATCGAACCGGTTTTTGACCTGAAGATGTACTCGCCATTTTCGCCTTCGATGAAGCGCACTCTGTCGCCCGGTTTGAGACCCAGTTTCTTCCGGACTTCGACCGGGATCGTGATTTGCCCTTTAGACGTGACTGCCGCAGTAGTCATTGGGCCCCCTGTCTCAATCATTGTAGCGCAGCTCTCCTTACTCCATGTAAGGAGGGATGGCGACAATCAGCTCAAGGGGTAGCAGACTATTTGTCATATGAATAGAAGCCGCGACCTGATTTGCGGCCCAGCCACCCGGCGTCAACCATCCGCACGATCAGCGGGCAGGGTCTGTATTTGGGGTCGCCGAAGCCCTCTTGCAACACGCGCAGAATGTCGACGCAGACATCGAGGCCGATGAAGTCGGCGAGGGTCAGAGGCCCCATGGGGTGCGCCATGCCGAGCTTGAAGACTTGATCGACCGCTTCCGGGGTGGCCACGTTCTCCATGACGGCGAAGGCGGCTTCATTAATAAGCGGCATGAGGACCCGATTGGAGACGAACCCCGCTC